>CAXNJN010000065.1:0-15243 GCA_964202605.1 Bacteroidia bacterium | reverse complement strand
ATTGAAAAGTACTAGCTCTGGCATCTACATACTCCGTTTCCCCAAGGCTACTTGCTTCCTTAGGTGCTTGAACCGGTGTGGCTGAATTATTTTGATGTTCAGATTTATTTTTTACTTCACTCATCAAAGAAAGTTAGTTATTAAATTTTTTATTTAAAATTTTTTTACTTTTTTTTATTGACTCTTTTCAAAACATTATTCTCTTTTTTACTTGATTCACCTTATTTTAGAGATAATATTTCAAGAAGTAAAAGAGAATTAAATTAACCAGGAAAAGATATATTTCTAAAAATTTTAGATTTCCAAAATTTGATTTTTAGTGCGGGTATTTTTTGATTTCAGGTAAGCCTACACTAACCATAATCTTGAAATTGAAGGTTTTAGCATTCCCAAACTTGAAGTTCAAATTAAGCGCAAGGAGTATTTTTGGCTTTTTTTGTTTCTATTCACTCGATGGAGGTAAAACAAAAAGGATAGGAGAAAAGAAGTTCAGGAGAGGCTAGGATTTTCAAGTAATTCTATGGCATCAACACCGATAGAATACATAAAAAAAGGAGGTTTTTTTACTCAAAAAAAGATAGATAAACTAGTTAAAAAAAGCAGCTAATTTTATTTTTTATGATTATCCACAATCATGCCAGTGGCTCAGCTCACCTATTTAAAACTGCGGATAATCGTTGACAGGCGACAGTCAACGGTCCACAGCTCACCTAGTTGAACCTCAAACCTTTTTTTTCTCTGGTTAGTGGTGAAAAAGCGGATAATCAGAAAATACTTTTAATATAACTGCTTTTGTATTTTCTTTACAACGTAACTTTCTACTTGGCCAACTTAAAATGGAGAGTATTAATTATAAAGAAGGAAATTAAAACACAAGCTTTGATTTTTTCATAAAGCTAATTGGTCGCTTCATCCCTTTTTATTTAAGATTAATGTTTACTATTGTGTCTATGCAAAAACTCATTCCTATTGTGCTATTTACCATTTTCCCGATGCTTTTAATGGCTCAGAATTCCGCACGGCCAAGAGATATGGGTATAAAGATTGGAGTATTGCCGGTGGGAGCATTAAATGCGATTACGGATGTTCCTGGGGTTAAAGTAGGACATAAAACTCTTTTTGACGGATCAGCAGTTCGTACCGGAGTAACGGCCATACTCCCCCATGCCAGCAATTTGTTTCAATCTAAAGTTCCTGCTGCTGTATTTGTAGGAAATGGATTTGGGAAATTGGCTGGGACTACCCAAATAGATGAACTCGGAACCTTGGAAAGTCCGATTATCTTGACCAATACCCTAAATGTAGCTGAAGGGATTCAGGGGGTGATTGAACATACACTAGCTCAGAAAGGCAATGAAACGATACAATCAGTAAATGCGGTTGTTGGTGAAACCAACGATGGTTATTTAAATGATATACGCAGTAGGCATGTCAAAAAAGAAGATGTTCTTCATGCTATTCAAGCTGCAGTTGAAGGACCTGTTGCCGAAGGAAATGTCGGTGCAGGAACTGGCACGGTTTGCTTCGGATTTAAAGGTGGAATCGGGACATCCTCAAGAAAGTTGCCCAAGAGTCTTGGTGGATATACGGTAGGGGTGCTTGTTCAGACAAATTTTGGTGGAGTTTTACAAATAGATGGGGTGCCTGTGGGTGAGGAATTGGGAAAGTTTTCATTCAGTGATAAATTGTTAACCAATGTAGATGGGTCTTGCATGATCATCGTAGCCACTGATGCACCCCTAGATTCAAGAAATCTGGAACGTTTAGCAAAGCGTGCTTTTATGGGTATGGCTAAGACGGGCGGGATTGCATCTAACGGAAGTGGGGATTATGTAATCGCCTTTTCTACTGCCGAGAGCTTGCGTGTTCCGCATCAGCCCACGCAGCAGGTAATTCAATCAGGATATCTGCACAATGATTTCACTTCACAAGTATTCATGTCGGCCATAGAAGCTACAGAAGAAGCTATTATTAATTCCCTGTTTGCTGCCAAAACCACCACTGGATACAGTGGGCGCAAGATTGACGCCCTGCCTCTAGATAAAGTTTTAGCGATACTCAAAAAATACAATAGATTGCAAAACGAGTAAATTAGCTACTTGGGTGTAAAAGATTCATTGATTCCCTTTCAATAAAAAGCCCCGAAATTTTTCGGGGCTTTTTACTTTCTAAATGAAATGTAGACTTGATGAAAAACGAAATCCTCAGAAAGGAGTATTTGTAATTTTGAAATCTGAAGAAATTGAGTTTAATGAGAATTTTCGATCATCAAAAAAATCAATATAAGTACCGCCAAGGACGCTCTTCATTTTTTTGGATCAAATTCACCGCAATGGCAAAGGATAATGGACTATCTGATTTATTCGCCCAAGCCTCGTAAATAAGGATGTACTTGGCGATAAAAAAATAAACCAATCCCTCAATTTTTTCATTTTTCAGACTATCAGAGAGTTCTAAATTTCCCCATTCAAAACGTTTTCCGTTTAGCCTATCAAATTCTGGGATATTTGGATAGGGGCCAGCAAAATAATTGTTAATTATCCAGGTCAGGTAACCCCAGATCTCCGGAGCGCTGTGCAGCGTAGGAATCTCGGGAGGTAGTACAAAATCATTTCCAGATACGCCTATCATAAAAGGACCTAAATCGTCTGAAAAAGCCCCCATTACTGCAGATTCATTAAGCGTATCAAAAAGGTTGAACTCGTAATTCAGAAAATGCATAAAGTCCTTGAAGAGCGCATTCGATTCTTCACTTATTCCAGGAAAGATTCTTTTAGCTTCATCCAAAGCTCCATGAACTAATATCGGATGAGGTGATAATGCAGGAAAAATCCCATTCAGCTGAGCGATAAGCTTAAAATAAATTGCATCAGAGACGGGCTTCTTAAACGTGTTAAACGTCGCAGGAAAATTTTGCCACCACATTCTAGATGAAACGATGGTCTCATCTAAATGCCAATCCCCCGTGTTGGTTACTAAAGATAAGTTGTCTCCTTGGAATTGAAAGAAACCTTTTCCGTCAATACCAACCCCCCCATTCATTAATAACCCATTGGAAAACCGAAGCATGTGGACTTTATTAAATTAATTCTATTTAAGCTATTTTGACTTTGGAGTTACTACCAACGGTACCAAGGTTTTTTCTCTTTTCCTTTTGCTACTTCAGCTTTTTGCGCTTCTACTGCTTCTTCTTTAACATCACCGGCTGCTTTTTCACGTTCTTTTGCAGCTTTTGCATCATCGCCACCGTCTCTCTTAAAGTTGTAAGTGCTTATACTTGCCAATTCTTTGAATCCTGCTGCGCTAAATGGAAGATCTGTTTTGGTTCCTTCAAACTCTCCAAATTTCCCTTCAGCAAGCGGTAGTTCTGTTCTCTTTGTATACCAGAGGGCATTGGCTTCCGCAAAGACGCCTGCTTCTCCTGCAACTTCACCAGCCAATTTACTATCCATCTTAATTCCGGACGCTGTAGGCTTAAGGGTTAAATCACCCGTTATTTCGCCGGACAATTTGCCATAGGCTCCGCCTGTTACTCCAATAATACCAGGAATACCTGCGGTAACCCCTCCACTAAGAGTTACACTTGCTTCTACTCCTGCTGTTAAATTACCTTCGGCAGAAGGGTTTGTAATTGTATTGCCATCAGACAGGAATTTGATGGAACCTGAGCCAGATGCACTTGCTTCTAAAGAACCAGCTAAAGCAATCGTCGCTGAAAGCCCTGGTACACCTAGCGGAATTACACCTAAAGTGATGTCAAATCCCAAAGGATCAGTTGATATACTTGCAGGAGTGCCACCAGTTATGGTGTATTCCCATATATTTTTCGCCTCATCCTTCAGTTCCCTTTGTCCTGATATTGACCAATCAGAATCTTCATACTCACCCGAAATGGATTGTTTTTTCTCGTTTGGATCATTTGTATACGTTATCGTAAATCCTCCGATTGAAACTGTATCTGTGGTAACAGCTTGTGCTTCAGCCTCTGGTGCCGCTACCTCTGGTGCCGCGACTTCTGGTTCCGCTACCTCTGGTGCCGCGGCCACTGGTGCTGCTTCTCCCTCCACTGCATTTCGCTGTACGGTTCCGTCAAACTTACCCTGCAAGACTTCCTCCTCTTCTGCTGCCTTTCGCTGTGCAGTTCCTTCAAATTTACCCTGCACTGGTTCTTCTTCTTCCACTGCTTTTCGCTGCGCAGGTCCTACAAATTTGCCTTGCACTAGCTCTTCCTCCTCCATTCCTTTTAGCTGGGCTACACCTGCTTCTGCACTCGCTTCTAGGCTCTCAGCCTTGGCACCAAGCGTATCTGCTTCTTTTTCCAGAGAAGGGCTGTCATTGACAGGTACCTGTCCTTTCAGCTGAACAGTTGGCGCTACTCTACCTTGCTTTTGTTGGACCACATGCCCTAATTCATGAGGCAGGTGTTTTTCTTGACCAGGAGCCAAATGCACATCTGTTCCTTGAGCATAGGCGTGTGCCTGAAGTTGGGCTGGCTTATCTGAGTTGCGATGTACGGATACATCATTCAGCGACATCCCAGAGACAGATTCCATACCGGCCTTCAATCCGTCTGGAATTCCTGTTTTATTCTCCTTTTTTTGAATTAATCCGGGTTGCGAGGAAGTAGATCGAGTATCACTCAACCCTTGAAGTTGAGCTATACGGGAAGTACCGGTATGATTAGAGGATTTAGTTTGAAGATTGCTTATGCCACTTCCTCTGCCACTATCTTGTGCAGCCTCTTGGAATTTTTTAAGTTGAAAAGTACTGGATCTGGAATCTAAGAAATCCGCTTCGCCTGCACTGCTACTTTCTTGCGATTTTTTAGCTGGAGTGGCTTTTGCACTTTGTTTTTCTGATGGAGCCTTAAATTCACCCATGATCCTACTTATTTAGTTTACAGTATAGTTTTTAAATATACTTTTGATATTTTGAATAAAAAAATTTCGTTTCTACTTTTTGATAAATTTAATAATTTGATTGTCTAAAATCCTACCAGTGAATTTGTAGGAGTGTTAACTACTGCGGATAATCGATTAAAGATGATTCACTACAGTCCGTGGCTCGTTTTAGTGTACTTCTAACCTTATTTTCTTTGATTAGTGGTAAAAAAGCAGCTAATCAAAAAAAATAATAAGTAAAAAGAAGTGCTTAATAGCATGCTTTAATTAGAGACTAACATAAATTCAATCTACTAAATTACTGTTAATACCCATACTTCCCGTTCCACCTTTTCGAGAGGAAGCTGCGGATTTCTTGTTCGCGAGCGTTGTCTCCAGGATCATAGAGGAGCCTACCTTTGATCTCCTCTGGGAGAAATTCTTGGGATACAAAATTTCCTGGAAAATCATGAGAATACTGATAGCCTTTTCCATAGTCGAGGTCCTTCATCAGCTTGGTAGGCGCATTGCGCAAGGGGATGGGGACGGACAGGTTGCCCGTCTCCTTCACCAAGGCCTGGGCCTGGTTGATGGCTAAGTAGGCGGCATTGCTTTTGGGGGAACTAGCCAAGTAAGTCACGCACTGAGATAGGATAATCCGGGCTTCGGGGTAGCCAATGATATTCACTGCTTCAAAAGAGCTGGTGGCTAAAAGCAAGGCATTTGGGTTGGCGTTTCCGATGTCTTCCGAAGCCAATATCACGAGCCTGCGGGCAATGAATTTGACATCTTCTCCTCCCTCAATCATTCGTGCCAACCAATACACAGCAGCGTTGGGGTCAGATCCCCGGATGGATTTGATAAAAGCCGAAATGATGTCGTAGTGCTGCTCTCCAGATTTGTCATAAAGGGCCACCTTCTGTTGGGCGATCTGCATGACCTTTTCGTCGGTAAGTACACAGGGGTTTTCCTGGATTCCATCGATGACGATTTCGAGGAGGTTGAGCAGCTTTCGTCCATCTCCTCCAGAAATCCGCAGCAGGGCATCGGTTTCTCGTAGCTCCACTTGGATTTTACGAAGGTCCGTATCTTTTTCCAAGGCCTGCTGTATCATTTGAAGCATCTCGGCTTTGCCTAGGGGATTTAAGGTGAATACCTGGCAGCGGGAAAGGAGTGCTGAATTGACTTCAAAGGAGGGATTTTCGGTGGTGGCGCCGATGAGTCGGATGACGCCCTTTTCCACAGCTCCCAAAAGCGCATCCTGCTGTGATTTGTTGAAGCGGTGGATCTCGTCAATAAAAAGGACTACACCTGTCTGAAACTTGGCCTTGTCGATGATCTCTCGGATGTCTTTTACTCCAGAGTTGATGGCAGACAAGGGATAGAAGGGGGCCTTGATCTCGTTGGCAATGATATTTGCAATGGTCGTCTTGCCTACCCCTGGAGGGCCCCAAAGGATTAGGGAGGGCACATTTCCCGATTTGATCGCTTTGTGCAGAAACGAGGAGGGGGACGAAAGGTGCTCCTGGCCAATCAGTTCCTCCAATCGGCTTGGGCGCATGCGTTCGGCTAGGGGGGTGGGGTTCATTTAGTTAGAAGCGAGATTTGTTAGTATCAAGTAGCAAGTAAATAGTATCAAGACGCATTCGGAGCAGCATTCAGTTTCTAATGCGAATCTTTACTTCATTATAAACCAATCGGCGTTCGACATTACCCGCCGCGGCGGGCAAGTAGTTAGTATCAAGTAGCAAGCTGGGAAAAGAATTCTAGTCCATACTTCGTACTTGGTACATTATACTTTTCCCCTTCTTCATTCTTCAATCGGAGTTCGGCATTCGACATTGCCTATGATCCCGTATTTCGCCTGCCCGCCGCGGCGGGTACTTCGTATTTCTTCTACTTAGTACTTTGTACCTGGTACTTGGTACATTTTTAAATAGATATTTAAGTAGAATTCAATCTAAACCCTACCTATCCGTTTTCCAAACTCCTCCAGGTGTTCGTCTCCAAAGTCCAGGTGGGTGACGAAGCGAACGAGGTCTTTGCCAAACTTCACGCCTTTGATTCCTTTTTGGGTTAGTTCCTGAAGGTAAGTTTCGGGACTGATTCCATCCAGGCGCGCAATCACAATATTGGTGGCCACGGGAAGTACTTCTGCTACATGGGGAGCTTGTATTAAAAATTGCCCAAGTACGCGAGCCCGCCGATGGTCTTCTTTCAAACGCTCCACCTGGTGGTCGAGGGCATAGATGCCTGCTGCAGCCAGAAATCCTGCTTGACGCATGCCTCCGCCAAATACTTTTCGCACTTTTTTGGCGCGTTTGATATCGGCCTTCGTGCCGAGCAGCACCGATCCAATCGGGCAACCCAAGCCTTTGCTGAGACAGATCGAAATGGTGTCAAAATGAGCTCCCCAATCGGCAGGACTTTCTCTGGTCTCGACCAAGGCATTGAACAGTCGGGCTCCATCGAGGTGGAGTTTCAGTCCTTTTTCTTTGCAAAGCGCATGAATGGGCTTGATTTCGTCGAGGGTGTAGATGCTTCCACCGCCCTTGTTCATCGTATTTTCTATAGAAACCAGCGAGGACTCCGGTGCATGCACATCGTCTGGGTTGATGGATTCGGCCACCTGCGAAGCGGTGATTTTTCCCAAATCACCTGTCAACAGCTTTACCGAAGCCATGGAATTGGCCATGATACCCCCTCCCTCGTAGAGGTAGATATGAGAATACTGATGGCAAATCACCTCTTTTTGTGGGCCTGTATGCAAGCGAATCGCGATTTGATTGGTCATCGTGCCCGAGGGGCAAAATAGGCCTGCTTCCATGCCAAAAAGCGCTGCAATTTTTGTTTCCAGTGCATTGACTGTGGGATCTTCGCCAAATACATCGTCGCCGAGCGGGGCGGCAAACATGGCTTCTTTCATCCCTGCCGTGGGCTGGGTCAGCGTATCGCTTCTAAGGTCAATCGTTAACATCACTAATTTTATCGTCTTTTTTGAAGAATAGGTCTAAGCCACTTTTCCTGTTTTGGAAAAGGCCTTCCATGTCTGAAAGTTCCAGGTTGAGGGCTTTGGTAGAGATTTGAATTTCATACAAGGAGATACCCAAGGAAATCAGTAGGGCGCCCATGCTCACCATAAATACCCAGTTGGCAATGACGGTGAAGCCTTGAAAAAGCAAAAACATGCAGATTACGCAGAGCAAAAAGCTAAGCACTCCAAATAGTTGCATGCTTTTGATAAGAGTCAGCCTGCGTCGGAGGTTGTGAATCTGTTCCACAATAATTTCCTGATCAGGGGCTTTTCGGTAGTTTTTGTGAAGCCCACGAATCAAGGTGGCGATGGCCAAAAACCGGTTGGTATAGGCCAGCATCAACAAGGTGATGGCAGAAAAAAGTAGGGCAGGAGTGGAGAGTTCGAGTTCCATCGAAATAGCAGCAGGTCTAGCCTGTAAGTTGAGAAAAAGAAATGAAAAAGCCCGCTCCAAATGCCTTTGAATTAACTAAGGCGATGTTAGAGCGGGCTAAAGAAATAGGGGTTCTTACAAGTGGATCACCTCGTCATAGGCTGCAGCGGCAGCTTCCATGATCGCTTCGGACATGGTTGGGTGTGGATGCACGGTTTTGATGATTTCGTGACCGGTAGTTTCCAGCTTGCGGATCGCTACGATCTCAGCAATCATCTCGGTCACATTGGCGCCGATTAGGTGAGCGCCAAGGAGTTCGCCGTATTTTTTATCGAACACGAGCTTTACAAATCCATCCTTTGCACCTGCTGCGGAGGCTTTGCCCGATGCAGAGAAAGGAAACTTGCCGATACGCACCTCGTGGCCAGCGGCTTTTGCCTTGGCTTCGGTCATGCCCACGGATGCAATCTCTGGAGAGCAGTAGGTACATCCTGGGATATTGCCATAATCCAGCGCTTCTGGGTGATGGCCTACGATTTTTTCTACGCAAATGATCCCTTCAGCCGAAGCAACGTGCGCAAGTGCCGGTCCAGGAACCACATCTCCGATGGCATAATAGCCAGGCATGTTGGCTTGGTAGTAATCATTTACTTGGATTTTGCCCTTGTCAACCAAGATGCCTACCTCTTCCAAACCGATGTTTTCAAGGTTTGATAAGACACCTGCTGCAGAGAGCACTACTTCACACTCAAGTACTTCCTCGCCTTTGGCTGTTTTGACGGTTACTTTACATCCTGCTCCTTTGGTATCTACCTTCGTCACCTCAGAAGAGGTCATGATGGAGATGCCTGATTTTTTATAGATTTTTTCAAGTGCTTTGGATACTTCTTCGTCCTCTACAGGCACGATTCGGTCCATAAATTCCACGATCGTCACCTTGGTGCCGATGGAGTTGTAGAAATAGGCAAATTCCACTCCGATTGCACCTGAACCTACGACCACCATGCTTTTAGGTTGCTTCTCTAGGGTCATTGCCTTTCGGTAGCCGATCACTTTCTCGTTGTCGATCTTCAAGGTAGGCAACTCTCTTGCGCGAGCTCCTGTGGCGATGATGATGTGGTCGGCAGCATAAACTGTCTTTTTGCCTTCTTTATCGGATACTTCTACCTTTTTGCCAGGCTGGATTTTTCCCCAGCCAGAAAGGATCTCAATTTTATTTTTCTTCATCAAAAACTGCACGCCTTTGCTCATGCCGTCTGCTACGCCTCGGCTGCGCTTAACCATGCCGGTAAAGTCTGCTTCTGCACCGCTTACCTGGATCCCATAGTCACTTGCATGGCTGATGTACTCAAATACCTGTGCGCTTTTCAACAAGGCTTTGGTGGGAATGCAACCCCAATTGAGGCAGATGCCACCCAATTCTTCCGCTTCTACAATGGCAGTTTTCAGTCCCAATTGGGAAGCACGAATGGCCGCCACGTATCCTCCAGGTCCGCTACCCAGCACAATCAAGTCAAATTTTGTCGAAGACATAGTTTAATGGATTTGATATCAAAATAACTTCGCAAAAATAGGTCTTTTGCCTTCAGAAAAAAATCTGTTTTGGACCTAGATTGCTCTGGGGAAAAGTTTCATGCTGAATGCCTTAGTGCGGGGGTAATTAATTTTGAGTTCCTATTTTTTTACTCCTTTTTCTAGGGAAAATTGAAAAAATAAGATTCAAAATCGCTGTTTTTTGCCTCCTGTTTTGGAACTGAAAAAATCCAAGGTCTAAATCCCAAGAGAAATTTCTATTTTTGGCGAAATCAAAAATGAGGGAATTCATGGGATTACTTACAGGAAAAATCGCCCTAGTGACTGGGGCTTCCAAGGGAATTGGCAGAGCCATTGCAACCAAATTTGCACAGGAGGGGGCACAGGTTGCCTTTACATACCTTTCAAGTGTTGAAAAAGGACTTGCGCTAGAGGCCGAGCTTGCCGCATACGGGGTTCGCGCCAAAGGCTACCGTTCCGATGCTTCGGACTTTAAGGCAGCGGAGGAATTGGTGAATGCAGTGGTCGCTGACTTTGGAACCTTGGATATCCTAGTTAATAATGCGGGAATCACCCGAGACAACTTGTTGATGCGTATGACCGAGGAGTCTTGGGACGAGATCATGAACATCAATTTGAAGTCTTGTTTCAATACTGTTAAAGCAGCCACGCGCGTGATGATGAAGGCCAAGTCTGGCTCGATCATCAACATGACTTCCGTGGTGGGCGTGAAGGGAAATGCCGGGCAGGCCAACTATGCCGCTTCGAAGGCAGGAATCATCGGCTTCACCAAGTCAGTGGCTTTGGAATTAGGTTCCCGCAACATCCGTTGCAATGCGGTGGCGCCAGGATTTATTGAAACGGAGATGACTGAGGTGTTGGACGAAAAAACTGTGCAGGGCTGGAGAGATGCCATCCCGATGAAGCGTGGCGGGCAGCCTCAAGAAATTGCCGATGCCTGTGTGTTTCTCGGTTCCGATATGAGCAGCTACATCTCCGGCCAAGTGCTTCATGTCAATGGAGCGATGTATACCTAACCTTTGAGGTCTTTTTCAGACCTCGAAGGTTTTGAATTATCCTTTGAGGTCTTTTTTGGACCTCGAAGGATTTGATTTCCTCAAAGAAGATAGATTGAAACCTTCGAGGTTTTTGGAAACCTCAAAGGTTGTTTCATCCTTTGAGGTCTTTTTTGGACCTCGAAGGATTTAATTATCCAATAAGCTCTTTTTTGGACCTCGAAGGATTTGAATTTCTCCAAAAGGTCTTTTCGTACTCCGAAGGATTTGCATTTCTCAAAGAAGATAGATTGAAACCTTCGAGGTTTTGGGAAACCTAAAGATGAGATTTTAAACCTTCGAGGTTTTGAGAAACCTCAAAGGTTATTATCCCTAAACCTTCGAGGTTTTTGGAAACCTCAAAGGTTTTAATTTTCTCAAAGAAGGTTTTAAGCCAAAAATCAAACTTCTAAAAATTCTCGAATTCCCAAAAATCAATTTGATTGTCTTCTTCCAAAAGATGATTTTTTTCAAACTCCTCAAGGCCACCAAACCAGTCCAATACCCAGTCGGTTTCGAGTTGCGTTTTACTTTTTGAAAGGAAAGTTCCGTAGGATGAATACTTCCATTTTTTAAAATCCTGGATTAGTCCATGGTTTTGTGGATTCCGATGAATGTATTTGATGACCGTGGTTAAATAGCTGTCTGAATAGATTTGTTTCCTTTTGAATTTCCTTTGAAATAATCCTCCATGTCTCTCAAAGACCTTATTGTATGACTTTGAATAGGAATTCAAGAAATTAGAAAATGCAGAAAGCGCTGCTGCCTCATTTGTTGACTCCCTTACTTGAACTAAAAAATGAAAGTGGTTAGGGAGTAAGCAATAACAAAAAGTGGCAAAATGATTGGAGCAAAAATCAGAGTACCTTCTTAGAAAGTAATCGTAATTTTTTTCATTTCTGAATAGGAGTTCTTCACCGACTGTTCGCGAATAAACATGGTAAAATTTCCCTGGGATTAACGGGTCATTCATAAAAAAGTAAGTTTAAAAAGTTGAAACCTAACCTTTGAGGTCTTTTTCAGACCTCGAAGGTTTTCAATTATCCTTTGAGGTCTTTTTTAGACCTCGAAGGATTTGATTTGCTCAAGGAAGGTACTGAAGAAACCTTCGAGGTTTTGGAAACCAACAAATGTAATTATAAACCTTCGAGGTTTTTGGAAACCTCAAAGGTTGTTAGATCCTTTGAGGTCTTTTTCAGACCTCGAAGGTTTTCAATTATCCTTTGAGGTCTTTTTTAGACCTCGAAGGATTTGATTTGCTCAAGGAAGGTACTGAAGAAACCTTCGAGGTTTTGGTAAACCTCAAAGGTTGTTATCCCTAAACCTTCGAGGTTTTGAAAACCTCAAAGGTTGTTCCTAAACCTCAAAGGTTTTTTTCCAAGAACGGATAGCGGTAATCTGTTGGGGAAACGAATGTTTCTTTGATGGTGCGTGGAGATACCCAACGGAGCAAGTTGATCATGGAGCCCGCTTTGTCATTCGTGCCAGAGGCTCTGGCGCCACCGAATGGCTGCTGTCCAACCACCGCGCCTGTAGGCTTGTCGTTGATGTAGAAGTTGCCCGCTGCATGCTTCAATTTTTGAGTGGCCAATTCAATGGCATAGCGATCTTGAGAGAAGATGGCTCCAGTAAGCGCATAAGGAGAAGTTTGGTCTACTAGCTCTAGTACCGTCTCAAAATGCTCTTCATGGTACACATAGATGGTCAAAACCGGACCAAAGATCTCCTCACACATGGTCTTGTACATGGGATCCTGCGTTAGGATGACGGTTGGCTCGATGAAGTAGCCCTTGGACTTGTCGTACTTTCCGCCAGCGATGATCTCAACGCCTGGCGCAGCCTTGGCTTGGTCAATGTAATTCGCGATTTTGTCAAACGATTTTTCATCGATCACTGCATTGATAAAGTTGCTGAAGTCTTCAGTACCTCCCATGGTCATCGATGCTAGGTCTTCGATCATGTATTTTTTGATTTCCTCCCAAAGGTTGGAAGGAAGGTAGGCTCTTGATGCAGCAGAGCATTTTTGGCCTTGGTATTCAAAAGCACCTCGAACAAGTCCGACAGCTACTGCCTTGGGATTTGCTGATTTGTGCGCTAGTACAAAGTCTTTTCCTCCTGTTTCTCCTACGATTCTTGGGTAGGATTTGTAGCGGCTGATATTTTCACCCACCGTCTTCCAGATGTGTTGAAAAACACCGGTTGATCCGGTGAAGTGGATGCCAGCAAAATCAGGATGCTTGAAAATCACGTCCCCTGCTGTTGGTCCGTCCACATATACCAAGTTGATCACGCCATCCGGCACCCCAGCCACTTTGAATACCTCCATGAGTACTTGGGCGGAATAGATCTGGGTGTAGGCCACCTTCCACACGATGGTATTTCCCATCAGCGCGGCTGAAGTAGGCAAGTTGCCTGCAATGGCTGTAAAGTTGAATGGAGTCAAGGCAAACACGAATCCCTCGAGTGGTCGTTGCTCCAATCTATTCCACACACCAGCTCCAGAAACGGGAGGCTGCTGGGCGTAGATTTCGCACATGTATTTGACATTGAAGCGGAGAAAGTCAATAAATTCACAGGCGGCATCAATCTCTGCCTGAAAGGCATTTTTTGACTGGCCGAGCATGGTCGCTGCATTGATTCGGGCACGGTAAGGACCTGCGAGTAAGTCGGCGGCTTTTAGGAAAATAGCTGCGCGCTGTTCCCAGGCCATATTTTCCCAGGCTTCCTTTGCTCCTAATGCTGCTTGGATGGCCTGCTCCACATGGGAACGGTCCCCTTCGTGAAACTGTCCTAAGATATGTTGGTGATCGTGTGGAGGAGAAAGCGTCCGAGTCTTGCCTGTTCGTACTTCTTCGCTCCCTATATACATGGGGATATCGATTTGTTGGGAACGGAGGGTGGCCAGCATGGCTTGAAGTTCTTTTCGCTCAGGGCTTCCTGGAGCGTAGGCCTTAATGGGCTCATTGACTGGAGTAGGTACGTTGAAAAATCCCTTTAACATTGTGATTGCGTTTGTGTGAATGAAGGAAACAAAGATAGGATATCCCTAGTAATGTGGAACTGCTTTTCCTCACAAAAGGAGCTCTAGTTCTTGCAGGTGTCGAATTTCG
Organism: Bacteroidia bacterium; assembly: GCA_964202605.1. Taxonomy (GTDB): domain Bacteria; phylum Bacteroidota; class Bacteroidia; order Cytophagales; family Cyclobacteriaceae; genus Algoriphagus. Next base: position 1,258 of record CAXNJN010000065.1, on the reverse strand, counting down.
TAAGTGGGCTTGAGGTCTATGGTTTTTCCCTCGGGGTTGAAATACACTTGGTCAATGGCCGCTAGCTGTGCCCCAAGAATGTCTGAGTTGGGGTTGTCACCAATCATCAAGCAGCTGCTCGCATCGGTTTGGAGCTGCTCCAAGGCATGGTAAAATATCCGAGGGTCGGGTTTTTTATGCCCTGTAGTCTCTGAGGTGACTACCAACTCAAAATAGTCGGTGATGCCGGAGGATCTCATTTTTTTTGCCTGGGACTCATTGAAGCCGTTGGTGATGATGTGAAGTCGGTAAGACTTTTGGAGGTATTCTAAGATTTCTTTGGAGTGGGGAAAAAGATGGGGCTTGGAAGAAGTTCGGTGCATGAAATCTTCTTCAAAGGGGGCGGGGATTGCGGCCGAATTTCCTCCAGCATGGGTAAATATCAGAGGGAAGCGTTCGCGGCGCAGGCCCTGTTTGTCAATTTTACCGAGGTTGTAGTCGTCCCACAATTGGTAATTGACCGTATGAAAGGAAGAGAAAAACTGTTCGAAGCTCGGAATGCCCAAGTCTTGCAGGGCATAAATTTGAAAGAGTTCCGAGAGGGATTCACGTACATTCCGATCGTAATCCCATAGGGTATGGTCTAGATCGAAGAAAATATGCTGGTAGGTTTTCAAGTTGACTTAGCGTCTGTACTGGTTGTTTTGAATTTTGTTGGCGGCCAGTTCTCGGTTAGATTTTAGGATTTCGTAGGTTTCTTGATCCTTGGTTAGGTTCGCATCTTTTTGAATCAGTTTGAATATCTGCTGTAAGATTTCAAGGTATTCTTCCAAGATGTAGTAAAACATCCACTGATCCGTCCTGCGGCTACCTAGAAGACCAGCATTCTTTAGGTATATCAAGTGACGGCTCGTTTTTGTTTGCGTAAAGTCCAAAATAAGTTCCAAGTCGGAAATGCTCAACTCCTTGTTTTGCATGAGCAAATGCAGGATGCGGACTCGCGGTTCTTCCGAAAGTGCTTTAAAAATTCGCAAACCATAGTTTAAACTGATATTTTTGAGTCTCATTAGTAAGTATTAACTTCGGGAACGAGGTGAAACGAAAATAATCGCTGAAATTGGCTTAAAATCATCAAGAAGTCCAAGGGCAGTACATCTTTGAACCCAATATTCGTGAAAATAACCTATTTATATGCGCTAATTCTGTTGTCGGGATTTTTTTTCTGCGCGCAAGACCTGATTGCTCAAGATAAGCAAGAAAAAAAAGTCGTTCAGCTTTC
>CAXNJN010000064.1:0-15677 GCA_964202605.1 Bacteroidia bacterium | reverse complement strand
TTCATTATGAACGTCATGGAACCCTACCTGAAAGTGGTACAAATCGGTGAAAGTACTTCTGGAATGCCTGTGGGTTTAGAAAGAATTGGGACCACTGGCAATTCAAATTTTTCAAAATTTAATGTGGAATTATTGGCAGTTAAGTACATTTTAACAAACTCCACTGGAATTACTAATTACTGGGATGGATTTCCAAAAAGCTTTCCTGCTACCCCTACTAAAAAGGCGGGGTATGCCTACGTTTCCGCTCCCGATAATCCGCGTTTAGATTGGGGAAATACGAAGGATCCTCAATTGGCAGCAGCGATCAAGTACATAAAAACATATGTGCCCGACTAAAGTTCGAACTACTGGTATGATTGCATGTAAACATAATTTTTTCTACCCCTATTTGGTTACATGCCGCTGCTTGAGTACCTCAATCACCTCGTCTAAGGAATAGTTCTTCGCTTCAAGTAATACGAGGTAGTGAAACAGCAAGTCTGCCGCCTCACCTAGAAACAACTCTTTATTATCATCCTTGGCCTCGATCACCAGTTCCACCGCTTCCTCCCCTACTTTCTGAGCCAGCTTATTGATTCCTTTTCCAAAAAGACTGGAGGTATAGGATGATGAATTCGGATTTTCTTTACGCTCTTTAATAATCCCACGAAGTTGGTCAATAAATGCAGTTTGAGAGGTGTTTGATTCCTCAAAACAAGTATCAGCTCCCGTATGGCAAACTGGTCCGAGGGGCTTGGCTTTGACCAAGATCGCATCCCCATCACAATCTTCCTGCATGCTGACTACTTCCAGAAAATTGCCTGAAGTCTCTCCTTTGGTCCACAATCTATTTTTGCTGCGCGAGAAAAAAGTAACCCTACCCGACTCATCCGTTTTGGCCAATGCGGCTTCATTCATGTAGCCCAACATCAATACCTTTCCGGTAAACGCATCCTGTACCACTACTGGAATGAGGCCCTCCATCTTTTTAAAATCTATGTTCATCTTATCTGTTTTTTACATTTAAAAATGAAATACCCGCCACGGCGGGCAGGCTTCGTGAAATAGGGTAGAAACACGAATTGAATTCCCTATTTCACCGAGCATGCTCGGTCTATTTCAACTCTATTTCGATTTATTTCATTTCCTTATAAATACCCCTTCCTTATCCAAATACATTTTCAATTCAGGAATTCCAATTTCCTTGAAGTGAAAAATACTTGCTGCCAGTGCTGCATCTGCTTTTCCAGAGGTAAATACTTCCTTAAAATGGAGCATGGTGCCCGCTCCACCTGAGGCAATGACTGGAATAGGCAATGCTCCTGAAATCGCAGCAGTTAATTCAATTGCAAAACCCGCTTTCGTGCCGTCATGGTCCATGGAGGTGAGCAGAATCTCTCCAGCACCCCGATCCGCCAGTTCCTTGGCCCAAGCCTTGGATTGCAAAGTGGTTGCCGTCCTTCCCCCATGCGTATGCACCCAATCAATACCATCAGTGCATCGCGAATCGATGGCTACCACGACGCATTGTGATCCAAACTCTTTGGAGAGCTGATCAATAAGTTGGGGAGTTTTCACTGCCGCCGAATTGATGGAGATCTTATCTGCACCTGCTGCCAACAAGGCATAGACATCCTGAATCGAAGCAATGCCACCTCCAACGGTAAATGGAATTCGAACTTCCTTGGCCACCTGCGTTACCAAATCTACTAGCGTTTTTCGCTTGTCCACCGTTGCGGTAATATCCAGAAACACGAGTTCATCCGCACCTTGTTCTGAATACAACTTGGCCAAAGCCACGGGATCTCCAGCATCTCGAAGTTCCACAAAATTTACCCCTTTGACCGTGCGGCCATCTTTGATATCAAGACAAGGGATAATTCGTTTGGTTAGCATTGATGATTTAGAAATAGGTAAATAAGGTGAATGTAAATTTGTGTGCAGTAGTTAAGGATAATTTACCTCGAATTGAGCCAGTTCTTCCAAACTCACCTTCCCCTCATAATAGGCTTTTCCAACAATGGTTCCATAAACTCCTAGTTTTTGGAGTTCCTCCAAGTCCTTCAGGCAGGATACTCCTCCACTGGCAATGAGTTTTAATTCAGGCAACTCTTGGAGAATCTCCAGATACAACTCAAAAGAAGGGCCTTGAAGCAATCCATCCTTGGCTACATCTGTGCAGATGACTTGTCGAATTCCTTTGTCGTAATATCCTTTAATAAAGGGGATTAGCTCCAGCAGAGTGGTTTCTTCCCAACCTCCCACGGCAATTTTTTTATCCTTTGCATCGGCACCCAGAATGATTTTTCCAGAACCAAAAACTTCTAGCCAAGATTCAAACAAACTTGGATTTTTCACTGCAATACTTCCACCAGTGACTTGCGAAGCGCCAAGCGTGAAGGCCTTTTCGATTTCCTCCTGCGACTGAATGCCTCCCCCAAAATCCACTACCAAACGCGTTCCGGAGCAAATACGCTGCAGCACATCTCCATTCACAATTTTTTTGGCTTTGGCCCCATCCAAATCCACCAGATGGAGTCGCGTCAATCCCGCCCCTTCGAAGCGTTTGGCCATCTCCAAAGGATCATCGTGGTATTCGGTCTTCCGCTGGTAGTCTCCTTGGCTGAGGCGAACACATTTACCTCCGATCAAATCAATAGCGGGAATTACATGCATGGTTTTAGGTCTAAGGGATGGTTTATACAACCTTGAATTCCCTGTTTAAACTTGGTTAAGTTAAAGGCAGTGCTAGAAAATTCTCCAAGAGCTTTTCTCCTAAAGTACTACTTTTCTCGGGGTGGGCTTGAATCGCCCAATAGTTGGCTCGATGGAGAATGGCCGTAAAGTCTTGAATGTAGTGGGTAGTGGCAAGGGTGCCTTCTCCTAGGGTCGCATAGTAGCTGTGCACATAGTACAGGTGCTTGGCGTCGGGCAGATCTTTGAGTAAGGGATTGCCAACCAAGTTCTCGATCGAATTCCAACCCACATGAGGCACTTTTTCTTGACCACTTGCACTTGGAACAAAACGTTTGACAAGCTGGGGAAAGATACCCAAACAGGGGGTGTTGTTTTCCTCCGAATGGGTGCAGAGAAGCTGTAAACCCAGGCAAACTCCCAAAAAAGGTTGCTTCACGGCTCGAATCACTTGGTCTAGATTTCGCTCCTTCAAGTAGGCCATCGCAGAACTGGCTTCACCCTGACCCGGAAAAATCACACGGTCAGCCGCACGGATTTTTTCGGGATCGTCTGTAAGTTCAGCCTCCACCCCTAGTCGCTCTAGCGCATAGCGCACGGATTGGACATTGCCAGCATTGTACTTGATTAAAGCTACTTTCATGGACTTTTTGCAAGTGAGAAACGAAATGAACTACCAACTAAGGGTCTGCAGTCCAGTTTGTCCCCAAACCTGCCTAATTAAGTTTAATTTTTATTTTCTATTGCCAGCAGCTCTTCAAGCACTTGCTCAATTTCTGGCAAGGACTCAAAAAGTTGCTCGAAACTATCAATCACCCAGTACTTATCTTGGAAATGGTCTTTCCAGTAGGAGGTCATCATGATCTGACGCACGTCGTACGCAAAATGACTTGGCTCATCCGAGAGCGCATAGGTAGTTTCCCCGGCAGAACTCAGAATTCCGGCTCCATAAACTCGGAGCTCACCTTCCTCATGAATCAATCCAAATTCGATGGTAAACCAATAGATTCGGCTCAGCAATTGGATGGCCCAGGGGTTCTGAATATTTTTTAAAGCCATCGCACTCAGTCTTTCTAGAAAATCAACATAGGGTTGATTGATCAGGAGAGGAAGGTGCGCAAAGGCATCGTGAAACATGTCAGGCTCCTCCAAATAATCCAGCTGCTCCATTTTTCGAAGCCAGGTAGAAGATGGAAAACGCTTGTTGCTCAATAAGCCGAAAAACAAGTCGTCGTCTATCAATCCTGGAACTACCTCTACTTGCCATCCTGTGGTCTGGTGGAGGACCTCGTTTAGTTCCTCAAAATTCGCAATACGGTCTGCGGTAAAATTTACCGCTTTCATGCCTTCCAAATAGGCTTTTGAAGCTGATTTGGGAAGCTGAGGAACCTGCCGCTCGAAAAGAATCTTCCAAACCTGGAAATCCTCTTGCGTATACGCGGCATAATCCTGACGCATGTCTTTTAATCTCGGGTCCGAAAAGACCCACTCTTTGGGTTTTTCAATCATTGTATTTGGGTTTAATTCACTTGGTACTTCTCGCTGGATAAGCATGAAAGCAAAAGTCAACATGCTTACGCACTAGTTTTAACTCGGTATACGCTGTCGCTGTTGCACAAACCCACGACTTAATTTGAAATTCCTGCTCCACCACCTGTAGTTTCTAGAGAGAAGATTGAAACTTGGAAATCCATGTATCATTTCTATTCCTGGCAACTAATTTACACAGGGATTTCAGTCAGTACAATCAATTTTTATCTACTTGAACAAAACCTTCACTTAGAAAGGTGCTAGCGAATAATGCCTTGGATGTACGTGTTGATATCCTGATTTAAATCGGTGGAATCTTTGATTTGCTTGATAAATGCAGATCCAATGATTGCTCCTTGGCTATAGCGAGAAGCCATCTGAAAGGAAGCAGCATCCGAAATCCCAAATCCAATCAACCTAGGATGGCTCAAGTTCATGGCTTCGACTCTTTCAAAATAGGCGAGCTGCTCTGGAGAAATTGCCGACTTACCACCGGTGATGGCATGAGAAGAAACCATGTAGATAAAGCCACTGCTGTACTGATCTATTTCTCGGATGCGTTTTTCGGAAGTTTGAGGAGATATCAAGAAGGTGTTAAACAAACCGTATTTCTCAAAAATCTCTTGGTATTCCTCAACATACTGCTGCAAAGGCAGATCTGGAAGAATAAGCCCATCGACACCCACTTCCTTACACTTTTTACAAAACTCCTCTACTCCATATTGGATGATCGGATTGAGATACCCCATCAGCACGACGGGAAGATGGATTTTAGCTCTAAAGCCTAGCAGTTGAGAAAATAATTTTCTGATGCTCATCCCATTTTCCAAGGCGATGGTATTGCTCTCTTGGATAGTCGGCCCATCAGCAATTGGGTCTGAGTAGGGCAAGCCTATTTCAATAATATCTGCTCCTGATGCCTGGATAGCCTCCATTACAGGCAAGGTGTCCTCTAGATTCGGGAAACCAGCGGTTACATAAATGGAGAGTATGCGCTCTTTTTTGGTTTGAAATAGGTAGTCGATTCGATTCATGGTGATGTAGGGTCTTGAATGAAGTGAACAGAAATATGGATTTGAAAGGGACTAGATTAGCGACTCAATCAATAATTTCCCCAGTGGATGTAGGTTTCCAAATCCTTATCTCCCCTACCTGAGAGATTGATGACAATCAACTCATCCGCATTAAATTCAATTTGATTCAGTGCATGGATGGCATGGGCAGTTTCGATGGCAGGAATAATCCCTTCTGTTCTGCTGAGTAAAATACCTGCCTTCATCGCATCCTCATCCTCTACCCCGACAAACTCCGCCCGACCAATTTCATGCAAGTGCGCATGGACTGGCCCGATTCCCGGATAGTCCAAGCCTGCAGAAATGGAATGAGGCTCAATCACTTGCCCATCCTCGGTTTGCATCAACAAAGTCTTTGATCCATGTAAAATCCCGGGAGTACCCAATACGGAGGTGGCAGCAGACTTACCGGAATAAATCCCATGCCCCGCAGCCTCTACAGCAATCAGTCTCACCTTAGGTTCATTGTAATAGTGGTAAAATGCTCCGGCTGCATTGGATCCTCCTCCCACACAGGCAATCACGAGGTCAGGGTTTTCTCTGCCTTCTTTTGCTTTCAACTGCCATTTGATCTCTTCCGAGATGACGGATTGAAACCGAGCTACCATCTCTGGGTAAGGATGAGGTCCCACCACCGAGCCGATGATGTAATGGGTCCCCACAGGATCCGCAATCCAAGCGCGCATGGCTTCATTGGTGGCGTCTTTTAGCGTTTTCGAACCGGACACTGCAGGTACTATTTTGGCTCCAAGAATGCGCATCCGCTCCACATTGGGGCGCTGACGCTTGATATCCAACTCTCCCATGTAGATCGTGCAATCCATACCCATCAAGGCACAGACGGTAGCTGTTGCCACTCCGTGTTGTCCCGCTCCGGTCTCTGCAATGATGCGTTTTTTGCCCAGCTTCTTCGCTAGGATAATCTGCCCAACCGTATTGTTGATCTTGTGCGCTCCAGTATGGCAGAGGTCTTCCCGCTTCAAGTAAATCCTTGCTCCAAAGGTTTCGGAAAGCCGAGCGGCAAAATAGAGTGGCGTAGGTCTTCCCACAAAGTCCTTGAGCAGACTTTGAAATTCTTCTTGATACGTTGGGCTTGCTACAATAGCTTCCCAGTTTTCTCGGAGCTCCTCCACATTCGGATACAACATCTCAGGGATGTAGGCACCTCCAAAATTTCCATAAAACCCTTTTTCGTCAACTTGTATCATCATCTCGCTAGTTATCGTCTCCAATTGGTAGACCTTATCTGTTCAACTTTTGTTTAAACTCTTTCAAATCAGGAACGTGTTTTAGTCCTGGGGCAACTTCAAAACCAGAGTTGACATCCACGCCCAGCAGCTGGGGAATGTCCTTGCTTAATTCTAAAATTTCAGCTGCATGCTCCAACCGCAATCCTCCACTGAGGAAAAACCCTTTTTCAAAAGGATACCCTTTCAGGAGTTTCCAATCAAATGTTTTTCCCGAACCTCCTTTACTCGCAGTAGCCGTATCAAATAGAAATCGACCTACATGGGGAACAAATTCCTCCATCATCTTCCAGTCCAGAATCTCCCCAACGCCAAAAACCTTCCAAATTTCTATTCCAATGTCTTCCTTCAGTTGCTTTACCTCCTCCACAGATTCTCCTCCATGGAGTTGTAGCGCCGAGAGTCCAAACAAGGTAGTTTTCCGACGTATTTCCGACTGTTCCTCCCCTACAAACACCCCCATTTTTTTAATAGGCAGGTCAACTAACCAATCCGCACTTTCAGCCGGGACCAGTCGGGGGGACTTGGGATAGAAAATCAACCCCATCCAATCTGGATTGACTTCTTGGACCAATTGGTAACAATTGTCCCGTTCCCGCATGCCGCAAACTTTAATTTCCATATCCTTCGGTTCCAAGTCCCTCCTTCATCAAGCGTCTAAACTCTTGGATAAATTTTGCTGCTTCCTGTTCGGGATGGATGCTTTTCATAAAATTTTCGCCAATCAAAAATCCATCGAAGCCCGCTTTTCTGAAAGCTACTAGCGTAGCTGGATCAGAGATTCCACTTTCAGAAATTTTTACCACTTGGTTTGGAATACGGTCTACCAACTCCAAGGAAGTGGCTAAAGACACTTCAAAGGTTTTTAAGTTCCGATTATTCACACCCACCACATCTAGGGGTTCACAAAAAGACTGTTCCAATTCCTCCAAGTTGTGTACTTCCAATAGCACCTCTAAGCCTAGACTTTGTGCAAAGATGGCCAAGGACTTTACTTTTTGTGGGCTAAGAGCAGCAGCAATCAGTAAAATACAGTCGGCACCCATGGATTTGGCTTCAACAATCTGGTACTCATCTACCACAAAGTCCTTCCGCAGAATTGGAATGGTCACTTGCTTTCTAGCCAACTCAAGGTCTTCTGTGGCGCCACCGAAGTAGTGCTGATCGGTCAGGATGGATAGCGCTGATGCGCCTGCCTGCTCGTACCCTTTGCTTACCTGCTCCACCGAGGAGGTTCCATTGATCAGTCCCTTGGAGGGGGACTTTCGTTTAAATTCGGTGATAATCCCAGACTTTGTAGAATCCAAAAGAAAAGACTTCATGGACAGTGGGGTTCTCGAAAAAGCGCTACTTTTTTCCAAGACAGCCACAGGTTGTTGCTGCTTTCGAACTTCCACTTCCAAGTACTTATCGGAAATGATTTTTTCTAATGTATTCATCGGAGCAACTTAGTTAAAGGACACGGAAGTTTGAGGCTGGATCAATCCAGTAAAGACGCGAAGTGCTTTGCCGCTTAGAAGTGTCTCATTGGCAAGGGCAATTGCCTCCTCGAAGCCAAGACCTTCACGAGCGGTAACTAAAGCAGCAGCGGCATTGGCTACCACGACTTGGTTTTGAGCCGAGGTACCTTTGCCTCGCAGCACCTCTTCAAAGATTCGTGCAGATTCAGCTATGGAAGTTCCCCCCAGAATACTTTCTGGAGATAGTTGCCTAAGCCCTATGGCTTCAGGATGGTAGAGTTTCTCACCGGTATTAGTGATCATCTTGAAGGGTCCAGTGAGGGAAATCTCATCATAGCCATCTAGGGAATGGAGGATGGCAAAGCGTCCCTCCGTTTCCTGATAGAGGTAGCCGTAGAGTCGAGCCAATTCCAAGCTGAACACGCCTACCAGTTGCTTTCGAGGAAAACTAGGATTCACCATAGGTCCAAGCATATTGAAGAAAGTCTTCACTCCCAGTTCCTTTCGGATGGTGGCTACACTTTTCATAGCTGGATGAAAAAGTGGAGCATGTAAGAAACAGAGGCCTACCTGATCCAAATTGCGACGCAGCTGATCGGGATTAGCGCTAAATTCATATCCAAAATGTGCAAGCAGGTTAGAGGAGCCACAAATGGAGGAAACCCCTGTGTTGCCATGCTTGGCCACAGCCTGCCCAGCTCCCGCTACAATAAAGGAGGAGAGGGTAGAAATGTTGAAGGTATCTTTGCCATCTCCGCCTGTGCCACAGAGATCCATGGCGTCGTATTCGGAGAGGTCTACCGGCAAACAAAGCTCAAGCATCGCTTCCCGGAAACCGCGAAGTTCCTCCACGGTAATGCTGCGCATCAGGTACACCGTCATAAATGCGGCCACCTGACTGCTAGGAAAGGAACCTGTTGCCAAGTTTTTCAACACCTCTTTCGCCTGTTGTTGGGAGAGGGTTTTGTGTTCAATCAACTGATTTAAAATGTCTTTCATGGTATGCCACTAAGTTGAGATCGGTTTAGGAATGAAGCCAGTTTTGGATAAGCTTGGCCCCATGTTCGGTGAGGATACTTTCCGGGTGAAATTGAAGCCCACGAAGGTCAAATTGTCGGTGACGGATCGCCATAATTTGTTGGTCTGAAGTTCGGCCAATTACTTCCAATTCACTGGGAAGATGAGATTCGTCAACCACCCAAGAATGGTACCGGCCTACGGCAAACTGGGAGGGGATACCTTCAAATAGTAGGTCAGGAACTACCGTCACCGTGGAAGCCACTCCATGCTGCACCTCGGCCAAGTTGTGTAGCTTCCCGCCAAAGGCTTCTGCAATGGCTTGGTGTCCTAAGCAAATCCCTAGGATTGATTTGGTAGCTCCATACTGCTTCAGTACTGCAGGCATCAGGCCTGCCTCAGAAGGAATGCCTGGTCCTGGGGAGAGTAGTATTTTTTCGTAACGATCCACCTCGCTTAAGGTAAAAGCATCATTTCGACGGATATCTAATTGCTCCCCATAGCCCAATTGACGGATCAGGTAGACCAGGTTATAGGTGAAGGAATCGTAATTATCGAGTACTAAAATCTTCATGAATGCTTTACTTAAATCTGTTCTGCGGTCTTCAATGCCACCCGTAACGCTTCCAATTTATTGGCCACTTCTTGCAATTCGGAGTGGATATCACTTTTGGCTACTACGCCAGCACCTGCCTGAAAGCGCAGCTGATTATTCTCAGAAACAAAAGAACGGATGACAATGGCATGGTTGAAATCTCCATTAAATCCAAGGTAGCCGATTGCTCCACCATAAAATTGACGGCTAACATTTTCCAGTGAATCGATCAGTTGCATTGCCCGGTACTTTGGAGCGCCAGAGAGGGTGCCTGCCGGAAAGGTGTCGGCCACCAGCTGTAGGGGATTGACTCCTTCAGCCAGCTGCCCAGTCACTTTGGAAACCAGGTGAATCACGTGGGAGTAGTACTGGATCTCTTTGAAGACCTCCACCTGTACCAGATCGGAGGTTCGGGAGAGGTCATTTCGTGCCAAATCCACCAGCATCACGTGCTCTGCATTTTCCTTGGGGTCGTCAAAGAGCTTTCTAGCCAGCTCGGCATCCTCGGCATCGTTGCCTGTGCGGCGGAAGGTACCTGCAATTGGGTAGAGGGTGGCTTTTTGATTTTTGACCACAATTTGTGCTTCGGGGGAACTTCCAAAGACCTTGAAGGAGCCGTAGTCGAAGTAGAATAAGTAGGGTGAGGGATTGACCGAGCGAAGGGCGCGGTAAACGTTAAACTCATCTCCTTTGAAAGCCGTGGTAAAGCGCCTGGATAGCACCAACTGGAATACGTCCCCGCGGAGGCAATGCTGCCGAGCTTGGGCGAGCATTTCCAAAAACTCCGCATCGCTGTAGTTGGACTCCTCCTCCCCTACTTTTTTGAAGGAGTAGGCTGGGATGTTTTTGTTGTTGAGTAGCGTCTCGATTTCGGCCATGTACTCTTGGGTGGGATACCCCTCGACGAGGTGTTCGAATAGATGGAGCTCATTTTTGTAGTGGTCCACCACGATGATGTTTTGGTACATGGCATACTGCATCGTAGGGATATCGCTAGAAGACTGGGGGGCTGTGAGCCTGATGTCCTCAAAACTACTCACCGCATCATAGTGCGTGTAGCCAAAGAGGCCGTTGCTGCTAAACTTCAGCGTGTCGGGGCTGGGGGAAAACGACTTTCCAAAGGCATGCAAGGAATTCACGAGGGAATTTTCTGGCGTCACCGGGTAGCGACGCTCCTGTCCATCCGGTCCTTTTTCGGTGACTGTACCAGCAAGGAAGGAGAAAGAAGCGACGGGATTGAAGCAGATATAAGAATAGCTGTTGTCCTGACCGCGGTAGTCCGAGGATTCGAGTAGGATGGGGTTGGCAAACCGGTCCCTTACCTGCAAGTAGATGCTCACAGGGGTGATTGTGTCTGCGAGACGCTTGCGGTATTGGGTGCGGATGGTGAATATGGGCTGCTTCATAAGGAATAAAATAGGGCACAAAAAAAAGGCTTACCGGGTGAAACCAGTAAGCCTTTTGTGGTATGTATTGCGCAATTAGTTTGCAATGGCTTTCTGAGCTCTCCCGAGGAAAGAGTTGAGATGCCACCAACCATACATGTTTGCGTTTGTTGTCATAAGATGATGCAAATTTAGAAAGGCTTTGGAATATGCAATGCGTCCCTTCGTTTTTTTTAACTTATTTTTGAGCAACTCTAATCTTGACACCGTGGCAAATGTAATTTCGCAGTACTTCAAACGAGTTTTTGACGATTACCAAGTCTTGGTGATGATCAACCCGCAGGATTTTTCTGGGGTAGAATTGATCGTGCATCCCGATGGGAAAATCGAAAAAACAGGGATCGAAGGTGACGAAGAGATTTTTGAGGACCTCAAAGCCGATGAGTTCCAGCCCTGCAGTGCATTGGAGTTTCAGCTCCTACTGGCCAAGGCCTAAGCAACTCCTAGTCACCAGCAACCCTTCTTTTCACGCTCCGCCGCGGCGGATAGAGAGGATACTCGAATTTGATTCCTAAAATCTGCGGTACTTTTCTATCTTAATCTGCGTAAAACTTTTTCACGCGGATTAAGACAGAAAGGATACGCTGATTTAACTCATTCAGTCTGCGGGAAACGAATAGAAAATTTTCTTTATTTTCTGGGGGTCGGTTTTTTTTATTTTTTATTTTGTTTACATTATAAACATTAAAATGTTAAAAATATTAACATTTTAATTTCCTGACCCCTCCCTGCTCTTCGGGAAAGGGCTATCCTCTTTAGTTCCGTTTTACTTATCCCAATTCATCCCGAGGACAGTCTTCGGGAAAGAATCTTGCCGACTCCATGTTTCTCAATTGCCACACCCACTTCAGCTTCAAATACGGGACCCTATCCGTGGACGGGCTAGTTGCCGAGGCAAAAAACAAAAAGCTGGATGCGCTCGCCCTCACAGACATCAACAGCAGTGCTGCTGTATTTCCTTTTATCCGCGCGGCTCAAAAAGCAGGCATTCATCCAGTGATTGGGATTGATTTTAGAAACGGCATTGCGCAGCAATACATTGGCCTGGCACGAAATCAGGAGGGCATGTACGAACTCAACAAGCACCTTTCGGAGCACCTGATCCAGCAGCGTCCTTTTGCAGACAAGGCACCTCCTTTTGAAAATAGCTTTGTGGTGTATCCTTTTCCGAGAGCCTACTTTTCCTTGGCCGAGCATGAGTTTATAGGGATTCATACGAGCCAGCTCAACAAGCTGCGCTCCTCCCCTTGGTACCGCAAAAGAGAGAAATTGGTGCTCTTACAGCCGGTCAGCTTCTCCTCCAAATTGGAGTTTAACGCGCATCGGCTCCTACGAAGCATGGATCTGAATACGCTGCTCAGCAAGCTCCCTACGCAGGAGCAGGCAGATCCTACAGATCAGCTCTACGGCTATGCGGAACTCATTGCCCGTTGCGAAAACCACAGCTACCTGCTCCTCAATGCGCAAAAGCTCCTGGAGCAGTGCCAGTTTTCCTTCTACTTTCAGGCGATCAAAAACAAGCGAGACCTACTCGGTACCGGAGGAGAAGACTTTGAATTTCTCCGCCAGGAAACCCTCCGAGGAGCCGAGCAGCGCTATCCACAGCTCTCCGAAGCCGTCAGCAAGCGCATTGAAAAGGAGTTGGAGCTGATCCAGCAAAAGAGCTTTGTGTCCTATTTTCTGATCAACTACGACATCATCCGCTTTGCCTATCGCCGCAATTTCTACCATGTAGGCCGAGGATCTGGGGCCAACTCCGTGGTGGCCTACTGTTTGGGAATCACCGATGTGGATCCTATGGAGCTGGATCTCTACTTTGAGCGCTTCATCAACCTCTACCGTGAAAATCCCCCCGACTTTGACATTGACTTTAGCTGGACCGACCGCGATGAGGTGTTTGACTACCTCTTTAAAAAATACAATGTGGGTCAAGAGGCCCATGTAGCACTACTCGGGTCGTACAGCACCTTTCAGTACAATTCAGTCATTCGAGAGCTGGCTAAAGTCTTTGGCCTACCCAAGGCAGAGATCGAGTCCCTGCTTCAGCTGGCTAACAAGGAAGGCTATCGCCCCGATGGCTTGGGTAAACTGATCCTCCGCTATGCCCAGGTACTGCATGACGTGCCATCTCACCTGACGATTCATGCCTGTGGTCTGCTGCTGGCGCACAAATCCATCCACTATTACACGGCTACCAACCTGCCCCCAAAAGGGTTTCCAGTGGCCCACATCGATATGCACGTGGCCGAAGACATTGGCTTACACAAGTTTGACCTCCTCAGCCAGCGCGGGCTAGGCCATATCAAGTCCAGCTTGGAGCTGATTCAGCAGAACCAGGGGATTTCGGTGAATATCCGAGAAGTGAAAAAGTTTAAGGAAGACCCAAAAATCAAGGCGCTACTACGCAGTGGGCATACCATTGGTGCCTTTTATGTGGAGTCTCCCGCCATGCGCATGCTACTGGCCAAGCTGCAGGCAGACACCTACCTGGAGCTTGTGGCTGCCAGCTCCATCATCCGTCCTGGGGTGGCTCGATCGGGCATGATGCGGGAATACATCTTGCGACACCGGGATCCGGAGCGCAGGAAGCAGGCCCATCCGGTGCTGGCGGAGATCATGCCCGAAACCTACGGGATCATGGTGTATCAGGAGGATGTAATCAAGGTGGCACACCATTTTGCAGGGCTGGGCCTTGCCGAAGCGGATGTGCTCCGCCGAGGCATGAGTGGCAAATCCCGCTCGAAGGATGAGTTTGAACGAGTCAGGGCCGCTTACTTTGAAAACTGCAAGCAACTCGGGAGGCAGGATGCTGAAGCTACAGCGATATGGATGCAGATTGAGAGTTTTGCTGGCTACTCCTTCGCCAAGGGGCACTCCGCTTCCTTTGCGGTAGAGAGTTACCAGAGTTTGTACTTGAAAGCCTACTTCCCCTTGGAGTTTATGGTAGGGGTGATCAATAATTTTGGAGGATTCTACTCCACCGAATTTTACGTACACGAGTTGCGCATGCAGGGAGCGACGATAGAAGGCCCTCATCTCAACGAGAGCGATTACCTGACCAAAATCACTGGAACGACGGTTTACCTGGGCTGGATCCACCTGAAGCACCTTGAAAAAAGAACCGTCGAGCGCCTCTTGCAGGAGCGGCATGGGCAGGGTCTTTTTCTGGGGCTAGAAGACTTTGTGCGTCGGGTAGCCTGTGGATTGGAGCAGCTCCTGATTCTGATTCGCATCCATGCGTTTCGGTTTACAGGCAAACCCAAGCAGCAGCTCCTCTGGGAGGCCCACTTTCTCCACCACAAGCAAGTGGGGACACGGCCTACACAGGAGTTGTTTGCAGCGGTGGGAGGAGGAAGTTGGGGGGAAAGCTTGCCTCCCCAAGTCCCTTTTTTGGAGGAGATTGATATACGGCAGGATATCTTGGATCAGATCGATGTGTTGGAATTTCCACTGGAATCCCCCTTCCACTTGCTCCAAGATCAAGGTATCCAAGGGGTGAAGGCGAAGGAGCTGCCGCAGCAGCTAGGGAAAATCGTGCAGGTAATTGGCTACCTAGTTACCGTCAAGTACACCCGAACAATCAAGGGGGAAGTGATGAACTTTGGTACCTTGATCGATCAGGAGGGCAACTGGATCGATACGGTTCACTTCCCTCCTACGGTCAAAAAGTACCCCTTCAAGGGGCGGGCAATCTACCAGATTGAGGGGAAGGTAGTGGAAGAGTTTGGCTTCTACTCCTTGGAGGTGCTGCGCATGGAGCGCATGGCCTATTGGAATGCGGAGGGGTAAAGAAATGGGGGATAGCCTGTCTATAGAAAATTTCAAACTGGAGATTTGTTAATACTCGAGCGCACTCCAAATCCTGTTGGAAATTTTGATACTGTCCTAAGAAAGTAAGAGTTAGGTTTAGGAAAGATTTTGATTAGTTATTTTCTAGGATGACCCAATTGCCCCTTGTACCCCCTTTTCTAGTAAGTACTCCTTTTTCTTTAAGTAAATCTAAATGCCCCTGAACAGCTGAAACATTGATGTTCAGCTGCTCTGCAAGTTTTCGTCTACTGATCTTCGTGTTTGCTTTGATGATTTCTAGAACTTCTTCTTGACGCGTCGAAAGCGATGCGGAGTGGAACGCACTTTGTTTTTCTATTGGACCACCCATTGGACCACCTATTGGACCACCTATTGGACCACCTATTGGACCACCTATTGGACCACTATCCTTTGCCTCGATTGACGAAGTCGCCTTAAAAATCGTTACCTGCACTCCTCCATCTTTTTCAATAATTTCCGGCTCTGGAAGTTCGGCTTCTTTGAAAGCATTTAAAATTTTTAATGTACCACGACCCCAGGCATCAATGTATCCTGCCTTAAAACAAGCATCTGCAATTTTAGGATTTCTAGGTCTTGAATTATGGTTTGATTTTAAACTATCAATATCAAGCCCTTGGGGCAAGAGCTATTTTGAGACCTCAATAAAAAAACCACCCAAGCCAGGAGAAGGAGCAGTTGAAAAAAATCAGTTGAAAAAATCACCCTTAAGAAGACTTGCCCGTTCCTCTTAAAAACTAGCTAAAAAAGTAGATAAAAAAATCACCCTTTTGTCGCTCCATCTCCTGCTTGGTAAGTGATGGAAA
>CAXNJN010000063.1:0-15698 GCA_964202605.1 Bacteroidia bacterium | reverse complement strand
CTGACGTCCGTGCCGCTACCATGGTGGATTTGGTGTATGCCGTTATTTTGTTCTATTTCAAGATGTACAACAATGTTCCAATGAGTACCACTTGGGTATTTATAGGACTCTTGGCCGGACGAGAGTTTGCGATCGCAATGGGCAAGCATGGAAAAGCAAAAAGTAAAGGTGCTTGGCTAGAACGCGCCTTCCGATTGGCTAAAAAAGACATGTGGAAAGCCCTAGCAGGCTTGGTGGTATCCTTAATCTTGGCGATGGTGATCAACAAAGGGGTACGAGAGGAAATTTTCGCCTTGTTTTAATCCGCATTTCCAAATTGGAACTCTACAGTCACGAGTACTTTATGAACGAGGCCTTCAAGCAAGCTAAACTTGCTTTCGAAGAGGGCGAAGTGCCCGTGGGTGCAGTAGTGGTCTCAAAAAATAAAGTGATTGCACGAGCCTACAATCAGACTGAAAAGTTGACTGATGTAACGGCTCATGCTGAAATCTTGGCAATCACTGCCGCCGCCAACTACCTCGGTGCAAAATACCTCAACGAATGCCGCTTGTACGTCACCCTGGAGCCCTGCCCCATGTGTGCAGGGGCTCTCTACTGGGCGCAACTAGGGGAACTTTACCTTGGAGCCACAGACCCCAAGCGAGGATACCTCCAATGCAATTCCCAAATGCTCCATCCCAAAACCAAGGTCTTTACTGGAATGATGGCAAAGGAGTCAGAGCAGCTTATGCTGGAATTTTTCCAAAACTTGCGAAAAAAGACTTTTTGATTGCAAGAACTTTTTGTGTAAAAGTCTGGTTTAGAAGACATAAAAAAGCACACAAAATTTTTAACTTTACCTCACATTAAACTCGACACTCATGGCTTTTGAACTTCCCTCACTTCCTTATGCACTGAATGCATTGGAACCCCATATCGATGCACGTACCATGGAAATTCACCATGGAAAGCACCACAATGCTTACGTGACTAACTTAAATGCTGCTATCGCAGGAACAGACCTAGAAGGCAAATCCTTGGAGGAGCTGATGAAGGTGGCAGGATCTAATGCTGCTGTGAGAAATAACGGCGGTGGACATTGGAACCACAGCCTTTTTTGGCAAATTCTATCTCCAGCTGGTGGAGGCCTTCCTACTGGAGCACTTGCTGCAGCAATTGATGCAAAATTCGGCTCTTTTGATGCGTTCAAAGAGGCCTTCAACAAAGCTGGAGCTACACGATTTGGCTCAGGCTGGGCTTGGCTCTGTGTAGATACTAAAAAAGAACTTTGTGTGTGCTCCTCACCCAACCAAGACAATCCACTTATGGATGTGTCCGAAAACCCAGGTACCCCGATTATGGGTCTTGACGTTTGGGAACATGCCTACTACCTACACTACCAAAATAGACGCCCAGATTACATCGCGGCGTTCTGGAACCTGGTCAACTGGGAGGAAGTAAGCAAGCGATACGCTGCTGCGAAGTAAACTTCTGTTGAAATAAACTTTTAGGAGAGCTACTGCTTAATTCAAAATAGCAGTAGCTCTATTTTTTAAACCCTTTTATTTTGGGGATTTATGCTTTTTTTAAGCGTTTGCGCGTTAAATTGATGCTACTAAAAACACATGTTCAAATGAATCTCCTTCCATCTCACAAAAAAGAACTCATTGAACTGTGTAAAAAGCACCAAGTGAAATCCCTTTATGCTTTTGGCTCAGTTGCAAGACTGGATTTTAATGAAGCAAGTGACCTTGACCTCATGGTTGACTTTAAGGAGTTAGCGGTCAAGGATTATGCGGATAACTATTATGACTTTAAGTTTTCATTAGAAGACCTTTTTCATAGGCCAATAGATTTGGTTGAAGAAAAAGCAATTAAAAATCCTTATTTCAAGCAAGTTGTTGATGAATCCAAAACTCTCGTTTATGGATAAGGAAGTGAAAACTTGGCTTTTCGATATTTTAAACGCGATTCTAGAAATCGAAAGTTTTGTTCTTGATCAACCAAAAGAATTTGATCTGTTTAAAAAAGATCTCCGTACTCGGCGAGCCATCGAGAGAAACATTGAAATAATAGGAGAGGCCTTGAGTAGAATTATTTCAAAAGATACTTCCTTATCCATTTCAAATGCTCGAAAAATCGTGGATACAAGGAATAGAATAATTCATGGATACGATTCAGTTTCAGACGAGATTATTTGGGGCATTTTGACTCAACACCTTCCGCTACTAAAAACAGAGGTTAAAAGCCTCCTTGGAGAATAATTGGGGTGTAAACTCGAGTTGGGCGAATGTTTTTGTCCCATTCTGAAAAATCGCTGTTCGGAAATGAGACAGTTCACTGATTTGCTTCATTAAAAACCCTGGTTTAAAGTTATTTTTCGCATATTTTTCTTCTTGGCACATCCTTTTCTTAGTTTTTTGCATCTACTAGAAAACTAAACCAACTATTTGCTTCATGAAGGCCCGTCACTTTTTATTCTTAGCAATTTTCATCTATCTGCTTGGAATCAGTACCCTTGCTGCTCAATCCAACTCCTCTACCCTATTGCGCGGAACCATTACCAATCAAAAAGGGGAGCCTGTGGCCTTTGCCAATGTGGCGGTACTTTCTACATATAGCGTGCTCGTGGAAGGTGCTGTCTCCGACGAAGCAGGGAGCTTTTCCATTTCTTCCACGAAGACGGCTCAGGTGAAACTTGTGATTTCTTCTTTAGGGTACAAAACTTACACTTCCGAAGTCTTTGGGCTAAAGCAGGGTCTGGTGAAAGATTTTGGAACACTCCTACTTGCCGACGAACTAACCGGTCTAGATGAGGTCACCGTCAAGGCTTCACGTCCACAAATTATCATCGAACCCGATAAGACAATAGTTAATGTGGAAGGAACGGTCATGGCAGAAGGGGCCAACGCCCTCGATGTATTGGGAAGATCTCCTGGGGTATTTATTACTTCGGATGGAAGCATCAATCTGAATGGAAGAACAGGAGTTACGGTGATGATTAACGATCGGCCCATGTACATGAGTGCAGCTGATTTGACCAGCTTTTTACGTTCCATGTCCGCCGACAACATTAAAAGTATTGAAGTCATTACTAGCCCATCCGCACGCTTTGATGCGGAAGGATCCGCAGGGGTGATCAATATTCAGCTCAAAAAAAATACAGTAGATGGCGTGTTTGGAAATGTGATGCTAGGTGGCCAATACAATGGAAAAGCCGCTCCCAACACAGGGGTCACGCTCAATGTTAAAAAAGGAAAGTGGACGAGCAATGGTACAATAAACTACAATGAATACGTAGAGATCAATGATTTGGAAATCGGAAGGAATTTTGCTTTGGAAGGAGGAACCTCCACCTTTCTTCAAGAATCTCAAATTACCGAACGTAGCCGTACCCCATCCTTTACGGGTGCTGCGAATTATGAATTAACACCCAATCAGAATTTGGGGATCAACCTACAGGCTTCCACCTCCTCAAGCAATGGGATCAATGATTCGGGGACGTCCATCTCCAATCCGGGTCAAGCAAATACTACAAGCATTAGCTCTATCAATGATTCCGGAGACCAGACAAGTAGGCTATTTACCAACCTGCACTACGATGCAAAGTTGGATACCCTTGGGGGTAAGATTTCAGCTGACCTAGACATTACGGTGATGGAGATGGCTAGCGATGCCTTACTGAACAATTCCTATTCGAATGATTTAACTCCACCAACCCAGAGTACTGATCGCGTATTGACACTGAATGACATGTACTACACTATCTTGACTTCAAAGGTGGACTGGATCAAAACTCTGAAAGGTGGAAAGGTACTCGAGGCTGGGCTAAAAGGGAGCTGGGTGGAATCAGACAATAACCTAGACCTAAGCCGAGGCATCGGCGATGGTCAGCTGCAACCCGATCCCAACTCCAATCGGTTTATCTATCAAGAAAATGTATTGGCCGCCTATACTTCTTTGAAGGGAGATTTTTCAAAGAAGTTATCCTATCAGGCGGGCTTACGGATGGAAAATTCCGATGTCACAGGAACCTCCAAGACGCTCAATCAAGTCAATAGACAAAAATATACCAACCTCTTTCCAAGCGTATTTTTGCAGCACAAGATCAGCGACAACTACCAAGTAGTCTATAACGTGAACCGACGGATTACGAGACCCAATTACCGCTTACTCAATCCTTTTGTGTATTACATCGACCCCCTCACTACTGAAAAAGGAAATCCGAGCCTAAGACCTCAGTATTCCACGAATCTGGAGATGGACCATGTCATCAAAGGAGTGTATCAGTTTACCCTGGGCTACAGCGTTACCGAGGATGCATTTATGCAGGTCTTTGAGCAGGATGAGGAGGCGAGAAGCAGTACCACCTTCACGGCAAATTTTGATAAAACCAAGAATTTCAATTTTCAAGGAGTGGTCCCTGTTGAATTGACAAAATGGTGGAACAGCTCCAACCTCTTTCAGGTAAACTACAATAAATTCAAATCGCTACTTGGAAAGGACGTATTGGATGTAAGCCAAGTATCCTATCTCCTAAGAACCCAGCATAACTTTAATCTGCCAAAAGGATTCAAGTTGGAGCTGGTAGGTATTTACCTGAGCCCTCAGATTTGGGGACAAGGAGAAATTAAAGCACTTGGATGGGTCGATGCTGGAATGACAAAATCATTGATGAAGGACAAACTTTCCTTATCCATCAATGGGGGAGACCTGTTCCGTACTAAATGGATTCGGGCCGCCATCGATTTTTCTGACATAGACACCCAAATTCGCCAATATCGGAATGATCAGAATGTGCGAATCACGCTTCGCTACAACTTCTCCAAAGGAGAAAGCTTCCGCGTAAATTCCAACTCCGGTAGTTCTGAGGAACGTAGGCGATTAGATTAAGAGTAGTTTGTTGATGTGTACCTGCCCCCAAAAAAGCACGACTTGTTGGGGGCATTTTTTTTGAAGTGAAGCTCACATTTTTCCCCAAATCGATTTTTGTGATTATCCGCTTTTTTGATATTTGTGGAAGAAAATAAGGCTTAAAGTTCAATTAAATCTGCTGTGGACCGTGGACTGCCGTCTGTGAACGATTATCCGCAATGGTCCTATCTCATTTTGAATCAATGGTATAATTGCGGATAATCACATTGATTTTTTCGACCTTCGGAAATGCATTGTTGGGATATCCACACACATCGCGAGGGTCAGCTCTATTCCATCTTCCAGGCGGGAGGGGCCAAAATAGAGTCAGGTATTCCCGTTTCTAGGGGGATTCATCCCTGGGAAGTGGATTCCAATTGGGAGATTGCTTTTGAAAAAATCAAACAGGACGCAGCCCAGAATCCCCAAGTTTTGGCGATTGGTGAAGCGGGGTTCGATCGCCTAAGAGGGCCTGAAATTTCCCTTCAAAAAGCTGCTTTTTATGCGCAAGCTAGCTTGGCTGCTCAGCTGGAAATCCCTTTGATTTTGCATTGTGTCAAGTCCCATGACTTGCTCCTCGAGTACTTGAAGTCAGCAAAGAATCCTCCCAACATCCTCTGGCATGGTTGGAATCAAACCCCTGAGTTGGCAAGGCAGCTGCTCCCCTTTGCCGTGTTTTTTTCCTTCGGCAAGCAGCTTCTCCAGCCCACTAGTAATTCCGCGAAATGGTTGGCACGATGCCCCTTGGATCGAGTATTTTTCGAAACCGATAATTCAGGATTGGAAATTGCTGCGATTTATCAAGCGGCTTCCCTAATTTTACAGCTTTCAGTCGCACCGCTTGCAGCCCAAGTGATTTGCAACTGGAATACCATCTCCAATAGAAAGATTTCATGAATGAATTTGCCTGGCTGAGCCGGACCGAGTTGATCGTAGGGCGTGAAGGCCTTGAAAAATTAGCTTCCAAACATGTCCTCGTAGTAGGACTTGGAGGCGTAGGCTCTTTTGCTGCTGAGTTTATTGCCCGATCTGGTGTAGGGGCAATGACGATTATTGATGGAGATACAGTGGATATCTCCAATGTCAATCGGCAGCTCCCGGCCACCCAACTCAATGTGGGTCAAGCGAAGGCGGGTTGGATGGAGGAGCGTTTGCTGGCCATCAACCCAAAGCTTAAATTACAGGCCATCAAGAAATTTTTAGAGCCTTTCGAAATTACGGAGTTACTTGAAGGAAATGAGTTTGATTACGTGGTGGATTGCATCGATAGTTTTACGCCAAAAATGCACCTCATTGAGGGGGCAAAGAACCGAGGGTTTCCATTGGTGAGTTCCATGGGTGCAGGGGGTAAAGTAGATCCTACCCAAATCAAGGTCGTGGATTTTGCAGATACGCACCAGTGCAAGTTGGCCAAGATGCTGCGGAAGCGCTTAAAAAGAAGGAACATTATCGGTGGCTTCAAGGCCGTATTTTCCACCGAAGAAATGATTAAAGAGAGCTTGATGTTGACCGATGGTAAAAATTTCAAAAAGTCTGCCTACGGAACCATGTCTTTTCTCCCCGCCGCTTTCGGCTGTGCCTGTGCTGCCACGGTAATTAATGATTTGTTAGCTTCCTGATACTGGGTTAAAATGGTACAAGAAGATGAGAAGCCCTACGAAGGCAGGTTTTTTTTGATCCTTGATTTCCAGGGTAACCTCTACTTCTGCCTTGATGGTACCGCGAAGGTTGGTGATGTTTCTTAGTGCTGCCACCAAGCGTACTTCGCTGTCTACTATTACAGCTTGAGAAAATCGAAGGTTTTCAATCCCATAATTAATCATCATCTTCAGGTTATTGACCTGCACGATTTGTTCCCAAAGGTAGGGGACGATGCTCAAGGTCAGGTAACCATGAGCAATCGTATTTCCAAAAGCACCTTCGGCCTTGGCGCGTACTGGGTCGGTATGGATCCATTGGTGGTCTAGGGTTGCCTCGGCAAAGCGATTGATCTGTTGTTGGGTAATCTGAAAGTAGGGGGATGCACCAAGCTCTTTCCCGAGGTAGGATTCAAATTCTTCAAAACTGCCAATAGCGATAGGGGACATAGGAGGGGAGGTTTAAGAGATAAAGAATTCAAAATTAGGAAAAAGTAGGGAAGTGAATTTTTCAATGCATAAAAAAGTTTCATCTTCGTCCCTTAAAGTATCCCTACCCTACTTTATTTTTCGCCAATGGCAGACTATGTGCATGGTTTTGATCCAGAAGAGCAGCTTCGTTTGCAAGCGCAGGGAGAGATTTTAGCACCCATAGTCTACAGGGAAGTAGACTTTAGTAATTGCAAGCACCTTTTGGAAGTGGGGAGTGGAGTAGGTGCTCAAACTCGAATTCTTCTAGAGCGTTTTCCGCACCTGCAGATTACTTGTGTTGACTCCTCACAGGTACAGCTTGCTCAGGCGCGAATAAATTTGGCCTCTTTCGGGGATCGGGTGTGTTTTGTGGAGCAGGACGGCTGCAATCTCAGCCTTTCCGAAAGGTTTGATGCCGCATTTGTTTGTTGGACTTTGGAGCATGTTTCTTCACCAATTCAACTTTTGGTCAAGCTCAAGGAACATCTTCAGCCAGGTGCTCGGGTTTATGTGACGGAAGTATTTAATTCCAGTTTGTATACCTCTCCCGAATTTCCCCATTTTCAACATTATTTCGACTTGATGAGCTCCTTTCAACGTAAAATTGGAGGGAATCCTGATGTGGGAATTGAATTGGGAAATCTGCTAATAGCGGCTGGATTTTCTACTTGCGCCACCCGTTTTGATGGATTTTATTTGGATAGAAGAAGTGGTGAAAAAAGAAAAATCTGCACCGCTTATTGGAAAGAATTACTAAAAAGTGCTGCGCCCGCTCTCCTAGAATCAGGAGATTGCTCTCTTCAGGCACTAAAGTTGATGGAAGAAGATTTAGAAAAAATTGGCAATGACCAAAATGCCATTTTTTTCTATCAATTTGTACAAGCAAAAGCCACCCTTTAATTCGTACTGATGAAAGCGATTCGTTGGATTGGAAAATTAATTTGGAAGACTTCCTTATGGTTTCTAGGACTTTCGATTGGATTAGTCATTTTATATCGATTTGTGCCGGTGCCCATCACTCCATTGATGGTGATTCGATTGGTGGAACAGGCAATTGATCCAGAAAAAGAAGTGCGCCTCGTGAAGGATTGGGTTCCTATTTCAGAAATGTCTAGGCATGCGCCTCAAGCAGTAGTAGGTGCAGAAGATCAGACCTTTATGAAGCATTATGGATTTGATCTCAAATCTTTAAAGAAAGCTTGGGAAGGGAATAAAAAGGGTAAGCGAGTGAAAGGGGCTAGTACCATTACGCAGCAAACTGCAAAAAATGTGTTTCTATGGCCTTCAAGAAGTTATGTACGGAAAGTGTTTGAGGCCTACTTCACAGTATTAATTGAGATTTTTTGGTCCAAAGAACGGATCCTTGAAGTGTACCTAAATGTCATTGAGATGGGCGATGGAATCTATGGGATTGAAGCGGCTTCACAAACCTTTTTTGATAAGAGTTCCTCCAAGCTCTCAAAGGGGCAGGCAGCATTGATAGCTGCGGTATTGCCTAATCCTAGGCGCTGGAGTCCAGCAAGGCCTACTTCCTACATTAAGGGTAGGCAAAGCTGGATCATGAGGCAGATGAGCAATCTCTCCCCTACAGGTTTTGGGAAATAAATTTGAAGATTAAATGTTAAAATATAAAAAAATCGAGATTTCAATTTTTTGGAATAATTCTTCTTGTTTTTGATTGAAAGTGGAGCTTTAATTTTTCTTACTGAATCCAAATAAAATTTTAAAAGCAAAAAAAACCGCTACTAAAAAGATCAAATCTCAACACTAATTTTTTCTTCTGATTTTTTCAAAAAACGCCCTAATTATTCCAATTTGGGCGAGTTAAAAAATGCAAGAAAAATTTATCCACAATTTCAATTATTTATCCACATTAATATTTAGTTAATATATAAACAGCTGATAATCAAGATATTAAATCGTAAACCAAAAAGTTGAATTTGTGGATAATTTTAGTCAACTCTTTAAAAATTAGGAAATTAATTTTCACAAAAGTGGAAAAACCCAAATTCAAAATTTAATTCTAATTAGCCCTTTATTCCTCCTTTTGTTTCTGCAATTTTTTACCATAAGCATTGAAGATTTAGCTTTAGAGACAAATCCTAAATAGGTATTATTTTCAATTAAAGGAAGATTCCATGCTCTGGAGCGTTCAAACTTTTCCAAGACCGATTGCATATTTTCTGTTGAAAATAGGATTTCTAGGGGACTGTGCATGTGATGCCCTACTCGGATGCTTTTTTGCTTTAAGTAGTTGATGGCTTAAGGCTTTTCAAGCAATGCAGTATCCAAGGCTAGCAGTGATCTTAAGATTAAGCGAACTGTCGCCTGGTAGAAGGCAGGATGGATTCCCGCAAAAGAATCACTTGGCTGATGGTAATCCACATGGTCCTCTACTCCAAAATACAAGTGAGAGACTTTCTTTTCAAAAAAGGCACCATGGTCGGAAGATCTAGTCCAATCCTCCGCTCCCGTGCCTGGTGTATCGTGTCCAAACCGTAGGGTTGAACCTTCCTCGCTTGGAATTTTTTCCAAGATTGTTTTGAACTGGGGGTAGTAGTGGGTTCCTGAAACAAACACTTCTTTCGCCTCGCTTCGCGAAAGCATGTCCATATTCACATTAAGCAGAATTTGCTCTAGGGGAAAGGGGAAATCATTTACCAAGGCTTTTGCACCTTGAAGCCCCATCTCCTCTGCATCCAAAGCGGCAAATAACATGCCGTGCTGGGGACGATTTTTCGAAAAATAATCCGCTAAAACCAACAAGGCAGCGGTGCCTGAGGCATTATCATCCGTTCCATTGTAAATCGAATCCCCCGCTGCATTGGGCCTACCTATGCCTACATGATCGTAATGGGCAGTGACTACTATTACTTTCTTGGAGGATTTCCCAGGAATAAAGGCTACAATATTGGCTGCATCCACCAGCATTTTTTTCGTTCGTCGGTTTTCAAACGAGAACTTTTGAATATAATCTGGATAAAGGGGTTCGACCAAGTCCAAGCCCATTAGCTCTTTTAAGATGTACTTTTGAGCCATCTCGCTGCCTTTACTCAGCGGGCTTCTGCCCTCAAGTGCATCCGAGGATAGGTATTCCAAATGGCCTAGAAGTTTTTTGCCATCAATTTCTTGGGCAAATGTGCCAGTAAAGGAGGCGAGAACTAAAATTATTGTAACTAATTTGCGTTGTAGGAAATGCATCAGAAAAAGGATTGGTGAACTACTGCTGTAAAAATACAGACCTTGAGTTCAATCCCTCAGAAATTTTATGAAATATAGCTACGCACTACTTTTTTTTCTTTTTGTAACCCCCTTCGCTCAGGGGCAGGGGACCTTGCCTCCAACTTTCTTCGAGGGTAAGTCCATCATTTTGGTATCGAATGACCCCGGTGCCATGCCAGCAATCACTTGGAAGGCACTTGCAGATAGCATTCACCCCTATTTGGTACGTGCTGGAGGAGATCCAGTAGGGTATTTTGAGCTCGAACAGGTAGCCTTGTCCACGGCCCTTCAGGCAGTGTATGCCAAGGTTTTTTTGGAGCGTCAAATCCAAAATGTGGTATTGATTACCCGCCAGAAGGCCCAAATAAGCATTCATGTGGGCAAATTTTCGGGAGATGGTAAAATCATAGAAAGCAGCTCCCTTTTTGGAATTTCTGGAAAGGATTGGAAAACTGCCGCGCAGCAGTTTGCTGGGATTGGAACTACTGTTCTAACTAAAAATTTGCTTGTTGCTGACTTGGCAGAATTTCCCACTTTAGGCACGCAGTCCGTTGCTGCCAATTCCCAAAGTTGGATTTCTAGAAACCCGCTAAACCTTGACGTCTTTCGTTTAGGCATTTCAATTGAAGGAACTTCTGCCATCAATGGTCCGATCAACACCTTTCGATATGAGGTCTTTGGTAAATCCCCTGGAGCCCTGCTAGCCGAGCAAAGAGATCAAAAAATTGGGCTTGAGGAAATTTTTTCCAGCAAGTATCCCCATGAGGTGGCCTGGCTGGTGGAAACGAAGACCAATCAAGAGCTCCTTGCTGACCGCATTCAATTTTTACTTGTTAAGGTAGAAGGTAGGCAAGCAGACCTGATGAAAAGCATGGGACTAGAACCCATTACAGGAGAAGAAGGAGCTAAAACGGTGGTGAAATTTTACATCCGTTTTTTAGTTCGAGAGGAACTGTACCTCGGATCCACCTGGGATGCTCACCCGGACTGGAAGGTTTCCCTGAATCAATTTTTGGATAACTTGAAAAAATAGCAGCAATTTTTAGCAGCTAAAGAGGCTAGCCCGCAGGATACAAGGATTCATTTAGAAAAGGAATCAATGCCAGCACCATGGCCTGTTGGTAATAGGCTTCCCTTGTGATGAGTCCATGCGTAAGTAGTCCAACGGATCCCCCCTGTTGCTTGGAATTTTGCGCTTGAAATACCAAATCATCGGCATGACCCAGTTCCATCCCATCTTTAATTAAGGTGACTACGGGTGGAGGTAAGTAAAAAGTGCCGGTCTTGGATTGGCTGGATTTGCCGGAGCGATGCAAGAGGTAAATCCAGGCAAAGGCATACATGCCCTGCGAATCCTCATCCACACCGCCTTCAATCCCGACCCAATAGTCCGCTTGGGGAACAAGGATTTTAGCATGATTCGCCCGATTGCGAGCTCCGAGGAGAGTCTCTTCCTCAGATCGCGGCTGTGCTGGGATATCAGATTGGGCGTCAACCCCCTCCACTTCGCCTATTTTTCCAAATGCTTGAGAAAAGGCCTCTCTAACACAGCCTACTTTAACTGGGTTTTTGCTACCCACAATCACTCGTGGGAGAGCAGGGTTATTTTCTGGCACTGTGGTCAATGCCTTAAGCCATGTTGGTAAATACCTGATTGACATCGTCGTCCTCTTCCAAGCGATCGATCAGCTTGTTGATGAGCTCTTCTTGCTCTTCGGTCAATTCGGTAAGCGTAGTGGGAAAGCGTTGAAAATCTGCTGAAATGACTTCGATACTTCGGTCTTCCAGGGCCTTTTGCATCAAACCAAAGTCTTCAAATTCGGTGTAGGCAAAAATTTCCCCTTCATTCTCTGCAATTTCGGTGAGTCCAAAATCGATCAATTCCAATTCAAGTTCCTCAAGATCGTACGAAGCTTTCGCAAAGCGGAATACGGCTTTGTGCTCAAACATGAAGCTGACGGATCCTGAAGTTCCCATGGAGCCACCTGCCTTAGCAAAGTAGGACCGGACGTTCGCTACAGTACGGTTTGTATTGTCTGTGGAAGTTTCCACAATAAAGGCGATTCCAAATGGGCCATAGCCCTCGTATACCACTTCTTCGTAGTCTTTTTCATCCTTGTTGGAAGCCCGCTTGATCGCTCCTTCGATACGATCCTTTGGCATTTGGGCACCTTTGGCGTTCTGGATGACGGTCCGAAGTTTGGCATTACTACTAGGATCTGGTCCTCCTACCTTCACGGCCATGACGATTTCCTTCCCTAGTCGGGTGAATACCTTGGACATCTTGTCCCAACGCTTGAATTTTCGCTCTTTTCTGAATTCAAATGCTCTTCCCATGGATATGCTGTTTATAGTGAACAAAAATAGCAATTTCTTTTAGCTGATGAAGGGCATTTTTAGGGATAAGGGAAAGTTCTACCCAACAAAAACAGAGAATTCAAAAAACAAGTCTAGGGGTTAGATTAAACTCTTGGTGCAATTCGAGGTCTAAATCCTGAAACAAACCAATAAAAAGATGAAAAAATGGATCCTTGGAGCAGCAGTCTTGACTTGCATTAGTCTTGGGCTATCTGCGCAACATCAGAAGAAAAACGTTCGAGAGCTCAGCGCATCAGAGCGCGCAGAAAAGATGAGCGACCGAATGGCGGAAGAGCTCAAGCTTACCGAAGAACAGCGAAAGCAAGTGAGCAAGGTGGTACTTGAAAATGCCAGTAGGCAAGAGGAGCTTGTCCAAAAGCGAAAAGCTGAATTTGAAGCTCATAAGGAATACAGAATGGAACAGGAAAAAAAGATCGCAGCGATCTTGACCGAAGAGCAAAAAATAATTTGGGAGCAGCGGAAGGAATCTCGCCAGCAGGGGGATGCCCATTCAGAAAGAGGGGAGCATCACGATAGAAGAGGACCCAGATTTCGAGGAGGACGTTAACAAAAAAGGGCCACAGTGATGTGGCCCTTTTTTGTTAGTTACTATTTTAAACTTGTTCACGCTGCTCCTCTACCTCAAAATAGGAGGCATCTTTTTGGGGCAATGAAGAGCTGCCCATCAAATAGCTGTCTACCTGGACCGCAGCCTCTCTGCCCTCTGAGATGGCCCATACCACTAGAGATTGGCCCCTTCGCATGTCTCCTGCAAGAAATACCTTCGGATTTGAACTTGCGTACTTTTTGGATTTTGGGAGCTGATTTTCTAGAAGTTCCACCCCAAAACTACCCAACAAATCGGTTTGTCCTGGACCTACGTATCCGATGGCTAGGAAGGCCAAATCACAGGGCAATGTACGCTCTGTACCCGCTACTACCTCATAGGTCATGCGACCTCCAGCATCCTTCCAAACGATATCTACGACTACTAGTCCTGTTACTTCTCCCTTTTCGTTGCCTACAAATTCTTTGGTAAGCACAGCGAAGATGCGCTCAGCGCCCTCCTCATGTGAACTGGAAGTTCGCAAGGTCATGGGCCATTCAGGCCAAGGATTGGAAGTGTTTCGCTTGACGGGTGGTTTTGGAAGCAATTCCAACTGGGTGACTTGTGCAGCTCCATGTCTTCTGGAGGTTCCAATACAGTCACTTCCAGTGTCTCCGCCTCCAATGACAAGTACATTTTTGCCGGTAGCCGTGATTGGATTTTTCGCTACCTCTCCGCCAATCACTTGATTTTGAGGGGCAAGGAAATCCATAGCAAAATGTACTCCTTTAAGGCTGCTTCCTGGAATAGCTAATTCTCGAGGTTTTTGGGCGCCTACACTTAAAACTACCGCATCGAAGTTCTTCAGTACTTCTTCTGCTTCCAAGTTGGTTCCGATTTCGGTTTGGGTTATAAATTGAACTCCCTCTTCCTCCATCACCGCAATTCTTCGATCTATCACCCATTTTTCCAACTTAAAATCTGGTATACCATAGCGCAGTAGCCCACCAACTTTGGCGTTTTTTTCAAAAAGGCTTACGGCATGTCCTGCCTGATTGAGTTGGTCAGCAGCAGCAAGACCCGCAGGCCCGGAGCCAATTACCGCCACCCGTTTTCCTGTTCGCACTTTTGGAGGGGAAGGGGCAATAAGACCAAGTTCGTAGGCTTTCTCGACAATGTTCTTTTCAATCAACTCGATGGCCACTGGATCCTTGTTGATTCCTAGCACGCAGCTCGCTTCACAAGGGGCGGGACATATTCTACCCGTAAATTCGGGGAAGTTATTCGTGCTCTTTAGGATGCGGATGGCCTGCAGCCAATTTTCCTGGTAAACCGCTTCATTAAATTCAGGGATCACATTTCCGAGTGGGCAGCCGTGGTGACAAAAAGGTACTCCACAGTCCATGCAGCGAGCGGCCTGGTTGTGTAGCTGTTTTTCAGAAAATGGGGTATAAATTTCCCGATAATCCCCCAGCCGAACTTGAGCATCGCGGCTTGAAGGGGTCTCTCGATTGTAGTTTAAAAATCCGTCTTTGGCACCCATATTATGCGAATGTTTGTTCTTGTTGTTCTGATTTTTTTGCCAATACTGCTTTGTAGTCTCTCGGCATGACTTTGATAAACCTGGTTTTGGTGTGTTCCCAATTTTCTAAGTAGGCTTGACCCAAGGCACTTCGTGTAAAGGCCACATGTCGCTTCAGGTAGCTGAAGAGCGTTTCAAAATCTTGTTCATCCAAGGGGTCCAAATCCACCATTTCCCGGTTGACTTCGGCTTGGTATTCCTGAAGGATATAGGCTGTTCCCCCGCTCATTCCCGCTCCAAAATTTCTACCGATTTCACCAAGGTTGACTAGCAGTCCCCCTGTCATGTATTCGCATCCATGGTCACCAATCCCTTCAATGACGGCTTTGACGCCAGAGTTACGCACGCAGAAGCGCTCTCCTCCTTTGCCATTGATAAAGGATTCCCCTGAGGTGGCGCCGTAGAAGGCTACGTTGCCGATCAGGATATTTTCCTCTGCTCGGAATTTGGCATTTCTACTCGGGTAAACAATCAGTCTGCCCCCGGAGAGGCCCTTTCCAAAGTAATCATTTGCTTCTCCCTCTAGTTCAAAATTCACCCCTCGAGCGAGAAATCCACCAAAAGTCTGTCCAGCCGAACCACTGAAGGTGATGTGGATGCTGTCTTCGGGAAGGCCTACACTTCCGTAGATTTTAGAGATCTCATTCGAGAGCATGGCTCCCACTGAGCGGTCGGTATTTTTGATATCAAAGTGTCCCTGAACTGGGATCGCTTGTTCCAAAGCAGGAGTTGCTTTGGCGATCAACTTTCGGTCAAGCACCTCGTCCAAGGATACCTCTTGGTCGATTTGCTTGTAAATGCCCACATGGCTTGGTACTTCTACCTTGTGGAATATGGGAGAAAGGTCCAACTTATCCCATTTCCAGTGTTTGAGATGGGTGCTGGCTTGTAAGACTTGGCTTTGGCCTACCATCTCATCGATGGTGCGGAAGCCAAGGGAGGCCATGATCTCCCGAAGGTCTTGCACGATAAATTTGAAGTAGTTGAC
>CAXNJN010000062.1:0-15757 GCA_964202605.1 Bacteroidia bacterium | reverse complement strand
ATCCGATTAGCTTCTAAAAAGGGGAGAAGTGTCATCCTTGTGGCTAGCTGTGGGTTGGTAATAGGAGTGGATCATTTCTGCTACTAAGGCTGTCCAACCCGTTTGATGGGATGCCCCTAAGCCTTTGCCACTATCACCATGGAAGTATTCGTGGAAAAGAAAATGGTCTTTGAAGTGGGGATCTTCTTGAAACTTGGTTTGGTTGCCGTACATGGGTCGTTTCCCGTCTTTATCTCGGGTAAAGATGGAGATGCAGCGAAGGGATAGTTCCTTGGCAATGATGTCCATGCTCAAGAATTTTCCTGATCCCGTTGGATATTCGATGGAAAGGTCATCCCCGTAGTAACTATCAAATTTCTTCAAGGACTCCATGATTAGGAAGTTGATTGGAAACCAAATCGGACCTCGCCAATTGGAGTTTCCGCCAAACATTTGGGTGTCTGCCTCTCCAGGTGTGTAGCGAATCGAAAGTGTGTCCCCATTAATTTTCATGGTGTAGGGGTTGTTTTCGTGGTATTTGGAGAGCGATCGTATGCCAAATTCGCCTAGAAATTCGGTTTCATCGAGCATGCGTTGGAGCACGCTCTTCATGCGGTGACCCCGAAGAAGGGAGAAAAGTCTCCGTTTTCCGTATCCGGGCTGAACCCAACTCGAAACCAACGCGGCTAGTTTGGGTTTTTCTTTGAGAATGAAATCCAGTCGCTTTTTGAATTCGGGGAGGGAATCAAAAAGTTCTTCTCGGATGGGCTCCACTGCAAAAAGGGGAATCAAGCCGACAATGGACCTTACTTTCAGTTTTTTAGGATCCTTGCCTTGGTAGTGAAACACATCGTAGAAGAAATTGTCTTCGTCATCCCAGAGGGATATTTGTTCTGAAGAGATGGTATTCATTGCGCCGGCAATGTAGAGGAAGTGCTCTAGGAATTTGGTTGCGCTAAATTGGTAGACCGTATTGTGTTCGCAGAGGTCGAGTGCAATTCGCAGCATGTTTAGCGAGAACATGGCCATCCAAGAGGTGCCATCTGCCTGTTCTAGTTTGCCTTGGTAGTATTGGGCATGATTTCGGTCAAAAAGCGAGATGTTATCTAGGCCAAGGAATCCTCCTTCAAAAATGTTGTTGCCTTCGGAATCCTTCCGATTGACCCACCATGTGAAGTTGAGCATGAGCTTGTGCATGGCTCGCTCCAGAAATTGCTGGTCGCCTTTCCCTCCATTTAACTTTTTATCTATTTGATATACCCGCTGAACCGCATAAGCATGTACAGGTGGGTTTACATCTGAAAAATTCCATTCATAGGCCGGTATTTGCCCATTGGGATGCATGTACCACTCATTCAGGAGGAGGAGCAACTGATTTTTGGCAAATTCTGAATCGATTCGTGCAAGCGGGATGCAATGAAACGCCAAATCCCAAGCGGCATACCAAGGGTATTCCCACTTGTCCGGCATGGAGATGATATCAAAGTTCTGCAGGTGTGTCCAACTTTGATTTCTTCCTTTTTTTCGTTCTTGTGGAGGCTGGTAGCGTCCCGGATCACCTTCTAACCAGCGGCTGACATCGTAGTAGTAAAACTGTTTGGACCAGAGCAAGCCTGCATAGGCTTGGCGTTGAATGGTTTGATGTTCTGAATTGGATACTTTTTCTTGCAGTACCTGGTAGAATTCATCTGCCTCTTTTTTGCGCTGTGCAAGAATCTCAGGAATGGCCTCTTGTGAATCTTCTTCCAGCTGTCGTTGCATGCGGAATTGAACCTTCGCCTCTCCGCCTGCAGGGATGTTCAATTCATAGATCGCAGCTGCTTTGGTACCGGCGCCGTTGTTAAGTCTGGAGGCATCTCCATGCAGGAGGTAGTCATTGATGGCGTCCTTGGTGGATTTCCGTTCGTTTGGGATGCCATAGAGTCGTTCTCTGTTGGTTTCATTGTCGCAGAAAACCAGTTCTTGGTGCCCCTTGAAACTGAAAGTATAGTTCCCTGACCTGGGATTAAAGGCTTTCAGGGAATCCGAGTTGATCTGGGTCATCTTGGGCATAAAGGGTTCGTGCCCTGTAAACCAAGATTTGCGAAACCAGACCGTTGGCAAGACCCAGAGCTTTGCTGCTTCTGGACCTCGGTTGGTGATGGTGGCCGACGCTACAATATCCTCTGCATCGGCTTTGGCATATTCTATCACGATGTCAAAATACCGGTCGGCATCAAAAATGCCGGTATCTAGCAATTCGTACTCGTCCTCGAGTTTGCTTGCCTTTTTATTTTCATCTACCAGCTTTTGGTAGGGGAACTCCCCCTGAGGATACTTGTACAGCATCTTCATGTAGCTGTGCGTAGGGGTAGAATCCTGGTAGAAGTAGACTTCTTTAACATCCTCCCCGTGGTTGCCCTGGTTGCCCGTCAATCCAAAAAATCGTTCCTTCAAAAATGGATCTTTGCCATTCCAAAAGGCCCAGGACATGCAAAGGATCTGCCGATGATCAGACAGGCCTGCAATTCCCTCTTCTCCCCAGCGGTAGGCTTTGCTCCGTGCATGGTCATGCGTCACATTTTCCCAAGCCGCTCCGTCGGAACTGTAATCTTCACGCACCGTGCCCCATTGGCGATCCGTGAGGTAGGGTCCCCATTTCTTCCAATGCTTCTTTTTTTCTTTATCTTCTTGTAGTCGGGTATGTTCGGCAGACATGAACTTGTGCTTCGTTGGGCGAGGGGTGAAATTATCATTTTCACCGCACAAAGCAGCAAAAGAATTTACTTTAACTGAGAAAAAAAACCCTTCCGAAATACATTTAAATAGCGATTAACTTATTAATTTTTTGCTTTGCCTTCAAAATCAACTGATTGAATTCACTTTCGCTCACTCGATAGTACTAACTATTAACTAGCCAATAAATAAAAATAAATTACGTTCACCCTACAATTTTTTAATTCTTAACCTTTTCAACTACAGTAATGAAAAATGCTGCTACTTTTCCCATGAAGTCCCGACTCATTTTCGGTGTTTCTCTTGTGCTACTTATCGCAGGTGTTTATTTTGTTGCAATCCAAAAATCAACTGAGGAGGAGGGATTAAATAGCTCCAATCTTAAAACTGCAGCCCTTTCTGAGGATGCGCCTGTAGGTTTTGTGAATCAGGGTGATGAATCCTCACCAAGCGGTACAGATTTAGTAGTCACTTATGAAGCACCTTTTGAAGAGACAAAGGCTCTAGCACATAAACAGCTACCCTCCAGTCCTTTTCAGCACCTTAAGTATTAATTCAATATGGCAATATGAATCATTTCAACTTTTCTATATAGACATAATATGCAGGATAAACTCGCTTGTCTGCATCAATCAGCTGAGCCTCCATGTCATACTTTCCTGCAGAGATTTGTCCTGTAAACGTCACCTCTTCCTGGTCTTTCTGGATACTTTCAGATTTCTCCAGATTCGCGACATATAGGTAGGCTTCTTTAAAATCATCTTTTACACTTGCAGGCTTATCGCTTTCCAATTCTATGGTTTTCTTTTGGGAAGGGAAAGTCGCATTGATACCTAAGCCGCTTTCTCTAGGAAATCTTCGAAGTGTAATAGCATATTCCCCATCCTCAACAAATTCGATTTTCCAACGTCCTGTCACTTGCGAGGCAGTAATAGCCCCATTCTGATGCCATGAACTTTCATGCTTTCCGGTTAGCATATCGTGAGCTGAAATACGGCTTGGATTCTCTTTGCTCGATCCAACTTTGATGTAGGCATAGCGCTCATTTGGTTCTTCACCCATGATGGATTCCCACCATTTTTCGTATCCAACAGCCAATTTCTCTGCTTCCAATGGATGGTTGGTGATGATATTTTTGGACTGAATTTTATCATTTTCCATGTCATACAACTCGGTACCATTGACTAATCTCCAGCGATCATCCATGACAGAGTAATCCTTGTATTTGTTCAGGTTCTGTAGTCGCTGAGTATCAACATAAAGGATTCTATTCGGCCAAGGCGCATTGCTGTTCGTAAGCAAAGGCTTCAGACTAGTTCCATCAAGAGGTTTTACCGGATTGAAATCAAATCCAAGCAAATCCACAAACGTAGGCAACAAGTCATAATGAGCGACCAGCTTATCAATGTCTTTACCTCCTGTCAGCTTTCCGTCTGGCCAGCGAATAAATAAAGGGACCCGATGACCACCTTCATAGATACTCCCTTTTGCCCCTCTCAAACCTCCATCATAAACCTTATTTCCACCTGCAGTTCCATTGTCTGTAGTGAAGATCAAGATGGTATTATCAGTTAAATTCAGCTCATCCAACTTCTGCTGAAGTAGTTTGAAGTTGTCGTCAATATTGGAAATCATCCCGTAAAATCTTTTGAATTTATCAGGTAGCTCTTCTTCATTTAAGTCCTTATACAAATTGTAGTATTCCTCAGGCACGTTGAGAGGGCCATGTGGAGCATTAAGAGCTATGTAGGCAAAAAATGGCTTGTCTTTGTTTTCTTCAATAAAGTCCATTGCCTCTGAAAAGAACACATCGGTACAGTAGCCTTCGTATTTTTCAAGCTCACCATTGTGCCAATAGGTATCATCGAAGTAGTCATTGTCCCAATAGTCAGGTCCTTGGGCAATTCCGCCTCCACCGTGTCGAACTACTTCATGAAATCCCCTATCCTCTGGTCTGAAGGGGTAATTATCCCCTAGATGCCATTTGCCAAACATCCCGTTAGTGTAGCCATTTTGAGCAAAAATCTGAGGGAGGATCACTTCATCTTCAAAAAGTATAGAACGTCCGCTGATTGTATGAAAAACATTGAGTCTATTGGTATATCTCCCAGTCATGATGGCGCCTCTGGAAGGAGCACAAGTGGTAGAAACATGGTAATTGGTAAACCTCACAGCATCTTCATGAAAAGCATCAAGGTTGGGGGTTTTGATAATCTTATTACCCATTGACCCCAAGTCACCTATCCCCTGATCATCTGTGATCACAAAAATGACATTGGATTTTTGTTGAGCAAAAACTTCACTCTGAATCGTAATAGCCCATCCGATTAGAATGACTAGCGGTCTAAACAGGTTTTTCATTTGGTTTTTATTTTGGGTTAATTATTAATTGCCTTCATATCATGTCCGCAATCGATTACTAAGCTACCAAATGAGGATTAACAACAAATAGAAATAACTAATTTAACATGTACACACCTCTGCACAAAAACCAATTTCGTACGTGAAGTGAAATAATTTTAAAGAAATCAGGGACAAATATTTTTCCCTGAATAATATTTGACCTTGACAAAACCACTGTTGTATGTAGCTCATTTCCTCCAAAAAAAAACTCAATGATCAACCAAGATCAAGGAGTTTTATCAAGAACCATATTTGTGAATCTAAATGTGATTAGTGGATGCTAATGTATTCTTAAAATCCTCAACCTTCATACTACACACCTGCTCCCTCACTTAATGGAGTTGGGTTTTCAATAAGCCGATAGCATGATCCCCACCATTATTGCACAAAGCAGCAAAAGAATTTACTTTACCGCATAAAAAAATCACTTGCGAAACACGCCCAATTAGGGTTTAACTCTCCAAATTTCTGGATTGTCTCAAAAATCATCCGATTGAATTCACCTTGCCCAATTCGACATTAATAATTTTTAACTAGTTGATATTTTATAAAAGGTTACCTTCATCTTAAGTTTTTTGATTCTTAACCCATTCTATTCCTCTCATGAAAAATGCGCCTCCTTTTCAGATGAATTCCAGACTCATTTTCGGAATTTCACTTTTGTTGCTAATTGCAGGCATTTATTTTGGAGGAATCCGAAAATCAACAGCAGAAGAGGGATTAATTAGCTCTAATTTTAAAACTGTATCCCTTTCTGAGGATGTACCTGTAAGTTTTGTGAGTCAGGGTAATGAATCCTCACCAAGTGGTGCAGATTTAGTAGCCACTTACAGTCAGTTGTATGGAAAATTTCAATTGAAAGTTTATTCCAACCGCCAATTTTCAATGCCTACCGATCAAGAAATCGAAGCACTACGAATGGAGGCAACAGCATTGGATCAACTCTATTTTAAGATGAGTGCTGAAGAGCGCAAAAAGATCAAAAGAGTGTCTTTTCCTTATGCCAAACTTGAGGTAGCTGGAAAAGTGACCTACAAAAAAATTGAGGATCTAACTAGGGAGGAAAGAAAAAGCCTCAATTGCTAGCATAAACTAGCTCAGGACTATCATTTCTCGAGGTTTGCTCCTTTTTGCTGACTAATTTTCTGAATTCCGAAGGCCAACTTTCAGCCCATTTCTGGTAGATTACCGTGTGATTTGGATCTGGAAGTTCAAGTGTTGTGAGGAGTGAAAAGTCAAAGAAATCAGCTTTTTTTCCTGCACCCGATTGTTCACCATCCAAAGCATTGCAAGCTTGCTCGTATTGCCCAGCTACGGGCACCATCATCACTGGCTTTCCCAAGTACATGGCTTCACAGACGGATTCAAAACCTGCAGTGCAAAGCAGCCCTTTGCAGGCAGCCATGGCCTCCAAAAAACCTTGATCGTTTACTTTATGGAAGCTTAGGTTTGGTAGTGGAAACTCGACTTCTTGCGCTCCTTTTTTATCCCAAAATGCTTTAATCTGTACCTCAGGATGCCCCTTTGCAAAGGAGAGCACTTCCTCAGAGTAACCAGGATTGACCATATAGGCTAGGTAAAAATCACCCTCAGTCACCTTCAATTCTTTCACTTCATTGCGGAGCAAGGGAGGAACTACTCGAAGTCCAGCTTGGTTTTCTTTCGGAAGAAAAGATAGGGCGAGACGCTCCTCAGCTCCAATAGCCGTGAGCCTAGTATGCATTCTAAATAAAAATTTTTCTAGCCTACGTCCTGTAGGAAATACAAAATCTGAGTGAGCCTCAAGGTATTGATGCCCTATGGTCCAAAATGCTGCTTTTGGTCTAAAAAAGAGAGTATAAAGACCTCCTAAGGGTTCGTAAAAATTAAGAACTACATCGGGTTGCTTCTCTTCAATCACTCTGTGGATGTGTTGCAAACTCTTCCAGAAAATTGGAAGCTTTAGCAGATTGGTAGTGATCGTTTTCCCAAGAAGAATTTGTTTTTCTAAGCCATCTGTTTCGAAGTTTGGGCTTTCCACTGCAGTAACTTCAACTCCAATTTTTTGAATAAAAAATTCTGGGAGGTTCCGTCTTGGACTTTTGCCCACTACTACTCCAATCAGCTCGTGACCTTCTGACCGTAGGATTCCTGCGAAGGAAAGTGCCTGGGTGAGGTGTCCGCGCCCTTCCCCTTGAATCAAAAATAAGAATCGCATGATTTACAGCTGGATGCTTCTTGAACTTAGCTGCGCGTCTTCAATGCCCGTAAAGGCCACGTGTGGAAGGATGCGCTCTTCCAAATGGTCTGGCTCTATCCTCAGTTTGGTTGGTGTAGGATCACTTACTTTCTTGAAATCGATCTCGTTGAAATAAATCAACTCCCAATTTCCTTCGAAATCCTCAGCTAAGGCACTCATGGTCTCCACCCAATCCCCAGAATTCAAGTAATGAATTCCATCAATCATTCGATTTTCAGGTTTATGGATGTGGCCACAGATGATTCCATCGCAGCCCTTAGATTTTGCCATTTTGGCCAATTCCATTTCGTAATCATCGATGTAAGAAACTGCCTTCTTTACTTTCCCTTTTACAAATTGGGATAGTGAAAAGTAGGGAAGTCCTTTTCTCATTCGATAGTAGTTGACCACTCGGTTGAGCCAGAGCAGAAAAGTGTACCCAACATCCCCGAGGTAAGCAATCCAGCGCAAATTAGTGGTGATGCTGTCAAAAACATCTCCATGGGTAATGAAATATGTTTTTCCATTACTTTCGTAGGTCATGTCTGCCAGGATTTGCAGACCGCCGATTTGAATAGGAAGAATCTGATCTAAAAAGTCATCGTGATTGCCTCGAAGATAGAAGACCTTGGTAGACTGATTTTCCATCATTTTCAACACACGGTTGAAAAATCGGGTATGCTTCCGTTTCCAGCTTCCGGACTTTTTCAGCTGCCATCCGTCGATGATATCGCCATTTAGGATGAGATTATCGCAGTGAAATTGTTTTAAAAACCGTACAATTTCTTTTGATTTGGAGCCCTTGGTTCCCAAGTGAACATCCGAAACAATAATGGTTTTGTAGTGAGTTTTCACGTAGGTCGTTTTGTTTCACAAATTGGACAGCAAACGTCACTTGACTATGTTTGAAATGTTATGTTTTTGTGTCTAAAACGAAATTTTATTTCACTTAAATTAAAATTAGGTTAATTAGAAGTTAAAAATCAGTATGATTATCCGCAATCATGCCAGTAGCTCAGCATAGCTATTTAAAACTGCGGATAATCGTTGACAGACCACGGTCAACGGTCCACAGCTCACTTAATTGAACCTCAAACGTTATTTTCTCTGGTTAGTGGTGAAAAAGCGGATAATCATAAAAATTAGTATGGATATTAAGGAGTTCACACAAGCTCCTGGTGAAATAATCCATCAATTATTATGCAAGCGGTTTGTAGCACTTGCCCACCAATACTTAGTTTCGTAGCTGTAACTCACTCTTTTCATGAAAAAGATCATCCTTAGCCTAAGTTGCCTGCTTGTCATTTTTTTAAGCTTTGCACAACAACCTGCCTCCAAAGGGAACTACGAGCTAGCTGCTCGTTTTTCACCAGATAAACTGAAGAAAATGATTTTTTCTACTAGTGTAGATGCGCATTGGATGAAAAAGTCAGATCGGTTTTGGTACGAATACGAAACTTCTCAAGGAAAAAAATGGCTGCTGGTAGATCCGGTACGGAGAACTAAAACACCACTCTTTGATTCGGACAAACTAGCGGCCGAGCTTACTCGGGCGGTCAAAGACCCTTTTGATGGGCAGCATCTCAAGTTGGACAATATGAAGCTTTTGGCTGATGAAAACACAGTCCAATTCAAGGTGAAAAGCACCGCAGAGGTAGTCAAAAAGGATTGGGCTGAGCTGAAAGCAAAAAATAAAAGTTCCAAAGACTCACTAGAAAAGAAGGTGCATACCTTTCAATTCAATTTGATTTCTCAGCAACTCAAAGAAATCGAAACTGAAAAAGAGCCTACGCGCCTCGCTTGGGCCAATATCGCGCCAGACTCCTCCAAGGTGGTGTATGTGAAAAACTTCAACTTGTATTGGATGGATAAAGCCAATTTTTTAAAGGCGGTTAAGGATTTGAAGGATACTACCCTGGTAGAAACTGCGATTACTAAAGATGGAGTTGCAGATTACGAGTACGGCTGGGGAGACCGGGGTGATGACAATGTGGAGGTGGAAAAAAAGAAAAACGACCGAAAGCGAGCACCTGTGCTTTGGAGTGCGGATAGTAAGCAATTTATTCTTACCCGTACGGATCAGCGAAAAGTGAAAGACCTCTGGGTAATTCACAATACCCGAGATCCGAGACCCACCTTGGAAACGTACAAGTATGCCATGCCAGGGGAGAAGGAGCAGCCACTATCAGATTTGGTGCATTACTCCTTCGATACCCAAACGATTAGCAACCTACCCATTTCCACTTTCAAAGACCAAACACTATCGCTTTGGTCAACGACTCCAGCTGCCAATACACGGGATGATGATTTCCGTCCTACGACTTGGTTGGGCAATGGCACTGAATTTTACTTTGCAATTACCTCTAGAGACCTGAAGCGTGTCGATGTTTTGCGTTGGAATTTGAAGACCAATCAGAAGGAAGTGGTGATCGAAGAAAGAAGCAATACCTACATTGATTTTGAAAAACCCGAGTTGGTAGGCAATGACCTGATCTGGTGGTCGGAACGCGATGGCTGGGGGCACTTTTACCTGTATGGAAAGGACGGTACTTTAAAACGCCAGCTTACTTCAGGCCCGTACCATACTGCTGGTGCTGCTCGAGTAGATGCTTCCCTTCGTAAGCTTTACTTTACTGCCAATGGCAAAGAAAAAGGAGAAGACCCCTACTACGAGCACCTGTATTCAGTGTCTCTTGATGGGGGAGCGGTTGCCCTATTGAATAAGGGGGATTTCAACCATGAAATCAACATCAATGACGCAGCTTCCTACTTTGTTTCTAATTTCTCTATAGTCAATACGGTTCCTGCATCTGCTTTGTACGATCGAAATGGGGCAAAAATCATGGATTTGGAGACGGCGGATCTCAGCCAACTCCTTGCTGCTGGGTACCATTTTCCAGAGCCGTTTACCTTCAAGGCAGATGATGGCATCACCGACTTGTTTGGAGTGATGTACAAGCCTTTTGATTTTGATTCTACGCGTACCTATCCGCTGGTGCAATATGTGTATCCTGGCCCACAGACCGAGTCGGTCAATAAGTCCTTTGGTAGAGGCATGGACCGAACGGATCGATTGGCGCAGTTTGGCTTTGTGGTCGTGACCCTAGGCAATCGAGGAGGTCACCCGGCCCGCTCCAAGTGGTACCACAACTATGGGTATGGGGATTTACGTGATTATGGATTGGCAGATAAAAAGGCAGCTGTAGATCAGTTGGCAGATCGCCATTCCTTTATTGACCGCAGCAAGGTGGGGATTCATGGGCATTCGGGTGGAGGTTTTATGTCCACTGCGGCATTGTTAGTTTATCCAGACGTGTTTAAAGTGGCGGTTTCTTCAGCAGGAAATCACGAAAACAACATTTACAACCGCTGGTGGTCGGAGAAGCACCATGGAGTTCAGGAGCGTGTTTTGCCATCTGGAGACACGACCTTTGTGTATCAGATTGAGAAAAACTCTGAATTGGCAAAAAACCTAAAAGGACACTTGATGCTCAGCACAGGTGATGTAGACAACAATGTGCATCCAGCAGGAACCATCCGCATGGCCAATGCCTTAATTAAAGCAGGAAAGCGATTTGAATTTGTCTTGCTTCCGGGACAGCGCCATGGATATGGAGACATGAATGAATATTTCTTTTGGAAGATGGGCGATTACTTTGTGGCTCATTTATTGGGAGACAGCAGTCCTCCACCTGTAGATATGGTAGAGATGCAGCGGGATAAACCGAAAGACAACTAATCCAAGCTCCCCTTTGTAAAATCCCTCAAAAAGAAAGCTTTTTGAGGGATTTTCCCATTTTACTTCCTTGCAATTCAAATCCTGCACCCTTATCTTTAAACTTTCACAAGTCAATTCAACTAGTTCATCTAAACTAAACTTACACGAATATGCCAAAATGCGTTCATTTGGGAGCAAAATTGAAGTGCTCTTTTGGGGCAGGACCCAAGGATATGGTAGTTTTACCCATAGCAAGAGCCATGAATGCTTCGAAGCCTTTGGCTGCTCAGATGGATTTTATACCCATGTTGAATGTCCCGGCTTTTGGGCAGTGTAAGTCACCTCTCAATCCAATGTGTTGGCAAATGGTGGG
Source organism: Bacteroidia bacterium (assembly GCA_964202605.1). Taxonomy (GTDB): domain Bacteria; phylum Bacteroidota; class Bacteroidia; order Cytophagales; family Cyclobacteriaceae; genus Algoriphagus. The sequence continues at coordinate 4,351 of CAXNJN010000062.1, read as the reverse complement.
CCCAGTTCCAGTTTTCAAGCCCGCTCCCTGTAATCCGATCCCTATTATGCCTTGGTCCCCAGTTGCCAAGAAACTCAAATTAGGAGGATTTCCAGCAATGCTAGCTACTAGTAAAACAATGTGTATTTGGTTGGGTTCAATTACAGTTGACAAACCAGGTGTAACCAATGTAGAGACCAAATAAAAAGTAACTTAAAGCTATTTTTTTCTAGAATTGGGCTAAATATTTATTGGTTTTCGACTAAAACCCCAAGGAATAATTTTTACGCTTTCATCCTTTCGATTGAATTTCTATTGATAAACTAGTTGGGATGTAATTCCTTAACTCTTCAATTTCGCGGCTTTCCATGATCCTGGTAATTCAAAATAGGAAATCACCACCTAATTTTTGAAAAACGCGTTAAAGGATAACCTCCTCCAATTTGTGCTGTTGTTTGCTGCCGAGACTCTCGGGCTTTTTGCAGAAAACTTGAGGGAGAAAAATGCGCAACGCAAACTAGAAATTAAGTTGATGCATGATAGGGTGGCTGAACTGTAGCGGATAAAAGACAAGTGTGATGGTCAACTCCTACTTATAGTTACCAGGGCGCTGAAAAAGAAAATCGTCTTAACCGACGTTTCGAAGTAAAAATTGCACGCTAATCAAAAAAACGCCCAAAAAATACAACTGAGAATTCCTTGGGCGTTTAGGTAAATGAAAAGACGACTATTCTACTTTGAAGGCATATTTCCCTTCTTCGTCTATGTATAGCGTTAAAATTGAATGCTCACATAGATCAATTTCATTGATGTAGATATAATCCACTTCCGAAGCGTCGTGGGTAAGCCTGAGGTCCCAGGTGCAGAGGGTCTCATCACCAACATAGTCGAATGTAATATCTATGATATCCCCAGCTTTCACGATATCTTCAGGAAGGATGTCCTCACCCCAATCTTGCGTATCGGTATCTGTTAAATACACGGCATAAAAATCTTTGCCAGTGTCATTTACCAATTGAAAATCTAATACAGTCTGTGCCTGCGTCCATGTTGTAGCCGCAAAAACAAGGGCTACGATTAGTACTAGTTGTTTTTTCATGTTGAATGATTTTTTGTTAGGGTGAAAACTAGGTTGGTAATTAATTTTTTTTAGCTGCTTAATTAACTAAATTAATGGGGAATTTTTATAAACACCAAAAATTCAGAATTATTAATTTGTTACAAAAGATAAAAATTTATTCAAACCTATCCTTTCCATAAAGCCACAGCTACAATAAGTTAGCTCTTCCCAAGTGTGAACCAAAAAATCAGGTAGATCACAAGTGTCGCTCCGCTGCTAATCCCAAAGGTTAGGCCTCCGACACCAAAGAAAAATACGAGGAATAGGCCTCTCAACAGTCCGGAGGAGGTTCCAAGGGAGCGTGCAATGCCACCCAATACACCACCAAGCCATTTGTCAGTTGCATTTCTAGTCATAGTTAAAGGAAGGAAAATCCAAATTTTTATTACACTTGTAAAAAAGCAAAAAAAAATTAAAATTTTTGGCATACCTAGCCTTATGTTGGTACACCGAGGGACAAAACCTAGAAACCAGGCTACACACTTATTTTGAAAAACTTTAAATTAGTAAGTTGCCTCTAGGCAAATAAAAATTGTTTGAATTATCATTTTATTGTAGGTTTAACTAACATCGGTCTTCACTACTTCCAGGTATTGGTAAGTAGCTCCCAGTGATTTCGAATACGTTTACTTTTCATCTTGAATTAAAATGAATTCTTCTTCCTCCCAAAAAAATCTATTGGGCTATGCGCTTGAATTTTTCCTCCTTTTTTTGGCGGTTACCCTTGGATTTTTTGCTGAAAATTACCGTGAAAGCCAAGTAGAGCGTAAAACTGAACGGATGTACCTGCAGTCCTTACTAGAGGATCTCGGTCAAGATACCCTTAAAATAGATTTTAGCATACAATCCAAACTTACAAAGGATGCGTATTTTGATACACTCCACCGGATCATCTATGAAACGCCAAAACCATGGCCCACCCGTAAATTGTATTACATCTCCCGCTATATATTGATTCGGGAACATTTTTACGGAACGGAAGGTACCATCAAGCAATTGGAAAACTCGGGAGGATTTAAACTGCTTCGTAACCATGATTTAGTTGATAAAATCAATGCCTATTCGGCTGCGAAGGAAAAATTATATCAGATCCAAATTGCTCGAGACCTCAACGCCGTTCCATTTAAAGAAGCAATTGGCCACGTCTTTCAAGGGAAGGAACTAGCTTTTTTGTTTGATCAGACTAAATTTAAAGACAAACCTTACTCCATGGGGGAGCCGGCATGGGACCCGCCGCTCATGGGAGACCAAGAGGATTTAGAACAGTATTTTTATTGGGCTTCCAATGAAATTTTTATTGAAAGAAATTGCCGTGCGCTATTAGGTATTCTCAGGGTGTCTGCCAAAGACTTGATTCATGAACTGGAAAAGGAACTTCAACAAAACAGCAACTAACCCAAAAGGACTTAAACACTCTTTTCTCCTTTTCCCCCCACTTACCTTCCATGCCTTCCTTCAAAATCTACCCATTCCTAATTTTTCTTTTAGCGATTAGCTGGGGCTGTGCCACAATGCGTCCTGGAGACAGCTGGAAAATGAAAGCAACGGATCAAACGACTGGCCTAACCCTTCTTTGGGAGCTCCCTGAACAGCAGGTGCAGAAAATGCTTTCCCCAGACCAAAAGCCAAGAATCCGACAAGGCAAAGGGGTGGTGATGCTTTTTTTGGCGAGCACGGCACAGTATACTCTAGGTGATCAGCCTAAAGGACCGCTTGCTGTAGCGCACCTCCTTATTCCTTTGGAAAAGCATCTCGGCACACCCAGCACGGTAGTTTCGAAGAAGCAAGCACTTTATGATGCCTTGGTACAATTGGATTTTCCTGTTCAAGATGGGGAAGTGGCCTTGACCTTGGCTCCTGCTGAGGATTCAGTTCAGGTAGATGGCAGCATCCAATTTCCGACAGGAAAGCTATCCTTTACTGGAATGGCAGGTTCTCAAAAAGGAAAATTGGTGGATTTGCCTCTGACTACACTTGTAGGAAGGCATCTAGATCGAAATTTTCTGACTGGGCCGGAAAGCTACCGTCCGCTTGCCATGTCAAAAATCAATGTCCGTTCGGAGGGAGAGAATTGGATGACCACCTTCGGATTAACCGCTCCTCCAGATCGAATTTGGGTAAATGTAGATTTTCATGTAGATTTTGCTTACCATCAAAAAGTTCCAATTTCCAACTGATTGAGCGTTAATGGAGGGGATATCTTTTGTGAGGAGCCCTTCATTTTCCTAGTTTAAATGACCTTTTTTCTTTGTGTTATGAAAAAACAACTCTTTTTCCTCCTTCTATTCTTTTCGCCCAGCCTTCTAGTTGCGCAGCAGGTAGCCAAGCAGTCCAAGGTAAATGCAGCCACCCTAGATGCCTTTGAAGCGGAGGTGCGTAAAGAGATTCAAGAACAAAAAATGGCAGGGGCTGCTTACTTGATTTACCATCAAGGGAAAGTGCAACGAATGAAGGCTTTTGGGGAAGCCGATAAGTCCGCCCACAAACCCATGGAAACCAATTCCCTTTTTCGATTGGCTTCCATGACCAAGCCCATTGCTACTTTGGCCCTGCTCTTATTGCAGGAAGATGGACTAATTAACATGAATGATCGATTGGATAGGTACCTACCTGCATTTGCCAATCCAAAAGTTCTCGTCAACCAAGATACCCTGCTGGGTACGCCAATCTTGCAAACCGAAGCCGCTAAACATCCGATCTTGCTTCGGCATTTGCTGACACATCAGGCGGGGTTTGTAAGCCAGTGGGGAGGTACTTTGGGTGGTTTGTATTTAGCTACCTACCCCGATGTAAATGCGCATGATTTGACTCATTTTTCAGATCAATTGGCCAAATTACCACTGAGTCACGAGCCAGGAGAAGGTTGGATCTATGGGCCATCCATCAATGTGGCCTCGCGGGTCGTGGAGGTGGTTTCAGGGATTCCATTCCAGGATTTTGTTCAGCAACGGATCCTAGATCCGCTGGGCATGAAGTCCACTATGTTTTTTTTGGAGGAGTCAGATGCGGAGCGACTAACCACGCTCTACACTCCTGATGGCCAAGCGGGTCTACGAGAGATGGATCCGGGAACTGTTTCTAGTAAGCTGATTTCAGGCCCCAAAGTCTTTTTCAGTGGTTCTGGCGGATTGGTTTCTACCTTGGAGGATTACCTTACTTTCTGCGTCATGATCCTGAATGATGGCAGGCATCAAGGCAAACAGATTGCCAAACCCGAGACCATCGCTTTGATGAAAACAGATCAAGTGCCCC
>CAXNJN010000061.1:0-15768 GCA_964202605.1 Bacteroidia bacterium | reverse complement strand
GGATTGACTTGGTAGTAGTCTATTAGTTCGACCAGGGTACCGCGGGCGGTTTCCTCATGGAGCTTGCTTAGCTCGCGCGCTACAGCTGCCTGTCGATCTGCACCAAATGCTTCTGCGAGCTGCTCCAAGGTTTTGAGCAAGCGATGGGGAGATTCGTAAAAAATCAAGGTCCGAGTTTCATTAAGCAGGGCATCGATTCGGGTTTTTCTTCCCTTTTTATGCGGCAAAAAACCCTCAAACACAAATCGATCATTGGGTAAGCCACTAGACACCAAGGCCGGCACGAATGCCGTAGCTCCAGGCAGGCACTGTACTTCCAGCCCTGCGGCAAGAACTGCTCGAACTAGCAAAAATCCTGGATCTGAAATTGCCGGAGTCCCTGCATCACTGATTAAGGCAAAAGTCTCCCCCTTTTTCATCCGCTCCACCAACTTTTCCACGGCCTTGTGCTCGTTGAAGCTGTGGTAGCTCTGCAGGTTTTTAGAGATCTGCAAGTGCTTGAGCAAGATGCCACTCGTCCGTGTATCCTCAGCAAGGATCACGTCTACAGCTTGAAGCGTATCGATAGCGCGCAAAGTAATGTCACGAAGATTGCCAATCGGCGTTGGCACCAAGTACAAGTTAACGGCCGCTATGCTCACGACAGCAGCTGGTCTATGGATCGTGCCAACTTGCGGTCTTTCTCAGTGACCAGGTTGCCCGCATCATGCGTAGTGAGGACAATGTCCACCCGATTGTAGACGTTGGACCAGTTGGGATGGTGCTGCTGTGCTTCTGCCAAAAACGCCACACGCGTCATGAAGGCGAAGGCTTCGCTAAAATCTTTAAAAGTAAAGCTTCTTTTAAGCTGGTTTTCTTCTTCTGTCCACATATTCAATGTCTTTATAGTGAAATGATGCCTTCGATGGTTGCCGCTCTTTCGTAGAGGGCCAGAATTTGATCCGCATCATCCACCCATTTTTGGATGGTGGTACTCACGTATTTCCCTCCACTACTGGGCTTTAAGAGTACTTCTTCATTGGGAAAAAGGGCGATAACCTCTGCTTCTTTTCCCATAGGGACGATGAATTTAAAAAGGTAGCGGGTAGGGAAAGTACTGGAAGATTCCAGCTTTTCCTTGAAGGCAACTTTATCAAAGGTCTGTTCCATGATCAAAAATACGGCTTTATCACAAGATTAAAACACAAAAAAACCCATGTCTTTTCGGACATGGGTTCCTTCTATGAAAATTAAGTTTAGAAGTATTTGTATCGGTAATCCTTCACTTTCGCAAGCTCCTGAAGGGCCATCATGATCTGATAGGTCATTCGCTGCGAAGCTCCTTGTGCCAATTGTGCTTGATAAGAAGTATAATCACCAATTGCAGCTGCGGGGGTCAAGGTATTTACTTTAGCAACAAGCAATCCAATATCTTCCTGTACAGGCTTGGTCAATTGACCTTTTGTTTTTGTTCCAAAGATGGTTCCGATTGCTTTTGGAGCAAATCCAACACCTGGAATCACGGAATCACTCAAGCGCAATCCTGGAACCTCATTGATCGAGGCCTCAGGGAATACAGCTTTCATCTGCTCCAAAGTAGTTTTACCTGCCAATTTTTGGTTGATCAAGGCCGCTTTCTTGTCGTTCAGTACCAGTTGCTTCACCTGATCTTTCACATCTTCCAATTTCGCCTCACCCTCTTCCTTCTTGCTCACTAAGGAAGCTACAAGGTAGGAGTTGTTCAGTTCAAACACAGTTGAAATTTCTCCTTCAGATGCCTCACTGAACGCCCAGATTACCACCTGTCTTGCGTCAGTAATGTTGTTGAGATTTCTAGAGGTCGCATCCACATTATTCGCTTGGATAATTCTAAACCCTTTTTCAGTAGCATTTTCAGTAAACTCATCACGGTTTCCGCTCTCAGACACAAAAGCATCCGCATTTCTGAAGGCTTCATTTCGAGTTAGGTCAGATGCAACCAGTTCCAACTCCAATACAGCCAATTTGGTGTAAGACGTATTGGGCAGCTCCGTCACCTCAATGATGTGAAATCCATATTCTGTTTCTACCAAGTTGGGTAGTAAACCCTTTGAATTGGCTGCATAGGTTGCATTTGCAAAAGCCTCCACAAAGTCTTCCTTTGCAAACCAGCCTAGATCCCCACCATTTTGGGCAGTATCATCTTGACCGTATTGTCTTGCGGCTACTGCAAAATCTCCAGTAGTCTTCACTTCTGCAAGAACGGTCTCAGCCTGAGTTTTTACTGCTGCTTTACCAGCCTCATCCATCCCTTCTGTTCCGAAGAGGATGTGAGAAGCACGCATTTTCGCAGTACCCTCGTACTGGTCTGCTATCTTGTAAGTCACATACGAAGAATTGGCCGTGATGAAAGGGCCATAAGTTTCTCCCTTTACAAATTGAGCCACATTGGTGGTTAGCGCTTCTGGTAACTGATCCCCAGGAGTGTAGACCTGATATGGCTGCTGCACTTCTGAATTCTTGCTCACAAATGCGGAGTCTGCAGCCGATACTTTCAATTCAGCAGTCAACGATGTGATTTTAGAAATCACCTCAGCGGAGTCTTCACCGCTAGGCTGAATACTGAAGGAAACGTATTCCAAATTGGCAGAATTCCCCACTTTAAACTTTTCCTGGTTTTTGGATAAGTAATCGGCAAGCTCGGAATCTTGGATCTTGATGTCTCCATCAGGAATCACATAGTATGGAAAAAATAAAACGGAAGCATCCGCGATGGTATTGGCAGACTTGTGCTCCATCTTGGCTTCTGCAGTTGTCACATACTCCGTAGTAGCGAGCAAGTTGTCGTACTTCACACGACTTCTAGCCTGAGCAAATAATTTTTCTTGCTGTGCCCAAGCCGCTTGCTGTGCTGGATCTGCAGTTTCTAAGGATTGCAAAAAGGTAATCAACTGGGTCTTGTCAAATTGCCCTGTCTGTGGATTGACCAACTGTGCACGAAGTTCAGGAACAATATTTTTTCCTTGAACCATGTCAATCAACTCTTGGCTAGATATCGTCACGCCGAGCTTGTCGTATTCCTCTTGGAATACTCGCTCTACAATCAACGCCTGCCAGGCTTGTTCACGAATAGAAACCAGCTCTGCTTCTGCGGGGATTCTGCCTGTTCGCTGTTGGAAGGAAGCCTTGTATTCTTCCACCTTGAGTGAAAACTCTTCTAAGGTAATTTCTTCACCTGCAATCTCCCCAATGATATTCTGGTTGGCATTGAGTAGGGCAGAATTTGGGCTTAACAAATCGCCCCCTAAAAGAAATAATATTAACCCGCCGGCAATTACGCCGATTGCGAGACCTGTTCGTTGTCTAATTTGCTTAATTAACGCCATGGTTGTGACTTCGCTTATTATTAAAGTGTGCAAAATAAGATGTTTCAGGGCGAAATTCAAAATTTCAGCCCCAACAATGTATAGCCTTAGAAAATATCTGAGTCGTTGATTTTCAGTCGAACAGTTTCAATTCGATGTGCTTGCTTGGACACGATAGTAAAGGTAAACCTTCCATAGGTGATTGTTTCGCCTATATTGGGTAGATTTTCAGTTTGTGAAAGGATGAATCCGGATAATGTTTCATAATCCCCATCCGGCAATTCCCATCCATATTTCTCCTTGAGATAATCTATTTCTAGTCGGGCACTTAGCAAAAATTCCAGCTCCCCGATCAATTGTTCAGTAAGTGCATCGTTGTCATACTCATCATCGATCTCTCCAAAAATCTCTTCAATGAGGTCTTCCATGGAGACAATTCCACTGGTGCCCCCAAATTCATCGACCACCAAGGCAAGGCTTTTTCGCTCTTGGATAAATTGGATAAGCAGTTCGTTCGCGAGTGCTGATTCGGGTGCAATGATGATGGGCGTGAGAATATCCTCGATTGTTTTTGGCTTTTTAAACAGCTCCAGCTGATGGCAATAGCCAATCACCTCATCAATGGATTCACGGTAGATCACTACTTTGGAGTGCCCACTTTCTTGGAATACCTTTTTTAGCTCCTCAATCGAGTCGGATACTTCTACCGCTACAATATCTGTTCGGGGAATCATGCACTCGCGTATCCGAACCGTTTTAAATTCAATCGCATTATCAAAAATCTTGGAATCTACCTCTACATTGCCAGCGGTCCTCCGTTGTCCCATTTGATCCTTGATAAAAGAATTAAGGTCTGTAATGGTGAAAACAGGCTTTTCTTCATTGTATTCCAAGCGAAGCACTTGGGTGATAAATCCCTTGGATAAGGCTACGATCAACCAAACGATGGGATACATCACGGAATAAATAATCAAAACCGGCAATGCAAAAAAGTTGAGCATGCGGTTGGGATCCAACATGAACAGACTTTTTGGCAAAAACTCCCCAGTGATCAATACCAAAAGGGTGGACAAGACGGTTTGAGAAATCAAAAATACCGCTTCATTGTTGAAGGATTCGGGAAACAAATTTCGCAGCGGATCATCCAACAAATAGGCCATAAAAGTACCATACAGCACCAGCATAATTGTATTTCCAATCAGCGTTGTCCCGATGAATTGGCCTGGCCTAGCCAAAAATTTACTGAGCACTTTCCCGCTCCACATCCCTTGCTTTTTTTGCAATTCAATCTGAAGCTTATTGGCTGAAATGTAGGCGATTTCAATTCCTGAAAAAAATGCAGAAAAAATCAAGGAAATCACGACATATAAGACATAGTTGTTGTCCATGATTACCGTTTTTTGAGAGGCTTATTGCTTTTAACTGGCTTTTTTGTGGTGGATTTACTGCTTTCACGCGCCTGGTTTCGGCGCAGTTGAAACCAAAATAAAAGGCCCACCGCGAACATGAATAGGGAGTAGGAAAATCCAATGCCACTGACCATCGTTTGGTGGATGCCCACCACGATAAGCGCAAGTGCAACGGAAAAGATGATTGCATCCAATAACTTCATAGCCCTTCTCCTGGTAAAAGTGTTCTACTATCTCGCACTTGCTTTAATCTGTACGTAGAAAAACCATCGTCTGCTTCCATACCCGTCCCATTGAATAGCGTCTGCCGCTCTTGTATTGTCACAAATTTTTCAGTGTATATTTTTCGTTCGGCCTGATTCCAAAACAATTCTTCTGTCTTTAACTGCTGATCCTTGGGCAGATTTTTTACTTGCACATTACCGGCTCCTTTGTAAAGATTTTGATCTCGGAGAAAAAATCCCTTGTCGGCGCGCATGGTGGTTTCAAGCTGTCCCTGTAAATTAAAAAACTGAATCGTAATGCCTTCTGGAAATTCTAAATTTCCATTGGCGAACTCCAGCTGCTTTGGAGCAATAATCTCAGACCGAAGTACTGCGGAGTCACTGTGGAAAATATGAATGTTTTGAGCTGAGTTTACTGGGCCATCGTAAGCCGCTAAGGCGTTGGGGTCTGCCTCCTCACGACAAGAAAGCAGTACGATCAGGGCTAAAAAAGAAAAATAATAGGAAAGACCTCGGTTCATTGCCTACAAAGATAGTAGGAAAGTTGGAGGGAATAAAAAGAATAAAGGCAGCCCTGGGCTGCCTTTATTTAATAGCTAGTTAAGAAAAATTAGTCTCTTGTAGAAAGGGAGACCGTTTCCCCAACCCAGCATCCTGTACTTACAGAAGAACCCAATTGAAAGCCCTCGGTGAAGAGTTCTTCCTTGGATGGGAAACGTGCTCTAGCACTACCCATTCCTTTAGAGTCTCCTGCTCTTTGAAAGGCATTGTAAGCAGCAATGAATACCGCGTAATCTTTCACTCTACTTTCTCCAGCTCTGCAATCGTTGTAGGCTGACATGTATAGATCTCCAATCAAGCCATAGGCAGAAGAAGCCAATTCTGGATCAAGACCTGCTGCCTCACGAGCTGCTGTTCTAGCTGCAGATTTTTTACCAGCTCTTGCATAGATTTTGGCCAATTCCATTTGAGTTTCGCCTTTTTCCTTGTTAGTAGATGCTAGGGTGAAGGCTTTCTCAAAAACAGGCTCTGCCTTTTCAAAGTCACCAGCTGACATGTACAGCATACCTCTTACCTGTGAAGTCTTGAAAGTTGGCGCCTTGGAATCTTTAAACTCGAGGGCAGCCAAGAAAGCTTTCGTGGAGATACACTTGTATTGTAAGGAATAGGTGAAAATCTGCTCAGCAAGCTCCTCGTTAGTTGGATCAGCAGCAAGCTTTGCCCCCAATTTGTTTTCAATAAAGTCACAATCAATCAACTTCATCTTTACCAAAAGATTCTCAAGCGTTGCTTTGGAGTCTGTTACGTCCTTACCAGTTGCAGCCGCTGCATCCAATATCTTGTTTGACTTGTCGAAAATAGACAATACTTGCTCCGGAGCGTATGCCTGGTTCAACGTGTAATTTTTCTCTACCAAGTCAAAATACATGGGAACAAACTGGAAATTGATGCTTCCTTTTAAGGCTATGGCTTTATCAAAATCTGCAACTACTGCTGGAATCTTAGCTTTGTCGGATTTGAAAAACAAATAGCCATAGTAGGCTTTGGTCTCGATCCACTTCGCAGGGTTGTTGTACAATTCCCCTCTCTTTTCGTAGAGAGCCATCACGCTGTCTTGGTACACACGCTTTTGTGCCGCATCGGCAGTTTTATCTGCTGCACCTTTGTACACAGTTACACCTTGAATGTAAATGGATTCATTCAAATTTGGCGCATTCACCAAAAGCCAGCTCAAAGGCTTGGTAGCCTCTACAAATTGCTCTGCCTTCATGTAGTCAAAATAGGCGGCATTAAACTCTCTAGCCTTTGCTTCCTGAGCAGGATCTGCAGGCCAATTCCAGCCATCTTGCGCGTGGGATATTCCAGCAAGGAGCATGGCTCCGAGGACAAGAAAGGTTGATTTAATTTTCATAATCGTCCAGAATTAATCAGTTGTTGACTTTAGGTGAATCCCTTTTAAGGGTTAATTGTTTAAAATGTTAATTATTCGAAAACTCGTTTGTAGAACCAGCTATTGTCATTGAGTGAAAAGCCTAGGGTGAAATTAAAATAGGCTTCACGAATCAATCCATTAGCTGATGTTCCTCTTCTTCCAACCTTCATTGCCATGTTCATCAATGAAAGGTTGTTTACGGGAATAGAAGTACCAAAGTTGATGCCAAAATCATTGATGGTGGTCTCATTGATAAAATAAGGAGTGCGCATGTATTCCAAACCCATTCGGTAGGTAGCGCGATTCAATATCTTGTCAAAATCTGTGAAATCAGGAACTAGCTGAATTCCAAGCCCCACTTTTTGGGCCGCTTGCAGGCTTAATGGTTCACCAAAAAAGTTTCTATACTTCGAAAAATCTTGGAACTGCCCCTCTAAGCCAATCACGAATTTATTATTTTTTTCATAGCTCAGCCCAAATCCATAACGACTTGGAAGGTAAATAGCTCCCTTTTCATCGTTGGCAATCAGATCACCATCTGTCTTCGGGCTGCTAGCTTGGCCAATTGGAGCCAATTTTGCAAACGCTGTTCCATTAACGTCCCCAAATGTCTGATAGATGGCTCCTAGATGGAGGTTACTTTTTTCAGAAGTCTTAAAAAAGTAGTGGGCGCCCAACTTTAAAGCTACATCAGAGACCGAAATTCGTTCATAGTATTCAGAAGCTCTCCCCACTTCCACATCACTTTTATCAAAAATTGTTAGTTGATTGGAACGGATAGAAGATCCAAAAAGATACGATCCATGCACCCCTACACTCAAATTTTTGGCAAGCAAGTAGCCAAAATTCACATAGGCTTCAGAAATACCCCCGTCGCCTTCCAAATTATTGTTCGCCCTTAAATCCGAATTATTCACTGGGCTGTCCACTTTCAATCGGTAATTGATACTGGAAATTTGTCCAAGACCCATTCCAGCAGTGAGTTTACCCGTCTTTACAGGAAGGGAGATTGCGATGTAGGAAAGCCCTCCACCATCCACCAAAGATTTTTCGGTAGCATTGGATACCGCTATTCGTTTGTAGTTGAGGGAAGCTTGAAAATTAAAAATGGTATTTCGCGTTGAAAGAGCGGGGTTGACGGCATTGGCGCTCCAACCAGTTCCAAAACTGATGCCCAGGCCTCCCATGCCTTGGTTTTGAACCTGACCTCCATAGTTGAATTCCCCAATCCCCAAAGCACTGTAGGTAGAGGAACTATTTTGACCGAAGCCTTCTGAAATTAGTAAAAGGGTGCAGAGCACACCCAGCGCTAGTTTACGCAACATGGTGGTTTAGAATTCAATTTAGTCCATGGAGAACTAAATTTAGGACTACAAATATGTGGTCTTTTACCAATGATTCAAAAGATTCTGCGTCACCACCACAGATAATAACTAGATATTTCAGGAAAATTAACGTGGTAGGCATCAAATATTCCCGCCAAATAAAGTTTAAACCTGACGAGAGTACTTCAGGGGTGCATCCGTTGAAGGGCCGAGGATTGGATGAAATTGGCAATCTGGAAGACGAGCAGAACTGTTCTAACCCAGGATTCAATTTTTCATTTAGGAGGTAAATTAGAAATAAATAAAAACCCGACATTTAGGATGCTAATCAAATTTCTGATTCGATTCAGATCAAACTTACTTTAAGCCATGCACGCAGAACGCTATACCTTGATTGGACTCATGTCGGGCACCTCCGGAGACGGATTGGACCTGGCCCATTGCCATTTTGAATACCAAAAGGGAGTGTGGAACTATGAAATTCTCCAAGCAGAAACGCGTCCTTTTCCGAATGAACTGGGAGAAGCACTGGCTACTAGTCACCTTCTTTCTGGTTTGGACCTGTCACTACTGGATGTAAACTTTGGCCGATGGATGGGAGAGCAAGTGAAAAATTTCTGCCTCGAACAGCAGGTCAAGCCCATGGCTGTGGCTTCGCATGGACATACTGTTTTCCACCAACCAGAAAAAGGGCTAAGCCTACAGATTGGAAATGGCTGGGCCTTGCACCAAGCTTCTGGAGAAAGGGTGCTCGCTGACTTCCGTATGCTCGATGTTCAGCTAGGAGGTCAGGGCGCTCCCTTAGTCCCCATTGGAGACCAGCTTCTTTTCTCACAGGTTGATTTTTGCATCAACTTGGGCGGTATCTCCAACCTTTCCCTAGATAAAAATGGGAAGCGAATTGCGTTTGATTGCAGTCCCTTTAACCTTTTGCTCAACCGAGAGGCCGTGAAACTCGGGAGTGCTTACGACCAAAATGGAGCATGGGCAAGAGCAGGGAATCTAAATCAGGCACTACTCGAACAGTTAAATGCCCTTCCATTTTATGCAGTATCGGGGGCGAAATCTCTAGGCCGTGAATCGATCGATCAGGTCTTTATTCCCTTATTAGATCAATCCGGATTATCGCCCAAAGATTGTTTACGCACCTTGGTGGAGCATTTTGCCGTCCAAATCGCTGCACTGATTCGAACCCATACCTCAAAGGCTACGCCAAGTGTGTTGCTTACAGGAGGTGGGGCATACAACCGCTTCTTTGTGGAGCGATTGGACCATCACTTGAGTCAACAATGGATTCAAGTGGAAGCCACCAAGGAACTTATTGAATTTAAGGAGGCACTAATTTTTGCATTTCTTGGGGTGCTGAAACTCCGTGGTGAGGCGAATGCACTGGCTTCAGTGACAGGCGCAAGTCGTGATTCTTCGGGAGGTGCCATTTATGGGTAAAAGTTAGACCTAGACCATAAAAGGCAAGAGAGACTGGGAAATATTTTTCTATTTTTGGGCTGAATTATAAACCCAAAGAACAATGCTTGACCTACTCAAAAAATTTGAGAATAAATCCCCCGAAATCGTTTTTGAATGGAGAGATGCGGAAACCGAGGCTGAGGGATGGGTGGTGATCAACTCCCTTCGTGGTGGAGCAGCTGGAGGCGGTACCCGCATGCGCAAGGGATTGGACAAACGCGAAGTGGAGTCCCTGGCCAAAACCATGGAAGTGAAGTTTACCGTCTCAGGTCCTGCCATCGGAGGTGCCAAATCAGGAATCAATTTTGATCCAGCAGATCCACGAAAAGCCGGGGTGCTCGAGCGCTGGTACAAGGCAGTGATGCCGCTGCTCAAAAACTACTACGGAACTGGCGGAGATCTGAATGTGGACGAAATCCACGAAGTAATCCCCATCACCGAAACTTATGGCCTATGGCATCCCCAAGAAGGAATTGTGAATGGCCACTATAAAGCAAATGAACCTCAAAAAATCAGGAAAATTGGCCAACTGAGGCAGGGGGTTTCCAAGGTACTTGAAGACCCAAACTTTACCCCGAATGGGGCCAAAAAATATACAGTAGCCGACATGATTACAGGCTATGGCGTCGCAGAAGCAGTGAAGCACTACTACTCCTTATGGGGAGGTGCCCTAAAGGGAAAGCGGGCGGTGATCCAAGGCTGGGGAAATGTCGGCGCCGCTGCAGCTTGCTTTTTGGCAGTGGAAGACGTGCGGATCGTCGGTATCATTGATCGAGCAGGAGGACTTATTCGTGAGGAGGGCTTCAGCCTGGATGAAATCCGCGAGCTCTTTTTGAAGCGCGAGGGAAACCAGCTGATTGCCGCTAACTTGCTCTCCTTTGAAGAAGTGAATCAGAAAATTTGGGATTTGAAAAGTGAGATTTTCATCCCTGCTGCAGCCTCTCGACTGATTCGGCAAGAACAGGTGGAGCGCATGGTAAAGGCCGGCCTGGAAGTCATTTCCTGCGGTGCAAATGTTCCTTTTGCAGACCCGGAAATATTTTTTGGTCCAACAGGACTTTGGACAGACGAGCGAGTAGCGGTAATACCTGACTTCATTGCCAACTGTGGCATGGCCCGTGTATTTGCATACCTGATGAGTGATGGAGCGGAGGTCACAGACCAGGCGATTTTTGCTGATGTGAGTAATACCATCTTGAAAGCACTTCAGCATTCCTATTCCGAAAATCAAGGGAAGACAAAACTATCCCAAACTTCCTACGAAATAGCTTTAGCACAGCTCATGTAAAAAATAGTAGGAGTAGCATTTGAATCGAATAGTTTCGCTCCGGTTCAATTCTGGCGATGATTTGAATCCCCCGATCCACTCAAAAAAATTGAAATCCTCAAGATTTTGAGTCAATTTCTTCTCTTCAGGTTAGGAAAATTAGCATAAAGGGACTAGAATCGCCTATTCGAAGTCACGAACAAGCAGATTAAACCTAATTCACCACCAAAAACCCCAGAAAAATGGAGTTAATTATTATTGTCATCTTTGTGGTCGGCTACCTTGCCATTGCACTGGAGCACCCAATCAAGATCAACAAAACCGCTTCCGCTTTACTGACTGCAGTAATTTGCTGGACCATTTTTACCATTTCGGGAGCTTCTGAGACACTTTTGAACAGCGATCGCTACCTTCATTTTATCCAGGAGCTGGGAGAAAAAGCGGCTACCCTTAGCGCAGGTGAACTTCACTTGGAATATGTAGGGGAACAACTGGGGCACCACCTCAACGAAATTGCACAGATTCTCTTCTTCCTGATGGGAGCCATGACCATCGTAGAATTGGTTGATGCCCACCATGGATTCAAATTCATCACAGACCGCATCAAAACCAAAAATCCAATTGTACTCCTTTGGGTAGTTTGTTTTGTGGCCTTCTTCCTTTCTTCCGTTTTGGACAACCTGACCACCACCATCGTGATGGTCTCCTTGATCCGTAAATTGATTCCAGATAAGGAAATGCGTCTTTTCTTTGCAGGGATGATTGTGATTGCTGCCAACGCCGGTGGTGCTTGGTCTCCAATTGGAGATGTGACTACGACCATGCTTTGGATTGGCGGACAGATTTCTGCTGCTGCCATCATGAAGAGCTTATTCATTCCTAGTATTGTTTGTGCGGTAGTTCCTTTGCTGTTCCTGACCTTTACGATGAAAGGTACCTTAGGAGAATTCAAAGAAGATACCAACGCAACTGCTTCAAGCATTAAAAGCGGCAACTTGATGTTGGTTCTTGGCATAGGTGCCTTGATTTCTGTTCCCATCTTTAAGACCGTAACCCACCTCCCCCCTTACATGGGCATGTTGCTCGGACTAGGTGTTCTATGGGTAATATCTGAATTGATCAATCCGGATTTGGACGAGGCAGAACGAAAGAATTATACTGCAAGTCATGCCCTTGCTAAAATCGACATGCCAAGTGTTCTGTTCTTCTTGGGCATTTTGCTTGCAGTAGGCGCACTGCAGTCCATGGGTACCTTGGCCAACTTTGCCGGTTACCTCAGTACCACCTTTGGTGACAATCGTATCATCATCACTCTGATCGGTCTGTTGTCTGCTGTCGTAGATAACGTGCCTTTGGTAGCTGCCAGCATGGGCATGTACAGCTTGGAAATGTATCCAATGGATGACTTTATTTGGACTTACTTGGCGTATTGCGCCGGTACCGGGGGAAGTATCCTAATCATTGGCTCTGCTGCAGGTGTAGCCGCCATGGGTATGGAAAAAATCGAATTTGGCTGGTACTTGAAGCGCATCTCTTTACTTGCAGCGCTAGGTTACTTTGCTGGTGCAGGCGTCTACTTGCTGATGTCTCAGCTGTAAGCTTCGCAAACCATTCATTCAAAATAGGGAGGTTAGCCTCCCTATTTTTTTTACACCACCGCTACTTCTCGCTTGCGAAAACAAGTAACCAAGTGGTCATTCACCAATCCCGTGGCCTGCAGGTGTGCATAAAGAATGGTAGTCCCCAAAAATTTAAAGCCTCGTTTTTTCATGTCTTTGGCTAGGCGATCCGACTCGGGAGAAGTTGCGGGAAAGGGTTCCCCTGGAGAAATCTTATTTTGAATTGGCTTTCCCCCGACAAAACCCCAGATGTATTTCGAGAAGGTGCCAAACTCCGCTTGAATCTCCTGAAAGCGTTGCGCATTGTTGATTGCAGCGCGAATCTTCAAGGCATTCCGCACAATGCCTTTCTCTTGAAGCAACTCTTCCACATAGGATTCTGGGAATTGGGCTACCTGCAGGTAGTCAAAGTCTGCAAAAGCTTTTCGGTATCCTTCCCTTTTTTTGAGAATAGTCGCCCAGCTGAGTCCTGCTTGAGCACTCTCCAACACCAAAAATTCGAAATGTATTCGGTCATCATACACCGGTACACCCCACTCTTGATCGTGGTAAGCAATGTATTCCGGAAAGCCCAAGCACCAAGGACAGCGTGATTTTTGCGAAGTATCCATGGACCAAACCTCCATAATTTAGACACAACAAGCAAGTTGGAACGGAATTCGATCCCTAATTTAGGTTCGCTTCAAAAAAATGGAAGTTAAGAGGGTCGATTCCAGATGCTCCAAGCCGCCTCGGCCTGCAGTTCGAGCATGTCTTGTCCGTTTTTAGCTGTTCCGCCTCGCGCAATACATTCTTGCATAAGCCGAGTGATCGGAGGATTGTACACCAAATCATAGACTCGATGCGCAGCATGGAGCTGCTCTAGGGGGATATTTGGCAGGTCCTCCACCTGAGGATAGGTACCCAGCGGAGTGGTGTTGATGATCAAGGGATGGGAAGCCAGCCACTCAGGCTGATCCCTCAAGTCGTCATAGGTCAGCTGCCCTTCCATTTGACTTCTGGAAACTATGCGGTAGGATGTCCCCAAGTCTCGAAGAGCTTGCTGCACTGCCTTAGAAGCTCCCCCTGTACCCAAAATAAGCGCATTGGGGATCTCCGTGCCTAGCCAGGATTGCAGGGACTGCTTAAATCCCAAATAATCTGTGTTGAATCCGATCTTTTTCCCATCTCGAATACGGATGCAATTGACTGCACCAATTTGAGCACAGGCAGGGTCCAGGCGATCTAGGTAGGGAATTACTTGTTCCTTGTAAGGTATCGTCACCGCTAGTCCTTCCAGGCTAGCCTCCCCATCCAAGAGCTGGGGAAATTCTGAAATGCTTTCGATGGGGTAAAGTTCAAATTGGCAGCCCTGAATTCCTTCACGAACAAACTTTTCCGAAAAATATTTTTTGGAAAAAGAATGTCCCAAAGGATATCCGATCAAGCCAAATTTTCTCACCCTTGCTGCAGTTTACTTGCGAGCCACTCAATAAAAATTACGAGGCCAATTCCAAAAAAGAATGCGCCAACGGCCCATTCTACCTGAGGTAACTCTCCAACTTGTTCCGCAAAGGTGCTGGGAAGAATATTTTCTGTTAGGAAAGGGACCTCCTTGCCACTGGAGGAAGTTCTCCAGGAAGTCACGAGCTTCCAAGGCCACAATTCATTGACAGAGCCCAGCATAAAACCAGAGAGTAGGCCGATGGTGGCCGTATGGAATTTCCGAAGTAAGTAGGACACCACTCTGCTAAAGGAGAGAATTCCGACCAAACAGCCTGAGGCAAACAAGGCCAAGGTGATGATGTCCTTGTCCAATACAGCCTGAAGGATGCGCTCGTATTGGCCTAAAATCAACAGGATAAAACTCCCACTGATCCCGGGCAAAATCATGGCACAAATGGCAATAGCTCCAGCCACAAAAGTAAACCAATAGTCGTCAGGGGTGGTGGTTGGCGGCAAATTCGTGACCCACCAGGCAAAGGCTGTTCCCGCGGCAATGGCGACAACAACACCCACATTCCATTTCTTTATTTCTTTTAAAATCAGAAAGGCGGAGATCAAAATCAAGCCAGAGAAAAAGGACCACAGTGGAATGGGGTGATCCTCCATCAAGTAAGTGATCACTCGAGAAAGCGCAAAAATACTCGTCAAAATGCCTACAACTAAGCTGAGCAAGAAATTGCCATTGACACGAGCATAGAATTCCTTGATTCGGAAGGATTTCAACAACAATAAATTGTTGAGATTAAAGGCATTGATACTATCCAAAAGTTCCTGATAGATACCCGCTATAAGTGCAATTGAGCCTCCAGAAACGCCAGGGACGATATCTGCGGCGCCCATAGCTATCCCTTTGAGATAGGTTAAACCGTATTTTTTAACTGTATCCATACTTAAAAAGAAAGGCTGAAAGAACGCTTTCAGCCAAATTAATTACAATTTGATTTCCCCAAGAAAATGATCAAAGGTGTCTCCACGAAGGCCCAATCGAATGGTTTCCAATGGAATTACTTCAGAAGGGCTGATGTTGCCCAAGTTGACATTGGCTCCGAGCAACTTGATAAACCATACTTGCTGGGACTTTTGAGGGGCTTCCCAGATGATTTTTTCTTCAGGAACCTGGGTCAAAATTTCTTCCACGAGACCTTGACGTACTTCTCCTGAATCTCGAAAGAGGCCTACATTTCCTCCTTCACGCGCTTCGCCTATTACTTTCCATGCTCCAGCACTTAGTTCGGTTTGCATCTGCTCAATCCACTTGTAGGGAGGAATGATTTTGGCAGCATCTTTAGATCCCACTTCCGATAGCACGGTTACCTGTTTGGCAAGGGTCTGGATGTACTCACATTTTTTGTCGTGGTTGAGGGAGATCGAACCGTCGGACACTTCTGCATAGCGTAGGCCATAGGTATCCAGTACTTTACGGTAGTCGTCAAACTGGCCCCGAACAATAAAGGCTTCAAAAAGTGTACCCCCAAAGTAAACGGGGATTCCAGCGGACTGATACACCGCAATTTTTTCTTTTAAGTGCTTGGTAACATAAGAGGTAGCCCATCCAAACTTCACAATATCTACATAATCGGCGCAGCTGTCTACAAAATCTTCTGTTTCGCGTAAGCTAAGGCCCTTGTCCATAGCCATGGTAAATCCCGTGTTACGAGGCTTTTCAGTCCGTACAGGGAGATTCTTCAGCACGTAATTCATTTGCTAGGTTTTAAG
>CAXNJN010000060.1:0-16205 GCA_964202605.1 Bacteroidia bacterium | reverse complement strand
TAATGGAACTTCTGCATTCCCGCTACTCCCTCCAAAAAGGCTTACCTGAGCACTGTCCTCTTCCTGTTGAATTTTCTGTGCGTAGCGGCTTGCCTTTTCAATGAGGCTCACATCTCCATCGGGAGCCTCTAAGTACTGCCTACGGTGATACTCCTTGAAGCAATCAAAACTTCCTGCCATGGCCAATGCTTCCATGGACCTTTTGTTGAGGGTCCGGGTGTTGACACGCTTCGCAAACTCAAAGATGTTCCTATAAGGGCCTTTGCTGATCCGCTCTTTGATGATTTCTTCCACCGCTGCTGTCCCCGCACCTTTGATGGCAGCCATGCCAAAGCGAATTTTTCCTTGGGTATTGACCGTAAACCCACTTTTGGATTCATTGACATCCGGTCCTAAAACTTGCAGTCCCATCCGTCTGCATTCTTCCATAAAGAAGGTCACCTGGGTGATGTCATTCATGTTGTTACTCAGCACAGAGGCCATGTATTCCGCAGGATAATGTGCTTTGAGGTAGGCAGTTTGGTAAGCAATCCATGCGTAGCAGGTAGAGTGTGATTTGTTGAAGGCATAGGATGCAAAAGCCTCCCAGTCTGTCCATATTTTCTCCAGCTTCTTGGCGTCATGTCCTTTGGACGCAGCCTGCTCCACAAATTTGGGCTTCATTTTGTCCAATACATCCTTCTGCTTTTTACCCATCGCCTTTCGAAGTACATCTGCCTCTCCCTTGGTAAATCCAGCAATTTTTTGGGAAAGCAGCATGACTTGCTCTTGGTATACCGTAATTCCATAGGTTTCCTCCAAGTACTCCTTCATGTCTTCCAAATCATAAGAAATGGGCTCTGTACCATGTTTTCTTTTGATAAAAGAAGGAATATAGGCCAAAGGCCCTGGTCGGTAGAGGGCGTTCATAGCAATGAGATCGGCAAAAACCGTCGGTTTTAATTCCCGCATGTATTTCTGCATCCCCGGACTTTCGTATTGAAATATTCCGACAGTTTCCCCTCGCTGAAAAAGTTCGTAGGTCTTTGTATCATCAATGGGAAAAGCATCTGCATCCAGCTGAATGTCGTATCGTTCTTTAATGATCTTAATGGCGTCTTTGATGAGGGTAAGTGTCTTCAAACCCAGGAAGTCCATTTTCAACAGGCCTGCATATTCAACAACAGCATTGTCAAATTGGGTACAAACCATGTCCGAATCCTTGGCTAAGGCCACCGGAACGAAGTTGGTGATGTCGGAGGGCGTAATGATCACCCCGCAGGCATGGATGCCTAGGTTACGGATTGATCCTTCAAGTACTGCGGCTTGATTAATGGTCTTTGCGGAATCATCTAGTCCTTGTGAGATCCGAATGAGTTCCTCCGCCTTTTGGAGAAGCTCTCCTTGGCCCTTCAGCTTGTCCAATAGGGCAGGCCTATTTTTGGCAAGCTCAAACAAGGTTTTAAGCTTGATGTCAGGAACCAGATTGGCTAGCCTTCCTGCCTCAGCGAGCGGTAAGTTCAATACCCGTGCAGTATCTCGAATAGCAGATTTGGCTGCCATCGTGCCATAGGTAATGATCTGCGCCACCTGATTGGTTCCGTACTTCTTGATTACATAATCGATGACCGCTTGGCGACCTTCGTCATCAAAGTCAATGTCAATATCGGGTAAGGATACTCGATCGGGATTCAAGAATCGTTCGAATAGCAAATCGTATTTGATTGGATCAATATTGGTGATCCCCACGCAGTAGGCGACGGCAGAACCTGCGGCAGAACCTCTTCCAGGACCTACCGATACGCCCATGTCTCGTGCTGCTCTCGTGAAATCCTGGACAATTAAGAAGTAGCCGGGATACCCTGTGTTTTCTATGGTTTTCAGTTCAAAGTCCAATCTTTCCTGGATTTCAGGGCTGAGCTCAGGATATCTCTTCTTGGCTCCCTCGTAGGTGAGGAAGCGGAGATAGGTATTTTCTCCACGCTTGCCTCCATCTGCGGCGTCTTCGGGATGTTTAAATTCTTCAGGGATGTCAAATTTTGGCAGCAATACCTCTCGAGCAAGTTTGTAGGCCTCGCATTTTTCAACGATTTCTTCCGTGCAGTGGATTGCCTCTGGCAAATCCGCAAACAGTTGCTTCATCTCCTCTGGGCTTTTGAGGTAGAACTCATCGTTGGGAAAGCCAAATCTAAATTCTCGGCCTCGCTTGCCTACATACTTTTTAGGCTTATCCAAGAGCTCGCCATCTTTGACACAAAGTAAGATGTCATGCGCCTTGGCATCTCCCTTTTCGTTGTAATAGGAGTTGTTGGAGGCAAAATACTTTACTCCGTATTTGCGGGCCCATTCGAGGAGCACCTCGTTTACTTTATCCTCTTCAGGGACTCCATGCCGGTTGAGTTCCACGTAAAAATCATCCCCAAACTGCTCTTTCCACCAGATAAAGGCTTCCTCCGCTTGGGTTTCTCCCACATTGAGGATGAGGTAGGGAATCTCAGCCCAGATACCTCCGGTGCTGGCAATCAAGTCTCCCTTGTACTGGAAAAGTAGTTCCTTGTCGATACGGGGTACGTAATAAAATCCTTCCGTATTCGCATAGGAGGCAAGCTTGGCAAGATTGTGGTAGCCAGCCTTATTTTTTGCTAGTAGAACTGTTTGGTAGCCATCGTCCTTGGAAGCTTTGTTTTTTCGATCCCTGCACAGATTAAATTCACAGCCAAGGATGGGTTTAATTTCTTTGGACATTGCTTCCTTCACGAAGTGAAATGCACCCATCATGTTGCCGTGATCGGTCATTGCGAGTGCGCTCATGCCCAGGGCTTTTGCTTTGGCTACAAGTGTCGGGATTTCGGAGGTTGACTGCAATACAGAAAATTGGGTGTGCACATGCAGGTGCGTGAAGGGGCTGTCGTTTGTTTCGACTACTCCACCAGGAGTTAATTTTTTTGCGGTGTCTTCTTTTGCGGTGTTTGTTTCTAGGTCGCGCTGCGCAAAATTGGCTTCTGCGAGTACAGGGGCCTCGTACTGCACCTCCGCTGAGGAGATGCCAGGTTCTGTGCCTTGGATTTTTTGAGTAATCAACCCAAAAAAGCAGCGGGCAGTAGCAGCAACATCATAAGCAGCATCGTGGGCATCCCCAAATCCTTCACCAAAAAGTTTTTGGTGCAACTCGGTCAGAGTAGGCCATT
Organism: Bacteroidia bacterium; assembly: GCA_964202605.1. GTDB lineage: Bacteria > Bacteroidota > Bacteroidia > Cytophagales > Cyclobacteriaceae > Algoriphagus. The sequence goes on along the minus strand of CAXNJN010000060.1, from coordinate 13,038 downwards.
TGAACTTGCCTCCTTTCCCGCCAGGGAGCGCACAGAATTGGGTAGAAATATCCTTGGTGTCGAGCTCAGCTTTGCCCTCAAAAGGCATGACCAGCGCTCCACGAAGGTATTCTGAACCTACTACATGAATGTCAAACCCAATATTATGTCCTACGAGGTACTTGGATTGGATTACATCTTCACGAAAAATCTGTAGGACTTCTTTCAGGTCATGTCCTTCTTCCATGGCACGTTTGGTAGAGATGCCATGTACTTTTTCTGCATTAAATGGAATGGTAAAACCCTCCGGGCGGATGATAAAATTGTTATTGGAGAGCAAACGGCCCTTTTCGTCATGCAATTGCCAGGCAAGCTGTACCAGCCTGGGCCAATTGTCAAGGTCAGACATGGGCGCATTGTACGACCTGGGTAGGCCAGTAGTCTCCGTATCAAAAATTAAGTACATAGGGGAATGGAAAATAAAGACTCAAAATAGGGCTTAAAATGGGAAGCAAAAAATGGAGTGACGGAAATTGTCGCAGAGGTTTTTGGAATTAGTGTACTTGACAAAAAAGAGCTTCTGGGCAAGCCTTTTAATTCTGTGCCTAGAAGCCTTTTTCTCGATTTTTTGAAAGTTGCAATTCTGAAAAATAAGGGGTAAAACGATTTCGATTAAAACCCAGGAAAATCTCTCCAAGAAATCAACTGCCCTTGGGATCTTTTTTGATTGATATCGCCCGCGTAGATCAAGCCCTTAGCGGTCAAAGGCATGTCTGAGAGTTGCTCAAACTTTGTCAAGCCCTTGAAGTGCTCGGTGAGAATGGTCTCGCTGGCTTTGATTTCGTAGGCCTGCAGACTTCCACCTTGATCCACCAGTAAATCCACTTCGTCGCCATGATTGTCTCTCCAAAACCAAGGGCTTTCATCGCGATAGCTGTGGTGCATTTGCTTGTGAAATTCAGCAACCATCATGTTTTCAAACAAGGCTCCTTTTACTGGATTCGTAAGTAGCGTTTCCCTAGTTTTGATTTTCAGTAAGTAGGCCAATAGTCCTGTATCGTAAAAATAGAGCTTTGGAGTTTTGACTACCCGCTTGCTGAAATTTTTGTGGTAAGGATACAATTGAAAGGTGATGTAACTAGACTCAAGCGCAGAAAGCCAGGACTTTGCGGTAGGCTGACTGATACCGGCTTCATTCGCGAGGGAACTCATGTTCAAGAGCTGGCCCGCACGAGCTGCACATAGGTTTAGAAAATTTTTGAACAATCGCAACTCTTTCACCTCGATCAGTTCTGTCACATCACGATTCACATAGGTCTGCACGTAATTGGAGTAAAAAACCGCTGGAGCTATTTTTCGGTCGTAGAGTGCCGGATAGAAACCGTGAATCAATTGCTCCAAGGGGTCCTCAGCGAGTAAATGGGCTTCCTTTAGTTCTTGAATGTCTAGGGGAAGCAGCTTGAAAAGCGCAACTCTGCCCGCTAGACTTTGCGTGATGCGCTCCATCAAATGAAAATTTTGGGAGCCAGACAAAATAAATCCCCCCATTCGGTCAGGGCGGCTGTCCACCAAGGTTTGGAGGTAAGAAAACAAGGCAGGTGCCTGTTGAACTTCATCAAAGATCACCTGGTCATTGTATTCTGCTAGAAATCCATTGGGGTCCTTGAGTGCGAAGTCACGAGCATCCGGATTCTCCAAACTGACATATCGGTAATCGGGGAAAAGTGTCTTGAGCAAGGTGGTCTTGCCCGATTGCCTTGGCCCGGTCACAGCTAGTATCGGGTATTTGCTTTGATATTCCCGTATTGCCTTGTAAATGTGTCTGTTGATTACGTTCATGCACTACAAAGGAACGTATAATTTTGAAATTGTACAAGATTAACTTTGAAATTGTACAAAGGTAACTTTGAAATTGTACAAGTTAAACTTTGAAATTGTACAACTTATATTTTGAAATTGTACAAGAAAATTTCTAGGTTTTAGTGCTTTAAAATTCTCAAAAACTGGGTTTAAGGCTAAATAGGCTAATCTTCAGCGATACTGCCGAGCCCAACAATCTTCAACTAAGCAGTTGATTACCGCTTATCCTCCCAAGGCATGTAGACTACCTTCTTGGTTTGAAAAAATTCCTCTTTGAAATAATCTTCTAAGTGATAGCAAACGTAGGACTTGCCTGTTTCCTCCATTTCCTCATCTACATCGCCGCCTTTGAGGTACAGGATGCCGTTCGGATAGTCATTGATGTCCTCCTTTTTAATTTTTCCATTTACCCAAGGATAAAACTGGATCATGCGTGTAACTGCTCGGCTTACCACAAAATCATATTTCCGAACTAGCGATTCTGCACGCGCCTGTTGCGCTTCGACATTGGTCAATTTGAGTGCTTTGGCGACTTCTTTCACCACGGTAATTTTCTTGCCAATCGAATCCACCAAGTGAAAATGGGTATCTGGAAATAGGATCGCAAGCGGGATGCCTGGAAATCCACCGCCGGTACCAATGTCCAAAACTTTGGTGTCGGGTTGAAACTGGATCACTTTAGCGATGCCCAAGGAGTGAAGCACATGGTGGATGTAAAACTGATCCATATCCTTGCGGCTGATCACGTTTATTTTGGCATTCCAATCCTGATAAACCGCCTCCAATTGCTCCAATTGCTGGAGTTGCTTGGCAGTAAGGCCTGGAAAGTAGGAGGCAATCAGGGCGCTTGTGGAGCTCATCAAATTTGGTTTTCTTTTCCAGCAGCAATTTCATAGAGTAATTCCCGTGAACGGTGCAATTGCGCTTTAACGGTTCCCAGTGGCTTATCGAGTTCCTGTGCGATTTCCTCGTAAGAGAGCTCATCAAAATAGCGTAGTTGTACGAGCTTGCGGTATTTTGCTGGGAGCTTGTCCACAAATAAGCGGACCATTTCGATGCGCTGAGACTTGATGAACTCGTCTTGTGGGTTGTCGTCTTTATCGGCTACATCCATGGTCACGGCATTGCCGTTGTCATCCGAAAAAGAATTGTTTAAGCTCATGGTTTTGAGCTTTTTCTTCCGAATAAAGTCGATGGTATTGTTGGTTGCGATACGAAAAAGCCAAGTTGAAAAGGTGTATTCTTTTTTGAATCGCTCCAGATTACGGAAGGCCTTTGCGAAGGCTTCCATGGTCAGATCATCCGCATCATCCGTATCTCGGATCATCTTCAAAATCATAAAATAGACCGCTTTCTTGTAGCGTTTCATCAAGGTTGCATAGGCTGACTGATCCTTGCCTTGAACGGCTCTGTCAATCAGATCAAAATCCTCAAGGGCCTTGGATGAAAATTCGCGTTCGTTGCTATTCATTTGATGCTTTTTGCCTGGTAGGAGATAGATCCTAGAACCCAAAAGTATGCCAAGTACAACAAATCATTCAGCAATACATTCATTTTTGGAAAATTGTGCTGCAATTTTTTTGATGCTGCTCTGAAAATTAGAACCAGCAAAATTGACCTGAAGCCCACTATCCCTAGAACGACTAAAAAATTTTCCCATTGTGGTATTATGCCGAAATAAATCAGTAGACCAATCCCTCCAATCCAGTACAAGGAATGGGAAATACCATACAAACTTACTTTGCTCTTGTCTCCGACACGGAAAAACCGTTGGGCCTGCAAAATACTTTTCTCCTGTTTTAAGTATTCTTTCCAAGTTTCTTTTGGAGTAGATAGTGTAATCGCCTCTGCATCAATTACCACCTTTGCATTTGATCCTGTAGCGTGGATATTAACAAATACCGAATCATCTCCTCCTTCCATATTCCAGAATCCTCTAAACCCTTTAGCCGCTAAGAAAAAGCTTTTTCGGTAACATAGATTTTTGCCTGTTCCCATAAAGGGGGATTTCCAAAGGCCGAAGGAAAGGAAGAAGAGTGCCTTTAAAGTGAGTTCAAATTGGACCCATTTGTTGAGGATGCTCGGCTTTTGGCTGTGTCCTGAAAATCCAAGGGCGAAAGTTTTTCCTTCTTCACGCACAGGAGCAGTCATTTTTCGGATCCATTGATCTGAATTAGGCAAACAATCAGCATCTGTCAGTAGGATGACGTCGTTTTTTGCAACTTTTATACCAAGTGTGAGTGCAAATTTTTTGGCAGTACAATGTTTGGGGGTGTACTTGACGGTGACCGATCGAAGTTTTGGGTAGCGAATCATGAGGTCTTCTAAAAGTCGCTTAGTTCGATCTGTGCTCTGATCGTTGACAATCATCACATCAAATTTGGGGTAGTCTTGTTCAAAAAGCTTGGGAATCAATACTTTGAGGGAATGGAATTTATTTTTTGCCGTCACTAGTATGGTCACTCCTTCCTCTGGGTCTTGGGTACTAGATTTTTTCGATCTATTTCCAAGCAAAGCAGTTCGGGAAAACACGATCAATAAGTACCCCCCTTGAATAAGTATTCCGAAACCGAAGAAAAACCACAATAAAAATAGGCCCATAGGTCAATTTTGCTGGGCAAATATAAAATCAATTTCAGCAAGTCATTTAAGAATAAGTGGATATTTTTGCACAAGTAAGTCTATCCAAGAAAGTCTGGTATTTTTGCTCCTTTTTGCGTTACAATGAAGTTTGTCCTAGAAAAAAAAGACACCCATACCCAAGCCCGAACTGGCACCCTTACCACAGACCATGGCACGATCCAAACGCCTATTTTTATGCCTGTGGGAACAGCAGGAACGGTGAAGGCAGTACACCAGCGGGAATTAAAAAAAGATATTCAAGCACAAATCATTCTAGGCAATACCTACCATCTTTACCTTAGGCCAGGATTGGATATCCTGGAGAAGGCGGGTGGCCTCCATCAGTTTATTGGCTGGGATAGGCCCATGTTGACGGATTCGGGGGGATATCAAGTGTTTTCGCTCGCAGGAACACGGAAAATAAAAGAGGAAGGGGTGACTTTCAAGTCTCATATCGATGGGTCCAAGCACTTTTTTGCGCCCGAAAATGTGATGGATATTCAACGCAGTATCGGGGCGGATATCATCATGGCCTTCGATGAGTGCACGCCCTATCCTTGCGACTATGCCTATGCTCGGCAGTCTTTGGACATGACCCATCGCTGGCTACTTCGCTGTCAAGATCGGTTTGACACTACAGAAGGAAAGTACGGGTACAGCCAGAGCCTTTTCCCAATTGTTCAAGGTTCGGTATACAAAGATCTTCGCGTTCAAAGTGCAGAATTTATAGCACAGCAGGGAAGAGAAGGGAATGCCATTGGGGGGCTTTCGGTAGGTGAGCCAGCCGAGTTGATGTATGAAATGACTGAATTGGTGACCGCACTGTTGCCCGCTGACAAGCCCAGGTACCTGATGGGCGTCGGTACGCCTGCCAATATTCTAGAGTGCATCGCGCTCGGGGTAGATCTATTTGATTGCGTAATGCCCACTCGCAATGCCCGCAATGGCATGCTCTTTACTTCAGAGGGAATTATCAATATCAGAAATGAAAAGTGGAAGGATGATTTTAGTCCCATAGATCCAGCGATTGGCAATGAAGTAAGTAGTACCTATTCAAAGGCCTACTTGCGGCACCTTACGGTCTCCAAGGAAATCTTGTCTGCACAAATTGCAAGCATTCATAACCTAGCTTTTTACCTCTGGCTCGTAGGGCAGGCAAGGGAGCATATTCAGGCCGGAGATTTTGTCAGCTGGAAAACAGCTATGGTCAAAAAAGTAAGTACTAGATTGTAACATGAAAATTCTCGACAAGCTAATCATCAAAGAGTTTTTGAAGACCTACTTTTTTGTAGTTGTCCTGCTTATTCTGGTGGTTTTGGTCCTGGATTTTACTGAAAAAAACGACACCTATATCCGGAATCAGGTGCCAACAAAGGACATCTTGTCCTACATGGGCAACTATGGTTTGTACCTCAACAACCTACTAACTCCGATTACAGTCTTTATCTCGGTGATTTTCATTACTTCCAAAATGGCGGGCAGAACAGAGATTGTGGCCATCCTGAGTTCAGGGATTAGTTTTGTTCGATTACTTCGCCCCTTTCTGTTTGCAGCAGCCCTTATTGGAGCCACAAGTTTTCTATTGAATGGATGGATCTTGCCCCGAGCCACTGCGGGCGTGGCAAAATTTCGAATGCAATACCTTGAAAAGGGAGAAGCCTCCACGGATCCCAATATTCACATCAAAGTGGGTCCAGATGCCTATGCCTACATCAGTCGATTTTACAAGACCAGCAATACAGGCTACAACTTTACCTTAGAAGAAATCCGTGAGGGGAAACTAATTTCCAAGCTCTCTTCAGACTTAATCCAATGGGATACTGCCAAAAATGTATGGCGGCTAGAAAACTGGAGGCTACGAATACTCAAGGAGCGAGGAGAAGATTATTCTACGGGCAATTCCATGGATACCGTGCTCTCCATTTCTCCTGCTGACTTTGATTTGCCTGAAAACCATCATGAAACGCTCCTGCTCCCAGAATTGAGTCGGCAAATCACCCTCTTGGAAGAACGAGGAGCAGACAATGTGAGCTACTACCGCATCGAACGCATTGTGCGGTACATGTCACCTTTTGCTTCAGTTATCCTTACTTTTATTGGCGTGATTATGTCGGCCCGAAAAACACGTGGTGGCTCCGGTTTTCAAATTGCGCTTGGCTTCTTCCTTGCCTTCGTCTACATCCTTTTATTTCTTCTTTCCCGCACCTTTGCTGAAGCAGGCACCGCATTTCCGGTGTTGGCGGTGTGGCTTCCCAACTTACTTTTTGCGCTTACGGGATTGATTTTGTACAAAACTGTACCTCGGTGATGCTCCCTGCTTCCTTCAAGGATTACCTGCTACTTCACTTTATTGTGTTGATTTGGGGGGTTACATCCATCTTAGGCTTGTTGATTAGCCTACCGTCATTGGAACTTGTTTTTTACCGAACACTTCTAGCGGCGATAGGCGTAGCAGTACTAATGGGATTGCGAAAAGAATCGCTCCGTGTAGCTCCCTTGGACTTGCTCAAAATCATAGGGGTAGGGGTGCTGATTTCCTTGCATTGGATCTTCTTTTTTTGGTCAGCCAAAGTATCTACTGCTTCTGTTTGCCTGGCAGGGATGGCTACTACCTCACTTTGGACCTCTTTTTTGGATCCCTTGATCAACAAAAAGCGTATTAAACCCTTCGAGGTTGCCTTAGGTTTGCTGGTGATTTCAGGCTTGCTCGTTATCTTTCAGTTTGAAAATGGGTACTGGCTGGGACTTTCTATGGCTTTGGCAGCTGCATTTTTGAGTGCCCTATTTTCCATACTCAATGGACGCCTGACATTTCGATATAGTCCCTATCAAATCACTTTTTACGAAATGGCGGCCGCTAGCTTGGTAGCCTTACTGTTTTTACCCCTCTATTCCTACATCGATGGTTCAGCCATTCAATGGGCTTGGAAAGGGTTGGATTGGTTTTGGCTCCTGATTTTAGGAGGCATTTGCACGGTGTATGCGTTCTCGGTTTCGGTGGAATTGATGAAGCGCCTGCCGGTTTTTTCCATTAACCTGACCATCAACTTGGAGCCTGTCTATGGGATCTTGCTTGCGGTGGCAATTTTTGGAGAGAAAGAAAAAATGACAGAGCAGTTTTACCTGGGAACAGGGATCATTCTCATTTCGGTATTGATCTATCCAGTGCTCAATTATTGGCACAAAAAGAAAAAAGAGGCATTGATTTCCAAAGCCTAATTTTTTGCATCATTTCCCTTTAAAGTAGCGATTCAAACACAAAATACTTCGCTGGCCAGTCTGGGATTGTGGGCTTTTGGTCAAATAAGCCAAAGATACTTGAGCCCGAACCAGACATGGCAGCATAATATGCCCCAGATTGGTAGAGGCTAGCTTTCAATTCGGCTAATTCAGGATGGGCAAGAAAGACGGAGGGCTCAAAATCATTGATCAATTCCTCTTTCCAGCGACTTCGATCTGCTAAAATGCTTTCTAGTTTGGTTTTGGGGGCCTTGGGAACTACTCCTGAGTAGGCTTCCTTGGTGCCCACATGAATGCCTGGGTGTATTAGTACCAGGTAAGATCCTTGAAGCGATACCGAACAGGGATCAAGAATTTCCCCTCTGCCGCGGATAATTTTTGGCGTATTTTCAATAAAAAATGGGCAGTCACTTCCCAATTCTGCAGCATACTCCTCCAAAAAGAAATCGTCCAAATGCAAGTCAAAGAGGTTGTTCATCAGCTTCAGTGCAAACGCTCCATCCGCAGAGCCGCCACCCAAGCCAGCCCCCATTGGAATATGTTTGTGTAAGTGGATCTGTAGCGAAGGAAGACCTTGGTAATCTTTTTTGAGCAGCTTTTCTGCTTTCAAGATCAAGTTGTCTTTGGGGTCTCCAGGCACTTCCAATCCCGTCACCGTCCAAGATGGCTTCTTGTCTAAAATCATCTCTAAGGCATCACAGAGCGGAATAGGCACCATGCAAGACTCGATCTCGTGGTACCCATCTTTCCTTTTTTGGGTTATGTGTAGTCCTAGATTTATTTTGGCATTGGGAAAAGTGATCATGGAGATACGCTGTTTGGACAAAAGTAAGGGAAATCGAGCGAGGAGAGCCGTCTCGCATCTATTTTTAGTAAAATGACATATTTCGACTGAAATATTGCCATTTTAAACACTGATTTGTCAAAATATTACTCAAAAATTGGATGAAATATCTATTAATTGAAAATAATGCAAATCAATATAAAATTTGGAAAGAAGTATTTATTTTCACTTTTTTAACCAATTGAAATTGGAGTTGCTTGCTTTTAAGAAATTTAATGTTGTAAAAAAGAATTTTTCCCAATTTTAACAACTGCTTAAAGGAGTAGCAAAAGAATTAAATATTGTAAGTCTCGGCATAGATTTTTATTATTGTAAGGCGATTCATCGTCCTCGTTTCTTTTCCTGATCTCATGACTTATTCTAAGCTCCTCCTCCTGCGATTTAGCATTCTCATTTCTATTTCCAAGTGAGGCACTAGACCGTAGATAGAACCCTATACTTTCTAAAGTGCCTTCATCCAACGAGGCACTTTTTTTATTTCAGCAACCATGACCCAAAATCCACTCAAAAAGTACTCCTGGGAAATCAGTGAAAACCCCGAGCATCCGGCGGGAATGGCCATGCTTTATGCTACGGGGATGTCTGACAAAAAAATGAAGCAGCCTTTTGTAGGCATCGCCAGTTGCGGCTACGAAAGCAATCCCTGCAATATGCACCTGAATGACTTTGCTGCACATATCAAAGCTTCTTCTCAAGAAGAGGAATTGACGGGATTGGTATTCAATACAATTGGAATATCTGACGGAACATCCATGGGAACCTTGGGGATGCGTTATTCCTTGGTTTCAAGAGAAATTATCGCAGATTCTATCGAATCCTTTGTGCTCGGACATTCCTTCGATGCCTGTGTTGCTGTAGCGGGCTGTGACAAAAATATGCCCGGAGCCATTATTGGGATGCTTCGAATCAACCGCCCTAGCATCATGGTCTATGGGGGTACGATTGCCTCAGGGATATACAAAGGAGAAAAACTAAATATTGTCTCTGCCTTTGAAGCGTTTGGAAAAAAAATCCAAGGCACTATCACCCCAGAAGACTACGACGGAGTGATTCGCAATGCCTGTCCTGGAGCAGGAGCCTGTGGCGGTATGTATACCGCAAACACCATGTCTTCTGCGATTGAAGCACTAGGGATGTCCCTCCCTTACTCTGCTTCCAATCCTGCAAACTCCCCAGAAAAATTACGAGAGTGCAGAGAGGTAAACCATTACCTCCGCATCCTACTTGAGTTGGACCTCAAGCCCAAAGATATTGTGACTCGAAAGAGTATTGAAAATGCTGTTCGGGTAGTGATCGCCTTGGGAGGAAGTACGAATGCAGTACTCCACATGCTAGCCATCGCACGAACTGCAGGCCTGAACTTCAGCCTCCAGGACTTTAAAGAGCTCAATAGAAAAACACCCATGCTAGGTGACTTCAAGCCTTCGGGCAAGTTTCTAATGGAGGACTTACACGAGCAAGGAGGCTTACCTGCCTTTATGAAGTACTTTTTAGAAAAGGGGTATTTGCATGGGGACTGCCTTACCGTCACCGGAAAGACTTTGGCGGAGAACCTAGAAAAAGTGGAGGCCCTCGTGCCTTCTCAAGTCAATGTGATCCATCCCGTAGAGTCGCCAATCAAAACCACAGGCCACCTCTGTATCTTGGATGGAAACCTCGCTCCCGAAGGAGCAGTTGCAAAAATAACTGGTAAAGAAGGTAGGGTATTTACTGGACCTGCCAAGGTATTTGACTCCGAGTTGGAGGCAAATAATGCCATCCGAGACCATCAGGTGCAAGCAGGGGATGTGGTGGTAATTCGTAATGTCGGCCCCAAAGGAGCTCCGGGAATGCCGGAAATGCTGAAGCCAACCTCCATGATCATCGGTGCGGGATTGGGGGCTGATGTAGCTTTGATTACGGATGGTCGTTTTTCAGGAGGTACCCACGGCTTCGTTGTCGGTCACGTGACTCCGGAAGCTTGGTGCGGAGGACCAATTGGCTTACTCAAGGACGGAGATCTAATCACCATTGATACCGATAGCCAAAGCCTTCAGGTAGCGGTAACGGAAGAAGAATTTGCCAAGCGAAAAATAAGCTGGTCACCCAAGCCAATTGAGGGCCTTCAAGGCACACTCAAAAAGTACAATAAACTTGTTGCAACCGCCTCTGAAGGTTGCGTTACTGATAAATTTTAAGGTCATGGAAACCAAGATGAGAGGTGCTGACATCGTAATTCGTTCGCTCATTGCGGAGCAGGCAGAACTTATTTTTGGCTATCCTGGTGGAGCAATTATGCCTGTCTATGACGCGTTATATGACTACCAAGATCAAATCAAACACGTGCTCACTCGACACGAACAAGGAGCCATCCATGCCGCTCAAGGCTATGCACGAATTTCTGGAAAGGTGGGCGTATGTCTGGCCACCTCGGGCCCTGGAGCCACCAATTTGATTACAGGTCTGGCCGATGCACAAATAGATAGCACGCCTTTGGTCTGCATTACAGGTCAGGTAGCTGCCCATCTTTTGGGAACAGATGCATTTCAAGAAACCGATATGATGGGAATTTCCATGCCCGCGACCAAGTGGAACTTCCAAGTGAGGCGGGCAGCAGATATTGCGCCTGCCATTGCCAAGGGCTTTTTTATTGCCCGCTCTGGAAGACCTGGGGCAGTATTGATCGATATTACCAAAAACGCACAGGTGGAATTCGATGAATTCAACTACCAGCCTTGCCAAGAATTTCGCTCCTATAAAACCCATTATCCAGTTTCAAACACTGCCATACAGCAGGCAGCAGTTCTCCTCAACGAGGCTGCACGTCCTTACCTACTTTTTGGACAAGGGGTGATTTTAGGTAAAGCCGAGGCGGAGCTAAAGTTCTTCTTAGATAAATCTGGAATCCCTGCCGCATCTACCCTGCTGGGCTCAGGAGCACTTTCCCAAGAGCATCCCAACTATGTTGGAAAGCTAGGGATGCATGGAAATTATGCCCCCAACCTGCTGACCAATCAATGCGATGTGCTGGTGGCTGTAGGGATGCGTTTTGACGATCGGGTGACGGGGGATTTGTCACGCTATGCCAAGCAGGCCAAAGTAATCCACCTCGAGTTGGACCCCTCTGAAATCAATAAAAACGTAAAAGCCGATGTCGCGCTACTTGGGGACTGCAAGGAAAGCTTGGCCAAACTGACCGAAGCCATTGCCTCTAAAAAGCACGCGGATTGGATGGCAAAATTCCGGGCACTTGAGCAACAAGAAAATGAAGCCGTAGTCCAGCATGACCTTATGCCTACCAAGGTGGGGTTGACCATGGGAGAAGCAATTCACCACATCAACCAATACAAGGCCGACGATGCGGTACTCGTCACCGATGTGGGTCAGCACCAGATGATCGCCTGGCGGTATTTCAACTATAAAAAGACCAGAACCCAGGTGACTTCAGGGGGATTGGGTACGATGGGCTTCGCACTGCCTGCTGCCCTTGGTGCACAGCTCCATGACTATTCCCGACAAGTGATCTGTGTGGTAGGGGATGGAGGAATCCAAATGACCATCCAGGAGCTGGGTACCATCATGCAAACCAAGGCCCCTGTAAAAATCGTGCTCCTCAACAACAACTATTTGGGCATGGTACGACAGTGGCAACAAATGTTTTTTGACAAGCGCTATTCCTTTACCGAATTAGATAACCCCGACTTCATCAAGATTGCGGAAGCTTACGGTATCAAAGCAAAAAAAGTAAGCGAACGAGCAGACCTCGCTGAAGCCGTAGAAGATATGTTTATTCACGATGGCCCCTTCTTCCTAGAGGTTGTGGTAGAGAAAGAAGACAATGTATTCCCCATGATTGCCACCGGCTGCTCGGTAGAAGAGGTTCGACTCAATTAATTGCTCCCTATGAAACGCTACACTATCTTCGTTATCACTGAAAATTTTATTGGGATTCTCAATAGAATTACGATCATTTTTACCCGTAGAGGTATCAATATCGATGCACTCACTGCCTCGGAAAGCCGGATCCCTGGTGTTCACCGCATCACCATCGAGGTGACGGTGACCGAGGAAACGGTCATCCAGCTGGTCAATCAAATCGAAAAAATCATTGATGTAATCAAGGCTTTTCATCATGAGGATACCGGCGTTGTGTACCAAGAATTAGCCTTATACAAGATTCCCGTGTCCCGCCTTGATGGGGGATTGGAAAAAATCATTAGAGATCACCATGCCAAAATTATTGCAGCAGAACCTGATTTTGTAGTTTTGGAACTGACTGGGCACAAGGAAAAAACACGAGAACTGCTCGAAATACTCAAAGGATATGGCATTCTTGAATTTGCCCGTTCCGGAAGGGTGGCCGTTGCCAAGCGCATGCTGACCATTGACTCTTTTGTCAACTAAACTCAACCTAAAAATCTATTCTTAAAATTTTCTACTATGAAATTGAAATTTGGAAACGTTGAAGAAAACGTAGTAACCCGAGAGGAGTTCCCCTTAGAAAAAGCTAGAGA
>CAXNJN010000059.1:0-16919 GCA_964202605.1 Bacteroidia bacterium | reverse complement strand
ATTTAGGTAGGAAACGAGGATGCGGTCGGAGTCTGAGGAAAATTCGAGCCCATAAATTTCACCTGAGCATCCAAGATCTAGGAGGGCATATTCGGTAAGTTTCCCGGTCTGTTGGTCAAATTCAAAAATTTCGGTTCGGTTGCATCCATCTTCGAAAATGGTAATGGCAAGTTTGCTTCCATCGGGGCTAAACTTCATCGTCCCCACGCCGGAATTGTAGCCATGGGCACTTCCAACTGAGCTCTTGACGGGTTGGTCGATGCCTTGGGAGGATACTGGGTAGGCACGGAAGGTGTTATTCCCCAGTTCGTGAAAGATCGCCCAGGTAGTATCTCCTGCACTTAGTGCCGCACTATGCTCGGTGGAGGGGCTAAATAGGAAATTATCTTTGGTGACCACGTTCCCTACTCCGGTACTGTTTTCGGCTTTAATGTCTACTAGGGAAAAGCTAACGACATTGCTGCCACTTGTGGAGGCTTGCGTCGTGAAAAGATAGAAAAGGGTTGGCTGGGTAGGTACGCCTACCGCCAATACCCCTTGGCTAGCCGTGTTGCTGCCCCCGATGTCGGTACCGTTTTCCATCAAGTTCCCATTGAGGTCCCAGACGGATTGGCCGTCGCTGTAGAATAGCACTTGTCCAGCTTGATCTGAGATCGTGGTGGTGCCGGCAGGAATATTTTGTGAATGAGGTACTGCAATAGGGCGCGGTACTGGTGCATTTTCATCGTCAGGGTCTGGATTGAAGTCCAATCCGGCTCCATTTCCAAAATACCAGATGTTATTGGTTTGGTCGGGGATGTCCCACATTTTGATTCGGATTTCTGCATAGGCATAGCAGGAAGACCCAGGTTCACGAACCAGTACCCAGTACAATCCGGGTTTGCATACTTCATTTGCTCCCTTAGCTATCCAGCCATCTTCCCGCTTGTTGGACCAAAAATACTCGTAGGAGGTGCCTCCACCCGTGCCACCCATGCCGCCCCCTGTTCCTCCACCGGCACCACCACCTGACTGCGCTTGGAGGAGGGGATCGAGGTCGATGCAGGATTCGCAGAGGGTGGTATCTGAAGGGGAAAAATTGGCTTGCAACTCATTTTCTGTGAGCGTAATGCTTTTGGTTACCACCTTGGTGGTACTATCGGGAAAGGTGACCGTGAGCGTCACCTCCAGGCTGCTTCCTGAGGCTGCTTCTGCAGGAACCAAAAAGTGTTCTTGATTAAAGTCTGCGGGTAGTGGGTTGCCATCGGTACCACTGAGAGGAGGTGAGAATTCCCAGGAAAAGGAGAGTGGGAGGTAGTTGGCAGGAGTAATTTCGCTGATAAGTTGTACGGGATTGTTGGCACAGGGCTCCTCAGGATCCCAAGTAAAATCTACAGCAGGTTCTACATCGGCATTGGGCGCAAACACAGGGAAGACGCGGCCACAAAAATCACTTCCAGCAAATGGATTTTCTTCCAATCCTAGCGTGGCAACCGTGATTGCATCCGGATTTTTCACCCTACCAATCAATTGTGGCCCACCTGGGCGCTCTTCATACAGGTAGTACAAGGAGCCATCTGGTCCTGTTTTGACATCGTAGATTTGGTGAATGCTTGGGTCTACAGGAACTTGCTCCGGAATCGCTGTAGGAGAATTTCTAGGGATTCGGAAAAGTTTATTTCCTCTCGAAAAAAAGATATAATCCCCTTCTGGAGAAAAATCTGCTCCAAAAATAGCATCCGTTCCACCTGAGTTACTTAGCGCCACAGGACTGCCAAAGGTGCCCGTGCTCGAATCAAAGGCAAGCAGTAGTATGTCCTCTCCTGGGTTGGGTGGAAGAAGCAGAAGGCTGCTGCTTGCCTCATCAAAGACGATTGCTTTGGGAGCGAAGGGAATGGCTGCTGTACTTGTTAGGGTAAATGATCCTGCAGTTGATTCTATTCTGCGGGACTGTAGATTTCCTCCTGCAAAGCTAATCAAATAGGAAGGTGAGCTAGGGGTCTTGACTACCAACACGGCCCCTTGAGCGGGTCCTACAACCTGGTTTTTCGTTGTGATTTTACCAAATGGGGGTTGTGCACCTGTTGCTTGCCCCATTGCATTCATGTCTACGAGTGCATACTGAAGTTGTCCAGCTAGCGATAAGTAGAAAATGTAAAAAAGTTTATTGCCAGTTGGGTTGTATTCCAAAATACTAGTAGCCACGGTCTGTCTTCCTTGAAAGTTGCCATTCAATCCAGGCGCTGAACCTTCAATTGGGCTGCCAGAATAATCGTAAACTAACTCCCCGTTGGTGTAGAAAAAGGGTTGGCCCGTGATGGGGTCAATGGCAATGGCATTGTTGAAGGCTCCTCCAATGACAGTAGCAGGGAGGGTTTGAATAGTGGCCGTTTCTCCTTTCCCGAACGAGAGGTAGGGATGGCCTCCACTGCTGCAATTTCCAAAAATCCATTCGTTGTCATTGTATCCTTGAGCCAAAATTGACACAGGCCATGACATACCTAGCAGCAGGGAGAGGCCTGTAAATAGAAGGATGAAACGTATGGAATTAACCTTGCTTTTCATATTTTTAGCCCTACTTCTAAAACATCCAATAGGAGCTTACGTTTAGAAGTGAAGTACGCATTCAAATAAACGAACTATTTCGTGTTACGGTCTCTGCTGACATTAGTTTTTTTTATTGCCTTGAGCTTAGCCCCTATTTCTGGGGCCTTCGCACAGGATCCCCAATACAGTCAGTATTATGCAGCACCACTTTACCTTAATCCGGCCTTGGCTGGTTCTGAGTTAATGGGACGGGTAGGATTTAATTACCGAAACCAGTGGCCCTCCATTGAGGCCCAATTTACCACTTTTTCTGCCTACTATGACACCTATTTGCCTGAATACAACTCTGGGATAGGAGTTCATGTGATGCAAGATTCGGAAGGAGCTTCCAAGTTGAGATCTACCTCGGTTTCTGCCATGTACTCGTACGAATTGCGGCTGGGTGACAAGCTGTATTTTAGACCTGGGTTTCAAGCTAGCTACATTCGTAGGGAAATAGGGTTTTATGAAAACCTCGTTTTCGCCAACCAAATCGATCCGCTAGACCCCACGGGACCCTTACTTCCTGGCGCAGATATTCCAGGTCTAGGAGACCCTGTAGGCTTATTTTCGTTGTCTGCAGGAGGTTTATTGTTTACTAATAATGCTTGGTTAGGGTTTTCTGCCCACCATCTCAACCAACCTAACCAGTCTTTTGTGGATGGGTTGAGCCCCCTTCCAAGGAAATTATCGGTACACGCAGGTTACCGAATTTCGTTGGGCCAAGGAAGCATGCGGAGGGATTTTACCCACATGAGCAAGCAGCGTTACTTGACCCCGACCATCAACTACAAAAGGCAAGGGCCATTTGAACAGCTCGATCTAGGGGCATATTTCTATGTGGAGCCCATCTTATTTGGGGTCTGGTATAGAGGTTTGCCATACAAGCCTGTGGAAGGGCAGAGTAACCGCGAGGCCATCGTGATGATGGTGGGAGTCAACTTATTGAGTGGCTTGAGTGTTGGTTATAGTTTTGACTACACCGTATCGCAACTTGGAATCCAAAGTGGAGGTGCGCATGAGCTGAGCCTTTCCTGGACAATCCCCAGTCTAAATCAAGGGAAGCCTCTCGGTCGAGATACGATTCTTCCTTGTCCAAAATTCTAAACAGAAGTACTAGTGCCAGCAAGTTTGACCTACCTACTTGTAGGTTATCTGCGCTTTGGCTCTTGGATGAACTTTCTTGGGCGTCTCCTTAACTAGTATTCGTTTCACCATGCTTTTTACGCTCCTTTTGCAGCGCTTGGAGCTGCTGGAGAGTTAGAAGGAACTAAAGGAAGGGAGAAAGAAGTGGTATTTTTTTCTAAATTTTCATATATTTCTTTCCATTCCTTGCAACCCATGAAAGACCTTGCCGATTACCCCTATCCTTTGACCGATCTGTTTGCGCAGCCTACCTCCTCTGAGCAGTGGGACCGGTACCGATTGAGCCAAGAACAGATTGAATTTTTTCATGAAAACGGCTACTTAGCGGGTGTTCAGCTCCTAAATGAAACGCAGATTCGTGCCTTAGACCAGGCCTTGGATGAGGTGATGGATCCCAAGCATCCGCTGCATGGTTTATTTCACGAGTTTCATAGCAACGAATCCGCAGATCCTAATACGGTGCTCTTCCACTCATTGGGTCACTGGCGAATAGCAGAAGCTTTTCACGATGCGATTTGGAACCCAGCATTTCGAATGGTCGCTAGCCAGCTGCTTGGGGGTCGAGGGGTTCGATTTTGGCACGACCAACTCTTTTGCAAGCCTGCACACCACGGTGGTGTAGTGGCTTGGCACCAGGATTATTCCTACTGGACCCGCACTGTGGAGATGCAGCATTTGACCTGTTGGTGTGGGCTTGATGATGCTACCGAAGAAAATGGCTGCTTGCAGTACGTGCCAGGTTCCCATCGTTGGGGACTTTTGGAGAAGCCCGACTTAGCAGGATCTATGGATGGGCTGATGGGGATGCTTTCTGAAGAGCAGAAGGCCCAATTTGCACCTGTAGCTATTTCCCTAAAAGCAGGGTATGCAGCATTTCATCACCCTTTGTTGGTGCATGGGAGCTATGCCAATTATTCTCCACGTTCGAGAAAGGCTTTTGTGCTCAATGTATTTGCAGACGGCACCTTTTCTGACTCTGATGAACCACTTCTTGCGGGGGTTCCGGTGATTCCAAAAGGAGAAAAAATGGGAGGTAAATTTTTTCCTTTGATTTTTGATTCCAAAAACAGCTAAATTCGGGCTTCAATTGCTGGTTTTGTAAGAAACAAGCAGGTTGGATGGTGCAGGAGACCTCAGCTTGAGGTCCAGCAATTGATTGATTTTATTCCCCCTATACATGGCTTCTGGATTATTTGCTTTATTGGATGACATTGCTGCGCTCATGGATGATGTGGTTGTGATGAGTAAAGTGGCCGCGAAAAAAACGGCCGGAATTTTGGGAGATGATTTGGCCGTAAATGCCGAAAAAGCATCCGGCTTTGTGTCCGACCGAGAGCTTCCTGTGATTTGGGCCATAACCAAGGGGTCTGCTTTGAATAAATTGATTATTCTCCCGATTGCCTTTTTGCTGAGTGCCTTTGCACCTTTTGCAGTTACAGTAATCTTGGTAGTAGGTGGCTTGTACCTTGCCTACGAGGGGGCGGAAAAAATCCATACCTATGTTTTCCCACATCCTGCTGAAAAAGAGGAAAAATTAGACCTAGACATTACCAAAGAGGAAGTTCTAGCGCTGGAAAAAAAGAAAATTAAATCCGCCATCACCACGGATTTTATCCTGTCGGTGGAGATTGTGATTATTGCGATGAGCACGGTGGTCGACAAACCATTGCTCAATCAAATAGCCGTGGTGTCCATTATCGCGCTGATCGCTACGGTAGGTGTGTATGGGATTGTGGCCTTGGTAGTGCGGATGGATGAGTTTGGATTCAGATTGATTGCACTTAACGATCGGGAGGATAGTTTTTCCGATAAAATAGGTTGGATGTTGGTTAAGGCACTGCCCTATTTTGTTCGCGGAATTGGATTTATAGGCACACTAGCCTTATTGCTGGTTTCTGGAGGTATTTTTGCACACAACATTCCTTTTTTCCACCACCTTCTGCCCACTTGGCCGGAGATGTTAAAGGATTTTCTTTTTGGATTGGCTGTGGGTATAGTCGTGCTGCTTCCCATCTTGGGAATTCAAAAATTAAGAAAAAAATAGAACTCCCCTTTTTTTAGGAAGTCAACGAATTTGCCTATTTTCCGAAGTACTAACCTACTTCCTATGACATCTTCCCTTTTCAGGCTTTTGGCAATTGCTCCGTTTTTTCTACTGAGTTTGTGGGTTGGGGCTCAATCTGGGCAATCCTACCTTCAATTTCCAGGCGGGCCTGGTCCAGGCCAGGGCAAGCACATTGTCTTGGTAGCAGGGGACGATGAGTACCGCTCAGAAGAGTCCATGCCCATGCTTGCCAAAATTCTATCCACCCGTTACGGCTTCAAGACCACTGTTCTTTTCCCCATTGATCCAAGTACCGGGAACGTGGTTCCCAACTATCAAAACAACATTCCAGGCCTGGAGCAGCTGCAAACGGCAGACTTGGTAATTCTATTGCTTCGGTTTCGGGAGCTTCCCGATGCGCAAGCCAGTTACTTGGAGGAATACTTGTTGGCAGGTAAACCCATAATTGGCTTGCGAACGACCACACACGCGTTCGCCTATCAAAAAAATAAAACTTCTCGATTTGCCAAGTGGGACTGGATGAGTAAAGTACCCGGATGGGAGCTGGGATTTGGACAGCGGATTTTTGGAGAAACTTGGGTGAATCACCACGGGAATCACGGCACGGAGGGAACTAGAGCGCTAGTAGACGGAGTGAAGCAAAATGCGAATCATCCCGTTCTCCGTGGGGTTAAAGATATCTGGGGACCTTCAGATGTGTATGGCATCAAGCACTTGCCCAAGGAGGCAGATGTGTTGGTCTATGGCCAATCTACCGCTGGAATGGATGCTCAGGCGCCATTAATTTGGGAAAAGTCAGTGATGCCAATCGCTTGGACGAAAGGCTACCAGCTCGAAGGAGGAAAGCCAGGAATGGCCTTTGCTTCTACGATGGGTGCTTCCTTGGACTTTCAAAGTGCCGACTTGAGGCGCTTGGTGCTCAATGCATCTTTCTGGCTACTCGGAATGGGGGATGCAGTGACGGCGGAGTTGAATGTGGACTATGTGGGTGCCTATTCGCCTACTGCTTTTGGATTTGACACCTTCCGCAAGGGCATGCGCGTATCGGATTTCGAGTAGTATCAAGTAGCTAGTATCAAGTAGAAAGACCGTACAGAAGCAAGATGCGAGAGCCAAGAAATTAGACTCAGTGCGCCAAGCTACGAGATTTGGGGGTATACGAACCTCCACTTCTTCATTCAACATTCGGCGTTCGGTGTTCGATATTAAAAAAGTATCAAGTCGCTAGTATCAAGTAGAAAGACCGTACAGAAGCAAGATGCGAGAGCCAAGAAATTAGACTCAGTGCGGCAAGCTACGAGATTTGGGGGTATACGAACCTCCACTTCTTCATTCAACATTCGGCGTTCGGCATTCGATATTAAAAAAGTATCAAGTCGCTAGTATCAAGTATCAAGACGCATTAGAAGCAACATTTTCATCCTAATGCAAATCCCTACATTGTACTTCGTACTTGGTATTTTGTACAATTCAGTATCCCTACTTTGTACTTCGTACTTCGTACTTTGTACAATCCAGTATCTCTACTTGGTACTTCGTACTTGGTACTTTGTACAATAAAATACTATATTTTCCTTTCACACTAATCCATTCACCCTATGAACAAAATAGGTTTCAATGTACTGGCCTGGTCGGCAGAAATTTCCGAGGCGCTTTTTCCAATTTTGGATCGCCTGAAGGGGATTGGCTACGATGGGGCCGAGTTTTTTATTGGAGATACCGACCAAAAGTCCTGTAGGTTGGTGGGGGACTATTGCAAAAAAATAGGACTGGAAGTAACGGCAGTAACGGTGATGGGGGCCGCTGAAAATCCCATTTCTCCTGATCCGGCCGTTCGAGAGAAAGCCAAAGAAAAACTAAAATGGGTGCTGGACCGTGCGGCTGACCTAGGGGCACAAGTGCTTTGCGGACCCTTTCATTCCGCTTTTGCCACCTTTGCTTCACGGGCACCTATTTCCGAGGAGTATGATTGGTCTGCCGAAGTATTGCAGGAGGTGGGAGATTATGCGCAAAGCTTGGGGATTCTACTGACCCCAGAGGCGCTCAATCGATTTGAATGTTACCTCGCCAATACCATGGAGCAGTTGGATTACTTATTGACTCAAGTCAATCATCCACAGGTTCAGGCCATGTTTGATACCCACCACGCGAATATGGAGGAGAAAAAACTGGGCCTTGCCATTGAACGGATTGCACCACGCTTGGGGCATGTGCATATTTCCGAAAACGACCGAGGGACGCCGGGTTCAGGGCATGTCAACTTTGATGAAACCTTTGCAGCGCTCAAGAAAGTTGGGTATTCAGGCTGGTTGACGATTGAGGGCTTCACCCGCAACGATCCAGCTTTTGCGAATGCGATCGGTGTTTGGCGTGAGTTTTCAGCGCCTTGGGAGATGGCGGAGCAGGGCTACCAACTCATCAAGGGGATGTGTGAAAAGCACGGGATGTAAGTAATGTACGCTTGAGCGAAAGCTTATTTTTTAGGAATGTACCAGCTGTTGCTGTTTAGGTCTGCATCGCCCCTTAGCTCTTTTTGCACTACGCGATCGATGATCCAAAGTCCTTTTTTGAGTCATTTTTTCAAAGGTGGCTATGCCTTCGTTGGTGTTTAGTGGGTTGCTACTTCCAGCGCTTTGCCTTTGACTTCCTCGTGGAATGTACCTTGGTCGTAGGCCAGGTGTCCGTTGACCCAGGTCATGGCAACTTGGCTGTGGAAGGTCGTGCCCTCTAGAGGAGACCAGCCACACTTGTACAGGATATTTTCCTTGCTCACGGTCCACTCGCTGTTGAGATCCACGAGGGTCAAGTCGGCAAAATAACCTTCACGAATGTATCCGCGCTCTTTGATGCGGTAGAGGATGGCGGGATTGTGGCACATTTTTTCCACGATTTTTTCCAGGCTGATTTTACCTTGGTGGTAAAATTCCAAGAGGCAATTCAGTGAATGCTGTACCAGCGGGGCGCCAGACATGGACTGGAAGTAGGGCTTTTGCTTTTCCTCCAAGGTATGCGGCGCATGGTCGGTAGTGATGAGGTCAATGCGGTCGTCAAGGAGAGCTGCAAGTAGGCCATCCTTATCTTTTTGCGTCTTGATGGCAGGGTTCCACTTGATGAGGACACCGAGTCGCTCGTAATCCTGGTCGGTAAACCAGAGGTGGTGTACCGACACTTCGGTGGTGATATTTTTTTTGGTTAAAGGAATGTCGTTTCGGAAAAGAGACGTTTCCTTGGCGGTGCTGAGGTGAAGGATATGGAGGCGGGCTCCATGCTTTTCTGCCAGGCCAATTGCCCGTTCGGTAGCCTCGTAACATGCTTGTTCGCTGCGAATCAGCGGGTGGCAGGCGATGGGTACATTTTCCCCGTATTTTTCGCGGTAGAGCTCCTCATTTTTCTCGATGATTTCCTCTTTTTCGGAGTGGATCGCGATCAGACCTTTGTGCGCAGCAAAAAGTTTCTCCAACATGGCAGGCTGATCGGCAAGGATATTTCCTTTTCCTGTAAAGTAAAGCCCATCGTCCGTGATGGCCAGGTGCTTGGAGGTGTCCCATTGGATCACCTCGTCCAGGTTGTCCGCTGTAATGCCAAGCAAGAAACCGTAGTTGGCTAGTGATTTGGTGGAGGCCAACTCGTATTTGTCGGCCCATAGCTCTAAAGTCAGCGTATTGGGTCGGGTATTGGGCATTTCGATAAAGGAGGTGACCCCACCGGCGATAGCCGCCTTGCTCTCGCTAGTTAGGTCTGCCTTGTGGGTCAGCCCTGGGTCCCGAAAGTGCACCTGTCCGTCGATTACACCTGGAAATAAGTACTTGCCACGGCCGTCCACGAGGTGGTATTGATCTTGGATAGGGATGGAACCGATTTTTTGGATGCGTTCCCCTTCAATAAGGACGTCGGTAACTTGAATTTTGCCTTCATTGACGAGTGTGACTTGCTGGATAAGCGTGGCTTGGGACATGTTGGATAGGGATAATCTTGGGTTTACAAAGAACGCAGGTAAATCCTAAGATTACAATGGCCGTGGACTTGAGGAGTTAGTTTAAAAAGGAAAAAATGAAAGAATTTAATACAAAGGCAAGACTTAGAAATCGGGGAGTTAGCTAGAAGTTTCTTCCGACTCCAACTTAAACGTGATTCGTGTATTTAGCGCTTTAAAAACCTTAAGCACTGTTTCAAATCTTGCATCTTTCACACTGTTTTCAAGTTTTGAAATTTGAGATTTTTGAACTCCAACAAGCTTTCCCAATTCTGCTTGGGTAAGCTTTTGCTTGATTCGTGTTTGTTTAAGGGCTTCGCCCAATAAGTCTAATCGTAATTCATTTTCAAATGCATCACGTTTTTCGCTTCCTTTTTTCCCGATGTACTTATCGGTGATCTCTTCTAGGGAGAATTGTTGAATTGGGTTATTTTTCATGGTGGTCAGATGTAGAATAATCTTGAGAGGTTGTCTATTTACTTTCAAAGTAGCTGGTTCTTAATCGCAGTGATTTGGCCAAATCAGCCTTCGGAGTTTTTTCAGTTTTTTTTATCAATGCATGAGTGATAATCACAAGCGCTCGATCTTTTTCGGATTTGTCCCAAAAAGCAAAAAGCCGATAGGCAATGCTCTGGTAAAGTGTTCTGAATTCCCAAATTTCCTCATTCAGCTTTTTGAATAGCTCTTTGTTGGTTGAAAATTGGGCCTTTGTGATGTTGTATATGATTTTATCTCTTACTTTCTCATCAAGTAGGTCTAGAAATTCAACCGCTTCAGCAAGGAATTTAACTTCAAACTTTTGGGATTTCATGGATTAAACGGATTAGTTGAAAAAATAGTTTCCCAAACAGGAAACAATTGAAAATTTTTATCCTTCGACAGCTAGGCTAAACGTTCAAAAAGCAATTAAAAAATAAAATGTCTGTAGTGGTAAAAAGTAATTCAAACTACCTCTTTTTTTCGATGATTTATAAAAAATGGATAAAAGGTTTTTTAAGAAAATTTTCAATAATCCGATCTAATCCATCATCCCTTTGCCTTCGAAGATCTTTGGAATACATTTCTCGATGCGGCTGAGTCGGGTTGGGGATTGTTTGGCTCCAGAAATGTGGATGAGGTAGCCCCGCTGCCGCCCTGGGGTTAGCTTAAAAAATGCGGTTTCCAAGCCGGGGTGTTCGGTAAATTTTTGCAGCAGTTCGTTCGGAAGCACTTGCCGGCTGGAACTAGGCGCTGCTTTTTTTCCAGATCGCTCCACTTGGATAGCCTCCTGCAGGAAGTGTCGGATGTCATTTTCCAACAAAGTAGCCTGATTGAGCTGGGTGAATCGAAGGATCCTGCCTCCAATAGAATTGGGACCCGGAAGTTCGAGCAGCCCCTTGGGATCAGGGAGGAGCTGTCCTTTGATAAAACTCAACACGCAGGAATCCTTAAACACCCCTAACATCACTGCGTTTTTCCCATTGATCGTATAGGTCGGTACCCCCCATTTCCGTTCTTCTTGAAGTTCCGTTTCCAAGATCAGTTGACGCAAAAACTCCAAAATATCTGTCCAAAGGAGCACCTTGCAGGCCGGAGTAGCGCCCAAAGAGCAGCGCATGCAGCCTTCGAGGAGAAATTGGTCGATTTGAGTATTGGGTTGTGCCAATGGGAAATTAGTTTCAAATTTTGATGCACTTGAAAGATAGAAAGTTTTTGGATTGTGTATCTTCCCTTTTATTTCTCCTAAAAATAGCCTTTCTATGAAAAGTACGCTATGCCTTTTCTTCGGTTTGTTGTTCGCTACTGCTTTTTCTTTAAAAGCCCAGGATGCCACTACCCAGCGCCTGACCCAATTGATGCAGGACTATCCCGTGATGGGACTGTCGGTAGCTGTGGTAAAAGAGGGCAAGGTGGTGCATACTCAAGCCTTGGGATGGAAGGAAGAGGGGAAGGAGGCTTTGGAGACCACGGACCTCTTCCGAATTGCCTCCATATCCAAGTCCTTCACGGCAACAGCCCTCCTGCAGCTGGTCGAGAAAAAAGTACTTTCCTTGGACGATAACGTGAGTGATCTGATAGGATTTCGGATTCGGAATCCCAAATTTTCGGACACCGTGATTACGCTGCGCATGCTGCTCTCCCATACCTCCAGCATCAACGATCAGCAGGGCTACTTTACCTTGGATGCCATCCATCCAGAGAAGAATGCAACTTGGCAAGGAGCCTACAATGCCTACGCTCCAGGAAAGGGCTACGAATACTGCAATTTGAATTTCAATCTCGCAGGAGCGATTTTGGAGAAGTATTCGGGGCTTCGCTTTGATGCTTACATCCAAAAAAATATCCTCAAGCCCCTGGGTTTGTATGGTGGCTACGATGTAGATCAACTGGATAAAAGCCGCCTGGCGACCCTGTACGCCTACCAGCGGGATTCAGCAAAGTTTACTACATCGCCTGCAGCTTATGTTTCCAAAAGCGAGGAACTAAAAACCTACGTGCCGGGCTACAGTACGCCTATTTTTTCACCAACAGGAGGCATGAAGATCTCTGCCCCAGACCTCGCCAAGTACCTCCTGCTGCACATGAACTATGGTAAAGTAGGAACAACTCGGATTATTTCTAAGGTACATTCTCAAGAAATGCAGACCCCACTTTCTACGGATGAAAATTACGGTTTGGCCCTATGGAAAACGGATGTGTTACTTCCTGGGGTGGAATTGGTTGGGCATACCGGTTCTGCCTACGGCCTGTACTCTGCGCTATTTTTTAATCCCGAAGAAAAGTACGGCTTTGTGGTGATCAGCAACGGTTGTGACCCGACGGAGGAGGATGGGTACATCCGAGTGATCCGCCGTGCCATTCAGATTTTGCACGAGGAGTGGATTGTGAAACCCTAATTGGGAGACTGAATTTGATTTTAGCTTCTGGAGGAGTTTGGATAGCGGGACCTAACTTCACGAATGATCTCTTCCAATCCATTCAATCGAATTTCATAGAGGGTATTCAAGCACATGCCCAAGTGACCTGCAGGAAATCCTTTTTTATACATCCAAACCAGGTAGTCCTCGGGAATATCGCAGAGCAGTCTTCCCTTGTACTTGCCAAAGGGCATGCGGTGCGTGACGATATCGATGAGGATTTGCGGATTCATGTTCCTAAAAGTACCCCATTTTCTTTACGCTAGCCAACGGGGGCCTATGGAATTTGTAGCCTAGCCCTTCGGTTTATTTGCAAAGACTGCCTAGGTTTACGCCATGGAAATTGGAATTGATAGCTTTGCTGCCTTTGTCACCGATGCACAGGGCAATCCGGTCGGAACTGCTCAGGATGCCTTGCAGGAACTGCTTGCCCGCATTCAGCTTGCTGACGAAAAGGGACTGGATGTATTTTCGATTGGAGAGCACCACCGCAAAGAGTTTTTGGACTCCGCCACCTCCGTGATTTTGGCGGCAGCTGCATCTCGAACTACTCGCATTCGCTTGAGCAGTGCGGTCACCGTGCTCAGCGCAGCAGATCCCGTGCGGGTGTTCCAGCAATTCGCTACCCTAGACCTTATTTCTCAAGGCCGTGCCGAGCTGGTCGTGGGCCGAGGTTCCTTCACCGAAGCATTTCCCCTTTTTGGATTGAATTTTCAGGATTACGATGCCTTATTTGCGGAGAAACTTGAGCTGCTCCTTCAGCTCAACGAGCAGGAGGTGGTGACTTGGAGAGGGCGTTTTCGACCTGCTTTGCAGGAGCAAGCAATCTACCCGAGACCGCTACAGCCGAAGCTTCCCATTTGGTTGGGTGTAGGTGGAACACCCGCTTCCTTTGTGCGGGCGGGTTCCTTCGGACTACCCCTGATGGTGGCAGTGATCGGCGGAGAGACCCACCGTTTCCGCCCCCTGATTGACCTGTACCGAGAGGCTGGAGACAAGGCAGGTTTTGCACAAGAAGACTTAAAAGTAGGCTTGCATTCCTTAGGCTATGTTGCACAAACGCATGAGGAAGCAGTAGAAAACTATTACCCTGGCTATGCCGAAACCTTCACCCGCATCGGCAAAGAGAGGGGTTGGCCACCCGTCACGCGAGGACATTTTGAAGCGCAAAATTCCAAGTGGGGTGCCTACCTCGTTGGGGATTCGGATGAGGTGGCGGAGAAAATCCTGCGCCACAGTGCCTCCTTGGGCGGGATCGATCGCTTTACCTTCCAGCTAGACAATGCTGGACTGAGCCACCAGCAGTTGAGTGAAACGATCGCCTTGATTGGGGAGGAAGTGATCCCAAAAGTAAAAAAAGGGCTCTCCAATGTTTAACAGTTCGGAGTACCCTAAGCCACTTGATGAAGGGCAATTTACTTCCTGGTTGGAACGTGGTCGTGCAAGCAAAATACCCTACGAATACCTCTTGGTGCTCTGGGATGACCTGGAACAGGAGTACCTGGCCGTGTATGTAGAAAACCGTGCAGCGATCCAGGGCTATGAAAAGTACGGCTGCTCCCCCGCCCAGCAGCTGCTCGTGGCTGCCTACGATTTGTTTTCCGAGTCGCGAGTGGGGTAAGGTAGGGGTAGGCTTTTCTAGCTAGAACTTACGTAATGGTAACTGAGGCAAGTTCAACAACAGATTACTTTACAGCATTACCCAACATCTTCGGCAAGCAAATATTTTGTAAAATGCTTCATTGGAGCTACATTAAAGCAGTATTTGATTGATTTTTGACAATTTGTAACCCAAGACCTCGAAAAAACACTGTGGGCAGCTGCTGATAAGCTTCGTTACATTAGGAATCCTGCAGCATACTAACATGTCGTCGCGGGGATCAAAAAAACGTGAAGTCAATTCGATAACCTTTAAAAAATGAACGAAACAAACACTCGCCTATCTTATGAAAAAAATAATAAGCTTAATAACGCATAGTCTCATAGTATTTCTACTTGCTTGTAAAATAAGTGATGCACAGCCTTCTATTTCAAAAGTTCAACTAGATCCTCCATTTGATGGAACCATTTTTTTAGATCCTGATATAATTACAAGTGCAGATCCATCAACATTTACAAGTCTTGCTTATGCTGGTCAAGCTGAAAGGACAATGTTTGACAGAAGAGTTGATGATTGGATAACTGTTAGGCCTTTTATTTTCAATGCCAACTATGCCGATGGTCTGTCAATAGAAATTCAAATTAATCCTGAATTTAAAAATGTAGCTGAAGCTGAAATCCAAGCCTTAAAATATGCTGAGGTATTTGGCAAACTTCCAACAGCTTTGCGTAAAGATGTCCAAACCTCATGGATTCATAAGGGAACACATCCTTTTGGTGGCGGAAACAATAATCTTCTAATTTATATTGGTCAAACACTAGAGTATGAAAACGATGGGATATTGGAAGAAACATTAGTTCATGAAGCGGCCCATTCTTCACTAGATGACTATCATTCTGCCTCAAGTGGTTGGATCAAGGCACAAAACTTAGATCCTAGTTTCATCTCTACTTATGCACGTGATAATCCTGAAAGGGAAGATGTAGCGGAGACTTTTCTTTTATATTTGGCGCTTCGCTATCGGCCTGAGCGGATTGATTCAACGCTGAAGGATACGATTTTAGAAACAATTCCAAATCGGATTAAGTATTTTGATTCCCTAAATCTTAAAATGTACCCAATAAAATAAATCCACTTAACAAGGTGTTGTACTTACTACGTTGTAAGCGGGAGTAGGTAGGTTACATCTATTGGTAATTCCTTTCCAGATTGAAGCCTTGAGGAACACCCCTAAGGTCATGTTTCACCCAAACAGTTTTCAATCAAGGGGACACAAAGGATACGATTGGTTTCTTTCCTGACTTCGTATTTCAAGTTGATCTACAAGTACCTCAAAAAAATTAATGTTAAACTAGATTTAACCACCAAATAACTTTCTGGTCAATTCCAAAAAGTAAAAGCCCTTGTAAATCTGTATTTACAAGGGCTTTTTTGCAGAGGAGGAGGGATTCGAACCCCCGGTACCTCACGGTACAACGGTTTTCAAGACCGCCGCGATCGACCACTCTGCCACTCCTCTAAATCGTGTCGATTGGTCATCGAGTTTGCAAAAATAGGGGGTTTAACTAGTTATGCCAACTTCTTTCCTTCTTTTTATCGTAAGTACTTGATTTTTTAGGGCTTAAATTTTATCCAGGCCCGATTGGCTATCCGCACTGCCAAATTTACTGGCATAAAGTGAAAAGGGAGTTTAGGAAAATAGAAGGCTTACTTCCCGGAAGGCTTGCCCAGCATTTTTTTCAAGTTGTCCCGATGCCGCTGCTTCTCCTCAGCCAGATCAAAACTCACATTCACGGCAAAGCAAACGAGCACAATCACAGAGGTGAGGTATAGCCACAGCATCAAGGCGATGATCGTACCGATGGATCCGTAGAGCTTGTTGTAACTCGCAAAGTTTTCCAAATAGAAAATAAACCCGTAAAAAGACACCGTATTCAATAGCCCTGCCAGCTTAGCCCCCGTAGAGAAAAAATGCCACTTGTCGTGAATCGCCGGCGCATAGCGGAAAATAAAGGCCGAGGTCAGGTAAAATACCGCCAGAAGAATAAAAAACTTAAAGGTATTGAACAGGAAGATGACAAACCCATTTGAAAATAGGTGCGTATCCTTCAATTCTGTAATCCAGAAGCTGCCCACAATCATGACGGAACTTGCCGCCAGAATCGTCACTACCAAGGCAAGCACAATGGAGATTGCAATGCCTCTACTGCTACCCCAGCTTCGATTTTCCTTGGTTTTATACACCGCATTAAACGAATTCATCATCGATACCACCCCCTGGGTGGAGGCAAAGAGGGCAAAGAAAAAACCCAAAGAAAGGAGACTTTGTCTCGGCTTGGAAATGATGTCCAGCAAGGTCGATTCGATGGTTACATACACATCAATTGGCATGATCCCCTGCACAAAGGAAAGGATATTGGCCGTTGTCACCAATGGAAAAAAAATCTGCAAATAGGGAACGAGGTTGAGCAAAAATAAAAGGAGGGGAAACAAGGCAATCGTGTAGCTGAATGCCATGGCGCCAGCACGCTCGTTGATGTCATGTTTTTTGAGCTGCTGAATAAAAATACGGAGCACATCGTACAGATTTTTGCTCTTGCTACCGAAGTGAATCTTCTTAAGCGTTCGAGCCTTGAGCTGTAGCCGGATTCTCCATTTTAATATTCTTTCCTT
>CAXNJN010000058.1:0-17290 GCA_964202605.1 Bacteroidia bacterium | reverse complement strand
TCTTCTTTGGAAAAAATCTTCATTGAAAATCGAATTTACCGTGATATTGAGGAATGTACCACTTGGGATGCGGTATTGGAAGCAATTGATCGTGGTTTAGATCCATACAAACCTGATTTTTACCGAACTATTGTTCAGGAAGATTTGGTTCGTTTAACCGAAATAAAAATCAAGCGGATCTCCAAGTTTGATACTTTCAAGGCCGATGAGTTGATGAAGCGCCTTCAGGATGAGTTGAAGGAGGTGAATTACAACCTCAAGCACTTGACCGATTATTCAATTGCCTACTACCAAAATTTATTAGATAAGTATGGAAAAGGTAGGGAACGGAAAACAGAAATTCGAGCATTTGATACTATTCAGGCAGCCGTAGTGGCTGCAAATAATGCCAAACTGTATGTGAATCGAGTGGATGGTTTTGTAGGCTATGGATTGAAAAAAGACGAATATATCTGTGAATGTTCAGATCTAGACGATATAATCGCCATTCGGCGTGATGGAAAACTGATTGTTTCTAAAGTACAGGAAAAGCTCTTCATGGGCAAAGATCTCGTTTATGTCGGTGTCTTTCGGAAAAATGACGAGCGAATGACCTACAATTTCATTTACCTGGAAGGAGTGTCCGGAAGGTCGATGGTCAAGCGGTTTCAGGTTGGAGGTGTGACGCGTGACAAGGAATATGACCTAACCAAAGGAACCAAGGGATCAAAGTTACTTTACCTTACCGTCAACCCCAATGGGGAAGCAGAAGTGGTGACAATCTATCTGACGCAAGGAGCAAAGGCGAGGGTGAAAGTATTTGATTTTGATTTTGCTGAGATTGAAATCAAAGGGCGAGCGGCAGGAGGGAATATTCTAACGCGATATCCAGTTCGTAAGGTACAGTTCAAGATGGAGGGTAAATCCACCTTAGGCGGTCTCAACATCTATTTCGATGCTTCTGTAGGTCGACTGAACACGGATTCTCGAGGCAAACAAATAGGGAATTTCCTTGGTGATGATAAAATTTTAGTCTGCTACAAAAATGGTGATTATGAATTGACCAGTTTTGAGCTGACCAATCGCTACGATCCTACTGAAGTACTTTTAATTCAAAAATTTGACCCTCAAAAAATTATTGGAGCGGTTTACTTCGATGGTTCAGCAAAGAACTTCTTTGTGAAGCGGTTCTTGATTGAAACGACTACGCTCAATAAGCGGTTTAACTTTATCACGGAACACAAACAATCCTATCTACAGCTTGTCACTACGGATGCCCAAGCCCAGGTTTCGGTTACGTTCCTCAAAGGCAAGGTAGAAGAACAGATGGATTACGATCTTGAAATGTTGATTGATGTGAAGGGGTGGAAGGCATTAGGAAACAAGTTAAGTGCAAATGAGGTCAAAGAGCTGAAATTAATTGAATCCGAACAGGTGATTGATATGGAAGCTGCGGTAGATGAAGAGCAGGAACAGGAAGAGGAGAGTTTTAATGAAGAGCCAGTAGCTGATCAAACGGATGATTTGGAAGTAGGTAGTACGCTAATCTTGACACCAAAGAAAGGGGAGGATGAGCAGCTTGGGCTATTTTAACTAGTTCAATGCAGCTATGAATCACGAGTCAGGTGGCAGATTCATTCTCTATTCACGAATTACCCCTCTTTCCGGATCAAAAAATAGCCTTAGTTTTTGGAAATGAGCACGAAGGCATTGAAGAAGTAAAATCCAAAGTGGATGGGCTAGTGCATATTCCGATGAGAGGCTTCAGGGAAAGTTTTAATATTTCAGTTTCGGCTTCTATATTTTGTTTGAGTTAATCAAACGGGCTTAGGAAT
The DNA here is from genome assembly GCA_964202605.1 of Bacteroidia bacterium. Taxonomy (GTDB): domain Bacteria; phylum Bacteroidota; class Bacteroidia; order Cytophagales; family Cyclobacteriaceae; genus Algoriphagus. The sequence continues at coordinate 15,476 of CAXNJN010000058.1, read as the reverse complement.
TTGAAAATCCAAATTTCCATATTTCGGAGCAGGAGCGAAGTGAGCTAAGATTGAGGTGGTACAAGGATATTGTCCCCCATGCCGATCATGAGAAACATTTTCAAGGTCAAACCAAAATCACTAAAAATTGAATCTTCAAATTGAGCGACTTGGCTTCTTCCTGTCGGAAATAAACCTTAGTTTAGGATTAGGTATTTCAACTTCATCCCATGCGAAAAGGACTCTTAATTTTTTCTGTACTTGTACTTATTCTGTTGGTAGCTATTATTGGTTATTCAGCATACCAATTTAGAGATCGACATTCAGGCTATCAAACAGATCTTTCTTTATATGCACCAGCAGCTACTGTTCATGCAGGATTTTCTAAAGTTGATCTGACGCCCACAGGTTTTGAAACTTGGGAAGATGTGGATGGAGACTCAAAATATGATCCTGAAAAAGGAGATCGTTTTGTAGATGTCAATGGGAATGGAAAGTTTGATGCGATTTGGTTGGCAGGATTTCACAATTCCAGGCCTGCGCAAAGTGTTTTGGACAAACTTTGGGCTCGAGCAATGGTGCTTGAATCAGGGGATGTTTCCTTGGCACTTTGCGTGATTGACATGATAGGTTTTGGCAATGATGAGGTGATTGCAACGCGTAAGTTAATTCAAAAAAAGTATCCAGAATTAGACTATGTGGTCATTTCCAGTACTCATGTGCATTCCTCTCCTGATTTAATGGGAATGTGGGGCCCTTCTGAGTTTGTACGTGGGGTGAATAATGACTACATGAAGCAGGTTCAAGAAGGAATTGCTGCAGCAGTAGGGGAGGCCTTTACTTCCAGAAAGCCAGCACATTTTAAATTTGCGCAAGAACCAGATGGACTTGCAGAATTTGTTGGGGATACCCGTCCTCCATTCATTTTTGATGCAGGCTTGCAGTTGATGCAGGTGCTTGATGCACAAACTGGTGCTACCCTTGGAACGATCCTGAATTGGGGAAATCATCCTGAAACCCTTTGGTTGCAAAATATTCAAATCAGTTCTGATTTTGCAGATCCTTGGAGAAATTTTGTAGAAGATGGGATTCCCGTAGCCGATACCTTGGCCGAGCCTGGAGTAGGTGGTGTGGCTATTTTTCTAAATGGAGCAATAGGAGGGTTGATGACTACAGCGCCTGATCTTGCAGTGGTAGATCCCTATACGGGTGTTTCTTACCAACGACAAGCACCAGACAAACTTCTCGCGCAAGGGAAGGCATTGGCAAAAATAACTTTAGAGAGCCTGCGTGACACCAGCTTGGTTATTCACTCTTCTTTAGACTTGGGAATTAGAGCCAAATCTATTGCCCTTCAGATGGACAACTCTCTTTTTCAGCTAGCAGCTTTTGTAGGAATTTTTGATCGTGGATTTGTGGGATGGAAAAAAATTCGATCTGAAGTTTCTACTTGGAAATTAGGGCCGGCTACATTCGTTCATGTACCTGGAGAACTCTATCCAGAAATTCTTAATGGAGGTATTGAATCTCCAGTAGGTGCAGATTTTAAACTTTCTCCTGTAGAAGTTCCGGCCTTAAAAGAAAAGATACCTGGCCAGTACCGGTTTTTTTCTGGAATGTCCAATGACATGATCGGCTACATTGTTCCCAAGAGTCAATGGGATGTAAAACCTCCATTTACTTACGACTACAAGGAGCGTCCTTACGGTGAAATTAACTCTCTAGGACCAGAAACAGCCCCAAAAATACACGCGGAAGTGTTGGAAATTTTAGGCGATCTTGAAAAGTTAAAGCACTAAAAAAAATCCGGAGCACTTTTTAGTTGTACTAACTAGCGCTCCGGAATGAATTTGGTATTAAGATTCGTGAATTGTAATTTTTTCAATTTTATCTCCAGCACGGATCGCGTCGATCACTTCCAATCCCTCTACCACTTTACCGAAGCAGGTGTGATTCCGATCCAAATGGGCGGTATTTGCTCTGCTATGGCATACAAAAAATTGAGATCCTCCCGTATTTCTTCCTGCATGTGCCATAGATAGTACACCGCGATCATGGAACTGGTTTCCACCATCCAATTCACATTGAATTTTGTACCCAGGACCTCCAGTACCAGTTCCGGTAGGACAGCCACCTTGAATTACAAAGTTTGGGATTACGCGGTGAAACGTAAGTCCATCGTAAAAACCTTTTGTGGACAGGTCTACAAAGTTTTGAACCGTGATTGGAGCGTCTGTTTCATAAAGCTCTACGCGCATGGTACCTTTTTCAGTAATTATTTCAGCTGTTTTCATGGCTTTGAATGATTAATATTTAAATCGGATTGCGATGCAAAAATAGAGGTTGCTCCGGCTTTTTGGTGGTTTTATACGAAAAAGAGTAAAAATTAGATCTGTTTGTTAGGGTATTGACCCCATAGACACGACTTCTCCTTCAGCAAGTAAGAAAAGTCTCTACATTTTTCCTGGGGTTGGGGGTATAATTAGGTCCTGTTTTTTTTAAATATTGATTGGATTGCACTAGATTCTTTATGTTCAAGTGACAAAAAAGTTTATCATTGCAGTAGAATTTAATCCATTCAACCCGAAATAACCGTGGAAAAAACACTTCACTCAGAATTTGCAGGCCCTACTGCTTTTGGTCATCCTAAAGGACTCATGACCTTGTTTTTCACTGAAATGTGGGAACGTTTTAGTTATTACGGCATGCGTGCCTTGCTGATCATATTCATGACCAAGACCATTGTAGATGGAGGGCTTGGATTTGATGATCCTACAGCTGGCGCTGTCTATGGTTTGTATACCATGGGCGTCTATTTATTGGCCTTACCGGGTGGATGGCTAGCTGACCGTTTATTCGGCTTGAAAAAATCAGTGTGGTACGGTGGGATAATTATTGCTGTAGGGCACTTTATGTTGGCCATACCTGGCATTGAAGGTTGGATTTCTGGTGATGCAGAAGCAAAATCAACCTTGAGTACCTTGGATACCACTTCTTTTTTCCTAGGTCTGCTCTTGATTGTACTTGGTACGGGTTTATTAAAGCCAAATATCAGTTCTATTGTAGGTCAACTCTATCCTGCTGGTAGCTCCAAGCGAGATGCAGGCTTTTCTATTTTTTACATGGGAATCAATATAGGTGGGTTTATAGCGCCTTTAGCTTGTGCTACAGTAGCAGAATACGACATGCACCTCGGGTTTGGATTGGCTGGTTTAGGAATGATCTTCGGTTTGATTCAATACAAGCTTACGGGTAAGGCTCTTGATGGCTACGGGGAAGTGCCAGTAGTAGTAACTGTAGCAGATAAAGCTGCTCAAACGAAATTGAAATCCTTAACTTCTGTTATTGGATTGGTAGGGATAGTAGTTATAGGCTTGTTGTTTACAGGCGTAGTACCGATTGATGTTGAGGCTATCGCCAAATCCTCCGGTACCGTTATTGCAATTGTAGCAGTTGGTTATTTGGGCTACGTAATTGCTTTTGGTGGACTCAGCAAAGGGGATAAAAATAAAGTAGGTGTTATTGCCGTTTTATTCTTTTTCTCAGCCATGTTTTGGTCGGGATTTGAGCAGGCAGGCTCTACACTGAACTTGTTTGCTGAGCGCTTTATGGATCGCACGGTATTAGGCTGGGAGGTCCCAACAGGATACTTTCAATCCATCAATTCCTTATTTATCATCATGTTTGCCCCATTTTTTGCTGCGCTTTGGGTGTGGTTGGGTAGAAAAAACTTAGAGCCTAGTTCTCCACTCAAATTTACCTTTGGGCTTGCAATGTTGGGGATAGGATTTTTTGTGATGTATTTTGCAACCAAGATTGCAGCGTCCGGTGAATTGGCAGCTCCTAGTTGGTTGATCATTACCTTCTTGCTTCACACCTTCGGTGAGTTGAGTTTGTCCCCTGTAGGGCTTTCTCTTGTCACCAAACTATCTCCCAAGGGCTATGGAGGTCAAATGATGGGCATTTGGTTTCTTTCTGTAGCCTTGGGTAACTTGTTTGCTGGATTGATTGCAGGGGAGGCGAGTGGGGGCTCTGAGGAAGGCCTTGCTGCCATGCCAGACCAATTCATGCTAATTGTGTATACCGTGATGGGATCTGCATTGGTATTATTTCTTTTGAAGCCTATTCTCAAGAAAATGATGGGAGAAGTGAATTGAGCGGAATTTAGATGGTAGAGAAAAGTACAAAGTACCAAGTACAAAGTATGGACTAGAATTCTTTTCCCGTCTTGATACTTGATACTAGCGACTAGATACTTTTTTAATATCGAAGTGGGGAAAAGTACCAAGTACAAAGTATGGACTAGAATTCTTTTCCCGTCTTGATACTTGATACTAGCGACTAGATACTTTTTTAATGTCGAGTGCCCAACTCCGATCTAAGAATGTCGAAGTGGGGATTCGTGTTCTGACCCAAATCGTACTTCTAAAGAATCTTGGTACATGGTACTTCGTACTTGGTACATTGTTCTTGATACTAAAACGTATTTATACATGGTACTTCGTACTTCGTACCTGGTACAAAAAAAAGGGCTGCTCGTGAGAGCAGCCCTTTTTTTATAAAGTGGATTCGATTAGTTCAAGAACTCATCAAAAGTCAAGCTCACATAGTACATGGAACCTACAGTTGGGTTACCCCATGCTTGTCTGTATCCTGTGCTATTGAATAGGTTAGATCCACCGATTTTTAAGATAGACTTTAGCGCCTTCATTTTCACGCTCACTTGCGCATCGAAAGTTCCGAATGCTGGCATCACAGAAAGTTGCTGTGAAGACACTGTAGGAGCTACGAAAGACGACTGCCAAACAAATTCACCCTGCCATCTGTAAGACATCGCGAATCCAATGTTCTTCACAATCTCACGGTTAGCGAAGTTTGCCACATATCTGTACTCAGGAGTGTTGAAAGAAGGCTGGAAGCCAGTTACTGTCAACTTCTCAAGGTCCTGAAGTGTGTTGTAAGATACGTTACCACCGATTGTGTAGTTTTTAGGCAAACGGTAATCTGCTCCCAATGCCCAACCCCAAGATTTGATGGTCTCAGTTCTGTTAGTTGGCAAGGAGTAGATGTTTCTTGTATTTGCGTTCAATAGGTTAAGACCCAAAGTTGAAGCTAGGCTAGTAGCCACATAGTTCTTATCCTGTACCAATACTTGGCCACCGATGAAGTTTTCAAAACTATTGAAATAGGCATAAGCATCAATCAACAATTTGTTACCAAACAAACCTTTGTAACCCAACTCATAAGATCTAACGGTTTCAGGTTTGAATTCGCTAGGCTTGAAAGCTACTAGCTTATCCTTGGCAGCAGCAGCAGCATTTGCAGGCACCAATTGTGCAGCAATCTGAGGAACGATTCTAGGAACCAATGCTGCAATGGCTGCAGGTGCCTGAGCAGCGGGGATTAATCCCGCTAAGACTTGCTGAGTAATGATTGAAGTAGCCTGAGTAATTGCCAACTGTGTAGCCTGTGCTATGGTTGCTTGGAACACTGGTGAAGAGGGCTGAGTACCTGCCAAAACTGCGCCACCAAAGCTGGTAACCGTAGCAAGTGAATACACTGGATTGCCAGAGAAGTTGTACTTACTTCTGAAAAGTGGAAGTCCACCAATCAATCTTGCTTGAGGAGTTACAAGGTCAATGTATTGATCTTGTGTCGTTGGCAAACGGAAACCAGTCTGGTAGGAAGCTCTGAAGTTGTGAGTTCCTGCAGAATAAACACCCGAAACACGTGGGGACAACTGTCCTTTGAAGTTTTCGTTTTTGTCATAGCGGGCAGAAGCAGTCAATCTAAACTTGTCATTGAACATAGACTTAGCACCTTGTGCATAAGCGCCATGCTCTTTGATAGTATATTCATCGCCATTTTCGTCAGTCGTGAAAATAGTTTTGTCAGAGTTTAGTTGGTAAGTTCTGAAGTTAGCACCTACAACGAAATCAGCCCATTTGATGTTTGTAAACTGGTAAGAACCTTCTACGTGGTACAAGTTGGTTTTATCCACAAACTTAGCACCTACACCTTGAGCATTTCCTGGGATAGGACGGCCAGTTACAGCTGTTCTAGCAGCATCAAATCCAGCAGTTCCAGGTAGCAATCGACCCTGATCAGCAAATGCTCTTGCAGCATCGTGTGCCAAAGCATTGTCTAAGCCTCTACCTCTAGCTTGTGCAAAAGCGCCTACATATTGAGGGAACCAAGTACTGCTAGGCTTCCAAGCTTCGTTGATTCCTTGTGCAGCAATACCAGCTGCAAAAGCATCACCAGAACGCTCCTGAGTGGTATATCCTCTCAAGAACCAGTTTGCACCTTTCAATTCAGCCTTGTATTGACCTAACCTGAAGTTGGCAATGGAGTATCGGTCAGCCCCGGTATAAACCGTGGTACCAAAACCATAGTTTCCTTGAATGATAGCTTCGATGCGATCATTGATACGGTAGTGAATTGCCGCATTTAATTTCAAAGACTTGGTGCCATAATCTGCTATATCAGATTCTCTGTATCCTGTTCTGGATACGAAAGTCTGTGGGATAAGTGGCAGAACAGCAGCAGGTAGCGCACCTGCAGTAACCATGCTTTGAGCAATGGAGTTCATATTCACGTTTGTCTCATCACCATAGATATTCACACCATTGTAACCAGGATTAGTAATTCTATCGCCCTTGTTGATTCGAGAAGCGTTTAACAAAGATTGATCACGGAAATCATTTGCCTGCCAGTCATCTGCCTGTAAGTAAGTCATGTTTACTTTGAAAGCCAACTTATCGTTGATGGCTTTGGCATAACGCATGCTAAAGTCATAAAATCCAGTTGCTGGATTAGTTCTATCTTTTTGGTCCATTATACCAGTTCTTACATTGGCAGAAAGTCCTTGGTATTGGAATGGATTCTTAGAATTCATCAATAGGATACCATTGATTGCGTTTGGTCCATACAATGCAGAAGCTGCACCAGGAAGCAATTCAACGCTTTCCAAATCCAATTCAGAGATACCTACAATGTTACCAACTGAGAAGTTTAGACCAGGAGCTTGGTTGTCCATTCCATCGATTAGTTGAACCGTTCTCACGTTACCGTTGGCATTGAAACCTCTGGTGTTGAACGATTTGAAAGTCAAGGACTGGGTGCTCATTTCTACCCCTTTCATGTTGTTGAGGGCATCGTAGAAACTTGCCTGAGGAACATCTCTAATAGCGATGATATCCATCTTTTCTACAGAAACTGGAGATCTAAGAATGCTTTCCTCTACTCTTGATGCAGACACTACTACTTCTTGACCTAAGATGGTCACTTCAGCAAGTTCTACAGCCAAGTTGGAAACTCCTCCTGTGACTTCCACTTCTTTCGATCCGAAACCAACCATGGAAAACACCAAGGTGAAGGGAGGAGCTTGATTTACATTAAGAGTAAATTTGCCGGATAGGTCAGTAATGGTTCCAATTACTTTTCCTTTCACGAGGATGTTTACCCCTACCAAAGTTTCCTTTGTGTCAGCATCCGTGACTGTACCGGAGATGGTAGTCTGAGCTAGTGCAATGGTAGTTCCCAAAGAAAGGAACAATGCCATGGAGAGCACTGAACTCCAGATTTTTCTGGTAAAATTTTTCATAGGCTAATTTTGTAAAATAGTTAAGATGGTTTTAGAATTAAGGTGAATCCAATTCAATTACTCGAAATTTATAGTAAAAAGGTAATTTTCTATCGTTTTCTACTAAAAAAAACAGAATCCAAAAACTATTTGATTTAAATAATTTTCAAAAAAAATTAGATAATTTAAAAAAAATATATTTTTTGAACATATAATTAAATATTTATTAAATTTTTTTAAAAAAATTAATAAATCAATAATTTCAAATTCGAATTAAAAATGATTAATTAAAGGGGAGAAAGAGTATCTATTTCCTAGATTAGGCATTTAAAGACTTTTTTTATTTTCTTCATTCACATGCTTTACAAGCCGGTCACAGAGGTCTTTGATTTCTTCTGACATATATTCATCGCCAGTACTATTTAAAATGGTTTGTGCCATACCTCCTAGAATATCGATGTAAAATCGCTTCATCTCTACCACAGACATCTCATCTGTCCACAGATCAATTCGGAGGGTGGAATGATTCAAATTGTCCCAAACATTTAAACTGATGCTTTTGGTGGCTTCTACTCCTTCTCCTTCCTTGTCAGAAGCATCCCAGAAGATAGTCTTCGGGAGATTTGTCCCATCTAATTCAATTTGAAATTTTATTTCTGATTTTTTCATAGGTTGAACTAATTTGTTTTCTGGCTTAAAGTTGGTTTGATTTAATCGAATTGCATTTCAGGAATTTCGCCCAAAATAATTAGTTTTCCTGCTGTTTTGGATTTGATCTCTTCTACTGAAACATTGGGTGCCCGTTCCTTTAAAATAAAACCCCCTTCCGGAGCAATTTCCAATACAGCTAGGTCTGTGACTATTTTTTTAACACAACGAATACCAGTAAGTGGGAGGGTGCAAGTGGGCAATAACTTGGAATGACCATCCTTAGAACAATGTTGCATCGCCACGATAATATTTTTGGCTGATGCCACTAAATCCATTGCTCCACCCATGCCTTTCACCATTTTCCCAGGAACTTTCCAGTTGGCGATATCTCCATGCTCAGAAACTTCCATAGCACCTAGAATCGTTAAATGTACATGGCCTCCACGGATCATGGCAAAAGATTGGGCTGAATCAAATAGCGCTGACCCAGGCAGCATGGTAATGGTTTGCTTTCCTGCATTAATTAAGTCTGGATCTACCTCAGATTCCTTAGGAAAAGGGCCAATCCCTAAAAGTCCATTTTCTGATTGAAGTACCACATCCAGATGTGAAGGAATATAGTTTGCCACTAGGGTAGGGATTCCTATTCCCAGATTTATATACTGCCTATGCTCAACTTCCTGAGCAATTCTTTTGGCAATTTGTTCTTTGGTCAACATGGGTTTAGAAAAGTTTGCGTTAATGATCTAAGCTGGAGAGCTATGTTTCGTTTGTTAAATGGAAACCGTTCGCTGCTCAATTCGCTTTTCGTAAGAATTCCCTTGGAATATCCGTTGGACATAAATCCCCGGCGTATGGATCTGATTCGGATCTAAACTTCCAACTGGAACAAGTTCTTCCACCTCCGCAATGGTGATTTTTCCTGCAGTAGCCATCAAGGGATTAAAGTTTCTAGCAGTCCCCTTAAAAATTAAATTCCCTGCAGTATCTCCTTTCCAGGCCTTCACCAAAGCAAAATCTGCTTCTAAAGCAAGTTCCATGAGGTAGGACTTTCCGTTAAACTCACGAATTTCCTTTCCTTCCGCAACCTCAGTTCCTACACCAGCAGGCGTAAAAAAAGCGGGTATGCCAGCACCTCCTGCTCGTATTCGTTCCGCAAGAGTTCCTTGAGGGAGAAGTTCAACCTCCAATTCGCCTTGCAATAGCTGACGTTCAAACTCGTCATTCTCTCCCACATAGCTGGAGATCATTTTTTTGACCATCCGCCGATTGAGGAAAAGTCCAATGCCAAAATCATCTACGCCTGCATTATTGGAAATAATGGTTAAGTTTTGAATATTTTTTTGGAGTAGGGCAGCAATACAATTTTCAGGTATCCCGCTCAATCCAAAGCCTCCCATCATTAGGGTGGCCCCATCTTGAATATCCTTTACCGCATCCTCGGCATTTTCAACGGTTTTATCAATCATTGCATTATTTTTTATAGGATAAAGATAGCTTGTTCTCGGTCTAGCATCAACTGATTTTTGAGGGCTTCCAAACTGTCAAATTTTTTCTCTTCTCTTAAAAATGCTTCGAAGTAAACCGTAAGCTCGAGTCCATATAAATCTCCTTGAAAATCAATCAAATGCGCCTCAATTGTCTTTTTATCGCCTTCGACAGTTGGCCGATCTCCAATATTTAGCATGGCCTTGTACCGAAGGCCATTGACTTGAACATGCACCGCATAGGCACCATCTTTAGGAAGAAGCTTGTATTGGTCTTCTACTTGAATATTTGCGGTTGGGAATCCCATGGAACGCCCAATTTGTTGCCCACGTACTACCAGACCGCTGATGCTGTAAGATCTTCCTAAATATTTACTGGCAGTATGGATATCGCCTTCGGCCAAGGCAATTCTAATTTTGGTGCTTGATACCCCCAGTTCATCTACATCCTGCCTAGATATTTCCTCTATTTTAAATCCAAAAAGATTGCTGTGGGCCTGGAGGTACTCAAAGCTTCCTTCTCTATTTTTCCCAAACTTATGATCATAGCCGATCACCAATGTTTTGGTTTGAATTTTGTCAACCAAAATCTTCCCGATGAACGCTTCAGAACTCATTTGAGAAAACTCCTCAGTGAAGGGAAGAATAATCAAATGATCGATACCCATCTCCCTTAGGAGGCTGACTTTTTCCGAAAAAGTAGACAGGAGTCGGAGGCCATTGTTGTGGGGCTGTAAAACTAATCTAGGATGTGGCCAATAGGTGAGGAGTACGGTTTCTCCTCCTTTGCTTTTAGCAAGTTCTTGAAGTCTATTCAAGATTTTTTGATGACCCAAATGCAGCCCATCAAAGGTTCCTGAGGTAACCACAGGATTTTTGGGTGGATGAAAATCAGTTAACCCCTGGTAGATTTTCATTTTGCCTGGATTTAATTTGTTCCACTAATTGTATAACCTCATGTGCATCATTCAAAGAATAGGAGCCAATACGAGTTCTGCACAAGGATTTTAGGTAAGCGCCCACCCCCAGTATTTCACCCAGATCTCTAGCTAAGCTTCGGATATAGGTTCCTTTGGAACAACTTATACGAAAGTGAACCTCTGCATTTTCAAATCTAGAAATTTCAAATTCTCGAACCTCTACTGGTCTAGGCTCCATTTTTACTTCAATTCCTAACCGTGCAGAAGCATATACTCGCTTCCCATCCACTTTAATTGCGGAATGCATGGGAGGGATCTGTAAGATGTTGCCAGTGAGTTGCTGAATAGCCGATTGCACTTGTTCCAAGGTTATGGAAGAGGGATCTGCAACTGGAATTATAGGTTTTTCTAGGTCGAAGGATTCGGTCGTAGCACCGAGAACAAATGTGCCTGTATACTCTTTTTCCTGACCCATGTAACCCTCAATTTGCTTTGTCATTCTGCCAGCGCAAACAATGAGTAATCCAGTCGCTAAGGGGTCAAGTGTGCCTGCATGGCCTACCTTTTTTATTCGTAAGGCATTTCTAACTTTTTTAACCACATCAAAGGAAGTCCATTCCAGGGGTTTGTTGATTAAAAAAACTTCTCCGTAAGCTTCTTGCTGCATGGGTAAAGAATTGCCTTAGCTGAGAATTTGGAAATTAAGATTTTGTAGACTTTGCAAAAATGGCGTAAAACTCGAGGATAAATCCAGATAGGACCATGATAGGTCCTAAAGTAAGCCCCATAAACCCGTTGCCGTGAGGCGTGGCATCCATTCCCATGATGACAAAACCCAAGACAATCAATCCCAAACCTAGGAATAGGAGACGGTAATTTTTCTTAGAAAAAGGAAATGAAGTATTGCTCATGAGTTAATAAAGTTCGTCCAAGGACATGTTTAAGTATTTGTTGACCGATCGTAAGGTACTGATTCCAGATAAGCAACCGCCGGTAATTATCAATCCTGCGAATAGCAGAAGCATAAGCTCAGTATTTTGTAGGGAAGCAAATCCCTCAATATTCCCTTTGGTATATTCCAGCAGCGTATAAAGAATTGCTGAGGCCAAAATTCCCGCCAGTATTCCAAAAAAGAAGGCTCGAACAATAAAAGGCTTGCGTATAAAACCTCTCGTAGCACCAACCAATTGCATAGATCGAATTAAAAAGCGCTGAGAGAAAAGTGCTAGTCTGATCGTGTTGTTGATGAGCATAATCACCGTGACAATGAGGATTAGAATAAATCCTCCCATGATTAGCGAAACTTTAAAAAGATTTTTATTGATTGAATCCACTAAGTCAGTCATGTAGGAAACCTCAAATACTCCAGGCATGGCCTCCAAATCTTTTGCAATCAAGGTGAGCTGCTCGGAACTTTGAAATTCTTCCGAAACTGAAAACACATAGCTGTCTCGGAGTGGATTATCTTCTAAAAATTTTGTGAAATCTTCTCCAGTATTTTTAATAAAAGTTTCTGCAGCTTCTTTATTTGATACAAATCGCAAATGGAGGCTATCCTCTTTGTTGAGCACAAAAGGCCTTTGAGCTAAATTTTTCCGTAAGTCCTCGAGTTTCTTTTGGCTTAGTTCCTTATCTAGGAAGACCTGAATTTCAATATTTTCTCGAATCATTTTGGTGAGTGAACTCGCCTGAATCAAAATAATTCCAAAAAGACCAACGATAAAAAGTGATAAAGTCGTGCTAAATAGGACGCTGCCAAACTTAAAATACCCGAGTTGTTTTTTTGTTCTTGCTGGATTAGCCATGAAATATCAAATTCTATCCAAAAATAGAAAAGCTTACGCTATTTACCCAATAACAGGTGGAGAAAGGATGGGAAACACACTACCTTCTGCGATCCCCCATATAAAATCATTTTTTTTGACTTCTACTATGGAGAAACCTGTAAAGTTCCCAAAGCTTGGCAATACAAGGATATCATCTGAAAAGTGATAGCAAGGGATTCGAACCTTTTGCTTGGCCCTTCCCTTGAGCACAATTCCTGGATGAATATGTCCGCAGATATTTAGAAATCCTTCAGGGGGGAGGATAGGTTCATGAGAGAGAAGTAAGGACTCCAGGACTAATGAATTCGGATGTACCTTTAGCCTAGGATCTTGGTATTTTTCTGCAGGTAAAATATCATGATTACCCACAACTAAATGAAAGGTTGAGTTTGGAAACTGTCCAAAAAAAATAAGTAAGGTTTCCCATTGCTCGTTCCAACTGCTATGAAACAAATCACCTAAAAAGTAGACCTGCTTTGGAGAATACCTTGAAATTAAGCTATTCAGTTGAATGTAATCCTGGTCATGTACTTTTTCAGGAATCGGAATTCCCGATTTACGAAAGTGAGCCGCTTTTCCAAAATGGAGATCAGCAATCAATAATACACCCATAGAATCTATCCAAACTGCCTTTTCTGGCATAAAGGTTAAGTTCAATCCCTTATAATCAAAAACTATTGAGCCCATAGAAATTATTCATACTCACAACTACACAAACAAAATCATTTCCAATTAGTATTGTATAAAACTAAAACAAATGAAAAAAGTATCCCTAATCTCTTCGCTATTCTTACTTTTCTTTTTCACTTCATTTCTTGTGAAAGCGCAATCTGAAAATGCAATCTCAGGCGTATGGTACAACACTGAAAAAACCGCTAAAGTTGAAATTTTGAAGAAAGGATCTGCCTTTATTGGTAAAATCGTGTGGTTGAAAGATCCAAATCCAGGAGGTAAACCTGCGGTAGATAAGGATAATCCAGATGCCAAACTTAAATCTCGTCCCTTGATGGGATTGAATCTATTGGAGGGCTTGAAATTTGATTCTGGGATGTGGGAAGATGGGACCATTTACGATCCGAAAACAGGGAAAACCTATTCTTGCCAGGTGACATTGAAATCCAAAGATGTCCTAGAGGTAAAAGGATATATTGGATTTTCTTTGATTGGTCGAACTGTGGAGTGGACCAAGGCGAAACCCTAAACATTTTTAAAATTTTTATCCTTTAGCTTCGGTAAAATTCTTCAATCAGGCTTGTAAGCTGGGTAAATTCAATCAAAAAGGCATCGTGGCCTGCTGTTGAAACAATTTCACCGTAGCTTCCGGAGGGTACCGCCTGGCTCAAAAACCGGCCCTCTTCTGCTAAAAATAGCAGATCAGAATTAACTCCTACGGCAAACACTTGTGCGTGGATTGATTTGAGAGCCATTTCAACACCCCCACGTCCTCTACCAAGGTCATGGCTATCCATGGCTTTAGTCAATGTCCAGTAAGAGAACGCATTAAATCGTTTCGTTAATTTGGAACCCTGGTAGCGGAGGTAGGAAGCAGCTAAAAATCCATCTAATTTTTCGGTTGACTCTTGCTGCTTTGCATTCAGATCCTGTGGATTTCTGTAGCTAAGCATCGCCATGCCTCGGGCTGCTTCTAGGCCCTTACTTCCAGCATCATTTTGAGGTTTACCCCAAGTACTATCTGATGCTATTGCCATGCGTTGGGCTTCATTAAATCCAATTACCCAGGGGGAGGTTTTCGCTGTTGAAGCTACTGTCACTGCATGTTGCAATTTATCACCTAAGAGGTAAGCCCATTCCAAGGCCACTTGCCCACCCAAAGAGCCTCCGATGATCGTGTGAATCGAATCTATTTTCAAATGTTCTCGAAGCATTTCCAAGCTTGCGGCCAAGTCCCGTGTGGTGATCAAGGGAAAATCATAAAAATAGGATAAACCAGTTTTTGGGTTTTCCGAAAGCGGATTGGTTGAACCATAGCAGCTTCCTATCAAATTGGCACAAATAATAAAATGGTTTGAAAAGTTGTAAATGGCCTTTTCACCTACAATTCCACTCCACCAATCCGCTGCATTGGAATCACCAGTAAGGGCATGAATCACCCAAATAACATTGGATCCATCTGAATTAAGATTCCCATAGGTCGTGTAGGCCAACGAGAACTCCTCCAAAATCTTTCCTGATTCTAAATGTAAGGGGGCTGATGATTGGTAATTTCTTGTAACCATTCTGAAAAAGAATTGCCATTTAAGTTGAAAAATAGGCAATTTCTCAAAAAAAACCGCATGTACTCCGTAAACTAGTTCCTCAAAAACAGGAGAAGTAGCAGTTTTTGTGGAAGCTCAAAGAAACAAGTTTTCCATAAATCGAAAAGTCTCATTTTTTGTAGGGGATGAGAGTGATTCAAAATCAGACATTTCCATTTTTTTTTCAGAAGTTTTGAACTTTTCCTGCTTCAAAAGCGTCTCAAAGTATAAATTTGTCAAATTCATTTGGTTAATTCGCTTTTCTTATTTCCACCATCTTGAACCGTTTCGCCATAATCTTAAGTTTTTTGATGGCAATCAATTTGATTGCTTGTACCTACTATGCCCCACTGTTGTTAATGGCTCAGGAGTTGGTAGAAACCGAGCCCCTTCAAGAGATTCAGGAGAAGGACATGACCAAAAAAATTGATTTTGTGATACCTGCCTTCAGGTTTTTGACACAAGGTTTCAAGATTCCAGTCCAAGTTTATTTTTGCGAAAATTCTGCAATTTTTTCCGTTTATGAACAGGAGATACCTCTTCCTCCTCCAGATTTTTCAAGATTTTCCTAGTGATTATCTTCTTAGGAGTTTCCTAAGCCAATTTAAATTCATTTAAAATTTATATGTGTATTCGTTAGTTTGCACGTCGCCAAATGACAGCTTGTGTCAATAGTTTTGTCAAGTGGAAAAGTACTCTTTTCTTTGGTTTAAACGCCTGAGAATATGAAATTAATCCACTTTCTAAACGAATTTCCAGATGAGGAGTCTTGT
>CAXNJN010000057.1:0-17380 GCA_964202605.1 Bacteroidia bacterium | reverse complement strand
CTTTGGTGTACTTAAGTTCTACTGGAAAATTCATGATGATTTTTTTAATTCTCTCAAAATTAAAAGTATTCGGGAGAGATTGAAATCTATTGGGATAAATTAAATCTCAATTGCCCTCCAAAAGCAGTATTTGATCTTCTGTAGGCGGTGGTGACGCGTGGATCATTGACCGTTCGCTCAAAGTATAGCGTCAAATTCAAGCTTCGATTGATGACATAACTGAGCGTGGGTCTAAATTGGAAGTTGAAGTTTCCATTTGTCACGGTCGCTTTTTCTTCAATTTTTCGTTGCACCTGTTGGGTGTTGCCAACCTTCGTGTCCAGACGCATTTGGAGGTCGTTCTTTAGTATCTTTTGTCGGCCACCAATTTGGAATGGAATTTTTACTCCCGCTTTGGTGTAGGAGAGTGTCAATCCAAAATCACTGCTGGATTGCTCTGTAATCTGTGAATTAGAAAAATTCAAGCCCAAATTGCGCTCTCTGTTGTAGTTCACAGCAATATTCATTCGCTGTTTGGTCAAGACATCCACACCTATGAGGGGAGCAAATCGTTCGGTCAGCACTACCTGATTCAAAATGTAGATCGGGATAAACTGTCCTTCTAGATTCGTGAGGTTAGGACGTTGAATCTGTTGTAGCGTGTTAAACAACTCCAAACCTTTTTGGTATTGCAAGGAATTGGAGAAATTGCTCACATCGTAGGTAGAGCTATAGGCATGAGTAAGGTTGATGCTACTGAAAAGTTCGCTAAGCCCTTTCAATCTTGAAAGTCCTCGGTAATCCACGCGCCAGTTGGGCAAAGGTGTCTTTGGGAATGGATTCAAATTAGCGGTAGTAGGGTCCTGGCCTCGATAGGCTGCCAAGAAGGAAGGAATCAACACATCCTGCCCATTAATCGGAAATTCGCCAGCTGCAGTAGCTTGTTGATCCAAGCGTTGTTTGAAGATGGTCCTGAAATTCTCAAAGTCAGTAAATAAAGCAGATTCGTTTCGGTCGTTATTTTTTGCAAAGGTGGTTCCAATGAGTACGGTGGAGATGCTGTAAGAACCCATGCGACTCGGACTCAGCGATTCGAAGCTGCCCGGACTAACGACACTATTTCTAAAGATCTCACTGTAATCTCCAATTTCTCGTTTGTTGGCTTCTAAGGTTACTCTGAAATCACGAATAGGCTCTGCCAACCCCTTAATGGAGAGATTAATGGCTTTATTTTGTCTAAAACTCTGAGTCAATTCAGGGCTAGGAGCCATGTTTCCATTTTGCCCGAGTTGGTAGCGGAGGGCTGGGTTTTGGCTTCCAAAAACAAAGGCCCAGCCAGGATTTTCCCAGGCTCGATCCATACCGAGAAGTCCTGTATTGGGCATGTATCCAGGCAAGAATGTTCCCTCTATGATGCCATAGTTGAAGGTGACTTCCTTCAGAAGCATGGCTAACTTAAGGATGCTTCGCGTGAGCGGAGTGCCGATGGTATCGCTTGCATTTGTGCTAGGTCTACCGGGGATACCAGGTCTCTTGGGGGCATTGATAGCAGCGAGTGACTTGCTTTTATTGTACAGCTTGATCAGATCCAACTTTCCCGATAGAGTTTGCTCCCTCGTGTTTTGGATCACATTCCCCAAGGTGTCCCGTTGCCCGATGGCACCTGTTTGCCAGGTGTAGGTGCTCAGGTTTCGGTAATCCGTTTGTATCCAGTCGGTGATCGGAAGCTTAGCAAAAGGTAAGGTGTAATTGATGGTAGCGGTATGGTTGTAATTCGTCGCACGGCCAAAGCGAAGGAAGTTGGCGCGCACCGAATCGATCTTTGATTGGGTGTCCAAATCTCCCTCGGGTTCATCCACTACCGCTGCTGCGCTGGCTGCGAGTTCTGCTCGCAAACTGGAAGACAGGTCCCAATTGATGTTGAAAGAGCGATTCATGAAGAAGGACTTCTGGAATAGAGGGTCAACCCCTGCAGTGCTGAGTTTGTCATTGCGGTATTGAGACCTTGTAAATCTTCGATCGACGTCCATTCGCGCCAAAAGTAGCGTGGGCGATAGGTTGAGGTTTATGTCCTTGATGAGTTTGAGGTAGGGGCTAGTCATGCCCTCAGACTTTTCAAAGGGAGCGATTTTTAGCTCCTTAGGTTGGTAGCTGTAGGTCACATTTCCTTTGTTTGTTTTGAAGTTGTAGTTCTGCAGTTGTGCATTGGTTTGTGTGACTGTACCGGTGGCATACGAAAAAGCCAAATTGGATAGATCGTAAATGCGGCTTGGGGAATCCTGATTTTTCTTCAGTTTTCGCACGTTGTTCAAACTGACATTCTTTCGTGACAATTGATCCAAAGCGATGTCTCGGTAGGCATCTTTATCAGCGGTATTTGCAAACTTTTCTAAAGCAACTTCAAAGGGTACGTCCGGGTTAAGCGGATCGTATTCAGGTCTGGTAGAGGAGTTTTCAACTGAAAAATACAGCGGAATACTTACGCCAAGCCCCTTAGGAAGAAGCTTGTCTACTTCCACATTGGTGGAGATGTCGTAATTGGTGGTCGCTTGGCGGCTGCGTTGCGAAAGTTTGGTTTCCAAGCCCCCAAATCCGATGGAATTGTGGCGAATGGAAGCAGAGACTACTGCTACATCGGCAATCTTGGTGTTCAGGTAGGCATTGGCTGCCCAGCCATTCGTTTTGGTAAATCCGGTCACCCGAAGTTCATTGGCCCATAGGCAAATGCTCTTGGAGGATCCGATGCCTTTACCAGGATTTCGGACACCGATCATCATCCCTTGAACCTGGTTGAGCTCTGGTCGGCCCATCACCGTTACCTTGTACTGGCGAATCATCTTACTGAAGGGAAGGGTCAATGGAGATTGGGTATTGTCCCGCTCTGCTTTGAGGCCTACAATTTCCTGAATGGCAATATCGATTTCATTCTGCTCTGGCCAAACGATTCGTGGATCGTTACTTCCCAAGGAGGATATCTTTAACGGAACCTCAATCTCATAGTAGTTATCGGTGTAATCTGTTCCCAATCTCAAGAAAGCAGATATTTCTCCATCCCGTGCATCTTCACTATTCGCATGGAAAAACAGTTTGATTCGCTCGTACTGTACCAAGTCAATGTTGATATTTTTGAATACGGCTCTGGCATCTTTTGGTGCCAAATCTTCCACACAAAGGCGAAGGGATTGTTCATTGAGTCTACGCTCAATTACGGAGGTATTGTCTCGATCCCGTTGAATACCTGGAGGCAATACGTATGGGCTTGAGGTGGCGCTGCCCTGCGCATTTTGCTCGATATTCACCACATCTACCGTCAGGTTGGAGTTGTCGGGCTCGGGCAGCTCAAAAAATCCGCGTTCAAAGAGCGACTCCTGGAAGGATCTCCATTGGCTGCCAACCATTCTAAATTCGGCCATTCGTAGTACCACCGGTTGTTGAAAGTCGGTGAGATAGGTTCGCAACCATCGGATGGATTTGAATCCAGAGATCTCGCCTTGAACTCGATCTGGCTGGCGCACTGGAATACGGAATAGGTACCAGTTGACTTTCTCTCCACCTTCGGTATGGGTCACTTGATCCACGATGTAGTTGTTGCCTACCTTAAGTTGTCCTGGCCGCAGATCGATTTCATACTCGTAATAATTTTCGAGCTCGTTGATGGTATTGTCAGTATTCAGGTCTTCGTTGTCGGGAACATTAGTTCCCGATGGGGTGTAAGGGAGATTTTGGTCTGCGGAAACAGGGGTGTTTCCTTCATTTCCATTGAATTTTTTGTAGCGCTCCAGAATTTTGGTATTGGCCTGATCAAATTTCGAATCCAAGTAGTACTGAAATCCATCAGCAGAAACATCTTGTGTCAGTGCATTTTTCGTAGCGGGGGAGACACTGAGTCGATCCAAAAATCGTCCTTTGAAATAGGTGGATTCGTCTTCATTCTTGAGTCCGTCGAAGCCGACATCTTGATTGACTCGAGCACTGGCCGAGTTGTCAAATGCAGGTAGCAAAAACTGCTGGCGTGTAATTCTACCCCATTCGTTTGCAGAAGTTTCTGCAGGATCTCCATCTGCCGGGAGCCCATTTTCAAATGCATGGCTACCATCCTTGATGACATCTTCAGAAATATCTCCAAGGTTTAAGAATAGTTTTCCTCCTGTGGTGTTGTTCTGATTGAAAACTCCATCAAGCACTTTTCCATTTTCCCCAGGCAGAAAGGGGTCCATCATCCAAAATTCCACATATTCAATATTGGTTCGGTCAAAATCTACTTCGGTAGTGATGGCTCGTGTCACCCCTCCGTAGTTTTGCCTGGGATTAGGTAATAATCCTTCCGTAGTCAGCCCCGGGTTGTAATTGTACATGCCTCGCTCCTGGGGGAAAAAGGCCAGTTCAAACAGGGGTTGTGGAACCAGGATCACCTCCCGGTCTTGATTCTTGAATATTTCCTGAGGGATCACTCGCCTCACATAGTGGTTTCGGCGGTCCTGAGCGGTGATGTTGGTGGGTACACCTGGTCCCCCATCTCGGTAAAAAATATTATCAATGTTGTACCAAGCCAAGCGTGCGCGTCGGTAGCCACTGCCGAGATTGTCCTCGGTTTGGTTACTCAGGTCAAATCGATTGTCAGTGGTTCTGGGTGTGGAAGCTAACTTCCAATTTTGATTGGCTTGAGCGCCAAGATAAAAAGGAGTTACTGCTGCTTCAAAGTCATCAATGTAAGAGGCTGCATCTCCATTCACTGTATTGGAAGTTCCCGGAATAAGGTGGGCAAACTCTGCATTAAACTGCACCAGTGATTTTTCCTTTGTGTCGGTGAAAGGTAGCGCATCGGCCAACTTGGTCAGAAAACGGGATTCACTGTTGTAGTTGACATCCAATCCCCACAAGCTATTTCGGAGCGTTTCATTGCCAGTAGCGATACGGGATACATTGGGGCGCTCGTTTAGGAATAGGAAGGTGCCACCAAGGGTCAATTTTTTGTTGGCGATGTAATCCAATCGAGTGCCGAGTAAACTTCTGGTTTGAAACGAAACTAGGTCTGCTTTCTCAAAGCTGACATTGATTTGTTTGCCAGACTGGAGGATGGCATCGTTGATGATTAAAAGTCGGCCAATGTTGTAATCTATGGTGAAGTCTACCCCTTCGGTGAGTGGAATATTCCCCGCTTGCACCGTCACGGATCCTGGTGAAATATTCAAGCCAGGAAGTTGGATTTCACTGGCTGAACCAGCCGTAAGCCTACCTTTGATCCAGAATTTATTGAGTCGAGTGACTAGCTCCGCATCTGCTTGCGTAGTTTGGTAGAGCGTGTCGTAGACGTATTTTTCTTGAAGTACCCGTTCATCGGGGTTGAATTTTCGTGCAAGGTTAGATCCAAAAGGTTCCAGGACCGGAAATATGAGTAGCCCTCGGTCGGAGAGCATTGTAATCCCTTCCACAAAATCAAAATTCCCATCCGGGGCAGGATCGTTTTGGGGGTTTAAGTTGTCCAATCCTGTCAGGCGAATCAAGGGGATGTCCTTGATCTTGGCGCCTTCAAGGAGCGAGGGATTGTCTAATCCGGTGCGGTCATCTCGGTAGATCACTTGCAATTGAAATCCATCGCGTGCTACTTGGCTAGCATTCAGGCTGTAGATGTTTTTCATCATCAAATCCCAAGTAGGCACCCGGGTATTGATGCGTGCAGGACGGAGGAGTTTTAGGAAAATCAACTCATCTTCTCTACGGGATTGGTAGTCTTCGGTTAGTTCACCTACCTTGAATACTTGCCCATTGTAGGTGTACTCGTAGGAAACTGCAATTACTTCGTCATTTTGTAACCTTCGAAAAAGGGAAATGAATCCTAGCTGTCCGTTAAAAAAATATTCGGTTTGGTCTAGCTTTCGAGCACCATTGATCTGTTCAAAGTCTACGCCTTTTTTTATTCCTAGGTCTCCCTCCAAGGCACGAGCTCCAGAATCAAAGGGCCTAAATGCAGGACTACCATTGATACTTGCATACAGGCGGTTGGCTCCATTGCTGGCCGGGCTAGTAGCAATTCCTGACCCAATGGCAGGATTTCCTCGGTTGAGAAGTACTTTTCCTTCTCCAAGATCCATAAATGCAGCAAAGTTTCGAAGTGTTTCGGTATTCGTTGCTCGGTTCATTACGTACACTTCTACACGGGTGATGTTGACTCCAGAGGTTACCTGAGGAAGCCCTTTCAGCCAGCGTTCGTAATTTTCTCTGAAGAAGTGACTGAGAAAAAAATGGCGATTTTCGTCGTATTTGGAACCTTGAATGTCAAATGCTCGGCCCTGTCCATTTGCATCAATCACCAAGTTGTCCCGTCTGCCTCGTTGGGTGGAGGCTACGGCAGTGACATTGAGCTTTCCAAATCTCATTTCTGTTTTGACGCCAAAGAGGTTTTGGGCACCTTGGATTAGCCGATTTTGGATAGGTAAACTCACATTCCCGAGTTCGATGGACTGGATGATGTCTTCATCAAATCCATCGTATTCTAATTTGAGTTGATTTTGAAAATCAAAGGAGTTGTTGGAGTCAAAATTGGCTCCAATCTTTAGTTTCTGTCCTAAATTTCCATTGACAGCCATTTGGATTTGCTGTTGAAAATTGAAATTGCCATTTTTCTGCTGGCGGATTGGAATAGTGGGGTTGTCTATCCTTCGGAATATGGCACCAAAATCAAGGTTGACATAGCCAGTTGGAATGATATTAATCGAATCGCCCCCAAAGAGGCGGTCAAAGGTAGGGCTCATTGTAATGGGAGGAATGAGTCTTCTGCCTTCTACCGCACTTTCTCCGTCTATTCCTCTAGACCGAGTTTTCCAATAATCTTGCCTAACCTGAAATTCTTGCAGCTGTGCGAATTTATCAAACTCGTATTCCTGTTGGTTGCCCATTCGGGTGCTATCCAACTGATCTACTACCTGATATTTGAGGGTGGAGTCCATCAAGACCTGAACGTCTCTGTTTACTGGGGAACTAGGAAAAAAAGGGGACTTCTGTGTTAAAAAAGGATTTCGATAGGGGTAGAGGGGGGCGGTTCTCCGTATTTGCCAAAGTAAAAAAGAGGGGGCTAATCTCCGCTCATTTAACGAATCAATCCGAGACTTGGGACTTGTTGTTTGTTGCGCTTGAAGGGTACTGATGGGAAGGAAGGCAAGGAGCAAACCTAGGAGGATGGTGATTCTCCCAATTGGATTTGCCAAAAAGATAAATAAGTCCTGAACCTTCAATTCAGTGGAAATTAAGAAGTTTTTAACGATGCCTTAATGAGCTCTTCTAGGGAAATAGTTCCACCACTCTTTTTGAGTACCAGGGCAATATTTTTCTCTGCCACAGCTTTTGGAAAACCTAAAGTGACTAGAGCTTGTAACGCTTCTTCTCTGATTTTATTGCCTCCATTTAAAAATCCTAAAGGAGTGGTAATTTCTCCACTTCCTGATTTGCCAACCTTGTCTTTCAGTTCCAAGATGATTCGCTGGGCAGTTTTGGTTCCAATTCCTTTAACTGCTTGAATAGTAGCTACATCACCTGAAAGGATGGCCTGTTCGATTTCAGTACTTGTTAAGGAAGAGAGGATCATGAGTCCTGTGCTTGGGCCCACTCCATTAATGGAGGTTAGTAAAAGAAAGAGTCTCTTTTCTTGTTCTTCCTTGAATCCGTAAAGGGTATGGGCATCTTCCTTGATGTGGAGGTAGGTGAGGATTCGAAGTTGCTCCTGATCCTTGACGGCTGTGTAGGTTTGTAGGGATATTTTGACATGGTAGCCAATTCCCCCTACATCGATAAGTAGGTAAGTTGGATCTTTGTGAACTAATTTTCCATTCAGGTAATCTATCATAATCTTTCTTTACTGGATTGGGCATCCACTACTGCAATGGCTACCATATTTACGATTTCACGAATGGAGCTGCCGAGTTGTAAAATATGAACGGGCTTATTCATGCCCAATAGGATAGGACCGATGGCCTCTGCGTTTCCAAGTTCGGCCAAAAGCTTGTATGCGATGTTTGAAGAAGCCAAATCGGGAAAAATAAGTGTATTGACTTCCTTTCCTTTTTGGGATAGGGCGGAGAACGGATAGAATTCCTTTTGAATTTCTTGGTTCAGGGCCACATTTGCCTGCATTTCCCCTTCGATAATTAAGTCTGGATATTTTTCTTTAGCCAAGGCGGTAGCTTTAGCCATTTTCGAGGGGATATCTCCCTGGGCAGAACCAAAATTGGAGTAGGAGAGCAGTGCAATTCGTGGTATCATATTAAAAAACTTCACTGCTGTAGCGGTGAGTCCAATGATTTCCACGAGTTCTTCAGCTGTAGGATTGAGATTAACGGTGGCATCCGCAAAGAAATAAGGACCTCGTGGCGTGTTCAAGATATACATGCCTGCTACTCGATTGACTCCTTTTTTCACGCCAATGGTTTGTAGGGAAGGAAGGATGGTTTTTGGGTAATCGCGGGTAAGCCCTGAAATAAAGGCGTCTGCTTCCCCAGTTTCGACCATTAAGGCACCGAAATAATTGCGTTCTCTCACCAATCTATTCGCACCAGGTAGTGTCATGCCTTTACGCTGTCTCTTTTGGGCTAGGATTTTACCAAACTTCTCATTCATTTTCCGCTCTTCCATGGGGTCAATGATGGTGACACCGTCAAGGTCAAGCGAATTCTCTTCGATTAATTCCAAAATTCGTTCCCGATTGCCTAAAAGGATTGGAATTGCAATTTTTTCATCTCGAATCAGCTGCGCTGCTTTCAAAATTTTGAGGTTATCCGCCTCTCCGAAAACCACTCGTTTTGGATCTTTTTTGGCTCTTCCGATGACAATAGACATCAAGCGCTCGTCAATACCAATTCGTTTCTGGAGCTCCACTTCGTAGGCCTCCCAGTCGGTAATGATTTTTTTTGCTACTCCAGATTCAATGGCTGCCTTGGCCACAGCTGGAGCGATGGTGGTGATGAGGCGTGGATCTACTGGTTTGGGAATCAAATAAAATCTTCCAAAACTGAGGTTGCTCTCTCCATAGGCTTTGGTGACAATTTCTGGAACGGGTTCTTTGGCAAGCTTGGCAATTGCTTTTGCTGCGGCAAGCTTCATCTCTTCATTAATTGTTGTAGCTCGCACATCCAAAGCACCTCTAAAAATGTAAGGAAATCCCAAGACATTATTGACTTGGTTTGGGTGGTCTGAACGCCCAGTAGCCATGAGCACATCTTCTCGTGCAGAAAGGGCAGTTTCGTAGGCAATCTCAGGATCTGGATTGGCCAGGGCAAATACAATTGGATCTGCTGCCATGGATTGGATCAGGTCCGGAGCGATGATGTTGCCTGCAGAAAGCCCTAGAAATACATCTGCACCAGGCATTGCTTCGGCGATGGAATTAAAATTTTGGGAGGTAGCAAACTCGACATGTTCTCCAGATAATCCTGGCCTATCGGTACGGATGACACCATCCGTATCACACACCACAATATGCTCTTTTTTGACTCCTAAGGTTAAATAAAAGCGAAGGCAGGATATGGCAGCGGCACCCGCACCGCTCACGACTATGCGGATGTCTTCAATCTTTTTTTCAACTAGCTCAAGGGCATTGAGTAATGCTGCTCCAGTGATGATGGCTGTCCCGTGCTGGTCATCGTGCATTACAGGGATTTTCATCTCTCGTTTCAGCGTCTCCTCAATCTCAAAGCATTCGGGAGCCTTAATATCCTCTAGATTGATTCCACCAAAAGTGGGCTCCAGGGACTTGATAATTTGAATTAATTTTTTTGGGTCTTTCTCATCTATTTCCAGATCAAAGACATCGATGCCGGCAAATTTCTTGAAAAGGACTCCTTTTCCTTCCATCACTGGTTTGGATGCTTCAGGACCGATATCTCCCAATCCAAGTACAGCGGTACCATTAGAGATGACCGCTACCAAATTGCCTTTGGCGGTGTATTTGTATACATTTTCTACATCGGCAGCAATTTCCTTGCAAGGCTCTGCTACTCCTGGGGAATAGGCTAGCGCAAGATCCAATTGGCTAGAGACTGGCTTGGAAGGAATCACTTGGATTTTTCCTGGCGAACCTTGGCTATGGTAGTTTAATGCGTCCTCTTTTCTGATTATAATCGCCATAAATGGGTTGTGTAAGCTGGGTTTATATTCTTTTTACTCAGTCCAACTCACGTTGGTATTGAGGAGAACGGTCTGTATTTCTCGAAGCGCGTCTGCGTGGCGTTCGTTTGGAAAGTATACAAAGCCTTCCATGTAGTACAATTTCCCTTTCTTCTCGTCAATCATCAAATAGCCTAGGTAAGTCCCCCCCATGCTGAGATCGTTGGTCTTCCAAGTGCCACGTATTTCAACTGTAAAATTATCATTAATCACTAGGTTTCGGAAAACTGGGGGGATTTGTTTTTCACTTGTCATGAAGGAGTTGGGATCCTCTGGATCTGCAAAAATATGGCTCTTTGCGATTGAATCGCGCAATTGAAGGATGTTCTCCGGGAAGGTTTGCTCTTCGTTTTTATAATCTTCTACATGGAAATATATGCTGATGTCTGGCCGATCTTGGGTAGGGGTAGGTTGTCTCAACCATAGGAATCCAGGGACAGATTTGGCAATCTGGTAGGATACTGGAGGCATAATTTCGATGCCCAGGTTTTTGCGCCCATCACTTTGCGCAGTTGCGTTTTTCCGGGCCAATAGGGCCTTGGCTAATCGGTCTCTTTCTCGAATTTCGAAAAGATTTTGAAGCTGATCCTTGTGTTTGCGAAGGTTTGCAATTAGCTCTTTTTCATTGTTCCCAAATAGGTAGAGTACTTCTTGGCCCTGTGCAAACTCATCTTCCATCCGTAATGAATAGATGCTTGGATCTGCAGCAGCTTTGGATTTGGATTCAGGTGTAAATTGAGCATTGAGCACCTGGCTTCCTCCTCGCTTGTCATCAAACGTGGTGACATATACAAGGTTCGTATACATTTTCAGCATCCGTGTCATTGCACGTGGATCGACACGATGTACTTTGAATAGTGATTCGGATCGGATCATTCCTGGTAGATCAGCCTCAAAAATTGCGCGTAGCTCGTCTCCAACTGGCCCGGCCCATTTAGTTGAATCTATAGCTAGCACTATTTCACCTATTGAACCTCTTGCCTTAGGTTTGGAGCTGTTGGAATCAGCACCTCCTTCGCAGGAGAATATAAAAAGGCAACACAAGGAAAGGAGGCTAAGGTAAATTGCTTTCATAGGAAGGCTTGTTTCTAAAGGAAGTGTAAAAAGGTATTTTAAGTTAAGTAATCTCTAAATTATTCTAAAACAGGTACTTTTTAACCCACAATTAAACGCTGACCAGGCCTGATTTGGGTTGTGTTCAGGTTGTTCAACCGCTTTATTTGTTCAATGCTGAGCGAGTGCTTTTGTGATATCATCCATAAAGAATCTCCTGGCCGGACGGTGTAGGTTTTTGAGGAGGTAGGATTGTCTGATTTCAGACCTATGGTTTTGGAAGCGGAAAGGTTAGCATTGGAGTGGATGATGAGAATCTGTCCTTCCTTGATCAAATTTGAACCAAGATTATTCCATTGCTTAATTTGGGTTAGAGTCACTCCATATCGGTTAGCGATTGTTCCAAGAGCATCGCCAGATTTTACTTTGTAGGCAATTCTTGAGGAGGTCTTCTGAGCACTGCTCTCTTTGGTATCTATTTCTATCGGGGTTGTGGAAGCCAATAGTACAGGTGTTGCTTTAGATAAGGAGTCACCTATCCAGGCTAAGTTTTCCTTGACAAAAAATGCTTTGGATTTTGGAACCCGTATGGACATGGAACGATGAGATTCTGGGACCTTCCCTTGTTTTATGGATGGGTTTAGTTTCTCTAACTCCTTCAAGCAAACCGCTGTAAGTGTGGCCAAAGTTTTGAGATGAAAGGTTTTATCAAAATTTAGCTGTTCATACTCCATGGGATAGCTTGGTTCTTCTAAGTGCAAGTTATGCTCCTCAAGGTGATTGAGAATGTAAAGCATTGCCTGAAATTGAGGCACATAACTGCGAGTTTCCTTGGGTAGGTAATCATAAATTCCCCAAAAAGTAGTTTTCCCCCCAGAATGTCGAATTGCTTTCCGCACATTGCCTGGACCACAGTTATATGCAGCAAGGGCTACTTCCCAGTTTCCAAACATTTTATAGAGTGCTTTGAGGTATTTTGCCGCAGCTTCAGTGGACTTTTCTGGATCCATCCGGTCATCGATATCTGGGTTTATTTGCATGCCATACTCTCGTCCAGTAGCAGGCATAAACTGCCAAAGTCCCATGGCACCCATATGCGACTTAATTTTTGGGTCTAAGCCGGATTCGATGATGGATAGGTGTTGAATTTCTACTGGCATGCCAAAGTCTTTCATGGTTTCTTCATACATCGGAAAATACTGCTCTTTCCTAGCCAAGACCATTTTCATGTAATCACGATTTCGTACCGTGAAGTATTGAATAAAAGAAAAAACGCGGTCATTTAATTCAAAATCCATCTCTAACTCCATCTTCTCGATTCGCCCGGCTACTTCTTCATAGGTGAAATCAGGAATGTGCTCGTAATGATAGTTTGGTAGTACAACCTCTAGCTGTCCTGAATTCGAGAGCCTACTTTCTTGAGAAAATGCCTTGGAATTAAAAAAAAGGAAACTAGCGACACTAGCTATAAATATTCTTAAAATAATATTTTTCATCACATTGCTAATTTAATGTCAAGGTACTTAAATAGTGACCAAAGGCATACAGTTCTTCTTCTTTAAAGGAGTTTGCAATCACCTGAAGACCTATTGGCATCCCTGAGTCGTCTTTCCCATTAGGAATAGATAAGGCAGGAACACCTGATACGGAAGCCTGTACTGTAAATAAATCCTCCAAGTACATCGCGACAGGATCACCCCCATGTTCCCCAAATTTAAAAGCTGTTGTTGGGGTTGTTGGGAGTATAAGGTAGTCAAAATCTGTCAATAAATTGGCAGTAAGCTCTCTGATTATTCGTCGAACCTTTTGAGCCTTAGTAAAATAGGCGTCGTGGTAGCTAGCAGAAAGCACGAATGTTCCAAGCATAATCCTTCGTTTGACCTCCTCACCAAATCCTTCGCTTCGGCTATTCTTATAAAGCTGCTCTAGATTTTGCGCTTGAGGAGTTCGATAGCCATATTTCACTCCATCAAATCGAGCTAAATTTGCACTCGCTTCTGCAGTAGTCAAGATATAGTAGGTAGGAAGCACATATTTCAATTGAGGGAAGTCAACTTCTTGAACTTCGTGTCCCTCGGTTTTTAGCTTTTCGATTACCTCCAAGGTATTGCGCTTGATTTCCGGCTGTAAAGCCTGAGCATGCAATGCCTCTTTCAAAACAGCAATTTTTAGGAATCGCTTTGGAAAATTAAGCTTGCTGTAGGACTTTACCTCCTCCTTCGAGGAAGTGCTGTCTTTTTCGTCATAGCCTGCGATGACCTCAAGAACTAAGGCATTATCCTTTATAGTAGATGAAAAAACACCGATGGTGTCAAAGGAAGAAGCATAAGCGATTAAGCCCCAGCGGGAGACTCGAGAGTAGCTGGGTTTCATACCAACAACACCTGTAAATGCAGCTGGCTGACGAACCGATCCTCCAGTGTCTGATCCCAAGGTTACCGTACATAAGTTGGCTTGAACGGCTACGGCTGACCCTCCAGACGATCCTCCAGGAACACGGGTGGGGTCGAGTTCTTGGTAAACTTTACCATAGGCAGAATGCTCATTGGAGCTGCCCATACCAAATTCATCGCAATTCAGACGGCCAACAACGATGGCATCTTCATCGATGAGCCTTTGAACTGCAGTGGCGGTGTGTTGGGAGATGTAGCCTTTTAGGATGTTGGAACCAGCAGTACAGGGATGTCCTTCGTAATTGAGTACATCCTTGATGCCAACAATCATGCCGGCAAGCTTTCCAGCAGTCCCTTTAGCAATCTTCTCATCTACTTGGGCTGCTTGCTCAAGAGCGGATTGGGCATAAACTTCGACGAAGGCGTTGAGGTGCGCCTTCGTCTGAATATTTTGTAAGTAATACTGTACAATCGATCGACAATCGCTTTCTCCTTTCTTCAAGGCGAACTGGATTTCGTCGAAGGAACGATACTTTTCCAAAAGAATGGGACTGAATTACTTTTTCTTATCCTTCATACCTTCTTCAAGGTCGTTTTGGATATCCTTGGTGGCGTCTTTGAATTCACGGATTCCACGGCCTAGTCCACGCGCTAGTTCAGGGATTCTTTTTGCACCAAACAACAGGAGAATCACAAGAATGATGAGGATTAACGAACCTCCCCCAATATTTTGAAGAAAACCTAAAGTAGTCATAATGTTGTGCGTTTAAAGTTACAATTACAAAGATACAAGTATCAGTCGCTTACCCAAGTAGATCAAGTGCTGTTGCGTATCTTTTTTATGAATGTAAGAATATTTAACCTATTTGGCAATAATCCAGGTTGCAGGGTCCATAATTTGTAGCCCTTTCCAAGTTTGGAAATGAACTTCCGCCACTCCCTCTGCATTCGTTGACACCTGTCCGATGACGGCCTTTGCTTTGATGGTTTGACCGGTACTCACGGATATAGACTTCAGTCGGCTATACATCGTGAAGTACTCTCCATGCTTGATAATCAAGGTATTGCCATAGCCAGGGATGCTGGTTATTTTGGTCACTACCCCGTCAAATACTGCACGAACATTGGAGTTAGGCTGGGTGCGAATGTCTATACCGTCGTTTTCAAGTGTTATTCCTTTTAGGGAAGGGTGTGGGAAAGTCCCATATCCTTGCGAGATAATCCCTGTTTCAACGGGCCATGGAAGCTTTCCTTTATTTCCTGCAAAAGAACTGGAAAGAGCCGCCGCCTCGGGAGTCATCGGCATACTAGTTCCTGCTTTTTTGGTACTTGTGCTATTCTCTTTTTTAGAAGCAGATTCTGCAGCACGAATTTCTGCTTCGATGGCAGCTTTAATCATTCGATTCAGCTGTTCCTGTTGTTTTTTAGTTGCAGTGATCTGTTTTTGAATATCCTTTTCCTTTTTTGTTAACGTATTGACCATGCCTTGTTTCTCCTTGCGCATCGCCTCCAGCTTTTCTTTTTCCGTCTTTTCCTCTCCCAACACTTTTTCTTTATCCACCTTTCTTTCATCCAATTGGATGCGTTGATTGGCTAGCTCAGTGGATAATTTTTCAATTTGTTCAGCCTGCTTTTTTCTGCTATCGGTGTACTGCTTGAGGTATTTCAAGCGCATGTAAAGCTGATTGAAATTGCTTGAGCTAAATACAAAAGCAACAATCGAAAGCCCTCTATTGAGTTTGGATGAATTGTAAATCATTCGAGAATACTCTGCCTTCAGTTCAATCAGCTGCTTTTCTAAACTCGCAATTTCATTTTCAATTTCATAGATGTCATTGGAGAGTAAATTGACTTCTCTATCCAAGGTGTTAACCAGTCGATTTTGACTTTGAAACTGGCTAGTAATCGTATTTAACTGACCCAGTGATGTCTTTTTGGTAGCTGTGGTTTGCTTTAGAATAGCATCAAACTCTTTTAATCGGATCTGTATTTCAATTTTATCCTTCTCCAATTGCTCCCTAGACTTTTTGGTTTGGGCAGGTACAGTAGTGCTGAACAGCACTAGGCAGGAGAAGAAAAATAGACAGGCCAATCTTTTCATAACTACTAAAATCGAAAGGGGAAGGTTAAGGGACTCGTCTGAGGATCTAAGGTAGTCCAGTTGATGTAAATCCTAAAATTTTGAGATCCCGCAGGCTCCTCTAAGGCCACTTTTACCAATGCCTCTGCAGGGAAAATTTGGGATTGGATAGTTTGAAATTTTGGAAAGCTTGCCAGAATGGAACCTTGACCCGAAATAGCTGCACTAGATAATTCCGTCACCTTTCCATTACGGGTATCGACCTTACTAAAATAGCGAACTTTATCCCTGACTTGAGTTAACTCAAACTTTTTTCCAACGCGTACTAGCCGATCTTCATAGCTAGCCGGATAGGGGATATCGCCCCAAAGAAGATTTTGAAATAATTCCAATGATAATTTAATTCCAAATCGTTTCTCAAATTCTGGGTAAGTCATGTTTACATCTTCCTTGCCCAATCGATCCTGAATTTGGATTTTTTCCTGGCTAAGCAAACCTCGAATTGCCTCCACACCAAGGCCGGGAGATAGTGAAAACCAAATTAAGCTATCTTTTTTTGCGCGCAATTGGAGTGTTCCGCGTGTGATTTTACCCGAATCCTCCTCAAGCACTAATTTTGCTTTGGCTTGCAAGTACCCAAATTGAGTTGTACTAGGGGTAAAGGATTCCATGGCCTGATCGCCCTCAACTAGAGTGGTTTTTTTGGAGCAACCCCAACTCAATACGAGCAGCATAAGGGCCGCAAGGATTCGGTAGTTAGTCATGGATTTGTCGATCTTTAATTTTCTGTGTTAGCTTATCGGAACCTTCGGGGCTTTCCTGTGCCTTTTTCCACCATGCCATAGCTTCTTCTGCCTTGCCTAACCGATACAAAACATCCCCAAAATGTTCCATTAAGACTCCACTCGGCACTTTCTCGATTTCTATTGCTTCTTCTAGGTACAGAGACGCTTCCGAATAACGCTTCAACTGATACAATACCCAGCCCAAGGTATCCAAGTAGGTGGCATTTTTAGGATGTTTTTTCACCACACGCTGAGCCATATCCAATGCCTTTTCCAGTTCTTGGTTTGCTAGAGCCAAGAAATAAGCATAATTATTTAATACCTGTTCGTCAGTTGGATTGAGTACCAAAGCCTTCTCAAAATTTCGAAATGCAGCAGCTTGATCTCCTAATTGGTACTGGCTATTGCCCAAAGTGCTGTACGCTACTTGCGCCAATTGCGGATTTTTTTCTGCGTTCAAACGAAGGGCCGTTTCAAGCGCCTGAACTGCCAAAGAATCTTTCTTCTGTCCCGAAAGGATTACTCCCTCATAAAACCAAAATTCTGCACTTTCTGGAAACTCTTCTATGGCGATGCTGGTGTACCGAGCCACCTCCTCGTAATCATCTCCTGCGTCAAAAGAGTTGACAATCACCTCCTCCAACAACTTTTCGTTTTTGGGTTGAATCGCAAGAGACTTTTTATAAAGTAGTAGCGCTTCAGCCAACTTATTTTCGGCTTTCCTTCGATTTCCAATTGCCTCCAAAACGGTTGGGTCTTCCCCATGCAACTCATTTAATAGCAGTTCCAACTTATCGAGCAGCTTGTTGCGTTCCGCTGTTTTCATCTCTTGCAATACCCCTTG
Organism: Bacteroidia bacterium; assembly: GCA_964202605.1. Classification (GTDB taxonomy): domain Bacteria; phylum Bacteroidota; class Bacteroidia; order Cytophagales; family Cyclobacteriaceae; genus Algoriphagus. The sequence continues at coordinate 91 of CAXNJN010000057.1, read as the reverse complement.
AAATGCAGCGGATTTGGAAGGAGGTGCTAAGTCTGGACTAGCGATTGCCTCCAAAAGAAAGGCATTGGCTTGTGCGATTTGACCCTTTTCT
>CAXNJN010000056.1:0-17433 GCA_964202605.1 Bacteroidia bacterium | reverse complement strand
GAGGCAGTTCACTTTCTTTGAGATACAAGACTTCCTGAGGCGTACCCGTTTGATCAAAAATTAATTCTTTCATGTGCTCGTTAAAAGGATAAAATGAGGGATATAATTTCAAATTGCTTGGGCTACAAGTTACAGCATGGCCATATTTTTCCTATCTTTTGGAAGAAAAATAACCCCAAAACACATGGATTTATCTTCAGTTTTTTCTTTGGATGGAAAAGTAGCTCTGATTACTGGAGCAAGTAAAGGAATAGGATTTAGCATTGCTGAAATCTTCGCTGCTGCAGGAGCAAAAGTAGTCATCAGCAGTAGAAAGCAAGATGTGCTCGATGAACAAGCACTTCAGCTCAATTCCAAAGGCTATGAAGTTACCGGAATCGCATGCAATGTGGGAAACATGAACGAACTCCCGATACTTGTTGAAAAGACTGTTGAAAAATACGGAACCATCGACATCCTCGTAAATAATGCCGCTAGTAATCCTATTTTTGGACCTGTACACGAAACTACCCTAGAGGCCTTCGATAAAATCATGAATGTCAATGTCAAGGCAGCATTTGAACTGTGCAGACTTTGTTACCCCCACTTGAGAAAATCTTCCGGTGCATCTGTAATCAATATTTCAAGCATTGGGGGCTTGTCGCCTGAACAAGGTCTGGGGATCTACTCGGTTTCTAAAGCTGCATTGATCTCGCTCACCAAAGTTTTTGCCAAAGAATGGGGAGATTCAAAGATTCGTGTAAATGCCATTTGCCCTGGCCTTATCCAAACCAAATTCTCTGAGGCACTTTGGTCCAATGAAAAAATCATGTCCATGATTATCAAACAATTAGCAATAAAAAGAGCAGGAACAGCGGAAGAGATTGGAGCAATGGCCTTATTTCTAGCCTCACCTGCATCCACCTACACCACCGGAGCGATTTTAACCGCCGATGGAGGCTTTACCATTTGAGTTACATGAAGTCAACACAAGAAATTACCCCAGAACAACTGCAGCAACTCCTTATTGCCTACCGGCAGTTTGTGGAACAAGAAATCTTCCCTATAGACCTCCAGGTAGTCAAAGGCCCCTTCAAACAGTATTTGCCCAAGCTTCAAGCACTTCGTGAAAAAGCAAAGTCTCTCGGACTTTTTGCCCCTCACCTTCCCAAAAACGAAGGGGGTCTAGGATTGAATCTTCTTCAATTTGCACATGTCTCTGAAATTTTAGGCCAAAGCCCGATTGGACATTACATTTTTAACTGTGCTTCTCCAGATATCGGCAATATGGAGCTACTCCACCAGTTTGGATCTGAAGAGCAAAAGGCCAAGTGGCTTGGGCCCCTGCAACGCGGCGAAATCCGCTCTTGCTTTGCCATGACCGAACCAGAATTTGCAGGAAGTAACCCGGTAAACATGGCTACTACAGCGGTAGTAGATGGGGAAGACTACCTCATTCAAGGTCACAAATGGTTTACCACAGCTGCCGATGGGGCTAAATTCACCATTGTCATGGCAGTAACCAATCCCAATGCTCCCTCTCCCTACCAGAAGGCCAGCATGATTTTACTTCCGCTTGATACTCCTGGCTATACTTTGGTTCGCAACATTCCCATTATGGGGGAAGCAGGGGAAGATTACCTTTCCCATGCCGAAGTAAAGTTTGAGCAATGTAGAGTTCCTATAAGCAATCGCATAGGATTGGAAGGCCAAGGATTTGCGCTGGCACAAGAACGACTTGGTCCTGGGCGAATCCACCATTGCATGCGTTGGATTGGAATTTGCGAACGCGTTTTTGACATGATGTGCACCCGTGCCCTTTCTCGAGAACTTGAGGTAGGCAAAGTTCTGGCCGAAAAACAAACGGTCCAAAATTGGATTGCTGAAAGTCGAGCCGAAATCAAAGCCAGCCGTCTGATGGTATTGGATACCGCTCAAAAGATGCAGGAATTAGGAGCGAAAGCTGTAAAAGAAGACATCTCTACCATCAAATTTTTTGTGGCAGATGTCCTGATGAAGGTAATTGATCGAGCCATCCAAGTACATGGTGCACTGGGAATCACCGATGATACGCTTCTCTCCTTTTGGTACCGACACGAGCGAGGTGCACGAATCTACGATGGGCCCGATGAGGTGCATAAATCAGCCTTAGCAAGAAGCATTCTAAAAAATTACAGCAGTAAATGAGTAGCAACTTGAATTTTGATTTGCTGAGGGAATATTTGGCTGCCAATCTAACCTATTCCGCTGAGCAAATCCAAGTGGATCAACTTCCAGGAGGCTATTCCAACCTGAGCTTTTTGGTGAATAGTCCAACTGGAAAACTCATCTTGAGGCGGCCTCCTTTTGGTGAAAAAATCGCCAAAGCCCATGATATGGGAAGAGAGTTTAAAATTCTCCAAGGATTAAAAAAGGCAGGATATGCCAAGAGTCCCAATCCTATTCTTTTTTGTGAGGAGGAATCCATTTTTGGAGCTCCCTTTTTTGTAATGGAATTTGTGGAAGGTGCAATTTTAAGAAATAAGGTACCCAAAGGATTGACTCTTGGAGCAAAGGAGTTTGAGAAGCTTTCGAGAAGTGCAGTTGACTGTTTGGTTGACCTCCATCAGTTGGAACTTCAGGATTCAGGGCTTATTCAGTTGGGTAAGCCAGAAGGCTTTACTCAACGTCAAGTACTCGGATGGGTAGAACGGTACTTTCGAGCCAAAACAAATGAATTGCCTGAGCTGGAAATTGCAGCCACCTGGCTCCAGGAAAACATTCCTTCCACAGAGTACACGGCCTTTATTCACAACGACTTCAAATACGATAATTTAGTTTTAGATCCCGATGACCCCTGCAGCATCCGAAGTGTATTGGATTGGGAGATGGCGACAATTGGCAATCCACTGATGGATTTAGGAACTAGCCTTGCTTATTGGGCAGAAGAAACCGATCCAGAAATCCTCAAACTATTTAATTTGAGTCACCTACCGGGCAACCTTACCCGAGAAGAGCTGATGGACTACTATTTTACAAAAGCAGCAGGATCCAAGGAAGAAATGATCTTTTATTATGTTTTTGGACTAGTTAAAGTTGCAGTAATCGCCCAACAAATCTTTAAAAGATACTCCCAGGGCCATTCTAGCGATGCTAGATTTGCCCAACTTATCCATGTAGTAGAAGCTGCAGGTAAAAAAGCGCTACAATCCCTTCAAACGAATCAACTCTAATTCCCATGACTCTTCAAAAAATTTGCATCCTAGGTGCTGGAACTCTTGGCTCACGTGTAGCGCTTCAAGCTGCAATTTCAGGATTTACAGTTACCATCTTTGACTTGAAACAATCATCTCTAGATTCGGCTTTGCTGACCATGCAAAAAATTCTTCGCCAGCTTGTTCGTGCGGGAAACCTTACTGAATCACAAGTCCCAGGAATCCTCCAACGGGTACAGCCTACCTTGGACCTGAGTGAGGCTTTGAAAGGAGCTGATTTGGTGAATGAAAGTGTCACAGAAGATGTCACGATCAAAAAGGCCTTGTGGACACAAGTAGGGCAGCTAGCAGACCCAAATACCTGGTTGACTACCAATACCTCTTACCTGCTCCCCTCCCAGTTTGCAGAAGAAACAGGTCGTCCTCAGCAGTTTTGTGCCTTCCATTTTCATGATGTTTTTTATTCACGAGTGGTAGATATTATGCCCCATCCAGGAACAGATCCTGCCCTAATTGAGGTATTGGAAGTGCTCGGAAGGCAATTGAATCAGGTTCCTGTCATCGTACGCAAAGAAAATCCAGGATACTTGTTCAACACGATGTTGATGGCGCTATTGGGAGCTGCTGGAAAACTAATCACGCGAGAAGTGGGAAGCATTGAAGATATCGACAAGTCCTGGATAGTCAATTTCCACATGCCTATGGGACCCTTTGGGATTTTGGATTCCATCGGCCTAGATACTGCTTGGCATGTCACCCATAAAATGCCCGATTCAGCTTCGCAAGCCTTTGCAGCGCTATTAAAAACCTACATTGAGCAAGGCAAACTTGGGGAGAAAACCGGAGAAGGATTCTACAGTTACCCTAATCCACGCTACAGGGATGCCGATTTTATTCTATAAATGAAAATTGGATGTATTTGATTTTTTCGCCCTTATCCGAAAAAATCTTCTCGTAACGCGTCTTGATGCCATAATGCGCATCACGGAGCTCACTTCCGTAAAAATCAGCAGTATTGTAATGTATTTGGCAATCGGGTCGAATGCTTAAAACCAACTCCGTATACTCGTAAAGGCCTGTATTGTCTGTTTTAAAGTGAATGAGTCCACCAGCCTTGACCAGCCGCTTGTACATCTCCAGAAATTTGGGGGAAGTCAATCTTCGCTTTTCATCCCCATCCCTTGGATATGGGTCTGGGAATGTAATCCAGAGTTCTGAGATCTCACCTGGAGCAAAAAAATCCTGCAGCTGCTGAATTTGAGTACGCAAAAAAGCCACCGTATGAATTCCTTCAGCTGTAGCAGTGGAGCTGCCTTTCCAAATTCTGCTGCCTTTAATATCTACTCCAATAAAATTTTGATTCGGATACTGCCTACCTAGACCCAAGGTAAATTCACCTCTTCCACAGGCCAATTCGACGACTAAAGGTTGATCATTGGCGAATAGGAGCACGTTCCACTGACCCTTTACCTGCTCAAAAATAGGCTTACCAGCCTGTACTACATTGGGATTGACTTCGTTTTGGGCAAAGCGAACCAGTTTATTTCTACTCATTAAAGGTTTTCAATTTCTGCAACTACAAAAGTACTGCCTCCAATAAATATCAGGTCATCGGGAGATGCATTTTTTCTTGCAAATTCTAGGGCATCTGTAACCTTGGAAATAACCTGTCCGATCAAACCCTTTTCATTCCCCTTCCTCGCCAACTCATGGGCATCCATTGCGCGAGGGATACTTGCTTGGCAAAAAATATAGGTAGCTTCTTTTGGCAGTAAGTCCAAAACCTTGGAGATGTCCTTGTCATTCACCATTCCGATTACCATCCAAAGTTGGGAATATGAATAATTCTTAAGCTGGTTCACTACCTCTAAAATTCCGGCCTCATTGTGACCTGTATCGGCTATAATGAGCGGTTTAAGCTGCAATAGCTGCCATCTCCCCTTCAGGCCCGTTTGCTCAGTGACATTTTCCAAACCAGCTTTAAGAGCCTGATCTGAAAGGTTCCAACCCTGATCCCGAAGTTGCTTGACCGCCTCCAAGATGCCAGGAAGGTTGAACCGTTGGTAGTCCCCATTCAAGCCAAACTTCAAATTAAACTCCCCATCGCTGCTCCGCACCTTAAAATTAGCCAACTGTTGCAGGCTAGGACCTTCTGATTCTTGAATTTTAGTGACCTCCCACAGCTGATCGGCAAATACAATAGTTGCCTGCATTGCAGCTGCCTGTTGTGAAAATACTGCCTGCGTTTCCTTTTGTGTTTGGCTAATCACGACAGGAACACCTTGCTTTATGATCCCTGCTTTTTCTCCCGCTATCAGAGGAAGGGTATTCCCTAAAAATTGGGTATGGTCGTAACCGATAGTGGTAATGACACAAAGTTCGGGATGAATCACATTGGTACTATCCAAACGACCTCCCATCCCCACTTCGATCACTGCGATATCCACGGCCTCCTTGGCAAAATACCAAAATGCCATTCCAACGGTCATCTCAAAGAAACTGGGTTGAAGCTCATCCAAAAAGGCTTTATTGTTGGCAACAAATTCAACCACCCCTTCTTCCGTTATTTCTTCCCCATCAATCCGAATCCGTTCGGTGAAAGATTTGAGGTGAGGGGAAGTGTAAAGGCCCGTTTTATAGCCTGCCGCTTGAAAAACAGCCGATAGGGCATGCGACGTACTTCCCTTCCCATTGGTACCAGCAATATGTACCGTCTTAAAAGTTTTTTCAGGGTTTCCTAAATGAGCACAGAGGGATAGCGTATTGGTTAGATCTGCTTTGTAGGCAGAAGCCCCTACCCGCTGAAACATGGGTAAAGCATTAAAAAGGTAATCCAAGGTTTCTTCGTAAGTCATGTTACTCTACCTTGACCACAAAAGTGATTTTCCCTGTTGAAAAATCAGCCGCAGCAGCTCCCGATTTTTTGAAATCGAGTTGGTTGACTACTTGACGATAATAGGCCAATACAGCATTGGATACATTGTATTCCAAGGGTACCGCTTGGACAACTTTTCCGGATCCGTCCACAGTGATTTTAAAGACGATTCGTCCATTTCGGGTGGATACCCTGTCGTTGATAGCTGGTCGGGAGGCAAAATCCCAGCCTGCCAAATCCAAGCTATACCCAGCACCTCCTGCGGCGCCTTTATCTGTACCTGAAGGATTACCCTGATCTCCCTTGGTATCGGAATTTCCTTGTCCTGTAGATGTACTTGAAGGCGAGGACTTTCCAGACTTTCCTCCAGCTCCAAAAATTGCCCGCTGGTCCACCTTGGGTTGCTCGACTATTTTTGGATTTACTTCTTTCTGTTCTTCCTTTGCCGGTGCAGCATTCGCTGTAGTTTCTCCTTTGATAGGAGAAGGTTGTGTACTTACCGCTTGATTGGTACTTGGCTTAGTTGACGCACTTTTAGGAGTAATTGTAGGTACTGCTACCTGCTGAGTGGGTGTCACTTCACCTGGAGCTGCATCTTCAGTAGTCGGATTTTCTGAAGTGTTGGCAAGTACTTGAGATTGATCTCCTGAACCTAGATCCGAAAATCCCAAATTCAACTCCATTCCATAGGTAGGTTTAGGAGGATTGGATTGCTCCCAAACTACTATAAAGTAAAAGGCTAAAAATAGCAACCCTTGTACCAGCAAGGTGATAAGAGCCGATTGAATTCGGCTTTTTTGTTCGAGTGAATTGGAATTCACACCAAGCATCAATTATACGGTTTGGTCGCGATAGATACATTGGCACCCAGTCCTGCTGCAATGCCACCAATCTCCACTAAATATTCTACAGGCACCTCCTTGTCCAGATGCAAGACTACCTGACCTTTTTTGCCTTCCAATAAGGGAGTTAGTACTGATTTGAGTTGATCCCGTGTTACCAATTGATCGTTGACCGAAAACTGAAGGTCTTTCGTAACCGATACCGTCACTTCCTGCATCACGATATCAGAAGTTTCGCTCGAAGGCAAATTAACAGAAAGCCCTGAAGGGGTTATAAATGAAGAGGTAAGCATAAAAAATATCAGCAATAAAAAAATAATGTCCGTCATGGAGGACATGCTGAAAGAAGCATCGACTTTATTTTTCTGCTGCAATCCCATCTTTATTTGTCTTGGAGAAGATCGATGAATTCAATAGTGGTATACTCCATGTGGTGTACCAACTTGGAAACTTGCGTGACCAAATAGTTGTACCCCAAGTACGCGATGATTCCTACAACCAATCCTGCGGCGGTAGTAATCATGGCTTCGTAAATACCCGAAGAAAGTAACTTGGGAGACACCATTCCATCCTCTTGAGCAATGGAAATAAACGCCTGAATCATCCCGGTTACAGTTCCCAAAAACCCAATCATCGGAGCAGCACCAGAAACAGTAGCCAAAACTCCTAAGTTTTTCTCCAACTTATAGATTTCAAGTTTACCTACATTCTCGATCGCCACTTCAATATTTTTTAAAGGCGATCCAATTCGATCTATTCCTTTGGAAATCATGACCGCAACTGGAGTCTTTTCTCCTGCGCAAAGCATTTTTGCTTTTTCTATTTGCCCGTTTTGAACCAATATTTTTACCTGATCCATCAAGCTTCCTGGAGTTTTAGAGGCCTTTTGAATCACTAAAAATTTCTGGATAAATATGAAAATTGCCAAAACGAACAATCCATAAAGTGGAATCATCATGTATCCCCCCTTTATCAATAGATCTAATAATCCAATGGATTGAGTTGTTGCTTCAACTGCGGCTGGAACAGTCGCAACAGAATCAATAGCAAATGTCTGTAATAAAACCATCATCAATAATTCAATATCCAATAACCTGTTGAATCCTGCGTTTTCATTTCTTTTAGTTTGGCGGAAGCTTCTTTCCAAGAACTATAGGATCCAATTGCTAACCTATAGTTTTGATTTTGTTTAAATGGATACACTAGATAGTATTCAGAGAATTTATCTCCTAGATTTTGAATATATCTAGCTGTTTCCTGCTCACTCGTAAAGCTCCCTACCACTAAATAATATCGTATACTCCCCTCTTTTTGCTCAACTCGTTTTACTTTCGGATTTGTTGCAATTGATGTGCCAGAATTTGTTGAAGTCGAAGTTAATTCAATGTCGGAAATAACAGATGTATCTTGATTAGGTAAAGAATCCAAGTTCGATTTTGCGAGATTGAAACTATCTGCAAAATGTTTTCTAAGAGAAGCAGTATCTAATGGACTAAAAATCAAATTTTCGTTCTCACCAACAGCTTCTTGATTCATTTTTAGTTGAATAATGATTACAGTAACTACCACTATAATTGCAAATACAACCACCCAAACCCATGTTTTTGCTTTCTTTTTTTCTCCTTTTACAGCAGCTGTAGAAGCAACAACTGGTCGACTTGTTTTCGTTTCTTTTTTCTTGTCTTCATCAGCAAAAGAAGAAGTGTTGGGCAACTCAACAGAAGGAGCTTGATCTGTAGCTTTCGAATTGGATTTCAATGAAGAAAGCGGGTTCACTTCTACATAGGGTAGCCCAAAATCCTTGGGATCTGACCATTGTTTGGGATTGGAATCTTTTTCTGCCATTGCACTTAAGAGAAGATACGAAACTAACTTAAAACTAGGTAAAGCCCAACCCTAGGTTCAGTAAATTAAAATTTGAAACTTAGCCCTCCAACTCCTTGAATTCCACGCACTGGATAGTTCATCCATCGGGTATTATTCCTGTTGAGCAGGTTATTTCCTTCTGCAAAAATAAAAAGACGCGAATTTATTGCATAGTCTATTTTCAATTGGAGATCAAAGATGGGATTAAGTGTGACTTCTTGGAATTTCGGTGTTGAAATGATTTCCTGAGGTTCAAAACCCCTCGCCTTCAATCCACCCATTAAATTGAAATTCGCTTGCAAGCGTATTTTTTTACCTGGTGTAAACTGCTGATTCATGCTTAGTATCCAAGTAGGTCGATGCCAAGCTGCTTGCTGGGTAGTAAGTGAATAATGAAATAAGTCAACACCTGTTTGGAGCGAATACAGCTCTGACAGCTTGAACTCAAGTGCAGAGTTGAACTGCAGCACTGTAGCCTGCTGATCGTATACCAATTCAAATCGAGCAGTGTCAGCAAAGGAATTGACAAAGAAATGAAGATTGGACTGCCGACGAACAGCCAAGCCAGCACGGTAAACCAATTTATCGGATGCGAGCCCCTCTACCCCTGCCTCAAACTCAAAGGAGGTAACCGTATTCAACAATTGATCACTGGGTCCGAGGAAAGGATTTTCTTGAACAAAACTGCTGTAGGTATTGCGCTGAACATCACCAGAAATAGCAGCATTCACCTGGAGCTTTTCGGATACCTGATAAGTAGATTTTAGTACTGGGAAAAGGCGAATCCCCGGTTTAATTTCCGCTACTGAATCAGTATCAGAAACCAAAACAACCCCCGCCGAGAAATGGAAATCACCAAATTTATAGTGCCCTTCAGGTCGAAGTGAAAAATAGTCACGGTTGAGGTCATACCTCAGGTCTTCTGTTGCAGTTGTAAAGTAGGAAAGTCCCAAAGTTGCCAGCCCTTCTTTGGAAGGTCTAAAACTTCCCTTTCCTTCAAAACCTAGTTCCTGCTCCCGCACTGCATAGCTATCTCTGAAGCCTCCCAAAACAACTTCTCCTTCATATCCAATCCGACCTATTTTGTCCAAGTCCCGAATCCCCAATTTTAAATTCCCGTATAGTTGTTTATTTGGGTCAAAATATGGGGTTCTAAAATCTACATTTGGAGGTATTACAAACTCTGGGTCTCGACCATAATAGGTATAGGCATCTCTTTTTAATTCCAAGGAGGAATACAATTCTGAATCCTCCATAAAGTAACTGACATCTCCAGCGAGTTCCGTATGTGATTCTTTGCTTTCCTCTTCCATCCAGCGCACTGGACCTTTTCCAAAACTCTGGTGGTAGAATTTTGTAGCGTACTGCCAATCGGCGGATTGGGTAGATAGGTATCGCCCTTCAATCAAGGGGGACAAAAAGTTGCCATAGCCTAAACGAACCGATCCTGGATACAAATCCAATTTTGGGACTTTCCAATCTTTTGTGGCAGGCTCTGCCTGAATTTTAGAAGCAGGAACAGAAAGAAAAAACGGCAGTACTGGGAAGGTTAGCGATCCCAAAGTTTTGGGCTGAGGCAATGCAGGCATCTTTTCAAAACTTCGAATCTGCTTCGGCAAACGGATCTCTCTATCTTTTTGAATGATAAACACCTGGTCTTGTACTCCTCCTTTTTGGGGAGTTTGTGCAAGACTAGCATTTAGGCATCCGAAGAAAAGCCCCAGGAATAAGAAAATGGTCTGAATCCTTCTCATGGTCTAGTCAAGGCTTTTAAGTGTAGCTACTGCTTTTTCTTTGATCTTAGCATCGTTGGATTGATCAATCACCGATTGGAGGGTCGCCTTTGCCTGAAATACCTCACCCAACTTCAGATAGTTGTCTGCTAGAAGCAAAAACATACTTCCATACCAAAAGTCAAATTCGGAAAATGGGGTAGAATAATCGAAAATTAATTCGTTGGACCCCTTAAAATCCCCCTTTTCTTGGTACTGAAGCGCGAGTAGGTACAGTGCTTCTGCCGCCTCCTCAGTGGCATATTCCTGGATCAACAGGCCAAAATTATCCTCAGCATCGGAGTTTTGACCCAAGAATCGCTGTGATTTACCTTTAATTAACAATGCTTTAGCAGCTGAACCTGGAATCAATTCCTCTTGAGCAAGCAGTTGGGTAGCTGAATTAATTGCCTGCGGGTAATCCTTCAAGAAAAAATGGGCAGCCATCATTCCTTGTGTTACCTCTACCTCATCCAATGGAGATCTGGATTGACCTACAATAGATGCATAATAGCGCAAGGCTTCCGAGAACTCTTCCCTATCCAAAGCGATATTCCCCAATTGCTGCAAGGCCTTGACTCGATACGGAGATGCGGGCTGTTGCTCCATCAACTTAAACAAATCATAGGCTCTTTCTACATCACCAGCCTGTTTGTAAGCATCCGCTGCAAAGTACAAGGCCTCACTTTTTTGTGCAGATTCCGGGTAGGTTCGCAGGTAGCTATCCAGTGCCTTGGCCGCCTGAGGAAATTTTTGGCTGAGGTAAAGGCTCTTCGCCGATTCGTACTCCAGCGTTTGAACTGATCCTGTATTGGGGTTCGTATTTTTATAGTTTTGAAGGTACTCTCCAAATTCCTCTGCCTTGTCCTGTACAGCTAAAGCCTCTTGCAGGCCTTTCAGCGCTGCTTCAGAGTTCTCTGCCAACGAATGCTCCTCCAAAATCTTTTTATAGTCCGCTTGGGTTTGACTGAAGCGCTGCAGTGAATAGTTTGCTACTGCCCTCCCCTCCAAAGCATAAGGGAGGAACGGAGAATTTGGTCGTTCACGAATTAATTCACTAAAGGCGGTGATCGCCTCTTCATAGCGAAGTTCTTCGAGGTAAATCTGTCCCTTCTGGAAAAATGCATCCTCCAAGTAGACACTCGTTGGAAAATTTGCAAGCAATAGATTGAGTTGCTCAACAGCCGCTTGATTCTTTCCCTGGTAGTTGTTCACCACTGCCAATTGAAGATGTGCATAATCCTGTCCTGCTATTTTTTCAGCAATCCCCTCCGAGAAGGTTGCTTCTGCTTGCGCAAATTTCTTTTGAACGAAATAGCAATCTCCCAGCCTCAACAAGGCATCTTGAGCCGCTATTTCATTCCTGTTTCGTTGACTTGAGCGATACGTTTGAAATTGCTGTTCCGCAGATCCATAGTCTTGCAAGTTAAAAAACGCATAGCCTAATCCGTAAGTCGCCTTCAAAAAATAGGGATCAGAAGCCGAAGTTTGATTGATGGCAAGCTGGTAGGAACCAATCGCTTGGGCAAAAGCCTCTTGCGCACTGTATATCTCTCCCTTCCAGAAATGCGTCTCAGCCAATAGCATACGATCAGCTGGATAATTTTGAGATTTGGTCAAATAGGTAAGTGCTTGCTCAAATTTTTGATCTCGGTAATAAATTAGTGCCTGGTAATAGGCCACTTTTTGATAGGCTTGTTGAAGGCGTGGGGATTTACTTTTAAGCTTATCAAGCTGATCCATTACGCGGAGGTAGTCGGAAGAATTAAGCAAGGCGTCAGAAAGCAAGGTTTCTGCTTCCCCAAATCTTTTTCCTTGGGGGTAGCTAGTCAAGTAATCGTCTAAGGTATTGACTGCCACTTGGAAATTTCCGCGCTGCAAATTGATCTTAGCTAAGTTGAATAAGGCCTCTTCTTGGATTCCTGTATCAATTGAACTCGCAGAAGCCACTTGAAAACTTGTAAGTGCATAGGGAAAGTTCCCCAACTGCACATAAGTATGTCCCAAATAGTAACTAGCTGCTTGAGCAATATCTGGATTTCCCAAGGCTGCCACCTTCAGGAATTCACTTGCCTTTTGGTAGTTCTTTGTTTCAAAAAAGGAAATTCCAGCCTTGTAATATTCCTCCTTGGACAATTCATCCGTTTTAAAGGAGATAAATGAATTGTATTGGTCTGCGGCGTTCCTGAAATCCTTTAGCGCATAGTGCGACTCCGCCAAGAAAAGATGAATGGATTCCTGTTGATCGAAAGACTTTCCAGAAGCGAGTAAAGGCGTGGCATACCCGATGGCTTCAGCATAGTTGCCTTCCTCGTAATACAATGAAGTCAATAAGTAAGGAACCTTGCTTGCATAAAATTCGCTTTTCTCCGCAAGCTGCAGCTCTCGAATGGCTTGTTGGCTATTTCCCTGCTCCATGGCGATGTAACCACTGTAATACAAGGCATCTGCCGCTAAAGGAATCGTCAATTCTTTTACCTGGTCCAAATAGCTCGCCGCAGCAACATAATCCTTGAGCTGAAAGTAGCTATAGCCCTGTTTGAAGGCTACATCCGCACGACTATTCTTGTTCACTAAACCAATTGGAGCCAGAGCAAAAGCTTCGATTGCATCCGAATAACGGTTCTTGAAAAAGTAGTAATTTCCTAAGAAAATGGCTGCAGTGGCCACTGCGGGTTGTCCCGAATAGTCTTGAACAAACTTTTTGATTAGGCCAAGACCATCTGGTCGATCCAATTGGAGAGCCGATAGCGCACGCTGAAGTTCTGCCTGCTTTTGCTGGGAAAGGTCAAGTCCAGCTGCAAGCAATTTGTTGTTATCGTAAAGATTTGCAGCAAATAATTGCTGCTCATACAGGTTGGTAGCCCGATCTAAGCCCTGCTGTGAGCTGCTTTGGTAAAGCGAAGATTGTGCAAAGGACTCCAGAGTGAAGACCAGTCCTGCGAGCAGAACCAAGAAATATTTCATGGCAGTTAGCGAATTCAATGCAATATTTTGTAGATCAGCTCTCGGAGAATTTCCCCTTCAGTCATGCTTCCGGAATCAACTCCTTTAAAACGTAGATCTGCCTCTTTTAGGTATCCAAATACATCAATTACCTTGCCCAACTTGTAATTTTTTGCAGCAATTACATATTCTTTCGCGCCATAAGGGCTCACTCCAATGGCAGCAGCGAGTTGCGCCTCAGGAAGTGCGCCTGCACGATGTAGCAATGCTATTTTAGAAAAATAAGTATACAGCAACGAAAAAATTGGGATAACGGGATGATTTTTAGGATTTTGAATAAAATAATGGACAATCAAATTGGCCTTATTTACATCCCGAAAGCCGATCGCTTTAGTCAATTCAAAGTTGTTGTATTCTTTGTGGATGCCGATGTACTTGGAAATGTGATCTACCGTGAATCGGGTGGACTCCGTAAAATTGATGAGCATTTTTCCCACCTCATTGGTCATAATTTCCAAATTGTTGCCAATGGAGTCTGCAAGCAGCTGTCCTGCTTTCGTTTCGATTTGATGGCCTAAGTCCTTAAAATAGCCTTCAATCCATTCATTCAGCTTCCAATCCTTAATTTTTTCAGCTTCAACAAACACTGATTTTTTCTCAATCTCCTTTTTTAACGTGCTCCTGCCATCCAGTTTTTTATACTTGTAGGCAAACACCAAAATAGTGCTTGGCAAGGGGTTACTTAAGTAGCTTATCAATAATTTCTGTGCCTCTTCCTTTCCTAGATCAGGAATATTCTGCGCCTCTTTCACCAAAACAAGCTGTCGATCGGCCATCATCGGAAATTTGCGGGCATGAGAAAGTATGGTGCTTACTGTAGCTTCCTTTCCATACAACACGAGTTGATTAAACCCGCGCTCAAATTCAGGAATGGCATTCTTTTCCAAGTAGTCACTGATCAAGTCAATGAAATAGGGCTCATCGCCCTGCAAAAAGTAAATTGGGGCTATTTTATTTGCTTTTAAATCTTTTAAAACTACTTCAGGAAGGAGGGCCATACGGGAAATAACTCTTGCACCTAAAGATAATAGATGGCAGCAATCCATCGAGAATTTCTTAGCAAATAAACTTTAATCGATGATTCTAGGTTAATTTTGCAATCCAATTGAATGATGATGAATTTTGAAAAAGGAGTAGCTCTATACAAGGAAGGTGATTTTGAAACTGCATTGGCAGTTTTCCAAGAATTGAGTAGGACCGAACAGGGTAATCCTCAGTTCCATCTCTTTAGAGGTCGAACCTTAACTCGCTTGGGAAAAGGTGCTGAGGCCTTGGCAGATTTTGATGTTTTGATTGAATTGGAGCCTTACAACACAGATTTCATGAGCGATCGTGGGGTTGTATTGCATTTGTTGGGAAGAAATGAGGATGCGGTCACAGAACTTGATCGTGCCGCCAATTTGGATCCAAAAAATCCGTATCGCTACAGCAGCAGAGCCTACCTAAAAGATCGAATTGGAGATTTTTTAGGGGCGATTGCAGATTATGAGAAGGCCATTGAACTAGACCCTGAGGATGCAGTAGCCTTCAACAATTTGGGTTTGGTGGAAGAAAAAATGGGGCGGAAAGAAAAAGCGAAGGATTACTTCCAAAAAGCGGACAGCTTGAGTGGCTATCCTCCTAAAAAAGAAGTTGAAGTGGCTGCGGAAGTTTCACCCAATCAATCTGAAAAATCAAAAGCAACAAGACCTAAAACCAATCCCTCAGAAACAAATTTGACTGCTAGTCATTTCATGGAGGTGATCCATGGAATTTTCACAAAACCTGCCATTCGAAAAGAGTTTTCAACCTACATAAAAGGGTTGTTTTCCAATAAAAAAGGCTAAAAACTCTTAATCACCCAAAGCGGTTTGGTGATAAAATAAGACATCTTTCGGGATAGATTTTTGGAAAATAGTTGGTCGAAAAAGTCTTTCTTTTTGCTTAGCGTCACCAAAATATCTCCTCTCGCAAGTTGCAAGTAATTCTCAAGTCCAAGTGCCAGATCATCACGGAAGGCCTTCAAAACATAATTCACCAAATCATAAGACACCGAAGATTTAATTTCTTCGACTATGGTCTTGTGAAGCGCTTTATCAATCACTCGTGATCTTGAAGAAACGTGTACTATATCGATCTCTGAGTCAAAGAATTTTGCAAATTCAACCACTTTTTTTATGGCATACTTGTCTTCTTCGACATAGTCAGAGGCATAAACCAATTTTCTAGGACGTTTGAAAACAGCTTTTCTCGGTATTACGAGAATATCTCTATCGGATTGCAAGACCATCTTGCTGGAACGACTTCCAAACACTTGTTCTCTAAACTCATTCATTCCTTCCGTACCCACTACAATCAAATTCGCATTGATTTTTTGAGAATAAGCAATTGTACTTTGTACGATTCCTCCTTCAGAAATGACCACTTCGCAGCTTTTAAGTCCTTTTGGAAGGCTTTCTTTTAGTACTGCATCTTGCAAACTCTTTGATTTTTGCTCGGTAAATTCTTTTTGAAATCTACCATCCAAATCTAATGGTGCCAGGTTTTGGTAGTCGTGCTTATTTAAAACATGAAAAATAATCAATTTGGCCTTGTACTTCTCTCCAATCTTAGCAGCATATTCAAGCGCATTCAAAGCACATTCTGAAAAATCAATCGGACAAAGTATAGTGAAGTTGGATCCCATAGTTGAAAATTAATAACCTCTAGCTCTATTTACGAGATTTTGCAATGGAAGACTAGCAATTAAGCGTTTATAATTTTCAATAATTTGCGGTGCCGCCGCCAATGGGTTGGTTACTGATGCAATATGTGGAGTCAGTTGGATCCTTTTTTCCTTCCAAAAAGAATGGCTTTCCGGTAAGGGTTCAGCTCGAAACACATCTAAAAGTGCTCCAGAAATGAATTCCTCCTCTAAAGCAACTAGCAAATCTTCTTCTATCAAATGCTTTCCTCTTGCTACATTGATCAAGAATGTGCCTTTCTTACACTTTCTAAATAGTGAAAGATTTAAAATGCCTTCCGTGTCGGGTGTAAGAGGAAGCAAGCATACCAGTACATTCACTTGTGAAAGAAAATCCTCTAGTTGATCTTTTTGATAATAGGGGTAGCGGAACTCTTTTTTCTCTGAAAATCCGAATCCAACTACCTCAAATCCCAAACCATTCAACTTGTCCAGCACATCGCCACCCAAAGCTCCAACTCCCATCACCCCTATCCGTGTAGGAATTTCTGGGTTGGACATATCCCAAACCTTTTTCTTCTGGTCTTCTTGGTAACGAATAAGCTGTCTATGAAAGTTTAAAACCCCCATAATAACATAGTTGGTCATGGACCAAGTCAATTTTTCATCGATAATCCGCACAATTGGAAGTTCATCCCCTACTGCAGGATCCGAAAGAATATGGTCTACTCCAGCACCCAGCGAACTGATCAACTTCAAATTGGGAAAGTTTTTCAAATAACCTGCGGGATGCTGCCATAGCAAGGCCATTTCCACATCCTCTGGTCGATCAATATGCGGAAATACTTGTAAATCTAAGGTTGGATGATGGTGCAGAAGCGCTGTTATCCATGCCTTTGGATCTCTACCAGGACTAACGATGGCTATACTCATAATCTTGAAGCTAAGAAGCACCTAAAGTAGGTCATTCCAGCAGGGCAAAAAATTCATTCGTCAAATTCCTGAAGCATTTTCAAAAAAAAAAGAGAATAAACTATCAACTTGCAGCGTTAAACTTTAGCGACAAAACAAAACAAAAATCTTAGCTCCTCCGATTTTAATCCAAATTTAAATTTTGTATGAAAACAAAAATCAATTTCCTTGTCCTAGCCCTGCTTTTTGTAACCACAATTGGTACGGCTCAACAAATCCAAATGCCTCAGGCAAGCCCTAGCTCAAAAATTATTCAAAAAGTGGG
>CAXNJN010000055.1:0-17519 GCA_964202605.1 Bacteroidia bacterium | reverse complement strand
CTCCTGCGTGACAGGCAGGCATTCTAACCAGCTGAACTACCACTCCGTTTCCCTTCACTTTTGAAGTGGTGCAAAGGTAGAAAAAGGGAACTTATCCGCAATAAATCAACTTTATTTTTTTAATAAAGAGCAAGTATCTCCTTCGCTGTCAAACAAATAAATATGGTTTTGGCAGCGTCAAACGGCACGCTGATCCACCAGGACCTGCACATTGGGATGTAGCCACAGGAAGGATGCTGGAAATTGCCCCGATACTTTAGGATCTTTCAAGCGCTCAAACGCTTCCTTTTTGCCAGATCCTGCAATAAATAAGAGGATGAGTTTGGATTGCATGATTCCCCGAAGCCCAATCGTCATTCCAAAACTCGGCGGTTGCTTCAAGGTCTTCAGCATCCCATTGGCTAAAGTGGATGGGGCCAATTCACATACATGATACGGAAGCTGATGGGTTTCTCCTGGTTCATTGAGTGCAATGTGGCCATTGACACCAATTCCCAAAATGCAAATATCCAATGGCCCCTCTCGCTCCAGTACCTGCTCCATTTTTAGGCAAGCTCCTTCAGGATCTGAAGTATCCGGGTCAATGGTCCAGTAGCGATCTGGTGGAATGCCCATCGGCTGCACAAACTTTTGCTGGACATCCAATTCGGAAGTAAATGGAGAATTAGGTTCCAAGCCTCCCCACTCATCTAGTTTGATGACCCGAAGCTGTTCCCCAAATTCAGGATGCAGGTTCTTATGAGCCACCATTTGGGCATAGGTACCTGAAGGTGATCCACCACTGGCTACACAAAACAAAAGATCCGGCTTTTTTTCCACCTCTTTTTTGATCAATTCAAATCCTTCGGTACTCATTGACTCAAAGTCAGAAAAAAAATAGAAGTTCATAACCTGCTGTTGTTTGGGTGGTTTAAATAAAGATTAGTGGAATAAATGTATTACATCATTCAGTTCAAAAACAAAAAATGCCTAGAGAAAACTTCCTCCCATCAATTAATTAGCTACAAATCCAAAACCCTTCTTATCTTACTTTTCAATTTGACTAGCCTACCTACTATTTATGAAAAGACATCACCTACTCCTTTTACTAGCGTTGCTCGTTCTTGGGCATCCACTGCTTGCGCAGAAAAAAGCTCCTGCAAAAGCTAATCCACTCAAACAAGCGGTTCAACAAACCATCGATGCACAATTTGCAGACATGACCGAACTGAGTGATAAAATTTGGGCCTTTGAAGAAATTGCTTTTCAAGAAAGTCAATCCTCCGCCGCCCTTTCTGCCTACGCAGAAAAACTTGGATTTAGAGTAACAAGAGGCGTGGGTGAACTCCCAACTGCTTTTGTAGCTGAATATGGCTCAGGATCTCCTATCATCGGTATTATGGGAGAATTTGATGGCCTTCCAGGATTGTCTCAGAACAAAGTTCCTTTCAAAAGCCCATTGCATGCAGGAGCCCCAGGCCATGGATGTGGACACAATTTATTTGGAGTTGCTTCACTAGGGGCGGCTTCGGCAATCAAAGATTTGATTGCATCCGGACAACTTAAGGGCACCATTCGTTTTTACGGTACTCCTGCTGAAGAGAAGTACTTCGGCAAGCTTTGGATGATTCGAGCAGGATTGATGAATGATGTAGACATCATGATGGATTGGCACCCTGCTGATGAAACCAAAACTGAAGTTCAAAAAGGATTGGCCTTGGTTGACTTTTTGGTGGAATTTAACGGCCAAACCGCCCACGCTTCCGGTGATCCTTGGAATGGACGATCTGCCTCCGATGCCCTTGAACTATACACAAATGGAATCAACTACTACAGAGAGCATATCAAACCCACCGTACGCATTCACTACCACATCCAAGATGCAGGTAAGGTAGTCAATGTAGTACCCGACTACAGCCGTCTTTGGGTTCGTGTAAGAGACACAAGCAGAGATGGACTACTTCCTGTTTGGAAGCAAGTAGAGAAGATGGCTTCTGGCGCAGCGATCATGGCCAATGTAGATCATAAAATCACCTTGGTATCAGGAGTACATGAAATTTTGGTCAACCGTACCGGTTCGGCCGTCATGCAAAAAAATATTGAGGCATTGGGTGCCATCTCTTATACCGAAGAGGAACAAGCTTTTGCTAAAAAAATCCAGGAAGCCAATGGCAAACCACTAGTAGGTGTGATTTCTGAAATAAAACCTATGGAAGAAACGCAGGAACACAGTATGGGTGGAAGTACCGATGTGGGCGATGTAAGCTGGGTAGTGCCCACCATCCGTATGGGTGCAACAGTAGCTCCAACTGGAACTCCATGGCACTCTTGGGCAGTTGTAGCCTCTGTCGGCATGTCTATCGGTCACAAAGGCATGGGTTATGCCTCTAAAGCCCTTGCAATGACCATGATTGACCTCTACCAAAACGAAGTGTTGCGAAACGAAATCAAAACTGAATTCAAGCAAAAGAAAGGAGACTATGTTTACAAAGGAATCGTTCCTGATGGTCCTCCCCCCTTGAAATCAGGATATTGATTTAAATCGCCCTCTGTTTTGTTCTAAACAGAGGGCTTTTTTTACCCTAACTTCCTGATTTTCTTTTTTATTTAAACTTATTTATTGGTTTCTAGTTTGGTATCTGTAAACACTAAAAAAACATTCCAATGAAAAATTTCAAACTAGTAACATTCGCCCTTTTGGGTTTTGCAGCTACAAGCTTGGTAGGTTGCAATGCTCCTAAAGAAGAAGCAACAGACGAAACCGCTGTTGACTCCACTACACTTGTAGTAGAAGAAGTAGTATCCAACACTGTAGTAGATATCGCAGTAGGATCCGCTGATCACACTACCCTAGTAGCTGCTGTAACGGCTGCAGGCTTGGTAGAGACCCTTAGCGGAACAGGTCCTTTCACTATTTTTGCTCCTACCAACGCTGCGTTTGCTGCATTGCCTAAGGGAACAGTAGAAGGCCTTTTGAAGCCTGAAAGCAAAGACAAATTGACTGCTGTCCTTACCTACCACGTTGTAGCTGGTAATGTAATGGCAGGTCAATTGACAGACGGTCAGAAAGTAAAGACTTTGAATGGTCAGGAATTGACTGTAGCCATCAAAGGTGGTGTAGTGACGATCAATGGAATTAAAGTAATCGCTGCTGATCTTGCAGGTACCAATGGCGTCATCCACGTAGTAGAAGGCGTAATCTTACCTAAGTAAGTTCCGGCATCAACCCTCATTAAAAGTCGGCTAGAAAAGCCGACTTTTTTTTTGTGCTTTCACCAATCCTATTTGAATTTTACATAGTTTTCAATTCTAGCTTGATTTAAAATCCATAGCATGATTCCAATCCATTTTAAAAGCTGAACCCTTTTCTATGAAAAAAAGTAGTTTAATCGTATTCCTAGCCCTGGTTTTTCAAGTAGCTGCGCAGGCACAAACTAACTCCTCGAAGCAAGCAACCCTCGAAATCCATCAACTCATCCAAGAATCTTTTGATTCCCTATTTTCTGGCTATCAGGCAAACCTCCTGGATCGGTACTATACTCCTGATTTTATCTTGCTTGAGCAGGGGGAAGTTTGGGATATGGATTTTATCAAATCCTACCTTAGTGAGCGGAGCCTAAAGAACAATCCCGTGATCCGTACCAACCGTTTTGAATTTATTAAAACAGAAGTTTTCGGCAATCGAGCCTGGGTCGCCTATCACAATTATGCCACCTTCACCAAGAAAGGGGAAGCTCCGAGAGAAGTATATTGGCTCGAAAGTGCGTCAGCCCTAAAAACAGACCAAGGCTGGAGGTTAGAACTCTTGCACTCCACTAGAGCCGAACTCCCAAAAAAATAAGTGAACTCTTTCGAAAACCTACTCCAACGGGTAGGCTATTTGGCAAATAGTTTCTCTAGAATCTTGTAGGTAATCAGGTAGGTAGGACGTACGCCATCCATCCCCAAAGCCCCAGAGGCGAGGGTGCTGCCTGTTTCGAGAGGATTATCGGAAGCGTAATAAGCATACAGCACCTTAATATTGGACCGTATATTAGATCTGATTTTGGAGGCAGACTGAATTGCTTTCTGGTAATGCGCACCTTCCATCTCCAACCCTACGGCCTTCCAAGAGGATTCCATGAAGTAAGTAAGGATATCCCGATTTTGCAGGGAGGTGCCAAGTACAGTGATCATGGATCCTGAATAAACTCCCAATCCATACCCTTTGAAATCACTGACTTTTAATTCATTTCGAAAAGGATAATTATCCGCAGTGCCTTCAAAGACATGCGAGTTAGGGACCATCAAATCCCCCTTACCTCCATGTAAAATCCCTGCTTTACCCATAATTGAAGTGGAAACCACATTTAATGGGTACTTTTTCCCCTCCTTACTATACGGCTTCAGCAACTCATCAAAACATTCGTAGGCCTGCTCTCCAAAGGCATAATCCATCACTACAAATACCGGGCGTTTTTCCTTTTCTTTGGGTAAAACCACTCCAGGAATAAGCGTATCGACGTCCATTTGGGCGGTATCAATGAGTTGCGCACCAATGTTGGTTCCCGACTCATCCGGAAGGTCTATGAATCCCTGTTTTTCGGCATAGGCCAAAATTTTCTTGCCTTGGTTATTTTTTGCCTTGATGGAAATCGCTGTTGCAAGCTCCTCAATCTCCTCAAAAGAATTTGCTCCCAATGCTTGATGCGCATAGATCGTGTTGAGCACGCTATGCATGTTGGCCGAGATGATGTGGATGGGACGATGAATCAAGTTTCTATCCAGAAGAGCCTCCTTGATTCGATTGGCCCAAAGCTCACCATACACGTGGTGACCTACCCGCTCTCGAAGGGTAGCAGAAAAGCTAATTTCTCGATCTAGACCCTGCAAGGATTCGTCCATTGCCAACTTACCCAAATGGTATATGATGGAAAATAGGCTGTTGGAATTACTGCTTTCGGCAAACTTTTGGACCGCCTGAACTGTCTCTTCGTAGGTTCTTCCGATAATATGACTTAGGTAGGCCGCTGCACTTTCAATTTCCAACTGCTCTCCCAACTTTTCCTTTTTGACATATTCCTCCAACATCTTCCAATTGGAAGAAATTTTTCCTTTGGGGTCTGTACTATTTTGTTGGATTTTTCGAGACTCAATGTAGAGGAATGTGAGGTGCGTGAGAATATCATAAATATCTGATCTTCCTCGAGTCATCTCCACGTACATAATCTGTTGATCTAGGCGATAACAGTTTCTTTTTCTCCGTGCGGGGACGATGGGAGTTAAGTGGGAAGTTTCGTATCCTTCCCTGCTGATCAAGCGAATAAATCGGCATTCTTCGATGCCTTTTGGAAGGCGTTCCATCACATAAAGCAAGCCATCTAATTCTATTTTCTCGGGATCGATCAGTTTGCCATAGATCTCTGGACTCAGCACCATCAGGGCTTGAATCAATCCTTCTCCAGACACGCCCATGGGCTTGTAGCTGCCACGATTAAAAAGATGGCGCATGGTGATGTAGAGTCGTTCTATTGCTGCTCGGGATTCTTGTGCTCTAGTTCGTATCATACCTTTCTACTAGGTTAAATTCAACAAAATTAGCCTTTTTACACGAAAAAATGGCACCAAGACCTAAAAATCACCAAACAAGCAAGTAATCAAGCCTCCAATGAAGTAGGCTTTGGTTTTTACTTTCTCAGTACATCAAGTAAAATTAGGGTTTGAGTTTGTCTTCAAATAAGCGCTGCAATTTTTCCACCTTTGGACGAACCACATATTGGCAATAGGGTTGTCCCTCGTTCAGCGTATAGTAGTTTTGGTGGTAGTTTTCTGCCGGATAAAAGTTTGAAAACGCAGTAATTTCAGTCACAATTGGAGCGGAAAATTGGTTGGACTGATCCAACTTTTCCATCATTTTACTTGCTTGTTTCTCTTGAGCCTCGCTCAGGTAAAAAATGGCAGAACGGTATTGGGGTCCTGCGTCGGCTCCTTGCCTGTTCAATGTGGTGGGGTCATGGGTAGCCCAAAAAACAGCCAATAGTTCGGATAAATTAATTTTTGTCGGGTCAAAGATTACCTGAATCACCTCGGCATGACCAGTGGTACCAGAGCAGATTTGCTGGTAGCTTGGCCGCTCTACTAGACCACCTGCGTACCCAGAAATAACCTGAACCACCCCATTTAATCGTAAAAAAACAGCCTCCGTACACCAAAAACAACCCCCTCCCAACACCAGTACTTCTAATCCTGCTGGACAATTCATTTCCGTTTTTGGGAGCATTTCGTGACTATTCATCGCTTTTTATTTGGAGACTAAACGATAAAAACAACATTAAGTTTATTCCATTTAGTCCTAGTGGGACCACCGGAATCCACCTCAAAAGGGTGGATTCTTTTATTTTACGGGAGTGGTAGCAAAACAGGTAGCACGAGTGGGGTTTTCAGGTGAAATTTAACTTTGTTTAAATTTAAACGAAGTCTAGAAATTGATCTCAATGCTTGACCAATTTTATAAAACAATTCATAAAAAAGAGACACCTATTGCTGGTCTCTTCTCTATTTTGTTAAACTTAAGACTTATTTAATTGGTGCAGCTGTTGCGTATTTTACAAAACCAGATACATCAAAATATTCATCCGCATAATAAATTTTGTGATCTTTGTCTAGTTTGTAACTTGCATAAACTTTCAAATCTATTCTGGGAGCGCTATTTACAAGATCTCCAGACCACATTACGTAAGCTCTTACTGAGCCATCTGGCTTGAAAGTAACGGAATCTACCCCAGGTAAAAGAGTAACTTTTGCTGATAAATTATTGACTAATTTGAAGAAACCCAAAGACCTTGTTATAATTTCTGCTTTTGAAATATCGCTTTCACCATATACAGCAGAATGGTATTTTACTGTATCAGAGTAAGCAGAAGCAAATGCATCTATGTCATTCTTCACGTATGCTTTAATTGAAGCATCTACAACCTTAGCATTTTCTCGAAACAAAACCATATTAGGATCTTCTACTTCGGTTACTGCTTCTTTGGGTGTACAAGCCATCATTGACGCTAATACAAGAAAACTTAATACTAATTTTTTCATGATTTATTGGTTGAACTTTATAAATAAACAATCAGCCCGTTTTTTAATGTGGGTTCTGGACTCCACATATTGAAAAGATCTTATTTAGAAAAGGAATCATGTAAAAAAAAGACCCCCATTTCCCAGAGATCTCTTCTCTATTTTGTTATATTTTGAAATTTAAATTACTCAGGATCTAAACCATCTTTAGGGTCATAAATAGGCCAATGGTGGGTAATTTTACCCTCTTCATTAATCCCATAAGAACTAAATATAATTCTCTTCTCAATGACTCCTTTTTTAGATTTCCAAGACATTTCAACCCAACTATGGCCATACTTGTTACCATCTGGCATTGTTACTACTTCATAGATAGATTTATCCAAATTTATATTACCATCCATTAATTCCCTTTGCTTTTTATAAACTTCAATAATTTGTGGAATAGTCAGCCCAGCTGTCGTATCAGATTCCGATGGCCAAACATTATGAAAAGATTTTGCACCATCCGCATAGGATGCAGCAAGATTAGTCCAGTCTCCAATTGCAAAATATTTGAACGCATTTTTAATCAAATCAACATCAGGTCCTGTGGATGTTACCGTGCCTATTGAATCAGATTTCACTTCTGTTCCTGCTTCAGTTGTTGTTTCTTTGGGTGTACAAGCAATCATTGTTGCTGATACAAGCATACTTAATAGTAATTTTTTCATGATAGTTATTTTATGATTTTACAAATGTGTTTTTCAACCAGGTTGTGCCAATAATAATTAAAAGTATTACTGCAGCGAAGATGATACTTGGTAATTCTGGAGCAAGTGCAGGATACCCGTCACTCAAATTAACCTGAAATCTACTAACCGCATCTTCTGAACCTGCAGATAATTTGACACCCGTAGCCTTAAGTTCTGATAGACTGTAGGCTAAACCTTTTTGTTGTATTGACAAGTACGAACTTACTTGTATCCAAAAAAAAGTAACCATAATTCCATATAGGGTCACTAGTATTTTTCCTATAACATTCACATTTTTTTCATTTGCAACTCTTGCAAGTCTAAATGCAATAAAGGTCATAATCACAATTGCAACTGTGTAAATTGCATTTTGAATAAAACCTAATTGGCTATTATTTAAAATTTCAATTTCTGTCATGGTTTTTTTGGGTTAAACTGTTTTTTTAGTTAAGAAATAGAACAAAGTCTATTTCGATGAATAATAACATATTTTAGAATAAAATTACAAATAGCATTATTGCGTTAGAATTGCAATAGACAAAGTGACTTGATTTATTTAGGTTAGTATATTTACATTGAAATAGGGTCCTCATTTAGGATTGAACGATTTTTAAATTATATCAATTTGACATGAACTAAAAATGGCCTCTGATCACTCAGAGGCCATTCAAAATTATTTTACAGCGTTTGTATAACCTAAGACTTTATATATCGGTTGAAACATAAATCCATCTGGCATATATTGACCCATTTTAGATTTGTCCTGCATTTCCTTAGGTATCGTGAACCCAATTCTAAATTTCATTAAATCATTCATTGACTTAAATAAATCCCAAGTCATAATAGTAGCTCTTCCTGCATCTGAACTAGAATTTGGGGTTAACAGTCTCGCAATTCCCCATGCTCCCATATTAAATTTGGCCATATTGTCTTTAAAGAATGGCTTCCAAAGTGCTTTATTTTCTGAAACAAATCCAGAAACATCCACTGGCCGACCAAAATTAAATTGTGCATATGCCCCTCCCCCGTTTGGTATTTCATCTTCTGTAACGTAAACGTGTCGCTCATCTTTTGTCCATTTAAATGAAGTGGAAAGAAGCGCTAAGGTATCCTGTTCTGATTTGCTGAAAACTATTGAGCTATTATTCCACCAAGCAAATTTTGGATCTAATAATTGATCGATGTTATTCGCACTTTGGGCAAAAACATAGTTATATTCATTTTCATCATCAACACCATCCATTTTTACAACTTGTAAAAAAATCCAACTCAATATATCTCCATTATTTACGGCCGCCTGAGCCCCTTTAGATAGTATCTTTTGTGTTTTTTCAAAATTTTGAATGTTCCCTTCAACTCTTACGGAATGTAAAGAAAAAGCACTTTGTGCTTGCACGAAATTGATCGAAATAAGTACGATCGCTAGTATTGATATTATATTTTTCATTTTTTTTTAGTTAAGAAATAGAACAAAGTCTATTTCGATGAATAATAATATATATGATTATCCGCAATCATGCCAGTAGCTCAGCTCGCCAATTTAAAACTGCGGATAATCGTTGACAGACCACGGTCAACGGTCCACAGCTCTCCTAATTGAACCTCAAACCTTTTTTTCTCTGGTTAGTGGTGAAAAAGCGGATAATCAGATAATATATTTTAGAATAAAATTACAAATAGCATTATTGCGTTAGAATTGCAATAGACAAAGTGACTTGATTTATTTAGATTAATATATTTACATTGAAATCAAATAAAATTAATACCCGGTGCCTTTATATGGATATTGATAAAACCCAATTTTAAATTGTCTTCATTTAATTTTTTCATAATACAATGAAATTAAATACCGCCTAATTAATTAGACTTTGTGTTTTTTTAGATCAGTTTATAACATCTAGTTAAGTGAAAGATATAATAATTTTTTTATTAAGTACTATTTTATAATTTAATTTCAAAATAAAACAAACCTGACTTAAATCAAATCTACCTATACCGGCGTACAAATAATTGATTATAACTAAGTCGGATTATATTGAATAAGTCAAAGAAATTGATCTCGATTTAATAGGACAAGGATTTGATCTTATTAAAATTTAAAAAATGCATCGACTCGGCTACCAAGAAGTCCCTCGAAAAAAAACAGGACAGGGACTTGAGGAATTCGCTTGAAGTCCTATTTTTGGAAAAGTTTGGTTCCAATTCCAATTCCTGGAAGAAGAACCCTCACCAAGCTATTGTACCACTAATCCTTAAAAAAGGATTTATAAAAAAATCTTTGCAAGAAGTCTTCTTGCAATTTGTAGTTTACT
This sequence comes from Bacteroidia bacterium, assembly GCA_964202605.1. Taxonomy (GTDB): domain Bacteria; phylum Bacteroidota; class Bacteroidia; order Cytophagales; family Cyclobacteriaceae; genus Algoriphagus. The sequence continues at coordinate 7,444 of CAXNJN010000055.1, read as the reverse complement.
TACCAAAGTCTAACCAATTCAAGAATGAACAAACAATTTCTGATGGCAGGAATGCTGGGATTGTTGGTAGCAGGATGGCTCAGCCAAGCTGCAATGGCACAGAGTGATCCTACAGGGAAGCGTAGGGTAACTAGCACCTATGCCATTACCAATGCCACGGTATTCAAAGCTCCGGGTGATCTTGGAAGCAAAGCCACTATCCTCATTAAAGACGGCGTTATTTTAGGAGTGGGAACCTCCCTAACGCTACCCAAAGAAGCTAAATTGATCGCAGGAGACTCCCTATTTGTCTATCCAGGATTTATTGATGGTGCTGGAACAATGGGCATCACCAAACCTAAAGATGTAGAGCGTCCCAAAGATTTTGTATCCTCCAACCCAGCAGATGAGATCGCTGGCATTACGCCTTGGAGAATGGCTCCAGAATCCTATGCTGCATCAAGCACCCTAGTAGATGATTGGAGAAAAGCTGGTTTTACGCTAAGTCAGGTGGTACCCGACGGTGGCATGCTGCCTGGAAAAACTGCGCTGATGGTATTGGGTGATGCGAAAAACAACAACCTCCTTCGAAATAATGTAGCAATGGCTGCGAATTTTAGAAGCTCTAGAGGCATGTATCCCGCAACCCTAGCAGGGGTAATGGCCAAATTTAGAGACCTGTATCAAAACACTTCCTTGATCCTCGATCATGAGAAATTGTATGCGAGCAACGCAGGTGTAAAAAGACCTCAAGCCAGCCCATCACAGGTAGCCCTATCTCCTGTTGTGCAGAAGCAAATGCCAGTACTTTTTACCGCTGCGACGGAACTTGAAATCAGAAGAGTACTCTCCTTACAGAAAGAACTTGGATTTAAGCTAGTGCTCACTGGCTTGGAAAACTACGAGTCCGTGATTGGCTTGATCAAATCTTCTGGCACCCCTGTACTAATTAAGTTGCAGGTGCCCGATGACAAGTCCATCAAAGCTCAAAAAGCAGAAGGAGTAACTGATGCTACCAAAGCACAGTATGCCCGTGTAAAGGAATCCTATGCAAAAGCATTGAAGCAAGCAGCACAATTGGAGCAGGCAGGAATTATGTTTGCTTTCAGCACAGCAGATGCCAAGCCTGCAGACGTGAAAAAAACAATTCAAACTTTGATGGAAAATGGGTTGAGCGAACGTGCTGCTTTGGCTGCATTGACTACGCACCCTGCAACCATTCTGGGGATCAGCAGTATGGCAGGAACCTTGGAAAAAGGAAAAATGGCAAACTTAATCCTCGCGACAGACAGCCTATTTAAGGAAGAAAGCCAAATCAAGCACGTAATTGCTGATGGCTATGTATTCGACTACGAACTCAAAAAGAAAACTGCACCAGCAACTTCTGGATCTAAGCCAGAAAATCAAGCAGCAGGTGCTGTTGAAGGTACTTGGGAATACGTTTCCGAAACTCCTGCAGGAAGTTCTGGTGGTGAAATAATCCTCAAGCGCGAAAACGGCGTTTTGGGTGGGAGCATCACCTACGATAATCCAACTGGATCGGGTAAAGCCTCTGCTTCGATCAAAAATGCCAGTATCAATGGGAAAGCGCTCAGCTTTGAATTTGATGTGTCTGCAGGAGGCATGAGCCTTACAGTGACCATTTCGGGAGAAGTAAATGGGAAATCTATGGAAGGATCCTTGTCGATTCCCCAAATGGGCTCTTTCCCTGTGAAAGCTACTCTTACTTCACCTAGCCAAACTAACTCGTTATGAAAAAGCTCAACTTCCTAATTGCTGCGTTCTTTGGCTTGGGTATTCTTGTGGCCCAGGCACAAATTCAAAAGGGCAATCTATTGATTAAAAATGCAACCGTATTGACGGTAACCAAAGGTAATCTGGAATCATCAGATGTGTTGGTACAAAATGGAGTAATCACCCAGATTGGTAAAAATCTAACCGCTCCTGCCGGAGTAAGCACCCTAGATGCCACAGGAAAATACCTGATGCCAGGCATCATCGATGCACACTCCCACGTGGGATTGGACGTGCTCAACGAAGCCTCCGCTCCCATTACTTCTGAGATCCGCATGAAAGATGTGGTCAACCCTACTGAAATCGGTATCTACCGTGCTTTGGCGGGTGGAGTCACCGTTTCACATGCCATGCATGGCTCAGCCAACGTGGTTGGAGGACAAAATGCCACCCTAAAACACCGTTGGGGAAGCATGGATCCTGCAGACGTCATCATGCAAGATGCTCCTCGCACCATCAAATTTGCTTTGGGAGAAAATCCAACACGCGTACACGGTAGAGGCAATGGCATTCAGCCCCGTTCCAGAATGGGTGTAGAAGCGGTGATCAGAAATGGATTTAACGAAGCCATCCAATACAAGAAAGCTTGGGAGACTTACCAGCTTGCTAAAAATCAAAAAGGCAATACTACCCCTCCCCCTGCTTACAGCGAGCGCCTTCAAACCCTTGCCGATATTTTAGATGGTAAAATCATCATCCATTGCCATTCCTACCGTGCAGATGAAATCTACATGGTCATCAATGTGGCCAAGGATTTCAACATCAAAAAATTGGTGTTCCAACATACGAACGAAGGATTTAAAGTGGCTCCAGAAATTGCCGAATACACCATGGGTGCTTCGGTATTTGCTGACTGGTGGGCTTACAAGATGGAAGTGTATTATTCCACTGCCTTCAATGCCGCCATCCTTCAAAAAAATGGGGCCATTACCTCCATCAACTCGGATTCTGCCGAACTTATCCGTCACTTGTACCACGAAGCTGCCAAAACTCAGCGTTATGGTGGCTTGACCGATGAGGAGGCCTTGGCCATGATCACCATCAATCCTGCCAAGCAATTGGGGATTGAAGACAAGGTAGGATCCATTGAAATTGGCAAGCAAGCGGATCTCGTCATCTTTGAAGGGCATCCCCTATCTGCCTATGCCGTACCTCAAATGACTTTCGTGGATGGCGTGAAGTACTTCGATCGCAAAGCAGATCGAGAGGATCAACGCCAGTGGGTAGCAGCTACGGAGATGGTTGAACCTATCTTCTTGAGAGCTAATGAGGAAGCCCACCGTTGCATGCAGGATGTAGACAAGTACTTTGAAGCATTTCAAGGTGCGTTTGTAAACGAAAAACACTAATCACCCCGAAAATTCAATCGAACATGAACCGAATGTATAAAAGCTTTTGTGCCCTACTACTTGCCCTACTACCCGTAGTGGCAATGGCTCAAATTGATGGGGAATTTGTAAAACCTCGTACCGGAAAATTTTTACTAAAAAACGCGACAGTAGTCACGGTTACCAAGGGAACTCTTGTCAATACCTCCGTCTTGTTGGAAAATGGTAAAATTGCCCAGATAGGCACCAACCTTTCCTCCGAAGGAGCTGAGGTGGTCGATTGTACTGGCTTATTTATCTATCCAGGAATCATCGATGGCGGCACCCGGCTAGGATTGGTGGAAGTGAGCTCCGTACCTGAAACCGTAGACTATGCCGATGTAGGAAATGTCACACCGAACATGCAAGCCCTGACCACGGTCAATCCAAATTCTGAGGCCATTGGGGTAACCCGAGTATCCGGGGTCACTACCGTGCTTACTGTGCCTTCCGGGGGACTATTCCCAGGTACTGCTGCATTGATCAACCTGAATGGCTATACCCCAGACCAAATGTATGGTGGCTTTAAGGCTGTAGCCATGATTTTTCCAAGCTCTGGAAGACGCGGTCGTTTTGACCGCAGAACAGATGAGGACATCAAAAAAGAGGGTGAAAAGGCACTAAAAGAAGCCAACGACATCTGGGATAATGCCAAATCTTACCTTGAACTGAAAAATTCAGGTGCTGCACTCACCTACTATCCTGAAATGGAGCAGCTGTCCAAAGTAATTTCGGGCGAACTCCCGCTACTTATCGAGGTAAATGCTGCTTCAGATATCCAGCAAGCCATCAAATGGGTGGAAGGAAAAAACATCAAGGTGATTTTCACAGGTGTTGCCGAGGGCTGGCGTGTCGCAGACGAAATTGCCAAAGCCAAAATTCCAGTTGTCACTGGCCCAGTTCAGGATCTACCTACCCGTTCTTCTGATCGCTACGATACTCCTTACGCCAATGCAGGATTGCTTGCAAAGGCAGGAGTAAAAGTGGCACTGCGTACAGATGATGAAGAGAATGTAAGAAACCTACCTTTCCATGCCGCCTTTGCTGCAGCCTATGGACTGGGAAAGGAAGAAGCATTGAAAGCAGTAACCATCAATCCCGCAGAAATCTTTGGCATAGCAGACCAGTATGGCTCAGTAGAAGCTGGCAAGCGTGCCAACCTGATTGTTTCCACTGGAGATCCTTTTGAGACTAAATCACAAATCATCCATGTGTTTATCAATGGGTATCGAATCCCGATGTCCAACCGACACATTCGCCTTTACCAAGAGTTTTTGGAAAGATCTCCGGGTCTCAAGACCAATTGATCTGAAAAGACCATGGATTCTTTCCATGGTCTTTTTGCTTTTGTTCTCCCACCCCGCTTCTAACCCAGAAGAAGCTAATTTTCTACCGCATTGCTTAACCCATGAAACAAAAATCACTATACCTAGCCACAGCCTTACTTCTTTCGCTCAATGCTTTTGGGCAGCAGGATGGATTTTTTTCATCTCAAATAACCGCACAAAAGAAGTTTGAGTCCGACTACCTCAAGGCCGTAAACTACGATCGTTTTAAGGTCCATTTGACCGAGCTGACCAAGAGTCCGCATATCGCTGGCACACCTGAAAACGAGCTTGTCAAAGACTACATGGTGGACATCATGTCCAAGGCAGCCATGGAGGTAAAGGTATGGCCATACGATGTGTATTTACCCAATCATCCAGGAAAGTCTGAGTTACAAATCATTAGCCCCGTGCAGCTTACACTTTCTCAAAAAGAAGGGGAGTTAGCAGAAGATCCTTTCTCCACCGATTCCCGACTTCACCTAGGCTTTAATGCCTTCTCCGGCAGTGGAGATGTTACTGCCGAGGTGGTGTACGTCAACTATGGTACCCGTGAAGATTTCATGAAACTGGTAGAAATGGGCGTTCCTCTAAAAGGAAAGATCGCTATTGCTCGATATGGGGGCAATTTCCGTGGATACAAGGCCAAGTTTGCCGAGCAAAACGGCATGATCGGCTTGGTGGTTTACACCGACCCAAAGGATTCTGGATTTACCAGGGGAGATGTGTATCCCAAAGGCCCTTTTTACAACGAAACAACTATCCAAAGAGGATCTATGCTGACCTTGGATTTTACAGGTGATCCTTTGACTCCCAATAGACCAGCACTTCCATTGGATGGGCCTGTGAAAATTAAACGAGATGACCCAGCAACGGTAGATTTCCACACCATCCCCGTAACCCCTATTGGCTATGGTGCTGCCAAAGAAATTTTGAGCCGAATGAACGGCGCGGATGTGCCTGCAGCATGGCAAGGGGGCCTTCCCTTTCCTTACAAACTTACAGGCGGTGCTGAATTGAAGGTTCGGGTTATGGTGGATCAAAAGCCAGAGTTTATCCGTGCTAACAACGTGGTAGGTACTTTTATCGGAAAAGATCATCCCGACGAATGGATCATCTTAGGTAGCCACTACGATGCCTGGTCCTTTGGTGCTACCGATCCAAATTCAGGCACCGCGATGCTATTAACCTTTGCGGAGGCCTTGGGAGAGCTGTATAAAAATGGGCAAAAGCCTTCCCGCTCTATCTTGATTGGACATTGGGATGCCGAAGAGCAGGGCGTGATTGGATCTACCGAATGGGTAGAGCATTTGAGAAAAGAGCTGGGCGCAAAAGCCATCTCTTACATGAACTTTGACGGAGGTGCCTCTGGGCGGAATTTTGGTGCTTCTGCAGCGCCAACCTTGAAAAAACTAATCATTGATGCTTCCAAGGAAGTCACCTACCCCGACTCTGCCAAAACGGTTTTTGAGATTTGGGCAGGAAAAAATGAGGAGCCAGGCATTGGGAATTTGGGCGGTGGCTCCGACCACATCGCCTTCTACATGCACGTGGGTATCCCTTCCTTGAGCGGAGGCTCTGGAGGTAATTCAGCCTACCACTCCAACTACGACAACATCCACTACTATGGCAAGTTCTCCGATCCAAGCTTTAAAATGGGCGGTGCAGTGGCGCAAGTGTTTGGGTTAGTGGCCATACGTCAAGCCAATGCAACGATCATTCCCTACGATGTGCCGCGCTATTCCAAAGATTTGAAAGGGCACTTTGAGCAGGCAGTAAAGAATGTAAAAGCCATGGATCCCAATTTTACTGGGTTTGATCAGGTACAAACTGCATTAAAGGCACTAGAAGAAAGTTCGGAGGTCTACAAAAATTCCCTACAAAATGCACTTGCGTCTGAAAAACTAACTGCAGCCCACTTGAAAAAAATCAATACCGGGTTGATCGATTTGGAAAAAAGCTGGATCGACCCCAAAGGAATGTACTACGGCGAATGGTACAAATCACTGTACGTGTGCAACGATCCCTTCTCAGGCTATGCCTCTTGGATTCTTCCAGGTATACAGTACGAAGTGGCGATCAAGAATACCAGTCGCTTGGAAGAGTGGGACAGCCGCTATGCAAAAGCCATTCTTGACTTAAGCAAAAAGATAAGTAAGCTGAGTAAGCTCCTCTCCATTTAAACCGTTTAATTAAAAAAAAGCCGCCAAGTGTATCACTTGGCGGCTTTTTTTTGACGATTCTTTAAGACCCTTCACCCTTGCCTTCGTACATATCGAACTTGAGCAGACGGCAATCGATTGTTCCGTTCCAAAACTCTATTCGCCGGCTTGCCTTTAGACCTATTTTTTTGGCCAAATCCATGTTGCCTGTAAAGATATAGCCTCGGTAACCTGCACATTTTTGCTTCATAAAGTCACCCATTCGCTTGTAGGTTTCCTCCAACTCTCCCAAATCCCCTAAACGCTCTCCATATTCAGGATTAAAAAAGATCACTCCTCTAGGTTTTTCAGGAATTTCGGTTTCGCCAAAATCACTCGTTTGAAAGGTAATCATGTGGTCCACACCGGCAAAAACTGCATTTTCTTGAGCAAAGGAAATGGCCTGCAAGGAAATATCTGAGGCAACGATAACGACACCAGGATCAAAAATCACCTTATTTTCAAGTTTTTTCTTTTTGGCAAGAAAAGAATCAGGGGTATAGCCTAAAATATGCTGAAAGGCATAATTTTCTCGGTACAAACCTGGGTAGCGCTTGGAGGCAATAAGTGCAGCCTCAATGGCCAGAGTACCCGATCCACACATGGGATTGATAAAGGGAACACGCGTGTTCCACTCGGTAGCAAAGATGGTTGCCGCAGCCAAAGCCTCCATCATGGGTGCCTTTCCTGGAATTTTGCGGTAGCCATGCTTGGCCAAGGTTTCTCCTGAAGTATTCAAGTAAACGATGGCTTGCGTTTCTTTCCAATACACTTGAAT
>CAXNJN010000054.1:0-17569 GCA_964202605.1 Bacteroidia bacterium | reverse complement strand
GTAAGCAATGGAACTTCTAACCCAGTTTCAGGCACAGGTGTCAATGGAGATTTTTACATCAATACAGCAACCAACACGCTATTTGGACCTAAGGCGAACGGAGCATGGCCATCAGGAGTATCTTTGGTTGGCCCCACTGGAGCTACGGGTGCTCAAGGTATACAGGGAGCAACAGGCGCTACTGGAGTAGCTGGAGTAGCTGGAGCTGATGGAAAGACGGTAAGAAATGGAACTTCCAACCCAGTTTCAGGCACAGGAGCGGATGGAGATTTTTACATCAATACGGCTGCCAACACACTTTTTGGCCCTAAGGCGAACGGAGCATGGCCATCAGGAGTATCTTTGGTTGGCCCCACTGGCGCTACGGGTCCTCAAGGTATACAGGGAGCTACAGGAGCAGCAGGTCCAAAGGGAGATACAGGTGCTACGGGCCCACAAGGTTCAATCGGTTTGACAGGTCAAGCAGCTACACCTAATTTAGCAGCTGTTTTAGCGAATAATAATAGTGCCAATAGTTTACAAATAAAAAATTTGGCTGACCCAACAGCGGCTCAAGATGCCGTTACAAAACAATATGTAGACCTTTTACAAGCGCAAATAACTGAGTTGCAAAATCTAACCACATCTCCAGTTCCTCAAAATGGTTTAGTGGCTTGGTATCCATTTAATGGAAATGTAAACGATGAAAGTGGGAATAATAATAATGGGACCATTGTAGGATCTGTCCCATATATTAATGACAGAAATGGTTCACCAAATTCAGCAATACAAGGAGGAAGTGGTTATATCACAACTACAAATTTCTTTCAATTTAAAAGAAATGAAACATTTTCTTTTTCAGCCTGGGTTCTCCTTTCGTCTGGGGCCAGTTCCTCGGGGAGGTTGATTTCTACAGAATCAAATGAAGGACATTTCCGTATCGGTAAAGTAGGAAATAACGTTGTTATTTTCCAATTTGGTGATTATGTAAGTAGCCCACAAATTGATCAATCTAGTTGGAATCATTTGGTTTACGTTTACGATAATCGTAATGAGTCGATATACCTTAATGGCGTTCTTGTAGTTACAAATTCAGATCAAAGTACCGAAGTCCTTAATTACACAAACCCATTTACAATTGGGGCAAAAGCTTCTTCGGCTTATGATAAATGGCCCGATAAAATGGATGATATTGCTGTATGGAACAGGGCGCTTACCGCAACCGAAATTTTAAAGATTTACCAAGGAGAAAGATTTTAATGGACTTAAAGTACATCACTATCCTGTTTTGGTTAATCTGAATCAAAACAGTAAAAAAAATAGCTCGATTACACCTTAGATTAACCTATTGCACAGCTGCAAGGCCCTTTAAATAATAGCTTAATTGTTTAAATCAGTCCTGTTCTTCGGTGGCTTTACGTTACAGTAAAACAGAAACTGTAAATATTGCAATGTGGGAAAATTCCTCTGCCTGTATGTCTTCAAACTAAAGTGGACTGATTTACATATCTAAACAAACTAGTTACATCCCGGCTGACCTCAAAATGATAATTTATGGCAAGGTGTAACCGGCGCCAATAATCCTTGTCCCATTAGGTTTAGGGTTCCTACAAAAGTAGAATGGAGCGCTGGGCTTACAAGCTGGGGTAGTAGTCAAAATAACATAGGAGCTTTTACGTATCCCCTTATATTGCCTATGGCAGGCGAGCGCAGCTATTTTGATGGTGTAATTGGCAATACTGGAGTATACGGATTATATTGGAGCAGTACGGTTCTTAATGATAATTCTGGTAACAAAAAATCCAAACATATCTTAATTGGCAGTGGCAGTGCAGGCGTTAATTGGACTATCCGAACTTTCGGACAATCTGTTCGTTGCATTAATAATTGATATCTAAAATAAATTGATTTATTAACAATCCGTTACGCGGCCATCCTAACTGGATGGCCGCGTTTTTTCACCCTGTAGAGGCCTATTTTTTTGAATGCTGATTGGTTTTTTTGCCGAAATGGGTGGGGATTCCTAGCTAGGCTACTTTGGTGATGGGAAACCTGGCTACTTTTTTGCAACATATTGAAAAACAGTATTTTAAATTCATTAATGGGACAAAAGGTTAAAGGAAAATTTAAAAAAAACAACGGACAGTCATTTAATCCATCGAGAAGATTCTTTTATACTTCTTTACAGCTATTTCTAAAAAAAGTAGATATTAGCAACCACACAAAACAAAGGCGCCTAACCAAAAAGCTTTATGAACAGGAAGAAAAAAATGAAACATCTAATTTTAACTGCAATTGCTCTGCTGACATTTAATTTCACTTTTGCTCAAGATGCTTTTAACCTAGCAGGTAAAACTTTTGAATACTTCAACAACGAAACTAACAGCAAAGAACAATATGCATTCATTTCAAACACCGAAGCAAAATTAATTTTGCTGTCGGAGTTTAATGGCCAATCCTATAAAGATGTTTGTTCGTGTAAAAGCTCTGTAGATGGAAATATTGTAAAAATAAGTTGCAACTGTGAAGATAAAGAGATTTATCCCGAGCCTTTAAAAGAGACTTTTATCTACGACAAAAGCAAAAATATTTTAACGACTACAATATATTATGACCGATATAAAAATCCGCGAATTTTTAAATTAAAACTTTAATTGAATTAACTCAAAAAGTTGACTCCTTAAATAATCTTATATGATTATCCGCAATTATGCCAGTGGCTTAAGATTTGTTTGGATTACTGCGGATAATCGTCGACAGACGACTGTACAGTCCACAGCTCACCTAAATGAACTTCAAACCTTATTTTCTCTCGTTACTGGTAACAAAGCGGATAATCAGATAATCTTAATAGGAGGGCGCAATCCGAAAATCCCTGGAAGTCCTAAATATCTGACGATATACTGAAACTAAAAGGTAAATCACTTTTCTCATTTTTTCCTAAATCATACTACCCTTCATCGGATGCTTCCCATGAACCCAATCTCCATAGCACAGCCCCTCTACTGAAATTGACCGCTAGAATCAATAAGAAGCAGAAGTTTTAAACAAAAAAAGCAGTCGGTTAAATAGCCTTTTAAGTTCCTATTCTATTGCTTAACATATAAAAAAGTTGGGCCCGACGTATAATGCTCAAATGCTATTTTCCCATTAACTGATCGAACAGATAAGGTCAAGTAAATTGGTTGCATTTCATACCTAAGTTCTGAAGGAACTTCTGAAGTAATACTGATAGTTTCTTCATCGCCATCATACTCCCATGTAAAGGAGCGGACCCCATCGAATTGATAAGACATAGCCATTTTTCCTGTTCCATCAGAATTTAATCGAATCAAGTCCTCACTGCTGCATTTGTATAAGCCAATTAGGGACGTACTTTGAGCATAAGTGTGTAGATAGAAAAAAGTAAGCGCGATAATTAAAATGTATTTTTTCATGCTTTTAAAAATTTAGATTGTATGTAAAGTAATTTGAAAAACCGTAAGTTCAAGCAATAAGTGTAACTTTTTCAAGAATAATTTTGAAGGACCCTTAGTCTATACAAGATCATTTTACCTACTATTTACCTATTAAAAATACTTATCATCCACACCCCTCCTAAAATTCTCCTTTGGTAATCAGCTCCTTATCCCCTATTTTCACTTTGTAGTCTTATTTTTTGACTGCCAACCCAAAATCCTCAACCTATGAAAAAGCCAATCTTTGGACTTGCCCTCCTATCCATCCTGATTTTTTCCTGCGAAAAACCCATTCCCCAACTCACGGCAGAAGAATACGCTGCCCTCACCGACGAGCAAAAACGCTCCGTGGATCATGCACTCGACGGCATCGAAGTACTGGACGACCGACTCGAATTGACACTTTTTGCATCCGAACCCATGATGACCAATCCGACCAACATGGATATCGACGACCGGGGCAGGATCTGGATCACCGAGGCCTACAACTACCGAACGCAACTCAACCCAAAAAATCCAACCAAAGCAGCAGGTGACAGGATTTTGATTTTGGAAGACAGCGATGGAGATGGCAAAGCAGATAAATCCACGGTCTTCTACCAGGGAACTGACATCAGTTCCGCTTTGGGTATCGCCGTTTTTGGCAATAAAATTTTCGTCTCCGTCAGCCCGAATGTCTTTGTTTTCACGGATGAAAACGGGGATGACGTACCGGATAGCAAGGAAGTGCTCTTCACCGGAGTTGGCGGAGTGCAGCACGATCACGGCATGCATGCCTTCACGTTTGCGCCAGATGGCAAGCTGTATTTCAACTATGGAAATGAAGGGAAAGGCCTGCACAAAGGTGACGGTTCGCCAATACTCGACCCGATGGGCCGACCAATTAACTCCGATACCGCACCCTATCAGGAAGGCATGGTTTTCCGCTGCGATCCTGATGGAAGCAACGTGGAAATCCTGGGTTGGAACTTCCGAAACAATTACGAAGTGGCCGTGGACAGCTACGGACGCATGTGGCAAAGTGACAACGACGACGACGGCAACCGCTCTACTCGGATCAACTTTGTGATGGACTATGGTAACTACGGCTTCAAGGACGAGATCACCAAAACCGACTGGAGAACCCGCCGCATCAATATGGAGGACTCCGTCTGGCAGCAGCATTGGCACCTGAATGATCCAGGGGTCGTGCCAAACTTGGTGCAAACCTATGCAGGTTCGCCAACCGGCATACTCGTTTACGAAGGCAAACTTCTCCCTGTCGAATACCAAAATCAAGTCATCCACGCCGATGCCGGACCCAATGTGATCCGCATGTATCCTGTCGGTATTTCCGGCGCGGGCTTTACCGGAGTGGCGAAACCTGTCCTTGACGGAAACAAACGCGATAATTGGTTCCGCCCTTCCGATGTGACCGTGGCACCTGATGGGTCGATCTTCATCTCCGACTGGTACGATCCTGGCGTGGGCGGTCATGCCGTGGGCGACTTGGACAAAGGCCGAGTCTATCGTCTCGCACCAAAAAAGTCCAAATACAAGGTCTCCACTCCCGACTATTCTTCCGTCGAATCATTGATCGAACTGGTGCAAAATCCAAACAGAGCCATACACTTTAAGGCTTTTATGGCATTGAAGGAAAAAGGAGCCGAGGCAACAGAAGCCTTGGAAAAACTCTACGAATCTGAGGATTCCCGTATGAAAGCCCGTGCATTTTGGTTGCTGAGCAAGCTACCAAATGGCAACGAATACATCCAAAAAGCCGCTGCTGACTCCGATGAAAACATTCGTGTAGCCGCTGTTCGTGCTTCCCGAATCAACGGGATGAAAGATGCAGGTTTTCTGCTTCAACTAGCCGCCGACCCTTCCGCACAGATCAGACGGGAAGTAGCTGTAGCGATCCGATATGAGGATCAGCCTGCCGTCTGGCAAAAGCTGGCAGAATCCTATAAATCCGGCGACCGCTGGTACTTGGAGGCATTGGGTATTGCGGCGGAATACCGATGGGACAGCTATCTGCCTGCCTATTTGGAGAAAGCTGGAGCAAACTGGAACACATCTCCTGAGGCCAAAGACCTAGTCTGGAGATCCAGATCTGCCAAAACTCCCGAACTACTCGAGCAAATGATCCTGGCGGAAAATAGCCCTGCCGATCTACGGTACTACAGAGCACTTGACTTTCAGAATGCAGATTTGAAAAACCTAACCCTCAAAACGCTCTTGGCAAAAGGTCAAAATGAAGATCAGGTCATCATCCTTCGTCAGGCAGCTTTCGATACTCAAAAGCCGGATGCTACCCTGCTCAACCTTGCCAAAGCCAAGTCCGGTGATATCGCCGACGATCAGGATTTCCTCGATATCGTCAGTAAATACAAACTCAAAGACCAAAAGAATCGGGTGCTCAGCATCGTCTATCAGGAAAACAACAGCCGAATGGCGGGTGCCGCAGCAGGAATCTTCACCAGCCTCTATGGACTCAGAGAAGTGGAAAAAGCGATGAAGGATGCGGATCAAACCAAGGCCATCGCCGCCATCCGCAAGTTTGGCGTGGTGGATAATACCGAAATGGCGATGCTTTTGAGTAAATTCTGGAATAATGCAAATGCACCTCTAGCCATCCGAACCGCTGCTATGGAAGAAATGAAAGGCTATCAGTCTGAGGGAGCTCTTTGGGAATTTGCCAAAGTGGACAAGATTCCTTCTGACCTCCTGCCTATCGCACAGAAAATCCTGATGTCCACCTGGAACTCCAATATCCGTCAACTCGCCACCGAGAAATACGGTAGCAGTATGGATGGTAACTATGACATTCCAAGGATGCTTGCCGCAACCGGAGCTATCGAAAAAGGCAAAGTCATCGCCGCAAGCTACTGCACCGCTTGCCATAAAATCGGAAGCGAAGGCATCGATTTCGGTCCGGGTCTGACCGAGATCGGCAACAAACTCAGCAAGGAAGCCCTGATCAATTCGATCATCAATCCATCCGAAGGGATGGGCTTCGGATACGAAACTCAGGTGGTCAAGTTCAAAAATGGCAAGGAAATCCGCTGCATCATCAACTCCAAAACCGAAAACGACCTGATCGTGAAGCTCGTCGGCATGGGTGAACAAACTATCTATAAACTTGCCGATATCGAATCCATCACCCAATCCAACGAATCCCTCATGCCCAAATTCCCATTAAGCGAAGAAGAATTGGTGGACCTGGTGAGTTATTTGAAGGGGCTGGGGAAGTGAAAAGATATCGGGGGAATCTTTGGTGAAAAGGTTTTTGCGACAGGTTAAAACCTTCAGTTTTAACAAAGCAAAAGGAACATGAAAATTTCAGCCCACTAACCAAAGATTTAAAATTCTTAGAAATTTCACCAAGTTGGTAGCACCGGAGGGGGCGATGGGAGTTTCGGAGTTAAATCGTGAAATGACGATTAGCTTAAAAATGATTTTCACTTCCTCTAATTTTTTAGGAAGCTAGGGAGATCACGTAGTTGGATAGGAGATTTTAACCTTGCAGTAAACATTGCATTAAATTTGGTGAAAAGTTGGCCAAAACTAGACGAGATTAACTTCATTTTTTTTCCTGATGAAACCGCTTCATGATGTCGTATGAACCTGAAAATCCATGTCATTCGCTAGGGTGTTATTCATTTTTTTTATTATTTGTTCATATTTTTTATTTGTTCATGTTTCATGAACATTGTATATTTGTGAACAAATGGAAAATGATCTCTTACAACCTGCACTAGACAACTTACGAAAGAGAAGTTCACTACTAGTAAACCTACGAAAGGCAACACCCCTAGACGGAACGCTAGAAATCCAATTGGGCAACCAGCTAGTCGAGTTGGTAGCATGGGTGAAAAATGAGGTCCGGCCCCAACAGTATTCAGAAATTGCCGAGAGATTCCATACTCAAAAAAACTTGATTATCGTTGCCAACAAAATCTACCCAAAAGTCAAAGAATTTCTGCGAGCTGAGGGAATTGCCTACATGGAAGTTGTTGGGAATATTTTTATAAATCAGCAAGGTATTTATGTGTGGATTGAAAATGAAAAGGCACAGCCTATCCGAAACGATGGAGGCAATAAAGCCTTTACCAAAAGTGGGCTGAGAGTGGTCTACCAATTTCTTGCCTATCCAAAAAGCCTAAATGAACCTTACCGAACCATTGCAGACAAAGCAGGAGTCGCCCTAGGGAATATCCCTGGCATCCTCAGCAGTCTAAAAGATGCTGGGTTTTTGGTAAAGAAAGACAAGAAAATTTTTGTGATCACCCGAAAAAAAGAACTTCTCACTAAATGGGTAGACGCTTACGCCATGAAACTTAAACCAAGTCTTAAAGTGGGTGAGTTTGGTATCAAAAATGGTAAGGATTGGAGTTCAATAAACTTGAATGCAGATGACTCAGTGTGGGGGTCAGAATGCGCTGGTGAATTTTATACGAATTACCTTCGACCGGAGCATGCTACGATTTACTCTCGTTTAAGTACCCCTCAATTGATTCAAAAATACGGGTTGATTCCACAAAAAAATGGACCCATTGAGGTATTTAAAATGTTTTGGGAGGGTTTACCTAGTGAAAATAATCCTTTGAATAAGAAGTTACCTTACGTAACTCCAACTTTGACCTATGCCGATTTAGTTCAGATAGGAGATAAACGTTGTTTTGATACTGCCCAAATGCTGTACGATGAGCACATCCAACCAAAGCTATAAAAGACTTTCCATCCCTTATTTCAAGGAGGTATTCGATCTGATCGATGCAGTATTCCGTGAATTTGGCATCAATTTTTACTTAGTAGGAGCCAATGCCATTGCCCTGCAAATTTTGAAGGAAAGTACCAGCAAACCACCAAGAGGAACCAAGGATATTGACTTTGCCATCATGGTTCCCACCATTGCAAAATTTGAGGAAATTATGGACCGATTGGTATCTATTGGATTTGTTAGGGCTAAAAATGCACCCAATACCCTGATTTTTAAGAATGGAGCTACTGTAGTAGATATCTTGCCTTTTGGAAAAATCGAAGAAGAATTTACCGAGAATTTTAATCAGCGCAGGATTGATTTGCACGTGTTAGGGTTTTCCGAAGTACTGGCTGATTCCGAATCAGTACTGATCGAAGATCTCTTGGTGAATGTTCCATCCCTGCCCGGCATGGTCGTATTGAAATTGATTTCCTATCAGGACCGACCGGAGGACCGACAAAACGATGTATATGATATTCTCTATGTAATCGAGAATTTCTATTCACTTCAAGAGGATGAAATCCTGGAAAAACATTTTGATATCATAGCGCAACTTTCGGATTATGACCGAATTTTAATTGCTGCTCAGGTACTAGGACGACAGGCGTCCAAATACCTAAAACAAAACCAAAAACTTAAAGACAAAGTAGTTTCAGAAATGGAAAAAAGTATCCATTCACCTGAAAAATCAGGAATAGCAATGGATTGGTCAAGAAGAAGGGATTGGGAACTGGTGTATGCCGTTTCAGTATTGGAGGCACTCTTCAAGGGGATGAGAGAAAAGCTTGAATAACAAAAAAAGGTGCTGCTTTACTAATTGAAAAGGTCACCACTAGTGATTTCCCGAATGGTTATTTTTGAATAATACTTTCTCACATTCGTTACCTAGTAGGTGTTACCTAATGGAATAACTAACTATCCAGCATCCCTAAATTTCCCCTTGCAGTAGGAGAACAAAAGGGGGTTATTTTTCTGCTACCAAACTTTAAAACAAGTTGATTAACATTTACCAGAAATCATTTTCAGCGAGCGTTTCCTAAAATCCCTGGGCGGCAGGTAGAGATTCCTAGCTAGGTTACCACTTTTTAACCTGCTACAGCTTGAGAGAGCGCATGAACTCAATTTTTTAATCTTTCAGGGGTTTATATCCTCTATTCCCTTCAAACTGCTTTTTCTTTTATTTTTTAAACAAAAGCGGAAGCAGGGGAGTTAGCAGACTATAAAAATTAAAATAAAAACTAAAAAAAATGAAAAAATTATCCATTCTATTCTTCTCCTTGTTGCTATCTGCCAATGTATTTAGCCAAGGAAAAGACATTGCCGATATCGCCATCGGATCTGCTGACCACAGCACATTAGTTGCTGCTGTCGTAGCTGCTGATCTAGTAGGTACACTTAAGAGCGCAGGCCCATTCACGGTATTTGCACCTACCAACGCTGCCTTTGCCAAACTTCCTGCAGGTACAGTAACCACCCTATTGAAGCCAGAGAACAAAGCACAACTTGCAAAAATCTTGACCTACCACGTGGTAGCAGGCAACCTTGACGCAGCTGCAGTAGTAGCCGCCATCACCAACGGAAAAGGTTCGGTAACCTTGACTACTGTGAGCGGTGGAAAACTTACTGCTTCTATGGAAGGCGGTAAAGTGAAATTGACTGACGAATCTGGAAATGCAGCTTATGTAATTGTAGCTGATTTGAAAGGCACCAACGGAGTGATCCACGTGATCGACAGCGTAGTTCTTCCAAAGTAATATCCAATAAGAAAAAGTAAAAACGCTCCGGATTAATTCCGGGGCGTTTTTTTATGCTATTGCACTTGATTACCATAAAAGCCTTCTAAAATTACCCTTTGGTTCAACTTAAACTTAATTCGAATTAT
The DNA here is from genome assembly GCA_964202605.1 of Bacteroidia bacterium. GTDB lineage: Bacteria > Bacteroidota > Bacteroidia > Cytophagales > Cyclobacteriaceae > Algoriphagus. The sequence continues at coordinate 7,506 of CAXNJN010000054.1, read as the reverse complement.
CAGGTTATTAAGTAGCTGACAGATCAATTAGCCAAGTTTGATTTTCTTGCATCACCTATCAACGTAAGGATTTCTGATTGCGCATGTATAAACTTGTCCTTTTCACGTTTTCCTTTCTCTTCTTAAGGTCCATTTAGAAACTTCACCTTACGCGTCTTTCCCTTAGCTACCTATAAAATTTACTACCATGAATAGATTTAAAAAATCAGAAATCGTCCTAATGGCGATAGTCCTTCTCATCATCGGGATATCAGAATATTATTTTTTGGTCCTAGATGAGCCCTTGAAAGCAATTTTTATTGGTCTTTGGTGCCCCACCATCTTAGGATTTGTCATCATCTTTAACCTGAAAGGCAACCATGGAAAATCTTGATATCATCTTACTCACCGCAGTCGTAGCGGTTGCTTTTATAGTGTTCATCGTCACCACCTTGAAGGAATTTACCAAGATGGAGACAGAAACCTATACTGACGTCAAAAGCAAACCAAGCTACGGCAGAGATGCACTGTATGACCTGCTTCAAAAATTGTTTGACGACGAATCTATCCCAAAAACGGACAAGAAAACGGTATTGAAGACCATCGGTAGAACCATGGCCGACATGGAATCGGATGGGCTTTACTTCCCTGAAGAAATCAAGGAAAAATTGGCCAAAGACGGCATCCCAGTTCCCTCAAAAAAAAGCGATACTGAAACACTTGAAGATGGAAAATAAGGGCTGGTGGTTTTTATCACCGCCGATCCTACCCGAATTTTTGCATTAAAAAAAATAATCAATCACACTTAAATTGCGCTTTTTTTCGATTCTAAACTCCAAAAAACAAGTCCGTAGTATATGTTTTGAATTTTGTTTGGCTAAAGATTTCGCCAATCCCAACCTGTAAATTTTTTCACCACTATTTTCAGTTTGAGTCCAGACTTTTTCGCGACAATCCCTCAAATCCCTGCTACTAATCAAAAAAGCCGTATTTCTAAGCGCCTTATTTTAAAAGGATTAATTCGGATTTTCTGGTTTCCTGAAAATCAGGCAATGTTGCCAGGGTAGGTTGCTGCTATTTTTTTCAAAGGTAAAGCCAGCAGCTTTTAACTCTTTTACTGCCTGTCGCTCGCTCATTTTGTGGATGGCTTTGATGGGTACATTTGGGTCTTCGGCCCTGAACTCTACCAAAACTAGCTTGCCCCCGGGCTTGAGCGCTTCCAACATCGAGAGGGCCATCTCGTAGGGAAAAGAAAATTCATGGTATACATCCACGAGTAACATCTGGTCCACACTGTTGGCAGGCAGGGCCACATTTTTCTCTGTACTCAATACGGGAAAGATATTCTTTTTGCCTTCACGCTTGATTCGGTCCTTCAAAAACGCAATCATCTCCGGTTCCACATCCACGGCATACACTTTTCCGTTCCCCACCATTTTTGACAGCAAGGTGCTGTGGTAGCCGCTTCCAGCACCAATGTCTGCAATGACTTGGCCCGGTTGTACGGCGAGATTTTTTACTAACTGCGTCGTGTTTTCTTCTTGCTCCCTTTCTTCTCGCTCCAACCAGCCAATCCCATAATGGCTCATGACTTGTGCGATTTGGCGCCCCATGTACCATTTATTGATGCCATTGGGATCTCCTGGCTTCACGGTATATCGCTCCTGTGCGGCAAGGGAAGCAGTCTGCAGGATTGCAAAAAATAACAGGGTAAATCGCAAGGAGATTTTCATGATGGATTGGTTTTTAAGATTATCCGTAAGTATAACAGTGGCTCAATCGAGATGTTTACCAGTACGGATAATTGTCCACAGACGATGGACCGCGGCCCACAGGCAGACCACGGTCGACAGCCTACTTAACTGATTTTTAAACCTTGTTTTCTTTGGTTAGTGTTGAAAAAGCGGATAATCACAAAAATTGAAAAGAATATAATGAATCTTTAGTTGTAGGTCACAGTACCAATTCCTTAGAATAATTAGCAAAGCTCACTACATCAACTTGTATTTAAGCCTCCCTTTAGGTAAAACAGGGATGGAATAATTACACAAAACCCTATCTTTAATTATTCTGCATTAAAAATCTTTAAAACTTAACCCAAATGAAAACCTACCCAAGCATTTTCAATGATGTGATTGGCCCGGTCATGCGAGGCCCTTCGAGTTCCCACTGTGCTGCATCCATCCGAATTGGACGCATGTGCCGCGACTTGATGGATGGGGACATCCAGGAGGTGTATGTTGAATTTGACACGAACGGCTCACTTGCCACTACGCACAAGGGGCAGGGGTCCGACATGGGGTTGTTTGGCGGATTTTTAGGCTGGGAAGCCTACGAAGAGCGGCTTCCAGAGTACCTGAGCGCCATTGAAGAAGCCGGCATCCAGATTAAAATCGATATCCATCCCATAGGTGCTACTCACCCAAATACCTATAAACTCACGCTTACCAATAAAAAAGAGTCCCGAGAGCTGACTGCCATTTCTACTGGCGGAGGGATGATTGAAATTCTTGAAATTGATGGCGCCCAGGTGTCTATGGCTGGAGATTTTTACCAGACCCTTGTCTATGTATCCTCACCAGGCAGCCTCATTGAATTTATTGAGACCTCTATGCCCTGCGATGAGATCGCGCTGCGCACAGGCAAATCCACCTTTATCGAAATCAAGGCCAACCAATTTTTGACTGCTGAAATCTGCGCGGAGCTGCTCCAGATGGAGGAGGTACTCTTCATTAAAAAGATCAACCCAGTACTCCCGGTCATGTCTCGAAAGGACTTGGAGGTACCCTTCATTACCTGCGAAGAAATGTTGGCGTTCAACACCGACAAAAACCACGCACTCTGGGAACTAGCAGTGGATTACGAAAGTATGCGTGGGAATATTTCGAGAGGAGAGGTTTTTGAAAAGATGCGGAGCATTGTGCAGATCATGCAAAACTCCATTGATCTTGGGCTGAAGGGCACAAAGTACGCGGACCGAATTTTAGGCCCTCAATCCCTTGGGTTTCAGAAGCAGCTAGAGGATAAAAAGCTGGTGGAAGGCGATATCCTGAATCAAGTGATTCTCTATACTTCTGCCATGATGGAGGTCAAAAGCTCGATGGGCGTGGTGGTGGCAGCCCCAACGGCCGGGTCCTGTGGAGCACTCCCAGGCGCTCTCATCGGGATCAGCAGGGGACTTTCCTTACCTGAAGATGAAACGGTGAAAGCAATGCTGGCAGCCGGTATCATTGGGGTGTTTATTGCAGCTCATGCCACCTTTGCCGCCGAAGTGGGTGGCTGTATGGCCGAATGCGGTTCTGGTTCAGGCATGGCCGCAGCTGGTATTGTGGAATTGAAGAAGGGAACGCTAGACCAATCGCTTGGAGCAGCCTCTATGGCCTTGCAATCTTCGCTAGGCATGATTTGCGACATGATTGCCGATCGAGTAGAAGCTCCCTGTCTGAATCGAAATGTCATGGCTGCCACCAATGCGATTTCGTGTGCAAACATGGCCTTGTCTAACTACGACCATTTGATTCCATTGGATGAAGTCGTGGAAACCATGAAAAAGGTAGGAGATGCCATCCCGAATACTTTGCGATGCACCGGGCTTGGGGGATTGGCGATTACCAAAACGGCAAAGAGGATTGAGGCGATGTTGAATCAACAGGAACAAGAAGCCGCCAAGACCTTTTTTAAGGTGTGCTGATTTTCATACCCATACTATAAGTTTAAATGACCACTACTCCTATTTCATCTATGCTGATTTTTGTTTGGGTTTCTTTAATCGTATTGGCCGTTTGGTACTGCTTTGTTTTTGTCAAAGATTTCTTGGCGCACCGATCTGAACTTGAAAATTCTAGTTGGCTAAAGACTTCGGTGATTGGCTTTGTAGTAAATTTCTTTGATGTATTGGGCATTGGGGCCTTTGCTCCACAAACAGCCTTGCTCAAATTTACCCGACAAACGGAAGATCGGCTGATCCCCGGAACGATGAATGTTGCCAATACCATCCCGGTTTTGCTTCAGGCATTTATTTTTATCACCATCATCGAAGTAGATCCGCTCACCTTGATTTTGATGCTAGTGTCCGCTACTGCAGGGGCCGTGATTGGTGCGGGCATTGTGTCGCGACTATCGGAACGAAAGATCAGGATTACGATGGGAATTGCCTTAGTAGTAACCGCTGGATTTATGTTGGCCCGGATTATGAACTGGATTGAAGGGGGTGGTGATGCAATCGGATTGACGGGCTACAAACTAGTATTTGCAGTAGTGGTCAATTTCTTTTTGGGCGCCATCATGACCGCGGGGGTAGGCTTGTATGCACCTTGTATGGCCTTGATTTTTGCCTTAGGAATGTCGCCAACGGTTGCTTTTCCCATCATGATGGGTTCCTGTGCTTTTCTAATGCCTCTGGCATCCGTGAAGTTCATTAAAACTAAATCCTACAACCGGAAAGCCGCCCTAGCCATGGCTATTCCAGGTTCCATTGCGGTGTTGATCGCGGCCTTTATTGTCAAATCCCTGCCTTTGGAAACCCTGCAGTGGGTGGTTCTTGCGGTGATTTTGTATACCTCAGCCACCATGTTGGCGGCGGCATTCCCCAAAAAGGTAGCTTAGTTCCCTACTTGAGGTCCAAAATAAAAAATTTTACTTCTACCACTTTAGAACCCAAATACCTAAAAAGACTATCTTCTTTCCTCTTGCCTGCCCGCCGCGGCGGGCATTCTTTTTTTCTTCTCGCAGAGCCTGCCTTCGGCAGATAGGACGCAAAGAAATTCTTTTTCTCACGCTGATTAAGCAGATCTAATTGAATGTAGCCTCTAGATCCGCTTCAGCGGATGCGGGTACCTGTCCGCCGGTTCATATATCTTTTTGCTCCAGAGGAGTGATATTTTTCTTCTCGCAAAGGCGCCAAGCCTGCCTTCGGCAGACAGGACGCAAAGAAATTCTTTTTCTCACGCTGATTAAGCAGATCTAATTGAATGTAGCCTCTAGATCCGCCCCATCCGCCGTGGCGGATGCGGTTTTTTTCTTCTTAGATCAGCGTAAACCCGCCCTGTTTGCTCCAGAGGAGTGATTTTTTTCTCGCAAAGGCGCCAAGCCTGCCTTCCGCAGTCAGGCCGCAAAGAAATTCTTTTTCTCACGCAGATGAAGCAGATCTAATTGAAGTAGCCTCTAGATCTGGCCCGTCCGCCGTGGCGGATGCGGTTTTTTTCTTCTTAGATTAGCGTAAACCCGCCCTGTTTGCTCCAGAGGAGGTTTATCCCGTCCGCCGCGGCGGATTGCGGGGATATTTTTTTCTCTCGCCAAGCCTTCCTTCCACAGTCAGGACGCAAAGAAATTCTTTTTCTCAAGCTGATTAAGCAGTTCTTTTTGTGACAACCTCCTGATCAGCGGTTTTTTTCTCCTTAGATCAGCGTAAACCTGTCCCGTCCACCGCGGCGGGCAGGCCTGCCTCAGGCAGGACGCAAAGAAATAGTGTATTCCTCTCGGCACTTGCCAAAAGCTACCGAAGCGATTTATAACTCAGAATTCGCAAGGATTAGGTAAGAATCCCTGAGTGTTTGTCTTCACCAAAAACACATCACCACTTTCGGGATATTCTTTCAGTTGGACCTCGGTAAGATTTTCTCTTGCCGTCGTGATGAGCAAATGATCTAGATTTTCCCCTCCAAAAACGCAAGAGGTTACATTAGGAGCAGGCAAGGTGATTTTTTTCAAAAGCTTTCCGTTGTCCGGGTCCCAACAATACACTCCAAATCCTCCGTAGTGAGCGACCCATAGTTTTCCCTCTTGATCAATACTCATTCCGTCGGGTGTGCCCAATTCTTTTGGCACGCGGATGACAGTTCGATTCCTATTAATTTCTCCTGTTTCCAAATCAAAATGATAGGCTCTTATTTCCTGGGTGGGACTGTCAATGTAGTAGAAGGTTTCGTTATCAGAAGTCCAGGCCATTCCGTTGGAAATGCTAATCTTACCCAACATTTTTTCTGGGCTCAACTCTGAGGTAATCTTGTAAAGAGACCCTGATCCTGGGGTAAATTTGGTGCTCATGGTTCCTATCCATAGCCTACCGTCGGCATCGCAAGCGCCATCATTAAATCTATTGAGGGGTTGATCGTCTTCGACCTCAATCAGCCAAGTCAATTTTTCGGTTTCAAAATCGTAACGAGCAATTTTTCGGTCTAAGGCTAGGATTAAATACTTACCCTGACCTTCCACTACCAAAGAAAGCCGCTGATTGAATTTTCGTTTGGTAGTTTTTTTGAGCCCAACCTGAAATTCATACAATTCTCCTTTTTCGATATCTACCCAGAAAAAGCTTTTCCGCTCAGCATGCCAATAGGGAGATTCCCCGAGTATGCATTGGGATTTATGTAGATTAATGACTTCCATAGGTAATGAATGATTTATTTCTCAGGCCAATAATAGGCTATTTTTTTCTTAAGAAAAGCCACGCTTCTCTCTAATTGATCCATGCCGTCCACTCCATCCTCAATGCTGATCCAGCTGTCAAAGCCAACTCGTTTCAATTCTGTGAAAATGGCATCGTAGTCATTCATCCCTTTTCCGATTTCACCATGGCTCAATCTTTTGGCATATCCCAAAGCTCCGCCTTCTTCCTTTCGCAGGTCTTCAATGGTTCCGTATTTCAGATATCGGTCGCTGGCATGCATGGTCACCACGCGTTCAGAAACTTTGTAAAGTAATTCCAGCGGATCTTCCCCCGCCAGAAAAGTATTGCTTGGATCGTAATTTACTCCAAAATTCGGATGATGGATTTTGTTGACTAGCAAACTGAACACCTCCATTTTTTGGGCAAATTCCGGATACTCCCAAAAATCATCTTTGTAGTGATTTTCCAAAATCAGGGTGATGCCTCTTTCCTGAGCATAAGGAAGACATTCCTGAATGCTTTCGGAAGCAAGTTTTACGCCTTCCTCGATAGACAAAACGGGCCTTTTTTGACCAGAAAGAACGCGGCAATAGGATCCCCCCAAAATGTAGGTCATGTCAATCCAGTGTTTTTGTTTCCTGATTTCATTCTCCCGAAAAGCACGATCGGGATGTGTAAAGTCCGGAGAGCAGCACATCATGGGGATTACTTTGCCGGTATCATGCACCATTTTGCGAAATTCCGGCCATTTGGTTTTATCCTCCATTTCAAGAAACCCTGCATACCACTCCAATCCCTGAATGTCGAGTTTGGAAGCTAGCGCAATCCAATCTGCAATTTTCATCGTTCCATCTTTGCAAAGCTGCTGCATAAAGGCTTTGGGAAACGCGGCTAATTTGGGCATGGTGAGTTATTGGAAGGTTTTATTGTCTTTTGGGAGATTTCGCCCAATCATCGGATGTTGTTCCAGTGTCAAGACTTGTCCTGAGACTGGGCCGCTTTCGTCAGAAAGCCAAAATATGCAAGCAGCAGCAATCTCTTCCGGCCTGAGAATTCTTCCTGAAGGAGCAATAATGGAAGGGAGCTCTTCGTACCAGGTGTCCGAAAGCCCATGGAGCTTTTTCCGTTCACTTTCCCGC
>CAXNJN010000053.1:0-17581 GCA_964202605.1 Bacteroidia bacterium | reverse complement strand
AACATTTCAACTTACGCCAGTGTTTATAGAAGTAGCACTCGGTGATGGCGCACGAAAAATATGAAATCCCTGCGTTCATCGACAAAATCTACCGCTTGATCTATTATGTCTCGCAAAATGAGTTCTTTACCTTATTTAACTTATTCTTTTTTGTTATTTTCGACAAATTAATTCAACCTCGATGAAGTTCCCAAAAAACCTACGAAGCCTACTGCTACTGCTCGTTCTAGTTGGAGCAGTACTTTCCTCCTGCTCCAAAAAGCGTGAGGGCAAACCTAAAGTGCTTGTTTTTAGCAAAACAGCCGGTTATTACCACGAATCTATCCCTCAGGGTATTGCTGCCATCCAAAAATTAGGCGCTGAAAATGGATTTGACGTGGACACCACCAAAAACGCAGAGCTTATCAATGAGGAAAACCTCGCACAATACGCGACGGTGATCTTTTTGAGCACAACTGGTGACGTATTGAATCACTACCAAGAAGCAGATTTTGAACGCTATATTCAGTCTGGTGGAGGATTTTTGGGCATCCACGCTGCGGCAGATACGGAATACGGCTGGGGCTGGTACGGCCGACTCGTAGGTGGATATTTCGCAGACCATCCAGGAATCAACGATCCTCATCCGAATGTTCAACCAGGAAAGGTGACCAAAACTGGGGAGAAACATCCTTCCACAGAAGCACTTCCGGATAGCTGGGCTCGTACAGACGAGTGGTACAGCTACAAAAAAGTAAATCCGAACACCAAAAAACTTCTTCTTCTAGATGAAGCTTCTTACAAAGGTGGATTGGACATGGGCGAGCACCCGATTGCTTGGTACCATGATTTTGATGGAGGAAGAGCATTCTATACTGGAGGTGGGCATACCAACGAATCTTACGAAGAGGCCGATTTCTTGAAGCACCTGTTGGCTGGTATTCAGTACACGATTGGAGAAAACTTAGAACTAGACTACGACGACGCAACATCAAAGCGTACGCCTGAAGAAAACCGATTCACCAAGACATCACTTTCCATGGGCCAGTTTACCGAGCCTACGGAGATGACCATCCTGCCTAACTTAGATATCCTAGTGGCACAACGTAGAGGAGAAATTCTACAATACAACCAAGCTACTGGTGAACTTAAAGAAATAATAAAGTTAGACGTCTACTGGAAAACAGAGGTAAAAGGCGTCAATGCAGAAGAAGGATTGATGGGGATTCAAAAAGATCCGAACTACGCCACCAACAACTGGGTGTATGCATTTTATGCACCTACAGGTGATAAGGAAATCAACCGACTTTCTCGATTCAAGTACAAAGACGGCAAGTGGGACATGGGTTCCGAGCAAATCATTTTGGATGTCTATTCTCAGCGCAACATCTGCTGCCATACCGGTGGATCCATCGCATTTGACAAGGATGGAAATCTATTCCTATCCACAGGTGACAACTCCACTCCATTTAACCAGCCAGGCTCCAAACTAACCCTCAATGGCTATGCCCCTGTGGATGGCCGTGAAGGCAACAAGCAATGGGATGCACGCAGAAGTTCTGGCAACGCGAATGATTTGAGAGGAAAGATCCTCCGAATCAAAGTTGCTGAGGATGGCACCTATACTGTACCAGAAGGCAACCTATACCCTAAAGGCACCGAAGGCACTCGCCCTGAGATCTATGCTCAAGGTCTCCGAAACCCGTATCGAATCTCTGTAGATCAGAAAAATAGCTTCCTCTATTGGGGTGAAGTAGGCCCTGATGCCAACAACGACTCTTTGGACATCAAAGGTCCAAGAGGCTACGACGAGATGAATCAAGCAAGAAAGGCAGGAAATTTTGGATGGCCTTACTCCATTGGAAATAACTTCGCCTACAGGGAATTCAATTACGAAACTGGTGAGGTCGGAGCTCCGTTTGATATTGCTGGCCCAGTCAACAATTCACCGAACAATACCGGAATGAAGAAACTTCCTGCTGTGGAACCTGCCTTTATTTGGTATCCATATGCTGCCTCTCCAGACTTCCCTCAATTGGGAACAGGAGGTAGAAATGCCATGGCTGGCCCTGTTTACTATGCAGAAATGTATCCTTCAGATTCTCGCATGCCAGACTATTACAACGGCAAGCTATTTATCTACGATTGGATCAGAGGCTGGATCAAAGTGGTGACCATGCAAAAAAATGGAGACTTCGACAAGATGGAACCATTCATGGGAGGCACCAAGTTTAACGCCATGATGGATATGGAAATGGGCCCTGACGGAAAAATCTACATTCTAGAATATGGAAATGGCTGGTTCTCCAAAAATCCAGACGCCGGTCTCTTCCGAATTGACTTCAATGGCGGCAACCGTCCTCCAGTAGTGACCGATGTGAAGGTGGATAAGACCTCAGGCAAAAGCCCACTTCAGGTAACCCTTACTGCCACTGCTTCAGATCCTGAAAACGATGCAATTACCTACACTTGGGATCTAGGCGCTGGAGTCACTAAGACAACTACAGAACCGACACTCACGCATTCCTTCACTGCCACAGGGGAATTTGAAATTCAAGTAACTGCCGCAGACCCAGCTGGGTTGACAGGAAAAGGCCCATTGGTAGCCGTTTATTCCGGTAATGTCGCACCACAGGTAAGCATCTCCGTAGTGGGCAACCAATCCTTCTACTTCCCTGGTAAAAAAGTGAACTATACCGTTGCAGTGAGTGACGAAGATCACCCAGAAGCATCTTCGGACATGAGTAGCTTGTATGTGGCAGCAGATTACCTACAGGGCATTGATCAGGCAGAAGCAGACATGGGACACAAAATCATGAGTGAAGCCATGACAGGCAAAGCATTGGTTCAGTCACTTACCTGCAAGACCTGTCACAATGAAACTGAAAAATCCATAGGCCCTGCCTACAAAGATGTAGCTAAAAAATATCGGGAGCGCAATAGAGACTACCTGGTCAATAAGATCAAAAATGGTGGTGGAGGTGTATGGGGAGAAACAGCCATGCCAGCCAACCCGGATTTGAAGAATTCGGAGGTCAATGCCTTGGTAACTTACATCCTTTCCCTTAGAGAGGAAAGTAAGCCTAGCCTTGGTGCTAAAGGAAGTCTAGACCCTACCCTGGGTAATCCTGCTTCTCCAACTGGATCTTTGGTGATTTCAGCCTCCTATACCGATAAAGGTGGAGCAAACATTAAACCGCTCACAGGTTCAAGTTCTTTGGTACTTCAGCCTAATAGTATGGATTTGGCTCAAGCAGGAACTTTCACAGGCTATGCCAAGATGGTGTTTGATGGAAAGACCTTGTTGTCTATTCCAAATACAAAAGGATCCTTCTCACTTCCTGCCTTGGATGTAACAGGTATTGGATCCATTACTTTGATGACGGCTTCTCAGCAACCTATCACTACTCCGATAGACTTTGAAATCCGTTTGGATAGCCCAACAGGGGAAGTCGTTGGAAAAGGCACCCATGCGCCAAGTCAAGGAATGAAACTTCCAAACATGCCAATCCTAATGCATCAGGCAAACTTTAGCTTGACAAGCACAGGAGATGGCAAGAAGCACACCTTGTATTTTGTGAGTGATGCCAAAGGAGCAGATTTAGGCACCTTCATCCTCATGGGCATCACCTTCAACGCGAAATAAGCAGTAGACTATAATCAGTAAACAAAAAAACCACTCCTGGATACGGAGTGGTTTTTTTTGTTTTTGTAGGTTTGGATGAACTTCTCTAGGTGCAAACAGAGGATGTAGGTCGCCAGATTACTTTTTGATCCGTCACATCTGTGATGGATGCATTAGTTATCACATTTCCCTCGCAATCCAGGATTTGAGGGACAAATCTGCAAAAAGGGCAACAGTTTAGAAAAGTAAAGACAGTTGCACCTTTGTAAGTTCCTTGAACGAGGTAGGAGTAGTCAACCAAATTCAAGGCTATGGTGCTTTTAATTCCCTCCTTTAACCAGGACAAATCTTCAATAGGATTAGCCACGGCACATCCCTTGGGACTTTCCGACTCCTGACAAGAAAAGAGGAGTACTAAAACTAAAATGGGTAAAATCCGAGTCATGGAATTGAATGAGTTAATAGCATAGCAACGAATACTCAATTCGAATCGCTACACCACCTCCTTAGAAATTTGAATTCGAAGTTTTGAAATCAGGTTTGGAAGGTGGGAGTCATTTAAGTAGCTGTTGACAATGGACGGTCAGCTGTCGACGATTATCCGCAAGCAAGCCCCTTCCTTGACTACCAAAGGGCGAAAATCGGATAATCAACCCCCTTTACTTCATCGGTGAAAAAGGAAGTGCTATATAAAATAGCGTATCAACCTTCTCTACAATCTTACCTGGAACCTCAGAAGCATCGCGCACTTTAATCCACTCAGGATCGGCTACGAATCCAGCAAATGCTGCCTTAAATTCGTCCTTGGATTGATGCCCAATAAAGTAAACCAACTTGGCTTGTGTGCCGTCTTTTTCCACCGTAATCCAATAGGGATAATTTGATAGGCCTTGCTTTTCAAATAAAGCTTGGGTATGGTCTCGGAAACGAGTTTGGATAGCCTCCAATTTACCTGGAAGAAGATGGTAGGTGCGCAGTTGAAAAATTCCACTTGGGCGCGGAGCTTTTGCGGAATTGAGGTCCTTGGCCCATACCATAAATACCTGATCTACTTTTTGGACTAAGGGACCATTCGCTTCGGAAGCTGCGGCTACCGCCTTCCATTCGGGATCATTGGCAAAATTATTCCACCGGATGTCCCGTTCAGATGCAGATGGATATCCAATAATAAAGGTGAGCTGCTTGTCAGGCTGCTCCTCGGAAAGAAAGTAGACCACATTTTCAATTCCATGTTTAGAAAATAGGGTTCGTGTATGATTTTGAAAACGCTTGATCAGGTCAGGCATCTTCCCTTCGTGTACGGTATAGGTGCGCATTTCAAAATAGGAACTGGTAAACTGTTGCGCTTTCAATGAAAGGCTAGTAGCAACGAAAAGAAGGAGTAAGAGAAAGATTCGCATAGGAAAATTGGGTTAGCAATAGATTTTAAAAAGGATTGAATTAGTTTTTTTTCCAAGCACGGTAAAGAGCTGGACTAAGGACAAGTGCAATGGTAAGTAGACCGAAAGTTTCTCGATTTTCTTCCATTTGTGGAGTTTTCATGGTCAAATCTTTCTGTACCCATTCGGCAGCAATCCACTCGCCTACTCCGCCTGGGAAGAAATATACAGCTCCAAGAAGGCAAAAGATGACGACTAGGGTGAGAGGTACTTTGGGGAAAATTCCGCGCACCGCTAAAAGCGAGAAAATCACTGCGACGGCATAGATACTCACCCAAACTTCCGGATCCGGATCGTTGATTTGCCAATAGGCGAAAAGTGCAAAGAGAAATACCCAAAGACCGTAGAAATAAGAAATGGATTTCATAGGAAGTGCAATTCAAGTAGACTGAAATTTAAAGAAAATCTAAGACTATTCCATCTTTAGTTCCTTAGGTGGTCTCCCAGCTACTTTTTTCGGAAAGATTAAATCTACTTATTTGGGAAATTTTTCACCGTTATCGCATGGTTCACCTTAGTCTTTCCCAATCCACTGCTAATCTAGAGGGTATTTTATCCCTCCAACGAGAAAATCTGCTAACCATCCTCTCGGAGGAAGAAAAGGCAGCGCAAGGCTTTGTGACTGTTCCACATACCTTGAAACAATTGGAGATCATGCATTCCATCGCCCCACATGTACTTGCCAAAGAAAACGAGCAGGTGGTGGGCTATGTCTTGGCGATGACTTTAGCATCCAGAGGGGTGGTCCCCCTGTTGACTTCACTTTTTGACAACTTTGAAAAATTAGAGATTGCAGGTAAAAAAGTGAGCTCCTATCGCCCTATGGTTGTGGGGCAAGTATGTGTAGGAAAGACCCAGCGCGGAACCGGATTGTTTGACAAACTGTATATAGCCTATCGGGAGCAGTATGCCTCCACCCATGATTTTGCGATCACCTCCATTGCCTTGAGCAATTACCGGTCCATGGCTGCCCACCAACGAGTTGGCTTCAAGGTCATCCATACCTTTGAAGACAGCATTCAGCCCTGGTCGATTGTCTATTGGGATTGGAATTCCAAGTTCCCGCAGTAGACTTAACAGGTCAATCCTTTTGTGTTTAAGAAGTAGGAAGTGAAACCCTACTCAGTCCAATTGGCAAAAGATGAGATTTGTTCAATATGAAATGAAATTTTCAAAATAGTAGATATCATTTTTTAAATGATACATTGTTTGATGGTGGAGTCCAGACCCCACGCTAAAAAACGGAACGATCAGTACTAACAAAGTTCAACCCAAAAAACTATGAAAAAATTAATTTTGATTGCAGTCACTGCAAGTACTTTATTTGCTTGTGCTGAGCAAAAATCTACTACCATTGAAAGAGAAGTTCTTGGCTATGATACTACAGAAGACGGTACGAAGACCACTGTTTATGCTGGCGATTCGTCTTCGGTTAAAATCTTAGAGAAAATACTTAACGCAGCCAATGAAAGAGATACTGCTACCATTCGTAGCCTACAGGATCCGAAATTGTTTCAACTTTTAATGCCCGATGGGAATATTGCAGAGGGAACGGATAATCATTTTAAGGTTTTAATCCCAATGTTTGAAGCTGTTAATCCGAGATGGGATATTAAATTTATCCTGGCGAGTAGTTTTAAAGGAAAAAATGGAGAGGTTCAACAATGGGTGACTGGTGCGGCCGTCGTTACACTTTCCATTGATGGACAGGATGTAAAAGTGAATCAATACTATGATGCCCTGGTAGTTGATGGCAAATTAAGAAAAGTTATCGTTGCTGAAAGGAAGCTTTCCGCTGGAGAATAAAACTAAATTTTAAAATTAAGTGAGTAAGCCACCTCGTAAGTGAGGTGGTTTTTTTTGTTTACATCAATTCTTGCGCATCAAAAAATACACACTTTTAAATTAAATTATATACATTTTTATCTATTTAAAATTTATTTAATAATTAAAAAAATTATGTAAAATAATGTTAAGCTTCCTCGTTTACACATCATTTCTTTAGTTTAAAGAATAAGCAGAACCTACGGATCAGCCAATCAGGATCCTTTAAGTAGAACGATTACCTTGCGGGATGCAAAAAAATTATATTATAGGTTGAATCTTATTCCAAAGAAGGTTTTTCTTATGTCAAACAATCCATTATTGCCCCTAATTTCACCTTGAAAACTGTAGGCCTCTAGCAATGAGGTCTAGTTTTTTATGCCGTCTGTGAAAATAGTAGTTATCATTTTTTAAATGATAACTTGTTTGTTGGTGGAGTCCAGAGCCCACACTAAAAAACGGGTAGGTTATTATAAAATTTAATTTTACCAGTATGAAAAAATTACTTTTCATCCTCCTATTGGCGATAATTAGCCAGCCTATATGGGCACAAATTATCGATGTTCACACCCACTCATACATAGGTTCTGAATTATATCCTGCAGGTATTCTAAATGGACTTAAACCGGCAAAAAGCGCTGACCTTCACTTAAGAGAAACGATTGCCGAAATGGATAAGAATAATATCAAATTTTCAGTTGTGAGTGGCTCGATTGAAAGTGTTGAAAAGTATGTTAAAGCAGATGCTAGATTTATTCCAGGCTATTCAGATATAGAACCTATGGGGCAATTAATGCCCATTGCTGAATTTGAACAATTTATTATAGCAGGAAGGATAAAAGTATTTGGAGAAATTGGTTCCGCATACCATGGTCGTACGCTGAATGATCCCATGTATGCCCCCTATTTAAAAATTTGCGAAAAGTATGACATACCCGTTGGGTATCATACGGGCGGTAGCTTCCCAGAAGCTTATCTAAAATATCCAAAATTCAGAATGGCCCTTGGCGACCCATTATTGATTGAAGATGTGTTGGTTGACTATCCTAAATTGCGCGTTTATTTGATGCATGGAGGGGCAAATTATTTTGAAAATACAGTTACCATGATGACCTTATATCCTCATCTCTACATTGATGTGGCTGTTTTACTCTGGACAGACAAAACGACACAAAATTATGCGATTCGATTACTTAAGTTAGCTAAAGAGTCAGAGGTGTTGGACCGGATTATGTTTGGGTCAGACCCCATGGTATGGCCAGGTGCATTATCTAAATCTGTCGAATTTCTCAATGCGCAGCCCTACCTGAGCGATAAAGAAAAGCGAATGATTTTTTATGAGAATGCAAAAACGTTTTTGAAATTATAACTGAATAAAATTTACTTATGAGAACGGTGCTTGTCATATCCTTACTTTTTTTGATTTTAAGCTGCAATAATAATTCCAATCAGCATACACAGGCAAGTCATCGAACCAACATAGAAACTGGAAATGAATTCATCGATATTTTCTATGCATTCAATGGAGATTCATTACAATACATTTTAAGCGATGCAAGAGAATCTTAACCTAAAATCTTGCATTATCAAAAATGGGCTGAATGTGCGAATTACAAAATTATCAACCGAAGTCAATATGTTGAGAAAAATAATTCAACCATAATATTCCCCATTACCAGTCCATGGCTGCCCACCAACGCATTGGCTTTAAGGATCCATACCTTTGAGGATAGCATACAGCCCTGGTCGATTGTCTATTGGGATTGGAATTCCAAATTCCCCCAGCAGACTTAATAGGTCAATCCTTTTAAGTTTAAGAAGTAGGAAGTGAAACCCTACTCAATCCAATTGTCGAAAGATGGGATTAGGACGATGGGCTTTTTGCATAAGGCCTTCAAGTTCCGCCACAAGTGCAGGATGATTTAGGGCCACATTAGTTCGTTCCTCAGGATCATTGGCCAGGTCAAACAGTTCCAGGGTTGTCTTTGCGGCATCTTGAACTTGGTACTTGACCAATTTCCAATCCCCTTTGCGCAGCGCTTGCCTTCCCCCTGATTCGTGAAACTCCCAATACAAGTGATCAGGAAGCTGCTGCTGTCCCGCGTTCAATAAAGTGGGCAAGAAAGAAATCCCATCAATACCTGCAGGGCTAGCAGCGCCTATAACATCGGCTAGGGTGGGCAACCAATCCCAAAAAGCAGCTACGTGGCTGGACTGAATCCCGGCTTTGATTTTTCCTGGCCAATGGGCGACCAATGGCACATGAATTCCTCCTTCGTATAGATCTCGTTTAAATCCCCTAAACGGACCATTGCTATCAAAAAATAAAGGGTCTGCTCCCCCT
Organism: Bacteroidia bacterium; assembly: GCA_964202605.1. GTDB lineage: Bacteria > Bacteroidota > Bacteroidia > Cytophagales > Cyclobacteriaceae > Algoriphagus. Next base: position 8,370 of record CAXNJN010000053.1, on the reverse strand, counting down.
TCCTGATGGGTACCATTGTCTGAGGTGAAAATCACAAGCGTATTTTCGGAAATGCCTAAGACTTCCAACTTGTTCATGACTTCACCTACATAACGATCAATTCGTGCCACCATCGCCGCAAAAGTAGCCCGAGGATAGGGTTGAGACTGGTAACCAGGGATGAGCATTTCTGGACCATAATCCCCTCCTGGAGGTGCAGAATGTGGGGTTTCCTCCCCAAACTTTGTCCTGTAATACTGAAAGGTCTCGTCTTCAGGAACTGCCAGTTCCGCGTGGGGCATCACTAGGGGTAGAAATAGAAAAAAAGGTTGCTGCTGGTTGGCCTCAATAAATTCCAAACTCTTCTGATGGATGAGGTCCGGCGCAAAGGTAGTTTTGGTGGACCAGTCATTTCCTGGAAGTGGCACCTGCTGCTGATTTTCCCAGAGGTAGGCAGGATAGTAGCGGTGTGCATAGCGCTGGCAGTTGTAGCCAAAAAATTCATCGAAACCTTGATTTGAGGGATCTCCCGTAGTTCCTACAAAGCCTAAGCCCCACTTTCCAAAGGCGGCGGTGCGGTAGCCTGCTTGCTGGAAAATTTTCCCCAAGGTGAGCAGGGTGTCAGGCATCGGGTACTGTCCTTCAGGCTGAATTTCAAAATTTCCCCGGATGGGTGTATGGCCGGTATGCAAGCCAGTGAGTAGCGTGGATCGGGAAGGCGCACAGACGGGCGCTCCAGCATAATGCTGAGAAAAGCGCATCCCTTGGGAGGCTAGGCTATCGAGTGCAGGAGTTAGGATGTGTTGCTGCCCCAAAAACCCGAGATCTCCATAGCCGAGATCATCTGCAAGGATAAAAATGACATTGGGAGGTGTTGGGGTACTTGCACCTGGATTTTCCTTGACTTGAAAGGAGGAGAGCAAGAAGCTACTGCATAGTAGGCAAAAATAAAGGATTGGCGATCTCATACCCTAAACTACGCGAAAAAGGTCTAAAAACAGAAACGGGAAGCATTTCTTGCGAAAGCTTCCCGTTTGGTCGACAGATCCCCGTAGTTCACTATCTCCCTCAAGCTACAGTTTAAGACTTTTCCCAGTTGCCCAGGTCCAACTCATCGAATGATGCCGCCCTTTCGGACTTGTCCTGTTTTTGTAGACCCCATACCCATTTCTGTGGTTGCCCATTTCAAACACTTGTTTCCAAGAGCTCCTTTGTGGAGGGTATCCTGAAATTCGCCTAACGGCAAACTTCCAGGCCGATCTTTAGTGTACGTCTGCGGTTTCCCGTTACAAACTACCTCCGCTTAGAGGTGGCTCCTTTGTACCCGATTTTTTTTCAAAACCTTCCGAAGAAAATTTTGGGCTGATAAATCCTTTTTCGCTCTTCTGGAGTTGCCTCTTTCAACCAAAAGATTACTCTTTTGATCCTTCGAACTGGAAATCCGATTCTTTCCGAAGAAATCCTCAAATTCAAGCCAATCGTTTTTGGCGTTTCTGCGGTTGCCCGTCTCAGAAACTTACCCTAAGGTTAGCTCCCCTTTATGCCCAATCTCAAACTTTCAATCAACGAACCGAAATCTTACTTTCGGTCTTTTTTTCTCTTACTTGATGAATTAAAGATTGCTGATTGAAAAAAATAATCCTACTATTTTTCTAAAAACTTCCCCACAATTTTTACCATGAAATTGCCTGTAAACGAACAAGTTATCCACCTTTTCTAGGTGCTTATCCACCGGTTATTGCATGAATAGATAGTCCACCAGCAGATATCCCCTCACTAAACTTTTGATTTTATTCTTCTCCTATTTACTAAGGCTGATTTACTGCATAAAACCCCTGAAAACCCAGAGAACTAGTCCTTGCTTTTTTTAAAAGTTAACTACAGGCCTTGCCCTCGTGACACCTTATTAATATTAAAAAAAAATGATCCTCAAACTTAACAGTCGACGAGACTCTTTTAAAAAATCAAACCCGCGTCAACTTGATTGGATACGATTTCCCAGCATTCCATTGGCAAACGTAGATATTCTCATCCTGGTCGATACATACATCGTGACAGTGCTGAAATACTGCCTCCTCTTGAAGCATAACTTGCAAGACTCCCTTATGGTAATGCGGCTCCGTCCCCCCAGGATTGGATACTACCCGATTTTCGGAATTCAAAATAGTAACGAATCCAGAGTTATCCGTTTGCTCCATATACCTCAATCGAGACCAACAAACACCCGCATACAAATTCTCTCCATGAATAACCGGCCTACAAACAAATGCTCCCGGTAGAAAGATCGTTTCTAGGTACTTCCCATCCAAGGTAAAGCGCTTGAAGGAATTGTGTCCTCTGGAGGTGCACAAGAGGCTTGGAGTACCCGTTCCGCGCGAGTCAATGGCAATGCCATGCGCGGTGCTAAATTGATCGTCCCCATTTCCTGGACCCCCAAATTTTCGGATAAACTTGCCTTGGCTGTCGTACTGCAAAAAGTATTGAGAACCATAGCCATCCGCCACATACAAGTCCCCATTTGGAGCAACAGCTGTTTCGGTGGGTACCCAGCGCATTTTATCGGTATAAATCCCTTCTGCTACAGGAGAAGGAAGTTCAGTCACCACCTTTCCATCCAAGGTGGTTTTGAGGACTCTGCCTCCATTGTCCACCACCCATAGGTATTCTGAATCTCCTTCATCTACCAAAGAAAGCCCATGGGCAGAAGTTAATCCCAAAGTCCAGGTATTCAGTAGTTTTCCAGATTGGCTGTATATGATCACATTATTCTTGGGCTCATCGGTAAGTAAAATCATTCGCCCTTTTCGATCCATCACCATTTCGTGGCAGTTGATTACCGGAACTTTTGTGGGATCTAAAATCCCCCAGTTGGCATCAAGGGTATACTGAAAGTCCCCGTGGCCGAACACCTTTTTTTGGGCAGCAAAAACAGATAAATTGGGTTGTACACTCATAGCAATACCGAGAAGAGAGGTGTTTTGAATAAATTTTCGTCGTGAATTCATAGCTTATGTCAATCCCTTAAGTTACACATTTGAACTAAAAAGTCTCCTTTGGATTCAAAAAATTAGAACTGGAAAAGGAAAAATAGAATATTGAGGTGCAATCCTCTCCTCTTTTTCCATGTAAACAAAAGGACTAACCAACCTCAATTTAAATTCTGCTTGGAGCTGTAGCGAATTGAACTAGCCAAACGTTTAGAAATAAATTAGTTTTGTCTCACGCTTTTTAAACAGCTCTCTCGATGAAAAATCGCATCAAATTCCTCTTTATTGTGCTTTTTGCCAGTAGCCTACTTTTTTCGTGTATGGATGAGGTCAAAAGCACCTACTCCTTCCGTACGATGATGCCCGTTTACCTAGAAATGAAGGATGTTCGTGCCAAAGAGATTTCCATTGCTCCTGCTCAGGAAATAGAGGACCCTGGAAAGATTTACATCTACAAGGATTTTTTGCTGATCAATGAACCAAATAAGGGAATTCACATTTTCGACAACAAAAATCCAGCAAACCCCATCAACCTAAGCTTTATCCCGATTGAAGGGAATGTGGATTTGGCAATAAATAGCGACATCCTCTACGCAGACAATTACGTAGACTTACTTGCCTTTGATCTTACCAACATTCGAAATATCCGCCTAGTGAAGCGGGTGGAAGATGTGTTCAACCACTTGTACCAGCACAGTACGGGGAAAATCATCACCTTCAAAGACACCGTACTCACTAGCGATAGCCCCGCCTGGGCATTTGAAACCATGTGGACCGTTCGACCTGGCATTAGCTTTCTCTCAAACATGTCTAAAGCCTCCCAGAGCTATGGCACAGGTGGATCCATGGCCCGATTTACGCTGATGGACGGGCATCTTTTTGCAGTAGATGCTTCCACACTCCGGGTATTTGATGTCCAAAACCCAGCCGAACCCAAGTTCCTCAAGCCCATCGAACTGGGATGGGGCATCGAAACCATCTTTCCATTTGATCAAAAATTATTTATCGGTTCAAACCGGGGCATGCACATCTACGATGCCTCCACTCCGTCTGCTCCCACCCGATTGGCTGTATACGAGCATGTACTTTCCTGTGACCCAGTCGTAGTCAATGAAGACTATGCTTTCGTAACGCTCCGAAGCGGTAATTTTTGTAACAACGGAGTCAACGAACTTCATGTCATTGACATCAAAAATCCATCCCAGCCCAAACTCATGAAAGCCTATCCCATGCTCAATCCACATGGTTTGGGATTGGCGGGTAACTACCTGTATGTAGCGGAAGGCAAGCATGGACTCAAAAGTTTTAACGCATCCGATGTCCTAACCATCGACAAAAACCAATTGGAATTCCTCCAATCCATGAAGTCATCAGACCTAATTCCTGGGCCCAAGTCCTTGATCGTCATCGGTACAGATGGGGTATGCCAGTACGATTACAGCAATCCTGCTCAACTTAAAAAATTAAGTTGCATCCAAGTCAGCAACCCCATTGAAGTCAGCTAGTAGCATGAAAAAGAAGCTCCTTTTTTTTATCATCCTTTCTTTTTGTGCGCTTCATTCAACCATGGCTCAGACAAAAACCTGGATGACTCAACTTGAACTGGGTCTGCTTGGTGGAAAAACGAAAGACCTGTGGGAAGAAAAAACGAACGAAAGAACCACACTTTCCTTTTCCGCCTTTCATGGCAAGGAGGTCATTCGAAATCAGATCCTTGGGGTTTACCTTGGGATGGACCACTACCCAAGCGTCACCCTACTTCCTATAGGAGTAGGCTGGAGATGGTTTGTAGGAAAATCGACAGGATCCCAATTTTATGGCAGCCTTGATCTAGGCTATGGTTCAGCAGTACTCGAAAAAGTCGAACGAACGGATTGGTCTAGCTCTTGGCATGAGTCGGGACTAGTAATACGCCCAGCAGTAGGCATAAAAATGCCAGCTAAAAAAGGAAAATGGGCGCTTACTGCAAGCCTTGGTTACAAAAGGCAGCCAACCTACTTTTATGAAGGTACCCATAGCCAATCCGAAACTAGGCCAAAGATTCCTCTTTTTCGTACTCGAAAAGCACTACCTGAGGGCTTTAGCTCCTTAAATTCGACTTCCACCTTGTACCATAGCCTGAGCTTTCAACTTGGCATTCTTTTTTAAAGAAAACCTTCTCGGTAGATTTTGGGCTCCACCAACTTAGATTAAGCTGAGTTTCCTTAGAAAAAGAGTCTTTTGACCGTCCAAAAAATAACGGCAAAGAGGAAAATCAAAATGGAAATCTTGTTGATGCCATGCATCATGCGCAAGTTGATGTTGGTTGGAGCATTTGGATCTGGCTTTTTGAATACCCGCAGAAAATAATTTCCTACCTCCCCCAACTTGAAAAACTCCTTTACTTGATTTTTTTCTGACATGAGAACTTCAATTTATAAGGTAACCCCCGCGAACGGAATTAAGTTTAATTAAACTAAACTAAGAAGAAAGGTTGAGCCTTAGATAGTTTCTGGTTCGAGCCAACGACCATCATCTCGGATGATATTGATCAATTCGTCCACCGCTTTTTCGGAGGCTACGGAGCGCTTAACTACCTCTTTGCCTTTGTACAAGGTAATTTTACCTTTGCCCGAACCTACATAGCCGTAATCTGCATCGGCCATCTCTCCTGGACCATTGACGATGCAACCCATGATGCCAATCTTAACTCCTTTCAAGTGGTCGGTACGCTTGCGAATCATCGCTGTGGTTATTTGTAAATCAAAAAGCGTACGCCCACAAGAAGGACAAGAAATGTATTCGGTCTTAGACATGCGGGTACGAGCAGCTTGGAGCACCCCAAAACTCACCGAGTTATGCAATTTGATCTGCTCCAACAATTCACTCCGACTAGCCTGGGATTCTTGAGGCAAGGAAATGAAAATTCCATCTCCCTGTCCATCCACCAATAGTCCCCCCACATCGGTGGCCGCATAAAGCATGGTTTGGTCTGCATGCTGCGCGGGGTAAACTAATTTTACCACCACAGGTACCGCACAATTAGCCAAAAGAAGGTCCACAAAAGCCTTTCTCACAGCTGGGAGCGCATGGGCATTCGAAGTAGTCAAAATGAGTACGGTATCTTTTCGCGCATTGACTAGCGGAATAGCATCTTGTATTTCCCGGTCTGATACCTCGAGGAAATTTAGTTCCGGGTGAAAATGAGTCGCTCCCCTAAATTCAGAAAGCTGATACAAAGGGAATTTATTCTGTTGATCTGCTACTTTTTCCCAAACGGAATAGTTTTGAATCTCTTTCATCCCGTTAGGCAGCATGAAAGGAATGGAATGATTTCCTGAATAAATAAAGTCACAGCCCAAGTCATTCATCTTCCACTTGTCCAACTCAGGCAGATAAAAGTGGCCTACTGCCTTTATTTCTCGATCGGTCACTTGCTCGAGGCGTGAAATATCTGCAATTACCCGAGGCACATTTTGCCCTCCAAAATTATAGACTTCGCTCACCTGACGTTTGCTATAAGCAAAGGGAGTGATTGGGTATTCAGTGATGGGAGAAATAGACGCATGCGCAGCTCTGTGCGTGTACCGATCGATCAAGGACCGAGCTACAGGCGCTTCAAATTCGGGATCTTCGGTCAAGGAAACACGAACTGTATCTCCCAAACCATCCTCTAGCAAGGTGCCAATTCCCACCGCTGACTTGATTCTTCCATCTTCGGCCTCACCAGCTTCGGTGACTCCAAGGTGCAAGGGATACGGCTTAAATCCTCCTTCGTTTAGCTTTTGAACCAGCAAACGGTAGGCCTGAACCATCACTTGTGTGTTGGAGGACTTCATGGAAATGACGATTTCGTGGTATTTTTCGTCTTCGCAGATTCTGAGAAACTCCAAGGCTGACTCCACCATCCCCAGTGGAGTATCCCCATAGCGACTCATAATTCGATCTGACAAGGAACCGTGATTGGTACCAATACGCATTGCGGTACCATGCTCCTTACATATTTTTATTAAAGGTAAAAAACGCTCCCGGATGCGGTCAAGCTCCTCGGCGTAAGAAGCATCTGTATAGTCGATGACTTCAAACTTCTTTTTGTCGGCATAATTGCCTGGATTGATTCTGACTTTCTCGACGATTTTGGCTGCCAATTCAGCCGCATTGGGTGTAAAATGGATATCCGCCACCAAGGGAGTGCTGTAGCCTCTTTTTCGCAATTCCTCTTTGATATTTCGCAGGTTTTCCGCCTCCTTGAGGGATGGGGCTGTAATTCGGATCAACTCACAGCCTGAATCGATCATCCGAATGCACTGCTCCACAGAGCCTTGCGTATCCATTGTGTCAACTGTAGTCATGGACTGCACGACGATGGGGTTGTTCCCACCAATGATCACATCACCTACCCGAACAGGGATGGTTAGTCTCCGGGAATACTGGGTTAAACTGTTGCAATAACCGCCTTCAAAAGGCTTCAATTGAGATTCCATAGCTTAAATATCTCCTAGTTGGGGACGAATAATTAGTTCTTCAACAACAGCACTGGGGGAAAGGTTATACGCTCCCCAAACCGAATCAGCCACATCTTCCGCATTCACGAAGCGAGTAGCCGGCAAATCCACCCCTGCCCATGCATCTGTCAGGGTAGCTCCAGGCAAAATAGAAGTCACTTTGATTTGATGCGGTTTAAATTCCTCTCGGAAGCACTTGGTCATCCCAAGCATGGCCCACTTCGAGACAGAGTAACTCCCCCCATTGGCATAAGCGGTGATGCCAGCAATGGATCCAATACTAAAAATATGTCCAGATCTACGCTGAATCAGTTCTTTGGCAAATGCCCGAGTCAGGTAATAGGCAGAATAGAGGTTGGTATCCATCAGAAACTCCAAATTTCCATCTGCCTCCTCATGAAGGGATCCTGGCAAGAAGACTCCGGTATTGTGAACGATTACATCTGGAATCCCTTTGACTTTTACCGCTTCTGCAAAGGCTAAAACCTCCTCTTTCTTGGAAAGATCTGCCACTTGGGTGCTTACTGAAATGCCAGGGTAGCCTTGCTCCAAAGACTGCCTCAATGCGAGTAAATCCTGTGCATTTCGAGAACAGGTAAAAATATCAAAACCTTCCTTGGCAAAACGTTCGACAATTGCCCTTCCGATCCCTTTTGTACCTCCACTCACTAAGATGCTTTTCTTCATTTGTTTCGTTTCTTAATAGTTAGTGTAACAACTATCTACAGCTGACAAAGTTACATTTTTTTATGAATTGATTTAATCTGATAAGATTATCCGCAATCATGCCAGTAGCTCAGCTCGCCTATTTAAAACTGCGGATAATCGTTGACAGACCACAGTCAACGGTCCACAGCTCACCTAATTGAACCTCAAACCTTTTTTTCTCTGGTTAGTGGTGAAAAAGCGGATAATCAGAT
>CAXNJN010000052.1:0-17900 GCA_964202605.1 Bacteroidia bacterium | reverse complement strand
GTGATTTTCGATAAGTTGGTAGCAGAACCGCTTCAGTGTGATGTCAATCTGCTGCTGATCGAGGACTAGCCGTTTTTGCATGGATTAAATTTGCGGTAAATATAGAAAATAAACTAGTTTAAGTCCTCATTTGGCACATACAAATCCCCATCCAATAGCAATTTGTGGATAAAAAAAACTTCCCGAACTTCTTCTTTTTGCTGTTCGTTCTTTAAGCGAATTTTTTGCAGACCCGACAACACATAGTAGGGCCCATACCAATGAAGTAGTCGTAGCGATGCCAAATCGGTGTACTGTATTTCTCCCTGCGTTTTGTCGAGCTCCAAGGGTATCGTATGGTTTTCAAGCAGCCGCTCCCCCTTTTTGAAGTAGTTGAGCTTGATTTGATCATTGATGAGGTAAAGATGAAACACATCCTCCCCTTGCGCCGAAAACTCCGCAAAGGGTTCCGGATAAGTAGTATTGACATCCTCGTATCGGGCGGAATTATCCCAAATGACCTGCCCTGTTTTGGCTACTTGTATGAAATGGGCTGATCGATAAGTGTATTCAGTCACCAGGGTATAGGTTTGGACAGGCCCACTTAAGGAATTGTAGGGGTCCATGTAGAAAGGAATATAACCCATGCGACTCGCTCGATCGTAGCGGTAGCGCTGGGAGGGTAAAGATGGGGCTACAGTCCCAGAGCCACGAGAGCTGGAAACTGAAAATTGATCGAAATAGACCAAATAACTATCCTCGAATTCCTTGACATCACGGATGGCATAGCTATTCCGTATGGAAGGCGTTTTCCCCTTTTCAAGTTGTTCCAAGAGGATTTCTTCTGGTTTTACGCGCTGCTTTTCGGACAGGTAGTTGTAAAAATTAGGAAAATCCGCCAGGGTATACAGCCCAATATTTTGCTCGCCAAACTCATTGATTTGTGCTAAATACATGCCCTTGTAAGAGTTTCGCACCTCTTTGCCGTAGGCTCCAATCAGTGTTTGGCCATAACCTGAACCAGCAAGGAGCAGTCCGTCAAGCGGCTCATCATCCGGATCCCCCAATGGATCCAATTTAAGTTCCCGCAAAAGTGTTCCTTGCAAGTCAAACGTTAGTACCAGTGTCTCTTGCGATTTAAAAGGGCCTCTCCGCCGGAGAACTACCTCCAAAGCGGCTAGCTCGGGTAGCTTAAGGATCTGGACCACATGGGTTTCATTGCCATAAATCCCCTGCACGGTTTGGACAGTTTTCTCTTCCAAAGAAAAAATCTGTACCACCGGACGAGCGTCTGCGCTACCCATAAAAATTGCCTTCTTATCCAGCACCAGAAACTCCACGAGGTCCATAGGGAGCAAATTGTCAGCTGCATACTCCATCCCTATCTGGGTGCTGAGATCTAGGTGCAGCACATATTTGTCTGCCGCAGCATCATCCCCCTTGGCAAACAATACATACAATTGATTTTGATCTACATCGTAGCCAATCATGTCAAAACCCTCTTTAATCTTGACCTCCTTGATGGTATCAGATAGCAGCAGGTCGGTCATGAGGAAATATTCAAATACAAGATCTGCATTTAGTTTTCTCGACTGGAAAGTACGAAAAGCCACCAGCCCTGAAGGAATTCGCATCAATTCAAATACCGGTTCAAACGATTCTGCAGGAGTCTCCATCCGCTCCTTGAACTGCAGTTGAGCGGTAACCGGTAAGGCAAGAAGCACCAAAAATAAGGCGAGTAGAAACCTGTTCATGAACTTAGGGTATGGATCAACTGATACGCGGCTTCGCTGAGGGAATGTACAGATAAGCGGGACTGCTTGAGTAGGGAAATTTCAGCTAAGCTGGGTTCGGCCTGCAAGCGACTCAAAGTTACGGGAATGGATAAGGACTGAATAGCATTGAGTTTTACAGCCACCCAGGCTTCGTCTTGGGGATCAGGAAAGGCTTCTCGGCTCACTTTCGCAAGGCCTACAAGCGCTTTTTCGGCACCAGAATGATACAGCAACACGAGGTCTCCAACCTGCATCAGCTTCAAAAAATTTCTAGCCTGATAATTCCGCACCCCATCCCAGGTGTCCTCCCCTTTGCTTTCCAAATCCTTCCAAGAATAGGTGCTAGGCTCAGTTTTTACGATCCAATACTGCATGCTTCTTTCTTTACCTGTTAATTCCCCCCTTGATTCAAGGAAAGTTAGTTCTAAGGCGTTTAAATTGAAACTATATTTGTCAACATTTGTGTTGAAAACCCGCTAAAAATAAAATTTTGGACCACAAGGCTATTTTAAACCGACTCAAGCTGTGCATTCAGCTCCTGGAACTTCACGATGAAAATCCCTTCAAAATCAGGAGTTACCAAGGGGGATTGAATGCATTGGAGCGCCTAGACGGGGACTTGATGGAGTTGACTGAGCAGGAACTGGCGCAGGTTCCTGGTATCGGAAAAAGTATCCTTGAGGCCATTCAATCCCTCAAGAGCAGCGGGAGCTTTTCCACGCTCGATGCACTGCTGGAGCAAACTCCCTCGGGCGTCTTGGAAATCCTGCAAGTGAAAGGCCTTGGGCCTAAAAAAGTTCAGGTAGTCTGGAAGGAGCTCGGCATCACCTCCACCCACGAATTGATGGAGGCCTGCCAAAGTGGGAAGGTAGCCCAAACGAAGGGTTTTGGTGAAAAAACGCAGGAGACCATCATTCAAAATTTACTATTCAAGGCATCCACCTCCGGAAAATGGCTTTATGCCGATATCGAAGAGACCATTCTTGCGCTTTCAGCACAACTGCAGCAAGTACTTCCTAAAGCCCAAGTGCGTGTAGTGGGCGACTTTGCCCGAAGGATGGAAATCCTCACTGAAGGGGAATTTTTGATTGCCTCGGAAGACCTAGTAGCCACCAAAGCCAACTTAAGTCAAGTTGAGGGAGTCGTGTGGGACAAGCCAATCTCGGGCCCCATGACCTGGAGAGGAAAGCTTGCTGACCCAGAACTCCAACTTGTTTGTCACTTCTGTAAAGAGGCAGAGTTGGTGTCCAAGGAACTACTTTTCGTAGCCTCCAAAGCCCACCTCAGCAGCTGGATTACGGAAGAGGAGACGGTAGGAGAGAAAATCCGAAAGTCTACTCTTGCATCCGAAGCCGATTTTTTCGATCAAAATAACTTGCAGTTTATTCCTCGAGAAATGCGTGAAGGCATGGGGGAAGTGGAGATGGCAAAGGCAGGAACGCTGCCAACCCTACTCGAAAACAGTGACCTCAAAGGCATCCTGCACAACCATTCCACCTACAGCGATGGCAAACATACGCTCCGGCAGATGGCCGAGTACTGCAAGGGCTTGGGATACGACTACCTGGGCATCTCTGATCATAGCCGTACAGCGAGCTATGCGGGTGGGCTAGAGATTGAAAAAGTAGCCAAGCAGCAGACAGAAATCGATGCACTCAATCAAGAATTGGCACCTTTCCGCATCTTCAAAGGAATCGAATCCGACATCCTTCCCGACGGGAGTTTGGACTACCCCGCTGAAGTCTTAAAGAGCTTTGATTTTATTGTTTCTTCTGTACACTCGGTACTCAATATGGACCTCAAGCGTGCCACAGACCGCTTGCTTACTGCCATTCACAATCCCTATACCACGATCTTGGGGCACCCGACCGGAAGGCTATTGCTGCGAAGAGAGGGATATCCCATTGACCACAAAGCCATCATCGACGCCTGTTCTGAAAAGCAGGTGGTGATCGAGATCAATGCCAATCCCTGGAGATTGGACCTGGACTGGAGATGGGTTCGCTACGCGATGGAACAAGGAGTCATGCTCTCCATCAATCCTGATGCGCACGAGATGGAGGGCTATGCCGACATGCAGTATGGGGTATGGATCGGCCGAAAAGGAGGGCTAACCAAGGAGCTCACACTCAATGCGCTTTCTGGAGTGGAGATTGCCAGTTATTTCGAAAAAAGAAAAGCAACTATAAGCTAAGGAAATAGACAGATTCCCCAGCATACGCTTATTATCCCTACTTTCTTTACCTTTGCGCATTAGCCCCTACCTTATGAAATGGTCCGCCTTACCTGAACCCGTCCTGCTGCAGCGCGCATTCCTTTTTGGAATTACAGGCATTTTACTCGGCACTGCCTCCCTTCTTAATTCGCAATTGCGTTTGTTGGACGCTCCGATGGGCCCGCTGAATGGGGTCAGTTTGCTGCTTCAATTTTTTGGGCTGGGCCTAGCTGTTATTGTATTGCGTCGTCCTAAAGTCGCTGTAGAATTCAAAGAAAAATCACAATTGATGATTCTTATCCTTTCCGTAGCCCTTCTGTTTTTTATTTTTTCGCTCTGATTTTTTCAGTTACTTACGCAGTTCTTCCGTATCTTCTAGTAAGGAAAATAAAAATCTTTTATCCCTCCCTGCAACCTTTCCTTGGCCAGGCGCATCTACCTTTTTGAAAGTTAAACCAAATGGAATTACCTCCCCAATTCTCCGATGAGGAAGAACTGATCTCGGGGTGTCTTTCTGGAAACAGACAGGCCCAGCGTCAGCTCTACGATACCTACTCGAGGAGATTTATGGCGATATGCCTTCGGTACCTCAAGGATCAAGAACAATCGGAGGATGTGATGATCCAAAGCTTTATGAAAATCTTTGAAAAGCTTTCCCAATTCCAAGGAAAAGGGAGTTTTGAAGGATGGATGAAGCGAATCGTTGTAACCCAAGCGCTGATGGCCATTCGAGGCAATCGCTCCCTAACTCTGACTGTCTCCCTAGTGGATGCAGAGAGAATACAAGAGCCTGCTGCCGAAGACCTGAACCAGTTGGAAGTAGCAGAATTGATGGATTTGGTACAAAGCTTGCCCTTGGGATACCGAACAGTCTTCAACCTATTTGCGATCGAAGGGTATTCGCACCAAGAAATCGGGGAGCTTCTCGGAATTACCGAAAGCACCTCCAAGTCACAACTCAACCGCGCTCGAAGCGTGTTGAAAAATAAAATTGCCAGTCTATACCCGCACAAGATTACACATGGCTAAATCAGACGACACATTGGATCGGGTTTTTAGAGAAAAGCTCGAAAATCACCAGGAAACCCCTAGCCTAGCTGCTTGGGATACCTTGGCAAATCAGCTAGATAACAAGCAGACTCCGAAAAAGGCAAGCTCTTGGTGGGCAATTGCGGCAGCGATCCCTTTGGTGCTAGGTGCCGCATTCCTATTTTGGTCCACAGGGCAAGATCCAGAAATACAGGCACCCCTCGCTGAAGCTCAAAAAACTAATCCTGAAGTAGGTACAACTATTCCAATGACCCCATCTCCCTCGGTTGATGCTGAAATTGAGGTCCCATCAACGAGCAACGTTTCAGCCTCAATTGAGCGAGCCCAAACCGGAATTAAAACAGAGCAACGAAATCCAGTAGCCTTAGTAGCAGAAGTGAATACCCAAAATGAGGCAGTTCCTGCTAGTATTCCTGTATTCACAGCAGAGGCAGTACCCAGTGCCGCTGAACCAGTACGCAGTCCAGCAGCTGACCTAGCAGAAACCAAATCAATTTCCACTCCATCGACCAATGAAGCGCTGGCAGAGGAAGGTAGCTTCTACCGCATCCGGATCTATTCGGATGGACTCCAAAAAGCGGCTCCAAAAGAAAAAAATCTTGTGACTGAACTCGGCAAGACCGTTGGACAAGTAGAGAGTTTATTGGGCAAATTGGACGAGGGCATTGAAGGCATCCAAGTAAAAAAAGAGCGGCTTTTTTCTTCCTTGACTAGTAAAAAAGAAGCCTCTCCGGAAAAACAGTAAATACGAAACCAAACGATACCCTAACACCAACAAACAATGAAAAAAATATTCCTTTTACTCGCCTTTTTAGGCCTTGTTCAAGTGGCCATGGCTGCTGAGCACCCTAAGCAACTGATCACCACCAAGCAAATGGTCTTGAAAGACAGCGTGGTGATCGAGTTTGGTAAGGCTGGCAGAATCGTGATTATGGTACAATCCACCGAAGATTTTGAAAAGCTCAAGTTGATGAACATCAACCAAATCATCAGTGAACTTGGTGTCAAGGAAAACAAAGAAACCGGGGAAGTGACCCTCGTAGAAATCCGCAAAAAGGATGGTTCGGTAAAGGAGGTAGTTCGTGTCAATGAAAATGGTCTAGAAACTGAAGTTCGTCTGGGAAGAATGCGTGTCCTAGTGGACGAATCTGGACTGGATACCAAAGTGAAAATCCAAACAGATCCAAAAGAGAAAAAAGATCCTGGTTTGAAAACTGATTTTAACATTGATTTGGGTATCAACAATTTTATTAAGGACAAAACCTTCCCTACCTCCGACCAGCCTTATGCGGCGAAGGGATGGGGAAGTTGGAATGTAGGCTTGAATTGGGTAGCCTCTCAGCGTCTTGCCAAAGGGTTTCATTGGAACTTTGGTTTAGGTTTTCAGTGGTACAATTTCAAGTTTGAAAACCGAGACTTCCAAGCTGTACGTGGCCAAGATCAAATTTCCTTTGTGGAGCGTACCGATGTAACAGGTGTGAAGAGCAAGTTATCGGCTTCCTACCTCACGGCCATGACCTTACTAAAGGTGAATTTGGGCAAAACTGAAGAAGGTGTCTCCTTAGCAGCGGGTCCTTATGTAGGCTATCGATTGGGAGGCAGATCCAAATTTGTGTACGAGGAACCAGGCAGCTCCACAGATCGCATCGAAAAGGTAAATACCGGTCTTTATTTGGAAAACCTTCGCTATGGATTACGTGGGGAAATTGGAATTGGTAAGGATCTCGCCTTTTTTAGTACATACGACCTGAACGAATTTTTTCAACCTGGCAAGGGCCCTGCATTGAATCCAATCACTTTTGGTATCATCATCTTTGACTAACAGAATTCAGATGAAAAATTTATTCATTTTATTGTTGCTGTTTTTTTCACCATTTATAGTAAACGCTCAATGCAATTGTGAAGAAGAATTTTCAACAGTTAAAAACCATATAGAATTAAATTATGCTGGATTTAAAGATAAGGTTACAATAAGTAACATTAAGCAATACAAAGATTTTACAGCTCAAAAGGAGCAAGTTGCCGCAAAAGCAAAAAACAAATCTCAGTGTTACTTTATCATCAACCAGTGGATGAGTTACTTTAACGATAATCACTTATACTCGGTTCTGAATTCAAATTCAATAGAGAAAATCGACCCTAAAAAACTTCAAACGGATTTCCCTATCGAAAAATTATCGGTAAGTGATAAGGCTCTAGAAAAATTAGAAAAAGCTCAAGGGATAGAGGGTATTTATAGTAAAAAAAATGAAGGCTTTTCGATAGCTCTTGTTAAAGACAAAACCCCTTTCAGAGATTATGCTGCTGTAATTATCCACTCCACCGATAGTAAATTCGAAAACGGTACCGTATTAGCCGAACTAAAAGAAAAATCGGTAAATGAATATTTTTTATTGTACAACTCCGCTCACATGTTGGGTTTCACTACTTTAAAGCCAAAAGAAGGTGAATTGATAAGTGATTTTACTAAGAATGGAATAGAGGTTATAGATAACGGAAATTATAATTTCGAGGCCAAATTACTGAATGAAAATACCTTGTATTTTAATATACCAAGCTTTAGTTGGGAAGCTAAACCAATGGTTGATTCTTTATTTGAGGCGCAAAAAGAAAATCTATCCAAATCCTCCAACCTAATTATTGATCTAAGAAATAATGGCGGCGGAAGTGATGATGTTTACGGTGTTATCAGTCCCTATTTATATACACAACCAATAAAAGGCATAGGCGTTGACATCTGGGCAACTCCTGATAATATTAAAGGGTGGGAATTGGTTTTAGAAGATCCTGATATTCCAGCTGAGAGCAAAGAGGAAATCCAAAAACTAGTGGAAAAAATGAAGCTCCAGGTTAACCAAAATATAAATATTGTTGAAGACGTTATTGTTTCAAGCCTTACACCACTTTTATTTCCAAAAAATGTAGTCATTCTAATTAACGAAAAGTGCGCCAGTACTACTGAACAGTTTTTACTAGAAGCAAGACAAAGCACAAAGGTTACACTGATGGGACAAAACACATCGGGGACATTAGATTATTCTAATTTACGGGAATCTAATTTTTGTGAAATGCCTTATTTGCTATATGCTCCAACCACTCGCAGTCGAAGAATTGACATCGGAGAAGGTATTGATGGCATAGGGATCAAACCCGCTATTTACCTCAATGAGAAAGAAGATTGGATTCAAGAAGCATTAAAATTCCTGAACAACAAACCACTTTAGAGACTTGAAAAACTCAAAAGTTAAAAACTAAAATTTCAAAATTTTTACTCACGAAATTCCTATGAAAAATTATACCTACGCAAGTCTATTTGCCTTGCTCCTTCTCGCCTCCACCACTTGGGCAACTGCCCAGAATGTATTGGTCAATACCACCAAAAAATACCCCAACATCACCCAAATCGAAGTGGAAAGCGGTTGGCTGGACGTCAGTTACCAGGGCGGAGAAGGCACGGAAGTTTCCGTAGAAGCCTATTTGGAATCCAATATCCCGGATCAGGACATCGTATTTGTGACGGTGGGAGATGTCCTTAAAATCAGCTACAAAAGAAGTGGCGAAAAGTACAACTGGAATGGCAAAAACAAGGGATATATCAAAATCACGGGACCCGTAGCGCTGGAACTTGAAGTTAGAGGCACCTCCGGGAATATCAGTATTCAAACCCTTGAATCGGAACTGACCACACTGCAGCTTACCTCAGGTAATGTAACTGCTTCACAGATTAAGGGAAATCTAACCTTGACCGCCACCTCGGGCTCACTTCAAGCAAAGGATATAAAAGGGGATGTGAAGGCTAGACTAACCTCAGGAAATACCGCACTAGTGGACATTCAAGGTGCTGTCGAGTATGGTTCTACCAGCGGAAATTTCACAGCAAAAAATGTAGGGGGGTTGCTTGATGTTCAACTTACTTCCGGTAATGCCAAACTAGAAAATGTGAAGGAGCTGGGCACGATGAGAATTACCTCAGGTAACATGACTGCCCTCAACTCTGGATTAGGAGCAAAGACTCAATTTAACGGTACCTCAGGCAACTTTACGGTGCAAACCCCCTCAAACCTTAGTAACTTCAACTACGCACTGAAGGCGACTTCCGGAGATCTTCGTGTAGGGAACACCACCACAGAAAAATCCTTGGACATCAACAATAATGCGGCCACCACTGTGCGAGGCAACATCACCTCAGGAAATATCACAATAGCGAACTAAAGAAATGTCTTTACTCACTTGACCAATTAAGCAGGCCGGGAAATTTCAGTAAGAAGTTCCCGGTCTTCTTTTTTCAACTTCATCAAGCGTACCATCCGGTCTGGAGAGGGCTTGCCCAAAGAAAAGAATACAAGCGCCAGCGTAAAAAGAAAAACAAAACCTGGACTGCCACTCCAATAGAGACCTGCAGTACTGATCATTGAAACTAAAAAGAGTAGTAAAAAACGCTGCCGAGTGGCAGCCGCATACAAACCCACCTTTTCCAAAAGCGATTCTTGCTGAAAGGATTGCTTTATTTTTTGATGAAATAGCCCGTACTGAAGGATCAAAAGAAGAACTCCTGCTCCAAGCAGGATGTATTGAGCCCAAGTTGGAAGTAGGGTAAGGGTCTGCAAAAAAGTCCCGGATTGCTGGTACAGGTACACCGTCCCAAATGCAGGTAATGCGAGTAACAAAACTACCACTGTAAGGCGCTCGGTACGGTGGTAAATCGTTCGCAATTCTTCTTTTTCCATTATTCGATGCGAATGTAAATTTCTTCAGACTGAGGTCTAGAAACGCAGCATAGCACATAGCCATCTGCCACCTCTTTTTCAGTCAAGCCTGCATCTTCGTCCATTTTAACTTGACCCGATGTCAAGCGTCCGCGGCAAGCGGTACAAAGCCCGCTTTGACAGCTGTAAGGCATGTTGAGGCCTGCTGCTAGGCCGGCTTCCAAAATCGTTTTTCCAGGATCTACCGTCACCAAATGCTCCTCCCCTTCCACCAAGATGCTTACGTCTCGAGAAAGTAGGCCAGCTGTGATGCTAGCCTTGGCCTCCTCTTTTGCTTGTTCGGCGGCAGCTGAGAAGAAGCTCTCGCTGTGAATCCGATCGCTGGGAACAGACAACTCCTCCAATACGTTCTGGGTCGTTTGCATGAGCCCTTCTGGACCACAGATAAAGTACTCCTCCTGGTAGCGCGGCTCGTACTCGGCTTGGGCAAATAGCTCCTTCAAACCCGAAGCAGAAAGCCTGCCTCGAAGACCTATCCAAGATTCATTAGGTTGGCTCAAGTTATGGATAACTTTCAAACGATCTGCATTCGCCTTTTCTAAGAGATGCAACTGTGTTCCAAAGATGATTTCTTCCTCCTTACGGCTGCAGTAGATCAAGGTAATGCGCGATTCAGGCTCGTTCACCAATACGGACTTCAGCAAACCCATCATCGGCGTGATGCCGCTACCTCCAGCAATTAGAAAGAAATGACGGCGGTTTTTAGAATGAAAGGGGGTGGTAAAATTCCCCATTGGCTTGAGTACATTGAGGGTCTTTCCAGGAAAAATCTTGTCGTTCAAGTAATTGGAAAACAAGCCTTTGGGAACACGCTTTACGGAAATTCCTGGAAAAGGATCTACAAAAGGAGAAGTGCATAAGGAGTAAGACCTGCGTTGTTCCTTACCCTCCAACTCCAAAACCAGGGTTAAAAATTGCCCTGGCAGATACTCCAAATAAGGTTCTGGCTGTTCAAAATAAATGCTTACGGTATCGGATGTTTCCTTGACTACCTCTCTGACTTTGAGAGGTAGGTAACTGCTGCTGGGTTCTGCCTTTTTCTTGAAGAAATTGAACATGGGATAGTAACTAAAGTGATGCAAAATTAATCCCTTAGCCCAGAATCCGAGCCGAGAAAAGATAAATTTGTAGGATTAACCTCAAATCAAGGGTGGAAGTTTAGCTGAGTAAGAGAAATCATCCGTTCTGCTGTAGATTTTGGAGGCAAAGGCGTACCTTTGACCTATAAAAAATTAAATCTTTCCACTTTTTCGCTCCGCAAAATTTACGTTATGGAATTACAGGCCCTCACCGCTATCTCCTCTGTGGATGGACGTTATGCAGGCAAGACTGCCCCACTTCGTGCCTATTTCTCAGAATTTGCTCTGATCAAGTATCGGGTGCAGGTAGAGGTCGCTTATTTCATTGCCTTGTGCGAACTTCCCTTACCACAACTAGCCGCTTTTGACAAAAGCCTTCACCCAAAACTGAACGCTTGGGTGAGCGATTTTACACTAGAAGATGCGGAGTGGATCAAAACTGCCGAGCGCACGACCAACCACGACGTCAAAGCAGTCGAATACTTTTTAAAAGAGAAATTCGATTCCTTGGGACTAGCCGATTACAAAGAATTCATCCATTTTGGACTTACCTCCCAGGACATCAACAATACAGCTACACCTTTGATGCTAAAGGAAGGGCTTCAGGAGGTAATTCTTCCTGCAATTCAGGGCGTCATTTCGCAGCTTTCAGCACTTTCCTCGGACTGGGCTGCTATTCCCATGTTGGCAAAAACCCACGGTCAGCCCGCCTCACCTACCCGTCTGGGAAAAGAAATCGAGGTATTTGTGGTGCGATTGCAGCAACAGCTGGCGCTACTTGCTCAGGTGCCCTATGCCGCTAAATTTGGAGGGGCTACTGGAAATTTCAATGCCCATCATGTTGCCTACCCGGGAATCGATTGGAATGGATTTGCCAAGCAATTTGTAGAAAAATCCTTGGGGCTTACTCGCTCCTATCCGACCACCCAAATCGAACACTACGATCACTTGGCAGCAATTTTCGATGGCTTAAAACGCATCAATACCATCCTGCTAGACCTTTCGAAGGACGTGTGGCAGTATGTAGCGGTGAACTATTTCAAGCAAAAAATCAAAGCAGGCGAGGTAGGCTCCTCCGCCATGCCGCATAAGGTCAATCCCATTGATTTTGAAAATGCAGAAGGCAATCTTGGCATTGCCAATGCACTTCTGGAGCACTTGGCAGCGAAGCTTCCTATTTCTAGATTGCAGCGAGACCTCACCGACAGCACCGTACTTCGGGTAGTCGGGGTCCCATTGGCTCACATGCTAATTTCCTTGGAGTCTCTACAAAAAGGCTTGGGTAAATTGGAGTTGAACCGTGCTGCAATTGATGCGGATTTGGAGGAAAATTGGGCAGTAGTCGCAGAAGCCATTCAGACGATTTTGAGAAGAGAAGGATTTCCAAAGCCCTACGAAGCGTTGCGGGACCTCACCAGAACACACTCCAAGATAACTCAAGCCTCCCTTACGGAATTTATCGAGGGGTTGGCCATCTCCACGGATCTGAAGGCCGAACTGAAAGCCATCACCCCCTTTACCTACACGGGAATCTAACTTAGTTGCGTAGCAAAGCGGGGATGTTTTTTCCTACTTGGATTGGTAGGGAAGGAATCCCTATTTTTTGGAATACCGATAAAGGGTAGGAATAATTCCATTCCGTTTTTCGCTCAAAGTAAAGTAGGCATTCCCCTTAAAATTAAATCCTATGGCCTCTCCTTGTGGTTCAGGGAGGTAAGGAAGACGAATCGGTGCAGCTTGCAAGGCCTCCACTAGCGATTGCTTTTCAGTTCTTTTCCAATAAAAAACTGCCAGATAGGTTTTGATTAGTACTTGGCTTCCATCGCGAGAAACATCACCAGCTACCGAACTGGTAAAATCGAACGAATGCAATTTTTCTAAAACTGCTTCCCCTTTTTCAAAACCATCCGCAGGCACACGGTAAAGCGTGTTTTTCGTGTCTCGCTTGGATACCAGAAATAGCTCCCCAGAAACAGGATCTACCAGTAAGGTTTCTGCATCCTTGGGCCCGCCTGGAAATTGGAGGCTGATCCGATCTATCGCAGCACTTGGGATTGGTTGAAGCTGCTCCGGCTCTGCAAATCGGTAGAGGGATATCTCCTCGTGTTTGGCCTCATTGTCCCCAATTTCGGCTATGTAGATATACGAAATCCCATTGGGACCAGGACCTACTGCTATATCTTCCCAATCTCGGTTGCTCAAGCCAGATAGATCCAGTTTGCCTAGTTCATTCCCCAAGGTATCCAAAACATACACTGCCGCTTCTCCTCCACTATCTGTATGGACATAGAGGCGGTTGGGGTAGCGGTGAGACGCTACCAAACCACTCACCTCTTCCAGAAGGGGATTTGGTAATTTACCTTGAGGGATACCCGCTAAAAAAAGGGAGTCTATCCGCTGATTTATCGCCTCAGTCTTTTCGCTGACTTGGGTATTCCCTTCTGCACAGCTTTGGGTAAACAAAGCAAGCACAACTGAAACAAACAGGAGATTGATTTTCATCCTTCAAAATTCGCCAAAAAAGAGCTTCTTGGCAAAGGATTGCTTGGATTTAAAGATAAATAAATCTTTAACGATCGATTTCAACTAGAAGTGAAGTTTTAGATTTAATAAACTTCAGAATGAGGTAGAGGACACCCGAGCCGACGCTTAACCCAATCAAAATTCGGCTAGTATAATGGTCAGGGTTGAAAAGGAGTACGGAAACATCGAACAAAAAGAAAATTAAAAACAAGGCGGAGAGCCCATTCTTTTCTTTAGTCAACACTTTTTTCCAGCTGAAGGAAATTTGTGGAGGGGTGAAATTGCTAAAATTGGGTAGAAAAGCAGGTACTTTAGCGCTCCATTGCAGGTAAACCTCTCCAAATTTTTTGCGAAGAAACTGCTCTTCAGCAAACATGATTCGCTCGTAATACACCCAATAGAGCAGACAGAAGGAGATGACAAACCAAAGATCTACTGTAACCAAGGCAGGGCCTAGCCACATCAAAAAATTGCCCACATAAAGGGGATGGCGAACCAAGGAATAAATACCTGTTTGGTTGAGCGTATCCGCAACCTGACCGGCTTTTGTATTGCGTCCGGAAGTATTGCGAGGGGAATAGCCTACGGTGTATACTCGAATCAACAAACCTAGGATACCTACTCCTATCGCTACGGCAAAGTAAAGTTGTTCGTAATCAGCTACATAAAGGGGGAATTCTTCAGGATGAAGCACCCGTCGTAGGTATCTTGCCCAACCCATCAAAATAATAACGATGGGCAAAAAACTCCGGTAACGAAATAGCCAGTTGCCTTGGATTTCTAATTCTTCTTGAAGAGCCATTTTTTAAACAAAAGGGGGAAGAAAATATGAGTTAATTTAATTTAACCTTATTGTTAAATTAATGTTAGCAAAAATAAAGAAAAAATGATTGTATGCAATCCTACCCTTGGCTCAACAAGAGGTTGAATCACTGTATAAAATTAGTCAAGGGTCCACAGTAAATTGTACCAAGTACCAGGTACTAAGTACGAAGTATGGATTCTAAACCTATTCACACAACGCCACGGTTGTGGACAGTGGTCTGTTGACTGATTGACCTAATATTTTAGAATACTAACCAGATTACTCACCAATTTGGCAACTTCAATTTTTTGAGTGCCTTTTTTTTGAGGTCTTGGCTGAGAACAGTTTGCCCGGTAAATACATCCGTCAATGTCTCACAGGCACGCTGCCCATACCGGGGCATAAGCAAATTTCTTGCAGCGGGCATAAAATAAAAAAAGCGGGCCATCACTTCGCTAAACCGTAATTCCGGAAGGAGTCGCTCTTCGAGGGCTGCTTGGTAGGCATTGGCAGCCTGCTCAGGCTGATCAAACTGTCGAGCAATACTTTGCCCGGCCAGGATCCCCGAATGAATAGAATTGGTCAGGCCTTCTGCAGTCAATGGATCAGCGAATCCAGCGGAATCACCTGTTAGAAAAACTCCTCTTCTAGAAAAGCCATCCGTTCTCGCCCCCACAGGAATTTGAAAGCCATGCGCTTCCTCAAAGGTTGTTTCCTGGATCCCCAATTTTTGAAGGTAGGCTTGGTAATACGTGCGGAGTTGAATTTTCTTGGGTGCAAATAAACCCACACCAATAGAGAGGTGATTTGCTTTGGGAAAGCACCAGCCATAGCCCTGTGGAATGGCATCAATGTCAAAGCGAGCTTCTTTGGAGAGACGCTCAAAATCTGCCAGGCTTACCCCTACTTCGTATTCCAAGGCAGGGATGAGTTTGCGCGTTTCCTTCCATCCAGCGAGCTTGGCGGTGGGACCCAAAACCCCATCTGCAGCCACTACATAGCGTGCATGCAGCACCTCGGTTTTGGTATGAAGGGAAATCCTATCTTCTGCAAACTCCAGTTGTTGCAGCGCCTGCCCTTCCAAAAGCACAGCCCCAAGTTTGACCGCTTCTTGCACAAGTAGGTGGTCAAACTGATCTCGCATCACCATACTCAAAATGGGAAAATTGCGCTGGGCTGTAAAGGGCTGTGGCAGATTATCAAAATACACCGCCAAGGAGTCGAATTCCTTTTCAACGGCGGCTTGTACGGAAATGGGGAGCATTTCAAGCCCCCGAAAAACGAGGCCCCCACCACAGGTTTTGTACCTCGGAAGGGTTTCTTTTTCGAGAATGGCAACTTTTCGCCCGGCTTTTGCCAGTTCGTAAGCTGCCATCGCCCCTGCAGGCCCGGAACCAACCACAATGACATCCCAAGTAGGATCAACACCCATACTTTAACTAATTAAATTCATAAGTAGGGCGGAAAATTACAGAAGAAAAATAAGGCATCACGAATAACCCTCGATTTTTCTTCAATTGAAATCCCCAAAAACTTGCATAAAAATAAGCGTAAAGACCTAAAAGAACTTAAGAATCTAGCTTGGCGGTACTGGATTTGATTAATAAGCCATTGTAAATGGCGGTTACTCCAAGTACCAAAGCACCAGCGATGACTGCGAGCAAAACATTGTAATACGCGGGTGCCGAGATGGTCATCCGAAGAAAGAGCGTAGCTAGGGCGAAGGAAGAGTAGCGAAACAAGTTGTAATACTTGCTTGAATACCTCAGCGAAAATATCAAGATAAAGATGTCGGTAAAGATCAACAGCGTGTAGAACGATTGGATACTAAAAGAAACCACCCCTGTATTGAGGGCTCTGGTGATGTCCAGAAACACAATCAAGAAAAATATGAGCGCGAGGTAGAGGGAGATGACCTTTTTGACCGAGATAAACTCCGCCTGTTCCTCATTACTCTGCGTGATTTTTTGGTGTTTTTGGGTGCGGTAAAAGAGGGCCGTCATCCCAAAAATAAGTACCGCTCCAAATCCATCTGCCACCATGGGCAGGAGCTCGAGTAGGAGTTCGGGCTCCCAGTTGAGGTCTCCCATGTAATGCCCAAACTCCTTGAACGCATCCCGAAGGAGCAGCAGGGAGATGATTTCAAATTGCTTACCGATGGAATCTGCCACCGACTTAGGAAGTAAGAAAATCAACCCGAGGATCTCAAATACCAACAAAATGGTAAAGGCGATCTCTACGGCAAAGAAGGGGGATAGCGTAGGAAAAGGAAAGGGTATCTCAAAGAATATAAGCAGCGGCACCACCGAGCCCAAGATAAAAAAAACAACCACCAGATTGCTGATCCAACGCGTACTTCTCGGGCTTTCCCAGTGGTGATCTAGCCAGTCAAAAGCGCGAAGATGTGCGGAAAGAAGTCTATTCATGTGATTGATAATGAGTGTAATATTGGATAAAATGTTAGAACTCAATTTTGATTCAATATGTTCTGAATTCGATCTTTTTCCAATCGATATGCTACATTAATTTTAGCAACTACTCCCTAAAACAAGGTGTAAACCTTCATAGAAGGTTACCAATTTAGCTATTCCTCTCTCAAAACTCGCAGCTATCCCACTGCCGCTCTGCCTGCAATAGACAGGAAGCCTTGGCATTGCCTTGGCAAATGTACCGAGCTGCACAGGCCTGAAGCTGCTCTTCGGTGGCAGAAACTTCTGGTCCTTTCTCCCATGCTTGCTGACAAAAGCAGGCAGATATTTCTTGATTTTGTTGGGGTTCCAATTCAGCGGGAAGCCTATTAGCGCGGTTACTTGGTAAAAAGAAAACTAAAAAAATAAAAAAGACCGAAAGTCCAAGTACACCTAAATTAGCATAAAGTGATGCAAATAGCTTTTGTATTTTTAGTTGAGATTTAACTAAGGTTTCACTCTGATTTCTTTGTGCTACAGGCTGATGTATTTCACTGGGATACATTCCCTCCAAGCGTGGAATAAATACGAGTTGGATATATTCCATTGCCTCGTCCTGAGCTAGGTTAGGAACCCCTATGCGGGATCCTTTCCAGGACTTGATCCATGGAGAGCAGGTAATCTGTACCCCCTCTTCAAGTAGAAGGACCTGGATTAGGAGCATATTGCTCTCCTTGCGCGGATTTTGAAACTCCAAACCTATCTCTGCAAAATTGTCTGAAGAGTTGAATACTCGGTATTCCTTGCCTAGAATCTGGGCTAGTTTGGTGATTTTATCTTGTACTCCAGGTATGGAATCCTGAAACTCTCGTGCAATCATAAGTTAGTTAATGCTGCGTATTAGGCTTCCCAAGCTAGTCTTTATTCTAAAAACAACCTAATGGAGCATCAATAACAGCGTAGGGAAAGCTTGGGGGTTTTTATTCAGGTCGAAGGGCTTTAATCATCCAGTCTGGAAACGTTTTCCTAGTCCCCACTTGACTAAAGGGCTGGGTTTGAAACATGTAAATTCCAATCAGCTCTTCTTTTGGGTCAATGAAAAAAATGGGTCCCGTGGCCCCGCTCCAAGCAATCGTCCCTTTTCGTTTCAGTGTTTTACTGGTTTCTTTTCGGACTATCTGGTAGCCAAAGGTAAAGCCCTCAGCCAACTGTCCCCCTTCATCAAAATAATGCGCATTAATATTTAGGGGCACTTGATCTGTTTTCATCAAAGCGATGGTCTCGGGTTTGGCAATCTGTT
>CAXNJN010000051.1:0-17957 GCA_964202605.1 Bacteroidia bacterium | reverse complement strand
GGTGGAGGATGAGACGTTTTATCACTTTAATTTTAAATTTTAGGTATGGCATTATTAAATAGACAATCCCTAATCAACTACTTTAAAAAAGGTAGTGCGCCTTCTGAAAGGCATTTTGCAGATTTGATTGAGTCTACTGTAAATATTGTAGACGATGGAATTTCCAGAGAAGGAGAAAATGGGTTTAGAATCACTCCTATCGGTAGATCCAAGAGATTGATTTCTTTCTACAAAAATTTCAAGCAAATTCACCCTGAGTGGAGTATTAATTTGGACAAGGAGCAAAATGGTGGACTAGCCTTTCAAGAGGAAGAAAAAAAGCCTTTACTGGTACTTAAAAATGGTGGAAACGTTGGCATAGATGAGGAGAATCCAAAATCGAAACTTGACGTAAATGGTGTGATTACCTCCAAAGGTAGAGTGAGTTCAATGCTGGTAGGAGAGGTACCTGGTGACGGAAAATGGCAAACGCTGATTGATCAACTAAAAGAGCCATGTGCTTTTGAATTGATAGTCAAGATTGATGGGGAAAAAGGTAGTGGGCGTTATGCAATAGCCCATTTAATTGCCTTGAATACCTACGGCGGTTCTTCATCTACGGGCAGGATTAATCTTACAAACTCTTACTATGGGGGTTACTTTAATCGATTGAAATTCCGCTGGTCTGGGAGTTTGTATAATTATTCCTTGCAAGTACGAACTGCTAGGCATTATGGATTGAATCCTACTTCAGGAGAGCCTTACCCAATTAACTTTTCAGTTGGTAGTTTGCTTCCACTTTAATTGAAATTTTGTAAATTTCCTCACTGTGTCTAATTCTATCCCAAACGAACTTTCTGAAAAAGCCATCCTCAGGTACGATCTTCTATTTGAAGAGGGGTTATCGTATGTTCAAAAATATTCAGGAAAAATTTGGACAGATTACAATTACCACGATCCCGGAGTTACATTTTTAGAATACCTCAGTTATGCTTTAACGGATTTAGGGTATCGAACTAATTTTCCCATAGAAGATCTTTTCCTCTTCGGATCTGATTCTTTTGATTCAATTAAGGAGAACTTACTTTTTGGCCCTGCCGCAGCGTTCAACAGTAGCCCGGTTACTGTGAATGATTACCGAAAGTTGATCATTGATCGAATAAAACTTGTGGCTAATGCATGGATTGTTCCTATCAAGGCCAATAAAATGGGATTGAGAGGGCTTTTTGAAATATTTATTGAGTGCGCTGATGATTTGAGTGATATTGAATTGCATTACCTCAAAAAGGAAGTAGCGGATCTTTTTTATAAATATAGGCTTGTCGGACATGACTTGGAAGAGGTTTTTATCCTCAAAAAGGTTTACCTAAGTATTGAAGGTTCAATTGTAATTGAATCAGATGCTTTGGGCGAATTGGTAATGGCCAAATTGTACTCAGTTTTAGATAGCTATATCAATCCCCATGTGAAGTTTCATGATCCCATGAGGCTTTGGAATGAGCAAGGCATTGCTCCAGAGAAGGTTTTTACTGGACCACTTCCGAAGTATGGATTTGTTTTTGAAGAAGATTTGACTTCTAAAATTGATGCTATTTATCTTTCCCGAATCAAAGAGCTTATTCTCACTGTTGAAGGAGTAAAAGAAATCAGAAACCTTCAACTTTTTAAAAATGCACTTCCTGTATTCGATAATTTTGTTCAGTTGCAAAAGACGGAATTTCCCAAGATCGATTTCATGGATGAACTCACCGGTACTTTTGAAAGTAATCTGAAGCTTTTAAAAAACAATGTCGTTTACGAAGTAGATCCAATAATTACCAAGCAGTTGCTTTCTGCCGAAATCTCTTCAAGCAGTAGTTTTTATTACCAAGAGCTTCAATACGAAGAAAAATTACCTCCTAGTCGTTTTACTTTAGAACAACTTCGAACCCATTTTCCGATTCACAACGAACTTCCTGCATTTTTCGGGGTAGGGGTTACCGGTGTTTCCAAAAATGCTTCTAAAGAAACGCAAGCTTCCGCTTTGCAGCTTTCTGCCTATTTGTACTTTTTTGAACAAATTATGGCTTCTTACTTAACTCAATTGTCGGGATTAAGGCAATTGTTTTCCATAAATGATACGTCCTCTACCTATTTTCATCAATTGCCAAGTACCATACCTAATCTTGATAAATTTCTTTCATCTCAAGAAGAAGTAAAAAGTGCATTGTATGAATCTGCAGAACGAAGCGATGACTACTTAGATCGAAAAAATAGGCTATTAGACCATTTGCTAGCTAGATTTGGAGAGAAATTGGATGAAACAAAGCTTAGGAAAATTTGTCGTTCCTCCGATTTGGATTCTTCGGAGAATTGGGCAAAATCAATTCTTCAAACCAAGGTTAATTTATTGACCCAACTTATTGAATTGGGACAAACCAAATCAAAAGGCTTTGACCTAAAAGCAATGGAAATTTGGGATTGCTCAAATTTATCTAGCATAGAAAAAAGAATTGGACTGACTTTGGGTATCCAAAATATAATTCGAAGAAATATTTCTGCTCCATTGATGAACCATTTTCAAGTGGATAAATCAAAAGAGCTAGTGGGCAATTGGGAATTGAAAGACCTAAAGCTAGACGGACAAAAAAGTAGGATATATGCTTTACCAGAAGCTAATTATGCAGATGGTTCATTACACTTTTACGGCCAAGGAATATCCTTTATCAAGGAGATTTTCGATTTGTTGGCCTATGAGAAAGGGATAACTATTGCTCTCTCAAATGATACTAAAAAGTATTATTTATTGATGAAGCAAAGAAAATCAGAATTTCCTTCCTTATTGTTTCAAGCTGAAAATCTAGAAGATTGTGCTCTTAAAAAAGAGCAGCTTTTAGCTAAAATCTCGGAACTAGACTTGCAGTCTGAGGGATTTCATATGATCGAAAATATCTTACTTCGTCCGCTTGAGTCAGTTACATATTTATTTTCTTTTGTGGATGCAGATGGGGAAGAATTCATTGAAGGATTGTATCCAAGTGACATGGAAAGTCAGCGTTCCATGGGAGAAGATATGTTGGGATTTGGGCTTCAAGTTGATAATTACAGTATCGTAGAAGATGATTCCACGCTTACCTTTTCTGTTTTGATTTATAATTTCAGTCATGAACCTGTGGCGAGATTGAAAAATAATTACAGTTCAAAGCCAGGTGCAAAAAAAGCTATCGATCAAGCTATTCAATTTTTTCAAGAATTCAGTAACCGTTCTTTGGCTCCTGAAACAGTTATGGGAGTTAACGTCGTGGGTGGTGTGGGCAATAGCTTCCCAGTAGACTTCCAGTTTTCAGAT
This sequence comes from Bacteroidia bacterium, assembly GCA_964202605.1. GTDB lineage: Bacteria > Bacteroidota > Bacteroidia > Cytophagales > Cyclobacteriaceae > Algoriphagus. Next base: position 14,650 of record CAXNJN010000051.1, on the reverse strand, counting down.
ACCTTGAGTTTTATTTTTCCTGAGTGGCCAGTTCGATTTCAAAAATCAGATTTTGTTAATTATTTACATGATCTTATTTCTGAAAACATCTTGGCGCACCAATCAGCTAAAGTGTATTTTGTTAATGTGGTTGACCTATACAATTTTGAATCTTTATACTATGAATGGTTGTTTTTGAAAAACCAGGATCAGCTCGACCTTAAGAAAATCGATGTGTTGTCATTGCAACTCATACAGCTCCTGAGAAGTTTCAAAGAAGTTTATTCAAATAGCAACCATGGCTAACCATGTAGTCAACTCTCTCAATTTTGAGATAAAGGTGGCTACCAAATCTAGTTTCGAAGTTGTCTCCAAGGAGATATCTGCATTGGTCAATCAAAGTTTGGGAGAACTTATTGATGAGATTTTTTCAGAGATATACCCAGATCAACACCTTTTGGTAATCAACAAACTTGAGATTGACTTAGGTAATTTGAGAGTTGACCAATTGCAAGGTGATCTCACACAAAAATTTAAAAGACAGTTTACCGCAGCTTTTAAGGAACATTTAAAATCTACTTCAGTTCAAATTTCTTCATCAGATGAAATCCCGTTCCTTATTTTGGATGGATACATTCGGTCTGGAGTTCGCCCAAAGTGGTTGCAAGCCAGAGAAGCAAACTTTCACCAACACCTAGTCAGAGCTTTTGAAAAGAATCCAAGAAGATTTTCAAGTAAGGTTAGAGGTTATTTGAGAAACCCGATCTACAAGAAAAGGGTATTGGAAAATTTCTCTGAAGGAATGCTGATGCAGAGTGTATTGGTAGAACACCCCCTCAATAGCGAAGTTCTTTCAGATGAGATTGCGAGATTGAATGATTTTTTTAGACAACAATATCGACATCTAGATGCAAATTCCACTTCCATGTTATTTAAAAACATGTTGGTTGGAATCTTGATGTATCCTCAAAAAATAAATAGACTGAGTGTCTTTAGGGCTGCAGTAGCTTCAGAAATGGAGAGGCAGTTTGGGGCAAATGTAGCTGCATCCTATCAAGAATCAGGGTTTACAATTGGTTTCTCTGAAATCTCTCGAAGTCGGTCATCTAAACAGACAGATGAAATAAATGAGAAATTAGCACTTGACAAGAGGTCTGTACAAGAAGAAGCGTTGATCCAAAAGTTTCAATTTTTCATGTTTCACGGATATACGCTGACAGACAATAGGAGCACGTCTTATCGGTATAGGAATATTAATACCTTGTTTTTAACCCTCCTAAATCAAAATTTTGAGGATCTGGTTGAGTTTTTACTAGCTTACGGTAAATCTGCTGCTATCAAGAGGAGGTTTTTAGATAGTCTCTCCCAAGATGCGATTCAAGCCTTTTTTGCAAAGGTTGCGCCTCAAAAAAGAAAACTTTTGGAATGGGTAGTGGATGTATTCGAACAAGTTCAAGAGGATTATCAGCCAATTAACCAAACGCTCATTCAAGTAAAGAAGTCAATCAATGAAATTACTTATGATTTATTTTTAACGAAGAATTTGCAGTCAATTTCAGATGAAAATTACTTGCGATTTTTATTTAAAAAGACAGCTCAAAAGTATGGAATCAGCTATAATAACTTACTTTTTTTGACACTTAAGTCAATTTCTTCAAGAGAAAAAAAATACCGAGTTTTTAATTTTAACCAAACTTTAGAAGCGCTTTACGCCACAGATATCCTTAAAAGGAAAGGATTTAGAGTAGGGGATTTAATTTTTTCTTCAAAGAGGTCCGATGAAAAAAAATTCCGTGATAACTATAAAAATAAGGAAAAGTATATTTCCATTTTTTCAAGTTTTTATCGAGAAAGTTATGGGTCCTTACCTGATGGAGTGATTGACTGGCTGCGTACCAAAGTAAATTCTATCCCTTTGAATAGCCCCACACAACTTTTTGAGCTGTGGAAAGAGTTTTTAAAGAAATATAAACTAAAGGATGAACCCCTTTCTTTTTCTGCTCTTTTGAAGGAAAATGGAATTGAGGTTAGTGGATTAATTAGGCCCTCTAAGCTGAATGATGAACAAGAGTGGAAGGCTATTGTAAAAAGTAAAGAGGAGATAATTTCCGTGTTTTCAAGTTTTTATAGAGAAAACTACGGAGCATTACCAGAATCAGTAAAGAACTGGCTAGGAACCAAAGTACAATCGATCTCTTTGAATGGTCCTACTCAACTTTTAAATCTGTGGAAGGACTTTGTAAAAAAGTATAAGCTAAAGGATGAACCCCTATCTTTTTCTGCGCTTTTGAAGGAAAATGGAGTTGAAGTTAGTGGCTTGATTCGATCTTCGAAAAAAGGGGATGCTCAGGAGTTGAAGACAAACTTTAAAAATAAAGAAGAGTTAATTTCAGTATTCTCAAGTTTCTATAAAGAAAGTTACAAAGAGGTACCAGTTGCTGTAATTGACTGGCTAAGCACTAGGACACAATCCATTTCATTATCTAGCCCTAGCCAACTTCTAGAGTTGTGGAAAGAATTTGTAAAAAAATACAAACTGAAGGATCAAAACCTATCTTTTTCCGCTCTTTTGAAGGAAAAGGGAGTTGAGGTTAATGATTTAATTCGGCCTTCAAAAAAAGAAGATGCCCAAGAATGGAAGGTAAACTTTAAAAATAAGGAGGAGTTAATTTCCTTATTCTCAAGTTACTATAAAGAAAATTACAAAGAGGTACCAGTTGCTGTAATTGACTGGCTAGGTATCAAGGCACAATCCATTTCATTAACTAGCCCTACCCAACTTCTAGAGCTGTGGAAAGAATTTGTAAAAAAATATAAGCTAAAGGATCACAACCTATCTTTTTCTGCTCTTTTGAAGGAAAAAGGAGTTGAGGTTAGTGATTTGATTCGGTCTTCGAAAAAAGGAGATGAACAAGATTGGAAAGTAAACTTTAAAAATAAAGAAGAGTTAATTTCCTTATTTTCTGATTTCTATCGAGAAAATCACGAAACCCTACCAATCGGTGTAGTGGATTGGTTACGCGTCAAAGTACAATCCATCTCTTTGGGTAGTTCCATACAACTTCTCGCACTATGGGAAGAGTTTGTAAAAAAATATAGGCTAAAGGTTGGCAGCCTATCCTTTTCTGCTCTTTTGAAGGAAAATGGATTTAAAGTGGGTGATTCGATTCGGACAGCAAAGAAAGGTGGCGATCGAGAGTGGAAGTCAAATTTTCAAAATAAAGAGGAGTTAATTTCTTTGTTTTCAAGTTTGTACCGGGAACAGTTTGGGTCATTGCCTACAGAAGTTTCATCCTGGCTTCGAACTAGGTTGAAAGACCTAGCTATAGACAGATCCTCTTCTCTTTTTGAACTTTGGGAGGACTTTGCCCAAACCTATTCGCTTCCCGTGGGGGATCTATTGATTCCTATTTTAATGGAAAGGAATTTGAATGCTAGCATTAAATTAAGTGTTTCAGATTTTAATTTCTGGGTTAAAAAGTACGGCATACAGGGAATTTTTCCTTCCAAACCTACTGAAGCAGTTCAGCTACTTTCCTATTTGGTAGCCCATAAAAAAGTGGTTTCTATTTCCGTAGCCAAAAGAATAGCTGCTGGACTTTTGATTTCGGTAGCGAGCAGCAAGGTGGCTTTTTTAAAGGTGGCTGAGCTCGTTCGTCCAAAGTTTGCAGCATCTATTCCTGGATTTATAGTTTGGGTAGAACAACTTCTTAAAGAAAATAATGCCGAGGCTTTGGAGGGAAGAGTATACATCTGGCTTTACCATCAGTTCCTTTTATTGCCTCAAAACCAACTCACTTTGGCCTCACTGCAAGATAAGGTAACTCATTTTTTGCAGTTGAATAAAGAGGGGACAAGTTGGTCCGACTCCAATGGGATTGTAGCAACATCGATGCGAATTTTGGCACAAAAAAGAAGGCAGCGAAGTATTTCTTCAAAAATGGTCGCTCGAATTTTTTCCATATTAGGAACTCTGGAGGTCTATGCAATTTTTTCAGAGGCCAAAAGGTATGATGAAGAGATTTTACTAAAACTGCTGATTAATAAATACTCCAAAGCTTTTTACCAACTCCTTGATACGCATCGATTCAATTCCGAATTCCAAGATGCAATTCTAGTACAGGCACCTAAATGGCTTAAAAAACAATTTGTAGATTTTTTAATCCAAAGATCATCATTCGATTGGAATAGCAGCCTTTCCTCGATAAAATCTTATTTTGAAGACAATAAGTGGATTAAAATGGATGGGTCTTCATTCGAAAGCCTTATTGAAATCACTCTTTGGAGGCTAATTTTTGATTCAAACCCTGTAGTCTTGGAAGAGCTAATCTTAGAGCTTCTAAACAAAGCCATGGATTCGCGTTTGCTTACTCCGAAGTTTTGGAAAGATTTAAAAGTTTATGTCCAGCTAGGTAGGCAAATAAAAGAGGATAATTCTTTTGTTTCTTTTTCCAAGCTGGAAGGTTTGGATGGATTTGCAATCCTTGTTTCTCGAACTGGATTTCAAAAGGAGGAAACCTCAATTTTACCAATTTTAGAAGGTTTGGTATATGATTCAATTTTTCCAGTAGGACACACTTTTGAAGGTAGCCCTGCGGAGGAGTATGGTGAATACATCAGTAAGCTAGTTTTGGATAATAGAAACGAATTTTTGAATTTATTTTCAAAAGTAAAGTCACCTGTTTTAAGTAGAAGATTCCTTAACCTATTGGAATATAAAGGCTTATTGTTTTTAATTAAAGAGAAACATAAGCGAGATAGTTTGTCAATTTCTGTGACTCAACTTGAAAGAATTGTACGAATTTATGGGGTTCGAGAACTAGGAAAAATTGAGATTTTTTTACGGGCGTGGCTTGTTTTTCTTTTTCATTCTGCTACCAGCCAATTGTCTGCTGCCAAACTAGTGGGAGAAGTGGGTACACTTTTATTGGAAGAAGGCTTGTTAGATAAAATGAATCTTGACTTGAGCAAAAGTTTTGTTTCGTTTTCTAGTTTGTTTAAGTGGACTGAAGCAGAAAAAAATTATTTTTTTGAATTGGGCCAAAGTTGGGCCAATGAATCCACAACTATTCTTCTTGCTACTGAATTAGCGGAGGAAGATACCATGTTGGCCTATTTTAGGCGAGGACAAGATCCTTATTTAAAGAAGATGAAGGGGAGTGGTTTTTTCACTATTTGGTTGAATTTATTTTTTGATGTAGCCTCAGCCTCTTCCATAAAAGCTTTTGTAGCTCTTTTTAAAAATAGTTTCTATGAGAATAGTTACGATACGAATAAGAAGTATGAATTATTTTTTCAACGATTCTTTCAACTAAAAGATGGGTATGAATCATTTCGTCAGGCACTAGCTTCGAACCCAAAACTTTGGATTGAATTCAGAAAGAATAGTCCCAATCTTTTCAAAGAAATAGAACTAGGGGTTGAGGCAAAGAAAAAGCCGATGAATCTTCTAGAGCTTCTTCAATTTTACCTAGCATTTGGAGCTCTACCTAAAGAGGAGGGTAGTTTGCAAGCCTTTGCTAAGCGTTTGATTGGCTTTAAGGGTGCAGATGCGGATAAAGTTCGTACGCTGTTTCTATCGAGTTTGGTAGCTACCAATAAAAAGAAAAACTTGCTTAAGCTTCTTCGCTATGTAGATGAGAAGTGGTTTTTTATGCTCTTGCATCCAAAGCTCTATGCTGAACTTGATCACTTAGTCGAAGAGGTAAGGAAGAGAACTGGTAGTAATCTGTATGCAGATTTGCGGATTCTAGATAAAGTAGATCGGATTCTGTTTTTCGCAGAGACTTTTTCCAAATTTGGACTTCCTTCCAAGCATGTAATAGAAATTATATTACCCATTTTCGAACAGTGGATGGAGTCCAAAAGTGCATCAGTAATAGCTTCGATTTTTATTGGTCCTGAGCCAAAATCAGAACTCCTAGTTTTGATTCAGCATACCAGCCGAAAGGTGAAAAAGATTATCGAGGAAGAATTGGAAAAAAATGAGGAAGTTGAAGAAGCACCTGAGGTACCAGAGCCTGAAGAACTTGATTTTGGAGTAGGCGTTTCCGTATACAATGCGGGTATGATATTGTGTTGGCCATTTTTCGGCAGATTTTTTGCTGCACTTGGATTAACGGAGCAGGGGGATTTTACGGGGCAACAAGCTGAAGAAAGGGCAGTTCAATTGCTTCAATACTTGGCTACAGGGATGACTGAATTTGAGGAATGGGATCTAAGTTTGAATAAAGTATTGTGTGGGGTCGCCATGAATATCCCAATATCGCCTAGTTTTGTAATCACTTTAGAAGAAGTGGAGCTGGTTAATAAATTGATTAATGGTACAATTTTCAATTGGGAAAAAATGAGAGGTACTCGATTGGAAACATTTAGAGAGACCTTCTTTATGCGTGAAGGAATGTTGTATGAAAAAGATAACCGTTGGGAATTAATTGTAGAGCGAAAAGCTTATGACCTACTGTTGGACACGCTGACTTGGAATATTTCCATGATAAATTTGAGTATGATGAAGAAAAGATTGAATGTGCAATGGAAATGAAAGCGGATAGTGAAAAGTTGATACAGCCTATTTTGCAAGATCTTGCTTGGCTAGAATCCATCTTGGATCTAAGAATGAACTCTTATTTTGAGGATTCAAATCCTGAGTTTATTTTTCCTGACCCCCCTACATGGTTGGGAGAAAGTACTCCCTATTCAGAATTTATAAGTGAGAATAACTTGAATTTTACGGAGCGGGTTGTGTTTTTGATGAGTATGGTTCCTATACTCAATCCTCGATCCTTTGATTGCTTTTTTATTCAGAACAAGTCCATTGGAAGGCCTTTTTCAGAATTTGGGGGAGTAGAGTCGAGGTCCCATAAGGGGTTCATTCCTACAGTGGAAACCGTCAATTTTGTATTGAATGGGAAGGATATTTATAAAAGGCTTGATTTGTACAAGGTGTTTTCGGAAGATCATTTCTTTTCTAAATTTCAAGTGCTCGCCTTGAAAAAAAATTCAGAAACTGAATCCTTTTGGTCCAACAGCTTGCAGATCAATGAAGATTTTTTTTACCACCTGATTTCGGGAGAAAAGTTGGCTCCAAAATTTTCATCTGAATTTCCAGCCAAAGAGATTACCACTCGATTACAAATTGAAGATTTGGTGCTCAACAAGCAGTTGATGGATGAGCTTGAATTAATTCTTAACTGGATTCAATTTAGAGAGGAAATAAAATCCTCTGAAAAATTGCGAAAAAGTTTCAGAACAGGCTATAGAGCCTTGTTTTATGGCCCTCCAGGTACAGGAAAGTCTCTTACAGCAGCAATACTTGGTAAAAATTATGACTTACCCGTTTACCGTATTGACTTGTCGCAAGTAGTATCTAAATACATTGGAGAAACCGAGAAAAACCTTTCCAAGCTTTTGGATATAGCTGAGCATAAAAATTGGGTTTTATTCTTTGATGAAGCGGACTCTCTTTTCTCCAAGCGAACAGAAGTAAACGATTCGAAAGATAAATATGCAAATCAGGGCACTTCTTACCTTCTTCAACGGTTGGAAGAATACGATGGATTGGTCATTCTAGCGACCAACCTTCGACCCAATATAGATCGTGCATTTATTAGGCGCTTTCAATCCATTTTATATTTCAACCTTCCTACTGTAGATGAACGGATTATATTATGGGAAAATGCTTTAAAAAATTTCACGATTGCCAAGGATGTTTCCGTTCAAAGAATAGCGGAAAAATATGAGGTTTCTGGTGCATCTATTGGTAACGCAATTCAATTTTCTTGGTTGAGCTCCAAGCGAAATCTTAGAAATGAGATTACCGAGTTGGATATTGAGGCAGGGCTTTTGCGTGAAATGGCCAAAGAAGGTAGAGCGGTAAAATAAATAGTAACCGAATCATAATTGAATTAAAGGAGTAAATTTCCTTTAAGAAACCTTAGATTGGGACAAATTTGAACCAGTGAGTCACCAGTTATTTTAGCCTAAGATGTTTGATTATTGTTATTGGCCAGAAGGATTAGACATTGAACTCAAAAAGCAACTTGATAATTTTCATCATCAAGCTCAAATGCTTATTGATGGGAAGATGTTTTTGGAAGTAGCCAATAAAATACTCAAAGCGCAGGTCGCTGGTAAATACTTTGAGCTCATCATTTTATTGCCCAAGGGATATCGAACACTTGAAAATGCAAATTTATTTCACCGGATCACCCAAGCAGGTGCCAAAGTGGGTATAATTGAAATCACTGCTTTTGACGAGGAGGTTGAACAGTTTTCCATTTTTGATAACCGGTTGTATTACAGCACCAAGCGATTAAAAAGTGAATTGGAGTTGTCCGATTTTTTTTTCAAAAAGCACCAGGATTTTGACAATTTGATGAATGTCAGCCGTCTGGTCAATTCGTATTCCCAAGAAATAAAATTGAGTTTTACAGCAGAGAAATATTTTGCAATAAAAGGGGAGGAAATAAGTGTTTTTTGGGAGTCCACAAATGCAAATTCTAATGTTTTGACTCCAGGTAATCTGATGCTTGAAACTCAGGGTGAAGAGAGAATTGTTATTGAGGAAGATTCTTTATTAACAATTACTTCCAAAAATGAAAAAAGTAAAACTTCTTTGTCTATTTTTATTAAGTGTATTGAGGTTGATCATTTGAGGCTGTCAGTTTCTATTTTCAACAAGGAAATTGACGATTACATTCCTATAGAGTCTATTTCAAAAAATAAAGAAATATTTGCAGTATACCTGAGTGATGTAGTAAAAGTTGAATGGGTTTGTAAGCCAGGGACTACTCTTATTGAATCTCGTATGGGTAAATTGAACAATATAGGGGCACATAATTTTGTTTGTCTAGAAAAAATAAGTTTAAATTTTGAAATGCATATCTCAAATACCATCACACACCAGGGTATTGAATTTTATCCTGTTTCTAGAGATGGTGGTGATGTAGAAGATATTTCCTTTCAAGTTAGTGAGGCTAAAGCAATGAAAACCGAAAACATGGAGTTGAAATCCTTGCAAAAAGAAGCCTCTTTTTTAACTAGACTATTATCAATATTTAGCTCAAAAAAGTAAAATGGGATTTGGGGATTTCTTTTTATTTTGCTCAGGAGTAAGCAAATCGGTTTTGGACAAATGTCCTGATTCCGAAAAAGTAAAGCATGTCAGTATTGGTGCATCGGTTTTGTTTACCGGTATTCTGGCTATGCTGTCTTCCTATTTTGCGTTTAGTCTTATTTTTGACGCCTATTTTCTGAATTTTTTCCTAGCATTTTTTTGGGGCTTGATTATTTTCAATCTTGATCGATATATCGTGGCAACGCTAAGAAAGAAAGGTGATTTTTTTAAAGAAGTGCTTCAAATTAGTCCACGTTTATTCTTGTCGGCGCTGATTGCATTGGTGGTCTCCAAACCTTTAGAATTGCAACTTTTTAAATCTGAAATTGAGCAAAATCTCAATGAGCAAATGGAGACCCGAATTACAGTTGCAGAACAGGAATATGCTACTGCACTTACAGTTATAGATGTGGAAAAGAAAAAGTTGGATGTTCAATTACGCGAGTTTTTTGATTTAAAAGAATTTTACTACCAAGAGTACAAATGCGAGTGTGATGGCACCTGTGGTACGGGAAGGTATGGCAGTGGAAAAGAATGTGAACGCAAGCAGAAGAAATACGAAGATTTTATTCTAGAGTATGAATCCAAAGAGTTAGACATTCGAGAAAGTAAGATGGCTCTTGAAAAAAGTAAGGGCGATCGATTAAACTTATTTCAAGAAGATAAGGCAAACATAAAGGCAAACTTTTCATTGGGATTACTTGCTAGGCTTCAATCATTACATAATCTGGAAAGCTTGGCGCCTTGGTTGATCACCATGATGATTCTTTTTGTTGAAATTGCGCCAGTTTTGACTAAATTGTTTGCTTCAAAAGGACCGTATGATGATTTTTTAGCCCTAGAAGAAAATAATTTTAAAATGGAATATATCAATAACATGTATCAAACTGGGCATCAAGTTGAGCAAGGATATTCCAGTAAGTTGAGAGAAGTACAAAGTATCAAAAAGGAGCTCCTTTCTGATAAACAAAAGAAAGTTCAAGAATTATATAGGGACCTTGGTAGAGAGATCACCAAACAAATAAATAAGTGATGACATCCACCAAATTTGTGCTACTAGGCATTTTCTCTACTTTCTACTTCAATTGTAGCGAATTGATTGCAGGGGGAATCTTTCGGCTAGAATCTTTATCACCTCTTGGTATTCAGGATACCCTACTTTCTAAAACTTTCGAATCTGAGAGCGATTTTAGCTACTTTATTGCAGAGGAATTTGGAATAAAGGAAAATAGAGAGGAAGTAAATCAGCAAAAAATAGACAGCTTGTTCCAAATTTTCAACAAAGACAAAAAAATCCTAATCCCTAAAAAGGACCTAATGGATTTTTTAGGCTATTCAATTGCAGCTCCAGTTGCCAAGGAGATTGCCTCTCAATCGGTTTCTATAGATTCGAAAAGTAAGGAATACCGATTGGAACTTGAGGTGATGGAGGGCGATTTTGTTAAACTTAATTACGTCGTCCTTAATGGTTTCATCCAAAGAATAGGTTCTGCTGGCTATGTTGAGGTATTACTCAACGATGTAAGGGTAGCCCAATCCTTAGCAAGAAAAAGGGGGAAATTCGTTGAGCTAGAATTTTTAGCGCCTGAATCTGGGAAAGTTGAGATTGTGATACGCAATATGGGCCCTTTGCCTGAAAAAGGGAACCTCCAAGTATTTGTGACTCCCAGAAAAGAGCTTATTAATTTGAAAAAAATAAGTAATAAGGTTTTAGTCAAGGATTTGGAAGAAACGTTGGTGCAAGACACTATATTTCAAACAATTGTAGATCAGCAAGTTGTGTTGGACCAAGGTGCCAACCTCAAAGGAAGCGCTTTTTTTCAACAAAAAATTGAATTTAGTCCTGATCAAGAGATTTTAGGATTTTCAGTTTTCTTTTATCCGTTCTCGGAAAAAGAAAATCTTCAAATTTTCCGGAGAGAAACCTACCGAGAAGATGCTGTAGAGGACTTTTCTGTAAAGGAATTAGCTGGAAAATCCTTTACTTACCTTCCTGAATTTTCTATTCCTTTCTTGACTTATACGCTTACTGACGACTATAAAAACGTCTTATGGTCCAGCAATGGTGTTTCTTCACCTACAAATTGGGGGATAAGTCCAAATAGTAAAGGGAATTATGCATTTTTCAAGGCCAAGGATAATTTGGCAAATACCTTTATATTGGTGAGATTTTCGAATACTTCCGAATTATACGATCTAGATTTTGGATTAAAAATCATCACCCTTTCTGTCAAAAAATTTAAAATCACGCAGGAGCTTGATGTTGAGAGATTTGAGGAAACTATACTGTTGTCTTTGCTATGAAAAATGTCGATTTAAAGAACCTCTGCCTTTTTATTTTTATTTGCTTCGCTATTGTGGCCTGTAAAGAAGTGACTACGTTAAAAACAAGCGCTAGAATGGTTTCTTCAGAGATGAAGGTTGCGCAAAATAACTCAAAGAAGTTTATGGGGTTATTCGGCGGGGGAGATTCTTCTGCTCAGAGTAGTGATACGTTGACGAACCCCTTAGCGCCCATAAACCAAAAGGTGTTTATTAATAAATTCAACTTCCTGTACGATGGTTTAAATGGGAATAAGACCAACCAGTACCTGCATTCCTTAACCTATGATTCTACTACCGAATTCTATATAAATCAGCGAATGGATCAGCGGGTACTCAGAGAAGGCACAGAGGTGTATACCTGGTATCCGTATTGGATGGGCGATGTTTGGAAAAGTTATGATCTCGACTTGATATCAACCATTTCTTTTTTCTCCTACAACATTGATCCAAAAACAGGGAACTACATGAATCCCGCTCAAATAAAACAATGGAGAGAGACTGATCTATTGGATTCTGCAAAGAAACACAATACTAAAGTATTGCTAAGTTTGGCGTTGGAGGGTGAAGGAAACCACCTAGAATACCTCAATAATGAGGCTTCTTGGAATACGACTATTGATTCAATTGCGGTCTTGTTGAAAGAAAGAGATGCTGATGGAATCGAGATTGAGTTTATGGATATACCCCTAGAAATGGATACTAAGTTTCTCCGGTTTGTCGCATCTCTTAAAGAAAACTTGGAATATCGTTTTATTACTAAAAAGATGACCTTGTCTTTAGTCATCCCAGCAGCTCCTGATAAATTCCCATTTGACTTGAAGAAGTTGGATGAGTCTGTCGATTTATTTATTGTCAAGGGTTTGGATTATCATGAGGAAGATGGGACTGTAGCTGCTGTAGCTCCTTTAAGAAACGAAACTGCCGGTGGTCCAAGTTTGGAAACCACCCTACTTACCTATCTGGCTAGGGGATTGAATCCAGAAAAATCGATTTTGGCTTTACCGCTGTATGGATCTCAATGGTCCGGGACTTTTGATCCAGAAGAAGGATTTTACACCACCAATTTTGAAAGAAAAGTAACGCTTTCTGAGGTGAGCAGGGTCTTCCAGTCCAAAGACAGTGTTTACAATATTACGCCAACACTGGATGAGACGACTATGACCAATTATTTTTTCTTGGAATTTCAAGACAATACCTCTATCGAGGGCTGGTATGACGATTCGTTAACGTTATCCAAAAAAATGGATTTGGCTTTGGTTAATAAATTTAAAGGTGTGGGCTTATGGGCTCTTGGGTACGACTTGGGAAAAAATGAGGTATGGGAGGTAGTGGCAAAAAAATTTACTGGAGATGCAATCTATATCAAAGATCCAATCAAAGAATTGGATGGTTATCCACTACGGATAGCATCTTTTTTTCAAGTTTACCAAACTATATTTGTAGTTACCTTCTCATTGATCACCCTGGCGATCTTTATTGGATTGATTATTGCCTTTTCAGATTGGCGATTTAGAGAAACTATTTTGGCAAGCCAACTCTACAGTGGAATTCTTTTATCCACTTTTTGCCTTCTGTTTCTTTGGATTTCCACCATTTTTGGTTGGTTAGACAATGAAAATTGGGGTTTTGTGCTGTCATTTTTTGTAGGGGCAGGAATTTACTATTTGGTGAGGCGATATGGAGGAATGATAAAAATTAATAAGCCCTAATTTAAAGATGAACAAAATCGCAAAAGAGATTCTCTTTTTCTTTCTGTTTGCCTACCTAGCAGTTTGGATTTCTTTCCCAGTCCTGACTGCGATGGATCTTAAGGCCTCTTCTCCCATTTGGAGTCCGCTGGAAGAGACATATCTTATCCAACTGTTCTTCTTTGTATGGATATTAATCTTTGCTGCATTGTATGCGCTTCGACTAGTTGTATTTTTTATAATTAAAAAATTCGAATAATCAATTTTGTAGCATTCCTGTTTTATTCCTCCTATTTTTTGGATGAAAATAGTCTCGCAGAGACGCAAACTCTACCTACCGTAGGCAAGCTGGAAAGAAATAGGAATTCGCCTGGTTTGGTTTGATTCTATACTGGGTATGCTGTGTTGATGATACTCCACTTTTTCAGCAGTATCCAAGGAAAATTAGGCTTGAAGTTCAATTATTGAGCTGTTTAGCGTGGACTGTGGTCTATTAGCGATACGCAGTGGTTAACAGGAATGTTGAGCTACTGGAATTATTGTGGATAATCATTTTATTTTTTCCATCTCATAATTAGAATTTACCGAGGCTATTCGCTAATTTTATTCTGTAGTCTTATCTTTTTTAATCCGACTGTTGATTGAAGGATTTATTTTCTATACTTTTTGTTTAGTGTATTTGTTTTGAGTAGAATGTTTTGTATAATTTATTTATTTAATTGTGCTTTTCATTTAGTAAAAAAAGGTTTAGTAATCAAATCTAAGATTTAGTTTATGGAGATTTTAAATTCTCAAAATGATACTTTAATAGGGGACACAGGTTTTTTGGCTGGAAGGCAAAGACAGGTATTCGATTTACTTAGTTTGTTTCAGACATCGCAATTAATTGGATTTGTTGGAGAAAATGGATCAGGAAAAACGACGTTAATCAAAAAGGGATTGTTCCCAGAATTAGAAAAAGGTTTTTTGGGTATTGCAGGGAAAAAATGGAAGACGGTTACGATTCGCCCTGGCATTACTCCTTTAGAAAACCTTGCAGCCGGTATCGCGCAGTTGGGATTTACGAGTGGAAAGCAAAAATTGGAGGAGGAGGTATTTCTTACTCAATCCATGCGTTTGTCCAATGAAGGCTTAAAGAATGTATGCCTTCCAAATCCTTCTCAAAAAAGTGAATTTAACTCACTATTAGTTATTGATAATTTTGAGGACCTTTTCCAATATAGAGAAGTAGCTGCAAATGCTAGTGACTGGGATGATACAGTAAAGAGTTTTATTCAAAATGTAACCAAATGCGCTAGCTATTCTTCCATTCCCGTTTACTTCTTGGTGGTAATCAGGACACAGTACATGTCCAGACTTTTTGAATACCGTCAATTTTATGAAAAAGTATCTTCCTCCCAATTCAACCTTCCTCAGTTCAGGAAATCTGAATTTTCGGAGGTTGTAAAAACTCTTTTGAGCAGTTCCAAAAAGAAAATCAATAAGGATGGGATGGATTTTCTGTACAATCAATTTGGAAAAGATCAAAAAAATCTGACATTAT
>CAXNJN010000050.1:0-18209 GCA_964202605.1 Bacteroidia bacterium | reverse complement strand
GCTGCTGCTGATTCTATCGCTGCTGTTGAGGCTGCTGCTGCTCAGGCTGCTGCTGACTCTGCTGCTGCTGCTGCTGCGCAAGCTGCTGCAGATTCTGCTGCTGCTGCTCCTGCTAAGTAATCACACCAAGCGTGAAAAAATTAAGAGTTCCGATGGATCGGAACTCTTTTTTTATGCCCTAAAATGCCTTCTCCAGAGCTAACTCGCCTATTTCACAGGCATATTCCCGAAAGCGCAATTCCCTATTGTATTCAACTTTGGGAAGAAAGCCCATTCCATTTTTTTGTTAAAAAGCCTAGAAACACCAAACTAGGAGATTTCCGGTTTCGCAGAGATCAATCCATTCAAACCATCACCCTCAACTTAGATCTCAATCCCTACCAGTTTTTGCTTACATTAATTCATGAGATTGCCCACCTCCGGGCATTTGCTCAACATGGCACTGCCCATGCTCCTCATGGACAGGAATGGAAAGCTAAGTTTAAGCAGCTGCTAGACCCCTTACTTAATGAATCTATCTTCCCTCGAGATATTCTTGTGCCACTAAAATTGCACATGCGAAACCCTTCCGCTAGCTCCGCTCGAGATCTCTTCCTCATGAAAGAGATGAGCAAATACGATCTGGCAACAAAACATAATACTACTTTTTTTCTGGCTGACTTAGCCCCTCAAACCCATTTTGAACTTGCAGGTAGGAAATTCAAAAAAGGCGAAACTAGGCGAACTCGAATCCTTTGCGAGGAACTTGAGACTGGAAAAAAATATTTAGTATCTAGACTCGCGAGGGTCACCAAGCTCGGTTAACCATTTGCTTCACCAATATGGTGCTCAGGCTGAGAAAAATCTTTGGGTTGTGGCAAATCTAGAATGGAGTTGATCCCAAAGTAATCCATAAACTTCTGAGAAGTTCCGTAGATCAGCGGTCTTCCAATGCCCTCGGATTTGCCTTTGATCTCAATTAGCTCCTTTTCCAATAATTTTTGGAGCGAATAATCGCAGGAGACACCTCGAATCTGCTCCACATCCCCCTTGGTAAGCGGCTGCTTGTATGCAATAATGGATAAGGTCTCCAATTGAGCCGTAGAAAGCCTCTTCTGAGAATGTTGTCGAAGTAAAATACTAATACTTGGCTGGTAGGCAGGTTTGGTCAAAAATTGATACCCTCCACCCAACTTCTCCAAAGCAAAGGAAAATTCGACTTCTCCATATTTTTTGCAAAGGTCAGTCAAAGCAATCTCCACATCTTTCACTGGTACCGCAGCACCAAACATCTCAGATAAACAAGAAACCATCTCATGAACACCGAGCGGTTCTGGGGCACAAAAAATCAGGGCCTCAATATGGCGATGCAAAAAATCCACCTTACTTCTTAGCTAACTTGGCTTCGATAGAATGCATGGTATGTGGCACAGCTTTCAGCCTTTCTTTTGAAATCAACTTGCCCGAATCTACACAAACACCATAGGTTCCATTCTTAATCCGGATTAATGCATTCTCCAAATTGATCACAAACTTTTGCTGTCTTGCTGCCAATTGATTCATGCTTTCTCGCTCCAAGGTATCCGCCCCATCTTCCAGAAGCTTGGATGTTGAAGAGGTATGATCGGTGCCACTATCGTTCTTTTTACTCAAAGTCTCTTTCAGGGATTGAAGTTCTTCCTTCGCCAAGGCCAATTTGTGGAGAATGATCTCTTCGAATTCCTTGAGCTCATCCTTGGAATAAGCGGTTTTTTCTTCCTTACTCATACATTACGTGATTTAAGATTCACTAGTGAGACTATCTTGAAAAATAATCCCCTAAAATACAGTACTCTTTGAGAAAACCAAAACAAAAGGGGAATATCAATCGATTACCAAACCATTGGAATTCTCACGAATAGCCGGAAGTCTTGGCAAAAATTCACTACAAAGGAGAAGCCACCACCAGTGCCCTCTTCACGACCTTGACCCTGCCGCTCAAATCAAACAATTGCGCTACTAACACATAATACCCTGTGGGCACCCTGCTCCCTGTGGCATCTGTCCCCGACCAAGAAATAATCCCTGACGTTCCCAAAATCTGATTCTGTCCAAGTACTCGAACTTCACGGCCTGCAGCTGAGTAAATTGTAAAAGTACCCACCCAACCATTTTGCTCCAAGGAATAGGTGATACTGACCTGACTAGGCCCACTACTTCCCCCTGGGTCAAATACCAAAGGGAAGAGGGTAATCAGCTCGGTACCGAGCGTTATAGACAGCGCTGTGGAATTTTTCCTTCCTGGTGTAGCATAATCCTGGCTGCTGGAGGCAGACTGCCAGGTAGAAGGGATGTAAGCCGGAAGAACAGGAGATACCCGCTCCAATGAAACTCCCTTGGTCGTGCGCAGCAAAGGGTGGTGCCATTCTCCTCGGTAAGGGAGTGAATCTACCACCTGCCGCTCAGAAGAAAGAAGCAGCACAACCCCAGCCCCAATCGGCATACTAGGTAGGCTGGCCATTTGAAGAAAATTACCGGCAGCAGACTGGGGATAGGACAAACGGAGGCGTTCCGGATCAACAGTTAAGGACAAATAGGCCTGCGGGGCTAACTTATCTCCCTCCTTTCCAATAACTCGAAGCTGCTGGAGGTCCCCGGCATCATTGAGGCTAGCAAGAGCCCAATTTTCTAGGCTTAGGTATTTCGAGGTGGTGTTGTGGATTTCTACAAATTTAGGGTCGCCTGACCTCGGATCCACCAGCAGTTCATTCAGAATTAACTCCCCCTTAGCCGCAGGCTCAGAAAGAACTACCTCCGCCTCAAATCCTGCCGGCTCCCCCACACAACGGTTCAGCGGAGATGCCCTCAAAGTATAGGCCGTACTACTCCTTGCTGGGCTAGCCAAAGCTATCCCAATCCTTCGACCTGAAGCAAAAACTCGAGCAGAATCTATCCTCAAAGAAGGAGTGATCGAAAAAGAAACTGGGCTAGTCAAGGGGACAATAGGTTGATTTAACACCACTTCTAGCAGGGTAGCATTTCTAAAAAATGAAGCGGCCACCTGTAAATTCCCCAGATTCTGGATTGGGGAGAACTGCGAATTTTGCCTTCCTGGGGTTCCCCGTTTAGGGTCCTTGGAAGGAAGCAAGAATTCTGAGGCCTCGCAGCGGAAATAAGGATCAGGCAACTCCAAGCTATAGCCGCCATCGGCAAATTCACTCCCTCCCCAAGAACTGCTCCGGTATTCCAACCGATCTATTTCCAGACCTTCGGCGGTACCCAAGCGAAGCAATGATCCAGAATTAGGCAAACTAGGGAAAGAAGGAAGCGGCAATACCCGACCAAATCCGGAGAGAAGTGGGGCTTGGCTAGTCGCGCAAATAAGCACAAACTCGCCGGGTGAAATCCAAAACTCTGGCAGCGGCGTGGCACTGCTGCTTGAAGAAAAAACTAGCCCGGACAAGCGCAACTCTTTATTGGTAACATTCAAAAGCTCTACATATTCCACAAAGGGTAGGTCTTGATCCACTCGTGGAGCCGGCATCAACTCATTGATCACCAATGATTTTGACCCAAACGAGCTAGGGTCTGTATACCTGAATCTAAGTAGTGTATCCGCAAGAAAATTTCCATTGACATCAGGCAGCTGTTGCAGAAAAAGAGCATAGTCCTTGCCTTCTTCTAAGTCTAACTCCGTTCGAAGAATGGCGACAGAATCTAAGAGCAACCGAGCCTCAACAGGATTGCTTCCATCAAGCTGATAAGCCAAGTTGAGCCGCGCAAAAACGGGGTCCATCCGCTCTGAAAATGCCACTAGCACCTCTCGCTTGCCATATCCTTTTACAATGGACACCTTGGGCACCACCTCGTCTACCACCAAGTCTTCCAAACTAAAGTCATCCATGACCCAGCGTGCTGCACTTCCCGTCCCAGACCCAATTGCTATTTCTAGCTGTAAATACACCTCTTCCAAGCCAGCGACTGCTGCAGGCAACTCAAGCTCAAACCTGCTAAAATTCAGGTTGGCATTTGGGAATTGGGCAGCATGCCCTAGCAACATTCGCTCCTGATAAATACCCTGCAGGCTCGTGGACCAAGAAATATGTACCAGGGCAGGGCGAGTACCAGTGCCATTTTTTAGGGTTTTGGCCCAAAAAATAACCCGAGGGTTGCTCATCCCTTTGGGAGATAGTCGAACCCATACCTTTCCGGTAAAGGAGCTGATTGGCTGTACCGCCAAGGCAACCGATCCATTGATTCCTCCCGTTGCAAGGCGAAAAACCCGAGAAGAGGTCGCTCTTAGGTCGTTGGCATACCAGCCCGGGAGAAAGGGCTGTGGGTAGGACTGAATCGTAAATGGAGATTGAAATCCTTGCGTTTGACTTTGAGAAAAGGCCGGAAAAGCAAGGGCTGTCAAGCTAGACAAGAGCAGAATTGCTGCTCTCCTAAAAAATTGAAACATGGTCATATAGTTTAAAAAGTAGGTGAATATAAATTAGGATTATCCGCAATCCTATTAGCTATTCAAAAAACTAGTAAACAATGCGGATAACCGTCAACAGCCGACCGTCCACGGACCACAGCAAATTCTTTTTCCTATCAACCCTTATTTGATCGGATTACTGTTTTCTAGGGGTTTGTATAAAAGTTAGCTTAAACCTATGCCTTATTAATTTGTTTTGTGATCGTACGCTTTGCCACCCCCAACTAATAAATACATGGTTTGAGAATCAATTAGGTGAGCTGTAGACCGTTGACCGTGGGCTGTGAACGATTTCCGCATGTTAAACAACCCTATTGAGCCACTGGCATAATTGCGGATAATCCATAATTTGTTTCAAATGCACTGTATTATTGCGTTAAGCCTCCGTATTTTTGATCACTCAACACCAATCCCCTCCAACCTATGAAACTTGCTGTAGTGGGTGCTACTGGATTAGTAGGCACCGAAATCCTTGAAGTCCTCCAAGAGCATCAATTCCCCTACGATCAACTGCTACTTGTGGCCTCCGAACGTTCCAAAGGAAAGGTAATTGAGTACATGGGCAAATCCCATGTCATCATCGGCCTAGAAGAAGCAGTAGCCGCTCAACCTGAAATCGCAATTTTCTCCGCTGGCGGAAGCACCTCCTTGGAATGGGCTCCCAAATTCGCAGCAGTAGGCACTGTAGTCATTGACAACTCCTCCGCCTGGAGAATGGACCCTAGCAAAAAATTGGTGGTTCCAGAAATCAATGCGAAAGAAATCGGCGCTGCAGACAAAATCATCGCCAACCCCAACTGTTCTACCATTCAAATGGTCTTGGCTTTGGAGCCCCTGCGCCAGCGCTATGGCATCAAACGTATTGTGGTCTCTACCTACCAGTCGGTAACAGGTACCGGAAAAGCGGCAGTGGATCAGATGATGGCAGAACGCCAGGGGAAAACACCAGAGATGGTTTATCCTCACAAGATTGACCTCAATGTCCTTCCACATATCGATGTGTTCCAACCAAACGGCTACACCAAGGAAGAAATGAAGATGATCAAGGAAACCAAGAAAATCTTCAGCGACGAATCCATTCAGGTCACCTCCACTACGGTCCGAGTCCCTACGATGGGCGGGCACTCCGAGGCAGTGAATGTAGAGTTTAAACAAGATTTTGATCTTGCCGAGGTGCGTAGCCTGTTGGAAAATGCTCCTGGCATCATCGTTCAAGATGATCCGGCCAACTTTGTCTATCCCATGCCGATCCATGCACATAAAAAAGATGAGGTGTTTGTAGGCCGGCTTCGTAGAGACGAATCTCAACCCAATACGCTGAATATGTGGATCGTAGCGGACAACCTCCGAAAGGGCGCTGCTACAAATGCCGTACAAATCGCGGAATACCTTCTAGAAAATAAACTGGTCTAATGCACTTCAGTGAGGTAATTACCGCTGAATTCCTCCAATTTGTGCAGGATCATCTGGAAGAAGATCCTGCACTTTTACTTTTTAAGTACCAGGGGAAAGTGGCTTTTGACCTCAAAATGGCGGTACAGCAAATTGCCGCTCGGCAGAAGGCGGCAAAAAAATTACCTTCTTGGTCCAAAAATCTAGACCTGCTTTTCCCTGCCAGTATCTCGGTCGAACAAAGTTCATCGGAGCAAACAGCTTCCTTCAAATCAGAAGGGCAGTCGGGAAATTGCCTCATCGACCTTACTGGGGGCTTTGGTGTCGATTTTTTTCACTTGAGCCAAGGATTTGAAAAAGGGATTT
Organism: Bacteroidia bacterium; assembly: GCA_964202605.1. Taxonomy (GTDB): domain Bacteria; phylum Bacteroidota; class Bacteroidia; order Cytophagales; family Cyclobacteriaceae; genus Algoriphagus. Next base: position 12,010 of record CAXNJN010000050.1, on the reverse strand, counting down.
ACTGTGAAGAACAACCCGAACTTTTTGAGATCGCAAAACATAACCTATCCACACTCCATCTGGACAAGTTTGAATTCATAAATGGGGATGGGTTGGATTTTTTGAGAAAAACAGAATTGCAATTTGACCAGATTTATGCGGATCCCGCCCGACGGGGAAGCGGCAATCAAAAGCTGTACAAACTCCAAGATTGCGAACCGAATGTGGTGGGTGCATGGTCACTTTTGCGAAGTAAATCCAAAAAAATTCTAGTGAAGGTTTCTCCCATGCTGGACTTAACTCAGGCCTGGAACGAATTGCCCGAAGTTCAAAAAATCACGGTGATATCGGTTCGCAATGAAGTCAAAGAACTCCTCCTCCATTGGGATAAAGCCCAAGAAGGAGTCCCAAGAATGATTTCAGTGATTGATCTAGAAAGTGGATTGCCACCTTTTGAGTTTGAACCCAGCGGGGAAGCGCAGGCGCATTCCAAATTTGCCGAAGCAGGCAAGTACTTGATCGAACCCCTAGCGGGAATTCTGAAGGCAGGAGCCTTCAACCTTTTTGGGGAGCGATTTGGTCTTAAAAAACTGGAAAGAAATAGTCACCTCTACACAAGTGATGTCTTTTCTGCGGGTATTCCGGCACGCATTTTTGAGGTGGTCCAGGAAATCAGCCCAAAAAAACAGGAGGTCAAAGCCCTCTTCCCTTCAGGAAAGGTCAATGTGATTTGCCGTAATTACAGCACAGGAGCTGAAGAACTCAAGAAAAAATTGGGAATAAAAGATGGCGGGGAAGATTTTTTAATTGGAACCAAAACTGCATCAGGCTATAAGTTGTATTGGTGCAGCAGAACCCAATAAAAAAAGTGAAGGTTAATCCTTCACTTCTTCGTAGTCTACATATTCTCCCCCTTCGATGTCTTTCTTCATTTTTTGAGGAGATTTTTTCGGAATAAAGTCCACATGAACCCCCTCTTTGGGGCGCTGGGCTTGTTGCTGAGCACGCTGCTGCTCCATGGCCGCCTCATTGACCCTTCGGGCGAGCTGGGCAAGCTTGGATCGAAGAAAATAGCGAATCAGCTGGCCCAAAAGCCACCCAACACCCAGAAATATGAGAAGAAATTTAATCAAGGCTTTTCGTTTTAATGCAACATTACTTGCTCAGGTAAATGTTACGCTCTGCATAAATTTTCAAGAAATAATCGTCCATCAAATCGTCAATAAAGTAGATGGCTTCACCTGTAGACTTCATTTCAGGTCCAAGTTCCTTGTTGACATTCGGGAATTTATGGAAAGAGAATACAGGTTCCTTGATTGCATAGCCTTTTTTTACAGGCTTGAAATTAAAGTCCGTCACTTTCTTCTCTCCTAGCATCACTTTTACGGCATAGTTGACGTAAGGTTCTTGGTAGGCCTTGCAAATAAAGGGTACCGTTCGCGAAGCACGTGGATTCGCTTCGATTACATACACTTTGTCATTTTTGATGGCAAACTGCATGTTGATCAATCCCACCGTCTTCAATGCAAGCGCAATTTTTTTGGTGTAGGTTTCAATTTGTCGGATCACCAAATCCCCCAAGTTATAAGGAGGAAGCACGGCATAGGAGTCTCCAGAGTGAATCCCTGCTGGTTCGATATGCTGCATGATACCGATGATGTAGACATTTTCCCCGTCACAAATCGCATCGGCTTCCGCTTCGATGGCACCTTCTAGGAAGTGATCCAAAAGGATCTCGTTGTTAGGAATATCGCGAAGCACGTTGACCACATGTTCTTCGAGTTCCTTCTCGTTGATCACAATCTTCATCCCCTGCCCACCCAAGACATAACTTGGACGAACCAATAGTGGGAAGCCAAGGATCTTGCAAAGCTCGAGCGCCTCATCGGTATTGTGAATGGTGCCAAACTCAGGGTAAGGCACATTATTTTCTTTTAGCAGGGTAGAAAACTGTCCTCTATCTTCTGCCAAATCCAAGGCTTCGTAGCTGGTGCCAATAATTTTAATCCCGTACTTGGATAGCTTTTCCGCCAATTTCAAGGCCGTCTGTCCTCCGAGTTGTACGATGACACCTACCGGGTTTTCCTGTAAAATGATTTCGTAAATATGCTCCCAGAATACTGGTTCGAAGTACAGCTTATCCGCTACATCGGGATCTGTAGACACCGTTTCTGGATTGCAATTGATCATGATGGTTTCATAGCCACATTCTTTCGCCGCTAAGACTCCATGAACGCAGGAGTAGTCAAATTCGATGCCTTGACCTACCCGGTTGGGGCCTGATCCTAGCACCACTACTTTTTTCTTCTCACTGCGAACCGATTCATTCTCTTCCCCAAAAGTGGAGTAGTAATAAGGCGTCTTTGCGGCAAACTCCGCTGAGCAAGTGTCTACCAGCTTGTATACCCGCTTGATGCCCATCTCCTCGTAGCGCTTGTGAAACACATCACTTTCAAGGCAATCCAACAAATGGGCAATTTGGCGATCGGCATAGCCTTTTTTCTTGGCTTCCTCCATCAATTCCTTTGGAATAGTCTGAAGCTTGAAGTTGCTGATTTCTGCTTCCAGATGAATAAGCTCTTCAATTTGCTTCAAAAACCACTTGTCGATTTTGGTCAGATCTTGGATCGTACGGAAAGAAATGCCGAGTTTGAAGGCATCGTAAACGTGAAACAACCTATTCCAGCTTGGGTTGGCCAAGGAATACAAGATTTGGGCTTGGTCTTTAAGCTCTTTGCCATCCGCACCCAATCCATTTCTTTTGATTTCAAGGGATTGACAGGCTTTTTGTAGAGCTTCCTGAAAATTTCGCCCAATACCCATCACTTCGCCCACCGCCTTCATGGAGAGGCCTAATCTGCGGTCTGCACCCTTAAACTTGTCAAAGTTCCAACGTGGAATCTTCACGATCACGTAGTCGATGGAAGGCTCAAAGTAGGCCGAGGTAGTTCCAGTGATGGAGTTGGACAACTCATCCAGGTTGTAGCCGATGGCTAGTTTGGCTGCCACCTTGGCAATAGGGTATCCGGTAGCTTTGGAGGCTAGGGCCGAGGAGCGAGATACCCGCGGGTTAATTTCAATGCCTATGATGGTTTGATTATCTGGACTAACGGCAAACTGCACGTTACAGCCTCCTGCAAAATTACCTATGCTATTCATCATGGTGATGGCATAGTTGCGCATACGCTGGTAAACCGTATCGGGGAGGGTCATAGCAGGTGCCACCGTGATGGAGTCTCCTGTATGTACGCCCATGGGATCAAAATTTTCGATGGAGCAGATGACAATCATGTTGCCAATATTGTCTCGCATCACCTCGAGCTCGTATTCCTTCCAGCCCGTGATGCTCTGTTCAATCAGCACCTCGTGTACGGGGGAGGCTTGAAGCCCCATGGATAGGAGGTGTTCAAAGTCTTCCGCTTTTTCTACAAAAGCGCCACCTGCTCCTCCTAAGGTGTAGGAAGCACGAATAATGAGTGGGAAACCAATTTCTTGGCCGATTTCTTTGCCTTGAAGCATGGAAGTCGCGGTAGCTCCTTTGCAGACCCCTACCCCAATTTTTTCCATCAAGGCCTTGAACTTTTCGCGGTTTTCTGCGGTATCGATTGCTTCAATATCCACTCCAATCATACGCACACCATGATTTTTCCAAATCCCTGCTTTGTCGCAGTCAATGGCCAAATTCAAGGCAGTCTGTCCTCCCATGGTAGGGAGCACTGCATCAATGTCGGGGTGGTCTGTTAAGATTTTTCGGATGGATTTTTTTTCTAAAGGCAACAAGTACACATGATCAGCTGTCACAGGATCCGTCATGATTGTGGCCGGATTGGAGTTGATCAGCGTAACTGTAATTCCCTCTTCCCGAAGGGATCTGGAGGCTTGAGAACCCGCATAATCGAACTCACAGGCCTGACCAATGACGATAGGACCTGAACCAATGATTAATACGTGCTTGATGCTACTTTCTTTAGGCATGGGGGGGAGAAGAAATTATTTTTTACTTAGGTCCAAATTGGCGTAAAATTAGAAAAATTATCTGAAGGGAAAAGGAGAAATTTCAATTTAGCTGAGTTTGAAAAGGATCTTTTCACCTAAGCCCCGAAATTTCACTTTCTTGTACAAATGGATCACTTATTTTTGCTTGCATGAACTTGAACTGCCTTCTGATTTTTCCTGTGATGGGAGAACCTTTAAGTACTGAAAATGCGCTTCCCTTAGACTTTACAGAAGCCAATGCATCTCTTCGGAGGGTGGACCTGAGTGATACGGCTTCATTCGATTCGTTTGTGTTCCAGCAACTACACAGTGCTGGCAAGATCTATGGCTATGGAGGATATCTAGAGAAGCGAGATATCTACCGGCGCAGCGAGGTCTTTGCCACAGCCCAAGAAGACTTCCGCAACATCCACCTGGGAATCGATATTTGGACAGCGACAGGCAGTCCTATTTTTGCCCCTCTTGATGGGAAGGTTCACAGCTTTCAGGATAATGAAGGGTTTGGCAACTATGGACCTACGATTATTTTGGAGCACCAAGTTGAAGGAAAGATTTTCTATTCCCTCTATGGCCACCTCCGACGGGAAGATTTTCAAAGTTTGGAAGTGGGACAAGTCCTTCGAACTGGGGAAGCTTTTTGTCAAGTTGGCCCATATCCAGAAAACGGGGACTGGCCTCCACATCTGCACTTTCAGCTGATCTGGGATTTGGAGGGTAATTGGGGAGATTATCCTGGGGTAGCAGCAGAAAAGGAGCTGGATTTTTATGCCCAAAACTGTCCTGATCCAAGTATTTTTCTAGGATTAAATGAGCACTGAGCAGCACGATATGCGACGCATCGCTTTACTGAATGGAGACTGCTTGGCGGAGCAATTGAAAGACGCGGAGCTTCCCGTTGAACGAATTGTTTTTCGAGAAGCCTTGGTTTCGGGACCTGTAGTTGGAGCCACTTGGGAGGAATTTTGGGAGACCCGAATTGGATTTCTTACTGAACAGTATGGAGCCACTGCCCTAGATGTTGAGGAAAGGACGGTAGCTGAATTGGAGAAGATCAGAAGTTTAGCGGATGGCGTCGAACTTAGTCTCTGGTTTGAGGACGATTTATTTTGCCAGGTCAACCTATGGTTTATCCTATCGCTGCTGGCTGATAAGCCCACCCTCAGGGTATTTCGGGTATTTCCTCCCGAAGCACCATCAGAAAATAGGTGGAGAGGATTTGCTGATGCAAGCCCTGAAGAATTGGAGCAAACCTGTGAGTCAAAGGTGCCGTTTACCTCATCCGACTTGGCGCTAGGCAAAAACCTCTGGGAAGCCTATCGCTTGGGAGATGGGGCACAACTTATAGCCCTTTCAAAAAGTGTGTCCCCCTGTTTTAGGCAGTTAGCCGAGGTTTGTCAAGCTCACATAGACCGTATTTCGGCGGATCCAAATGAAAGAAGGCCCGAAAAAGTAATTCTGGAGCTCTTGGCGAAGGGCATTACTGATTTTGACACCCTATTTTCTCAGTTTTCTGAGCGGGAGGGAATCTATGGATTTGGGGATTTGCAGGTAAGGGGGCTTTTGGAGTCACTTCCTTCTGATAGCAAGCCGCTTCCACTGGATGGTAAATAAACAAACTAGCGAGGATAAACTGCACTAGCTAAAAGAAAACGAACTGCAACGAATAGCGATTCTATTCACCGCATAAAATGCGTCGAATAATTTTTTAATGCGGCGAATAAGACCCATATTTGCCTTATAATATGCAAGGAATGGGAACTTTTATTTATCAAAAAGCAGATTGGCCTAATTTCACTTGGGAAAATGAAGTGCTGATTTCTTTGCTGAGTGAGGCGAGAAATCTGCAAGGCAGGCTTATTGGAAAAATGGAGGCCTTGGGTTTCGAGCTCAGTAAGGAAGCCTTGCTTCAAACCTTAACTTCAGATGTTATTAAAACCTCAGAAATCGAAGGAGAGTATTTAGATCCTGATCAAGTTCGGTCTTCAATTGCGAGAAAATTGCGGATGGAGATTGCAGGTTCTGTTGAATCAGACAGAAATGTGGATGGAGTAGTTGACATGATGGTGGATGCCACAGAAAATTGCTTCAACCGGATGACTACAGATCGGCTATTTGCTTGGCATGCGGCATTATTTCCGACAGGAAGAAGTGGGATGTATAAAATCACCGTTGGAAATTGGCGCCAGGATACCACAGGGCCTATGCAGGTCGTATCGGGAGCACTAGGAAAGGAACGGATACATTTTCAAGCAGCTGATTCGGTTCACATTGAAAAAGAAATGAACCAGTTTCTAGACTGGTACAACGAGGATTCGCAAATCGATTTAGTCCTTAAAGCAGCAATTGCCCATCTCTGGTTTGTGACCATTCACCCATTTGAAGATGGAAATGGAAGGATCTGTAGAGCACTCACAGACCTATTGCTTGCGCGATCAGATAAAAGCAATCAACGCTATTTTAGTTTATCTGCTCAAATTCGACTCGAAAGAAAGTACTACTATGAAATCTTGGAGAAAACGCAAAAAGGAAACCTAGACCTAACAGATTGGATCAAATGGTTCTTGAATTGCCTTATTAATTCCTTGAATTCAACCCAAAAAACATTAGAAACTATTCTAGCTAAAGCGAAATTTTGGACTGCCCATGCAAACACAGCCTTAAATCAAAGGCAGAAGATGCTTTTAAATAAATTATTGAATGGATTTGAAGGGAAACTCACCTCATCCAAATGGGCGAAAATTGGAAAGTGTTCGAATGACACCGCAATTAGAGATATCAATGACTTGATTGATAAAGGCATACTCCAGAGAGGTGTTGCAGGAGGACGGAGCACTACCTATGAACTAAAGCTATGATTTTTGGGAAAGAACTCGATATAAAAATTCTAAGTTCATCCAATCAGCGGTTTCACCTACTTCCTTGGATGGAATTCGGTAAGCACCTGCCTGAGGTAATCTCGATCCAAATGGGTGTAAATTTCCGTAGTGGTGATGCTTTCGTGGCCCAGCATTTCTTGGACAGCACGCAAGTCTGCCCCTCCCTCTATGAGGTGTGTGGCAAAGGAATGCCGAAAAGTATGGGGGCTGATGTTTTTTTGAATTCCTGCCTTCTCAGCTGTTTTCTTGATGATCAAAAACACCATCACGCGGGTTAATTTTTGTCCCCGACGGTTGAGAAAGACAAACTCTTCTTGCCCTTTTGCGGGTACTTGCTGCGAGCGGACATGCTCGTCGTACAACTTGAGGTAATGCAAAGCGGCCCGTCCAACCGGCACAAGTCGTTCTTTATTGCCCTTTCCCACTACTTTCAAAAATCCCACATCTGCAAAAATCTGGCTTTTTTTAAGTTCCACCAACTCGCTGACGCGTAGACCCGAACTATAGAGCATTTCTATCATGGCCCGGTTGCGGTGTCCCTCGGACTCTCCAAGCGGAATAGCCGCAAGCAAGGCTTCTATCTCGGCAAAGCTAAGCGTATCGGGGAGCTTTCTGCCCAATTTGGGTGCCTCCAACAGTTGCGCGGGATCCTCTGTAATTCGATCCTCATACATCAAGAAGCGGTAAAAAGCCTTGATCCCAGAGATAATTCGTGCTTGGGAATAGGGAGAAATCTCCAACTTGGCGAGGACAGTTACAAACTTCCGTAGGTGTTCCAGCTCGAGCTCAAGAGGACTTTTGGATGGAAATTCTTTACCTACATAATCTGCCAACTTCTGCACGTCCCTCGTGTAGGCCTCAATCGAATTGGCACTCAACGAACGCTCAAGGGTAAGGTAATGACGAAATTGACGGATTAGAGGAGTCCACATGAAGGGCAGATTGAAAAGCTAAAGTTACACGTAAAACCTATTCCAAATCACTAGGCCGAAGTATGATTTGAACTCAAGAAATTGATAAAAACTCGTACAAAAAAATAAAGTGCCACTTGACTATGATCTGGATTGCATCTTAATGGGGTTCATTTTTGTGGGAAAAAAGTCAGTCACCTGAACTACTTTCTGTGATTCTTCAATCAAATAGATGATTTTTATTTCAAAAAATTTGGTCTCTTTAAGGAGAATAAACCTAAAAATCTGATCTCCAATTCGAATTAATTTTTCAATACTCCCTCTTTGCGGATCAACTTGCAGGGTTAATAACAATTTTTTTAAGTTATTCTCGACGTCTAAAGCTCTGCGATCACTAAAACTATTGCTGATATAACTTAAAATCTCATTTTGAAATCGATCCCTTGCTGGCTTAGTTACAATTACTTCGTAACGGTTTTTTTCAGCCATTCTTCATTAGACTTTAAAAATTCATCCAAGGTTAATACCTCGCCATTTCGAATTGCTTCAAGGGATTCTTTTGTACGGGCTTCCATTTCGGCTTGAATGAAAGGATCCTCCAATATTTCAAGCGATGAAGATTTTTCAATTTTCACTGCCCCTTTTTTTACTTCTGGCCTCTTTTTTTCTATCGTCATTGGTGCCCAGTTTAGTGTTGTATCTCAAGTTAACTTTTTTGGGGAAAATTAAGCTTCACTAATCCAAAAACTTCCAGCTAGCCCGGTGGTCCTTGGAAAGGGTTTTGCCAGTCACTTTTGCACGGAGAATTTCAATCGGCATGGCGTTTTGTGTGAGGATCAAGTCATGAAATGTTTTCTCAGGCATCTTTCCCGAGTCCACCATCTCCTTGCGAAGCGCATAGATTTCCAGCGCCCCGATCATGTAAGCAATTTGGTACAAGGGCCCATAGCTTCCCTCAAAAGACCTACGAACCTCCGCGGATGCATTGGCAGGTTCGTGACCTACACGATTGACCAGCAGGTCGATGCATTGCTGAGGAGTCATTTTGCCTAAATGGTAATTGAGGGAAAATATAATTCGAGCCGCCCGGTGCATTCTCCAAAAGAGCATGCCCACCTTGTCCTTGGCGTCTCTTGGGAATTGTCGGTCCCACAACACAAACTCCCAATACAAGGCCCAGCCCTCTGTCCAGAACGGCGTACCGAAAGGTCGACGATGCGTCATGTAACGCTGGTTCATAAATTGCTGGAGGTGGTGCCCCGGAATCAATTCGTGCTGTACTGTAGCTCTAGAGAAATGGGGGTTATTGCCCCGCATGGACATCATTTTATCCTCGTGGCTCATTTCAGAAGTAGGGTAGGCGATTTGGATAACCTCTCCGCCCAAGAAAAAGGGACTCACGCGCTGCCGCTCTGCTGAGATCATGCTCGTTCTCCAGGTTTCGATCGCTAGAGGTGGCACCGTCAACCAGTCGTTTTTAACCATCAGGTCAATGGCCTCATCTCCCAATCGGACTACTTCTTGTGGCCAAGCGCCAGCAGGTAGGTAGGTATTTTTGACTAGTTCAAGGGCTGCTTTCCAGTCGTTGCCAAAGCCCAGTTCGTTCGAGGCCTTGAGCATCTCTTTCTCGCACCAGGCAAACTGCTTTTCAGCTTCAGCGATCAATTCCTCCGGGTTATAGGCAATCATTTCAAAAGCCAGTTGCTTTTCCAAAGCCTCTCTTCCAATAGGCTTACCGATGATTCCACTGCCATCGTCTTTCACTGAGTTGGTGTAATGGGCACGTAAGGCTTTGGAATATGCTTTCATTCCTGCGTCCAATTTTTCCCAAGGCGTAGGCATCCACCAGGTAAAGGAGGGATCAAAGTCAAAATAAAAGTCATAGGATTCTTTGACCACTTTGGACAAGCTTTCCACTGCCTGAGCAGCCAATTCCGCTTTTTGCCAAGAATCGTATTTTGAGCTAGTCGCAAGTGCCTTGTGCTGGGCATCTAAGGCTTGAGCCACCTGATTCCATTGGGCGGCCAGTGCCTGGGCATTGGGTTGTACAGCCCTGCGTCGGCCGACAACAAAGCCTTCCAAAGGCTTCCCAAAGGCGATTACCGATTGGATTTGCATAAAATCACGCTTTTCCAAGTCTAGTTCCGCCAATTGCTTCTCGAGGTAGTTTCTGAAAAGAACGTAATCAATCTTCCCATCCTCAGAAAGCGTTGTATAATTTTGGGCTTGAAGGGTCTTGAGGTAGTCTCGATTGAAGGATTCCATCCGAGTAAAGTACTCGCCGGAAAGTCGATTGGTGTACAAACGGCCTAAAGCCCCACGGTCTGCTTGGTAGGTTTGTATCAAGTTGACAAGCTCCGTTGCTTGAGCCAGGAGTGAGAAGAGGGAGAGGGAAAGAAAAAGAATTAATTTTTTCATGGCTTAAGATTTTGGCTAGAAATTACCTGTCAGAAACATAGAAAATCTTTGCCGAAATGCCTAACTGATTTATGTACTCAAGAATTAGGACCAAGCTTTTAAAGAAACCACAATAGCCGATGGGGGTGAATTGTAGGATTAGAAAAAAAAATCAATTTTTTTATTTCAGACCTAGGGCCATTGACTACCCCTTGATCAAAGAAAGATCCTTCCCCGAATTTTTTTTATATTTAAGAATGCGAAAATTTCTTCTAGCCCTAACTATACTCTTGGCCCTGGTGGCTAGCTTTATTTTCTACACCTTTTACACCACAGGGTATTTTAGGGATGTGCCTGCAAAAAGCGAGATTGGTAAAGTCTACAAAAGTATTGATCTACCTGGAGTGGAGGACATGGCGCTAGCCCGAGAAGACAGCTTGCTCCTGCTTTCTGTAAACGACCGAGCTTCACGTAGAGTAGGAAAAGAAGGCGTCCATGGAATTTATTTGGTTGATCTTAGAGCGGAAAACTTTCAGGCAATCTCCATTTCTTCTGAACTGGATTTCCCTTTCTACCCACATGGAATCAGCCTATTCAAGCTAGATAGCGCTACTTATGGACTCCTAGCCATCAACCATGTGGAGGGCAAGCACTCCGTTGAATCCTTCCTCCTTAAAGGGAAAACCTTGCAGCACCTCAAAACCATTGCAGGCCCTGAACTCATTAGTCCCAATGATCTTGTGATGGTAGGCCCAGAGGCATTTTACTTTACCAATGACCATGGCTATACCAGCAAATGGGGCCTATTTGCAGAAAATTACCTTGCGGTGAAAGCCGCTTCTGTGGGCCACTTCGATGGAAAAAAATTTCAATTGGTTGAAGAAAACCTTTCTTATTCCAATGGAATTCAAGTTGACACTTCTAGGAAACTTCTCTATGTGGCAAGCTCTAGAGAGTTCTCTGTTGGGGTATATTCCCTACTCCCGGACGGTGAGCTTTCCTACATAGAGGACATCCCTGCAGGCACTGGGGTCGACAATATTGAATTGGATGAAAATGGAATGCTTTGGATTGGCTGCCATCCCAACTTACTGGCATTTGCCGCCTATGCTTCCGGGAAAAAACCCATTTCCCCATCTGAGGTCATCACGCTAACCTATCAAAAAGAAGGTGAAGCTGTTGTAAGTTCGGTATGGACCGATCCAGGAACCCACCTTTCAGGAGCGTCGGTAGCGGTGCCGTATGGAAATTACCTCTTTATCGGCAATGTCATGGACACCAAGGTCTTAGTTCTAAAGAAAAATTAACCCCTAAAGTATCGTGGTGTTTTGCCAGCAATCCGCTTAAAACTCCGATTGAAGTAGGATAAATTCTCAAACCCAACCCGATAAGCAATTTCTGAAATACTTAAATCTGTTTCTTGCAGTAGTTTTTGGGCTTCATTGATCCGTAAATGCAACAGGTAGTCGGTAAAGGTCTTTCGGGTACGTAGCTTGAAAAATCGACAAAAAGCCTCCTTACTTAAGTGAGCCTCTTCCGCCACCTCAGCCAAGGTAATTTTTTGAAACCGGTGTGCCAGCACATACTGCATCACACGGTCCATACGGCTTCCATCTTTTTCAGAAAGTCCCAACAACCTGCCCCCTCGATTGAGCTGATGCAACGAACTTCCAGCTTGTTCGAGAAGGTACAATAGCCCAATCGCTACCTGAAACCGCTGGAGACCCTGCGTTCCCCCAAACTGATCCACTGCTTCCTTGATCTTTGAAGCCGATTCCCCATGCAGCTGAAAGCAAAGCCCAGAAAATTCCCGAAACCTTCTCAAAGACTGCAGCTCTTCTACAGGGAGCA
>CAXNJN010000049.1:0-18609 GCA_964202605.1 Bacteroidia bacterium | reverse complement strand
CTTTACGTAATCATTAGACACCTCCCCCATGAATGATCATTTTGGCATCCAACAGTCACTAAAAAATCTTGGCATCCACGAATCCAATTTGGGTTCTTCCACAGGCCTCAACTGGCTCGATTCGGGCGCTGCTTCTCTTGCTTCCTTTTCTCCTGCCGATGGCAAAAAAATTGCTTCCGTGCAGCTAGCGACCGATGAAACTTACGAAGCCGTGGTAACTCAGGCGCAGGTTGCATTTGAATCGTGGAGGTTGGTGCCTGCTCCCCAGCGTGGAGAGATCGTTCGTGAGATTGGCAATGCCCTTCGCGAAGTGAAGGCTGACTTGGGAAAGTTGGTGTCTTACGAAATGGGTAAATCCTACCAGGAAGGTTTGGGAGAGGTGCAGGAGATGATTGACATCTGTGATTTTGCAGTGGGCTTATCCCGTCAGTTGTATGGCTTGACCATGCATTCCGAGCGTCCCGGTCACCGCATGTACGAGCAGTGGCATGCTTTGGGGATTGTAGGCATCATTTCAGCCTTCAATTTTCCAGTAGCCGTATGGGCTTGGAATACCGCCTTGGCCTGGGTTTGTGGGGATGTATGTTTGTGGAAGCCTTCTGAAAAAGCGCCCCTATCCGCAATCGCCTGCCAGCACATTGTAGGAAAAATATTTGCCCAGCACGGTTTGCCTGAAGGGATTTCCAACCTGATCATTGGAGATGCCTCGATCGGTGCCTTGTTGTCCCAAGACCCAAGAATTCCATTGGTATCTGCTACAGGCTCTACCCGAATGGGTAAGCAAGTGGGCAAGGCAGTGGGTGAGCGACTCGGTCGTTCTTTGCTAGAGCTTGGGGGCAACAATGCAATCATCATCACAGAAAATGCCGACTTGGAGATTGCGATACGAGGTGCACTTTTTGGTGCCGTAGGTACGGCAGGGCAGCGATGCACTACCACACGTCGATTGATTGTGCAGGAGAAGGTGTACGAGGAAGTAAAGAAGAGGCTAGCTTCTGCCTTTAGCAAATTGGTGATTGGCAATCCTTTGGATGAGAAAAACCATGTAGGCCCTTTGATCGATGTGCAGGCTGTTGAACAGTACTTGGCAGCGATCGAACAGGTAAAAGCGGCTGGAGGAAAAGTGGTTGTGGAAGGAGGAGTACTTTCAGGATCTGGCTACGAGTCCGGATGTTACGTGAAGCCAGCCATCTACGAGGCAGAAAACCACTTCGACATCGTGCAGCACGAGACCTTTGCACCCATCCTCTATTTGATCAAGTACAGCACCTTACCGGAGGCGATTACCTTGCAAAATGGAGTTCCTCAGGGACTTTCTTCGGCCATCATGACCACCAATATGCGTGAGGCAGAAGCCTTCCTTGCGGTATCTGGATCGGATTGCGGCATCGCCAATGTCAATATTGGCACTTCGGGCGCAGAGATTGGTGGGGCCTTTGGGGGAGAAAAGGAAACCGGCGGAGGACGTGAGTCTGGATCGGATGCTTGGAAAGCCTACATGAGACGCCAAACGAATACCATCAACTACTCCACCCAGCTGCCATTGGCACAGGGGATTAAGTTTGATATTTAATGCAGTCAACGGTTGACGGTCCACTGTCGACGGCACACTTTCTTGAACTTCAAACTTTAATTTAGTTTGTTGCTTTAAAAATAGAATCTAATCCTACTTTATTAATTGAAAGCCCTTCGTGAATAGCGGAGGGCTTTTTTGTTTTCTACCCCGCCCAGCCTTCTCGGTCGAGGCTGCGGTATTGGATGGCTTCGGCAAGGTGCTCCACGCGGATGTCCTCGCTCTCGGCAATGTCTGCAATGGTGCGGGCTACTTTCAGGATGCGGTCGTAGGCACGAGCCGAGAGGCCAAGGCGTTCCATGGCAGTTTTGAGGAGGGTTTTGCCGGCCTCAGAGATTTGACAGACCTGCTTGACCTGGTGAGAAGGCATCATCGCATTGCAAAAAACTTCTGGATTCGATTCAAATCGTATTTTTTGCCGTTCTCGGCCCTTGATCACTCGCTCCCGAATGTCTCTGCTGGATTCACTTTTGCGGGTGGAGGTCATCTCTTCAAATTTGACCGGAGTTACTTCTACATGCAGGTCGATGCGGTCCAGCAAGGGGCCGCTGACCTTATTCAAGTAGCGCTGCACAATACCTGGGCCACAGACGCACTCCTTCTCCGGATGGTTGTAGTAGCCACAGGGGCAGGGATTCATGCTGGCAATCAGCATAAAGTTGGCTGGGAAGTCCACCGATACCTTAGCTCTGCTGATGGTTACCTTGCGCTCTTCCAGGGGCTGCCGCATCACTTCCAGCACGGTGCGCTTGAATTCGGGGAGCTCATCCAAAAACAATACCCCATGGTGGGCCAAAGAAATTTCTCCAGGTTGAGGATTTCCTCCTCCACCGACCAAGGCTACATCTGAAATGGTGTGGTGTGGGCTCCGAAAAGGACGCTGGGCAAGTAAGGAGGCATGCTTTCCGAGTCTCCCAGCGACGGAGTGGATCTTGGTTGCTTCCAAGGCTTCCTGCAAACTCAAAGGAGGAAGGATGGAGGGCAGGCGCTTGGCCAACATGGTTTTTCCAGCGCCTGGAGGTCCGATCATGATTACATTATGGCCTCCGGCCGCGGCAATCTCCATGGCACGCTTGATGTTTTCCTGGCCTTGCACATCTGCAAAGTCAAATTCGGGGGCATCGATACCCTGGTTAAAAATTTCTCGCGTGTCGGTTACCAGCGGTTCGATCTGGAGATGCCCCTGCAAAAAATCTGAGGCCTGATCCAGGGTTTCCACGCCGATGATGTCCAAGCTATTGACAATGGAGGCCTCCTTTGCATTTTCGAGGGGAAGGATAAACCCCTTGAACCCCCGCTTTCGTGCTTCGATGGCGATGGGGAGTACGCCTTTAATGGGGCGAAGTTTACCGTCTAGCGAAAGTTCCCCCATGAGCACATATTGATCTAGGGTAGGGAAATTGACCTGCTCGGAGGCTTGGAGTATGCCCATCGCGATGGGCAGGTCGTAGGCAGAGCCTTCCTTGCGCAGGTCTGCAGGAGCCAAGTTGACCACGACACGCTGCCGAGGCATGCGGTAGCCGAAGTACTTGAGTGCCGATTCCACGCGCTGCTGGGATTCTTTGACTGCCGAGTCGGGAAGTCCGACCATAAAGAAGTTGGTGCCTTGGCCCACATTGACCTCGATAGTGATGAGGTTGGCGTCCACGCCAGAGACGGCGCTTCCAAAAGTTTTTGCAACCATGATTGAGTTTAAAAAGTGTACCTACGAATATAGCCTATTTTACAAGGGATTCGGTGAGGGGGTCAAATTTTTCTATTCGCATATTGCCCCTCTGGGGCAATTCATGTCCACTTACCACTGAATTGGATTGATTTTTCTCACGCAGATTCGAAAAGAAAAAGCCGCTGATTTATTCTTTTTGATCTGAGGAAGTTTTCAGTTAAAAACCGCGGGAAAGAAAACTTATTGTCTTTAAATCTCCGCGGATTAATTTTTTTTCTCTCACGCAGATTCGAAAGGAAAAAGACGCTGATTTATTCTTTTTGATCTGCGGAAGTTTTCTATTAAAAACCGGTCAACACTAATCAGGGATCGACAGGTCGCTATTGGAACAGTTCTCAGTTGAATTGAAATGCTAGACCGATTGGATCGTAGAAAGCTTTTGGTAAAGGCCTTCTTGTTCCATCAACTCGGCATGGGTTCCTCGCTGTACAATTTTTGCCTTATCGATCACTAGGATCTCATGGGCATGCTGAATGGTACTGAGGCGGTGGGCAATGACGAGCGTGGTTCGGTTGCTCATCAATTTGGTAATGGCTTCTTGAACGAGCAGTTCCGATTCCGAGTCGAGTGCAGAGGTGGCCTCATCCAAAATTAGTACGGGTGGATTTTTCAGTACCGCACGTGCGATGCTCAGTCGTTGCCGCTGTCCACCTGAAAGTTTGGAGCCACGATCGCCAATAGTAGTTTGATACCCGTATTCCAGCTTGCTGATGAATTCATGGGCATTCGCAATTGTTGCGGCTTCCATGACCTGCGCCTCAGTGACCCCATCGATGCCAAAGGCGATGTTGTTGAATACCGTATCGTTGAATAGGATGGATTCCTGGGTGACGATCCCCAGTTGGCCTCTCCAGGTTGCGGTAGCAATGTCTTTCAAGTCGATTCCATCTACTAAAATCTGGCCGGAGCTTGGGTCGTAAAAGCGGGGGACCAAATCGGCTAAGGTAGATTTTCCTCCACCAGAAGGGCCTACGAGCGCGATGGTTTTTCCTTTTTCAAGGGTAAAGTTGATTTGGTCCAGCACCTTGTTTTCCCCGTAGGCGAAGCTGACGTTCTTGTATTCAATTTGCTTGCTAAACCCAGGGAAAGGTTGCGGATTCGCTGGAGAGGGGAGTTGGTTGGTCGTGTCAATCACCTCAAAAATACGGTCAGCGGAGGCAATGCCGCGCTGGATGCTGGATACTGCACGGGAGATCTCCTTGGCAGGATTGAGCACCTGGGTAAAAATAATGATGTAGGTGATGAAGTTGGAGGCAGAGAGTTCGGAAGTTCCACTCAATACCAGATTACCCCCATACAAGAGGATACCGGCAACTACACTTACCCCAAGGAATTGGGATATGGGACCTGCGAGCTCATTCTTGCGAGCCATGCTCACATTCACATCGGAGTAGAAGTCGGTTTCGGAATCAAACTTTCCTTGGACAAATTTTTCCCCGTTGAATGCTTTGACTACGCGCATGCCACCTAGGGTCTCGTCCAGAATGCTGACGATGCGTCCGAGCGATTCCTGGCTTTGGATGGCATTTTTTCGAAGTCGACGGGTAATGCCCCCAATGATGGCTCCTGAAATCGGGATAATCAGGATGGTGAACAGGGTCAGGGGAACGGACATGAAAAAGAGTACCCCAAAATACAGCACGATGGTGGCAGGCTCTCGGAATAAAATCCGCAAGGATTGCACGATGGTGTTTTCGACCTCCTGAATGTCATTGGTCATTTTGGAGAGGAGGTCTCCCTTCCGTTCGTTGGAAAAGTAGCCCAGGTGTAGGGCGCTTACTTTCTCAAAAATATCCATGCGCATCCCTTTGATGACCTGGGCACGTACTTGCGCCAGCACCACTCCGGAGAGGTAAGTAAATAGGTTGGAAAGGAATACTGAGCCTACGATGATGGAACAGACGAAGAGTAAGGTGCCAAACTTCCCATACATATCGCTCACCTCTAGAAACAGGTGGTTGAAGAGGGAAATTAGGTAATCTAGGGAGAGGGTAAATTCGGGCTGTATACGGTACTGTTCTAAACTTTCGGGTGCCACTTGCTCAAAAATCACATCAAAAAGTGGCTTGAGCAGGGTGAAGTTCATCAAACCAAATACGATGGCCAATAGGGTGTAACCGATGTAAACCGGAATAAATTTCCCAAAGGGTCGGGCATAGGAAAGAATCCGAAAATAAGTTTGCATGGGGTGTACACGGATAAATCCAGCCGCAAGTTAGGGAAAATTTCATGTCTGGAAGCCTGAAACCTATTACGTCGCTTGCGAGGCCTGCATTAGCCAATTATTTTGTTTCGATTTGGCCAATTAACATTACTTTAACCAACTAAAATTTAGTAATGCCTATATTTCAGAAAATTATCCAATTCCCTATGAAACAATTCTTTTTCGGCATTCTTCTGGCTTTTTCTCTTGGTACCGCTGCACTTGCGCAGCAAGCCTTAAAAAAGCCAAAACTGGTGGTGGGCATCATTGTGGACCAGATGCGCCAGGAATACCTGTATCGCTTTGCTGACCGCTTTGGAGAGGGCGGATTTAAGCGGTTCACCCAGCAAGGTTTCATGATGACCAATGGGCATTACAACTACATCCCAACCTACACCGGACCGGGGCATGCTTCGGTTTACACCGGCACTACGCCTGCTACACATGGGGTGATTGGCAACAATTGGTACGTGCCTTCTTTGAAGAAAATGATCTATTGTGCGGAGGACTCTTTGGTTTCGAATGTGGGCGGAACACCTGATAATGGCAAAATTAGCCCTCGAAACTTGTTGACCACGACCATCACCGACGAGTTGCGCCTGTCTACAGGCAAGCGCTCCAAGGTAGTGGGTATAGCGATCAAGGACCGGGGTGCAAGTTTCCCTGCGGGACATACGGGAGATGCGTATTGGTACGATGATGCGAATGGAGATTGGATGACCTCCACCTATTACAAGCAAACTTTACCGAGCTGGGTTGCAAATTTCAATGCCAAGAAGCGTCCAGATTATTACTTAAGCCAAACCTGGAAAACCTTATTTCCGGTGGAAACATATCTAAATAGCCTTCCGGATCACAACGACTTTGAGTCTCCCTTTATTGGGAAAGACAGTCCTAGCTTCCCATACGATTTAACCGCCTTGAAGGCAGCAAATGGGGGCTATGCCTTGGTCCCTTCTACTCCCTTTGGGAATAGCATGACCTTGGATTTTGCGTACGCAGCCTTGGAAGGGGAGAAATTGGGTCAAGGAGTGGTCACCGATTTTCTAGCAATCAGCTTTTCCAGTCCAGATTACATTGGGCACCGTTTCGGGCCTTCTTCTGTCGAAGTGGAGGACAATTACTTGCGAATGGATCGGGAGTTTGCTCAATTCTTTTCGTACCTGGATCAAAAGCTCGGCAAGGGTGAATACTTGGTGTTTATCTCCGCAGATCATGCGGTAGCGGATGTGCCACAATACATGATGAGTGAGCGAATTCCTGCGGGCAACTTCAATTCTGGGATGGTCCTTGGGCAGTTGAAAGGTTTTGCTACGACCCACTATGGGGAAGGGGACTGGATCTTAAGTTTCTCCAACGAGCAGATCTTCCTCAACCATGCCTTGATCCGTGAGAAAAAAATGGATCCGGAGCAAATGCAGCGAGATTTAGCCAATTTTGTACTTGGCTTTGCAGGGGTTAAGGAAGCGTATACCGCTTCGGATTTAAGGAGACAGGAATTTACCCAATCGAGAGCGCATCTCTTGCAAATGGGCTACAACCACAAGGCTTCAGGAGATGTATTACTTGTATTGGAGCCAGCCTGGTTGGTAGGGGGCAAAAGAGGCACCACGCATGGCTCGGGTTATTCCTACGATACCCATGTTCCGATCGCCTTTTATGGTTGGGGAATCAAGGCGGGCAAAAGCTCAAGCTATGCTAGCGTTACCGACATTGCTCCCACTTTAGCTGCATTACTTCAGATACGGATACCAAACGGAACCACAGGGCAGCCGATCAAAGAGGTAGTAGGAAATTAATTTTTGCGATTATCCCCATATTCATCAGTGAATATGGGGATAATCGCCATCAGCTAACTGCCCAGGGTCCAACTCATGGGGTAGTTTTTGTCTACATATTCCAAGGCCGCAGTGGTGACCTGTAGCGGTTTGAAGGTATCCAGCATCACCGCATATTCATGGGTTTCTTTGGCTCCAATGGATTTTTCTACCGTACCTGGATGTGGCCCATGAGGCAAACCTCCCATGTGCAGCGTAAATGAGCCCCGATCGATCCCTTTTCTACTCATAAATTCTCCTTCTGCATAGTACAATACTTCATCTGAGTCGATGTTGCTATGGTTGTAGGGTGCTGGAATCGATAAGGGATGGTAATCGAATAAGCGAGGGACAAAGGAACAAACTACAAAGCCCGAGGCTTGGAAAGTTTGGTGCACCGGCGGTGGCTGGTGGATTCTACCGGTAATGGGTTCAAAGTCATGAATGGACAAGGCGTAAGGGTAGAGGTACCCATCCCATCCCACAATATCCAAGGGACTGTGTGCATAGCGGTAGGGATGAAGCATGCCCTGCTTTTTGATTTGAATCAGGTAATCGCCTTTTTTCTCCTCCAAGTGAATTTCGTGTGGGGGGCGGATATCCCGCTCACAGTAGGGGGAATGTTCCAAGAGTTGTCCCACTTCATTCCGATAGCGCTTCACCGTTTCAATAGGTGCTTGAGATTCCATCACTAGCAATCTTAAGGGACCTTCTTCGGCAAATTCAAATCGGTAAATGGTCGTTCTCGGGATGACAATGTAGTCTCCTTTTTTAACTTCCAACTTTCCAAATTGGGAATACATCACTCCTTCCCCGTCGTGGATGTAGATCAGCTCGTCCCCATCAGCATTTTTGAAAAAATAATCCATCTTCCGTTGCTTGGGGGTGCAGATGCCCATCATCACATCGCTGTTGATCAGGAGCATCCGGCGAGCGCTGAGGTAATCTTCCCCTGTAATTCCTACCTCGGCCGTTTTGAGGTGAGTTTGATTCAATCCATGTGTGGTATCCGCAGTCCAGCTGTAGGGTGTGGGCTTGCCGATGGATTTGACTTCATTGGGGTTGTAGATGTGGTAGAGGGTGGAGTAAATTCCTGAGAACCCTTTGGAGCTCACTAGCTCTTCCTTGTATAGGCTGCCATCTTGTTGGCGAAACTGGGTATGTCTTTTTGGAGGAATTTGTCCGAGTCGAACGTAGTATGCCATAGTTTTGGGAGTATATTCGTTGCTAAAATAGGAGTTATCCTCGATTTCTAAGGAAATTGATTTCCTTTTTGTCAACCCATACCCAGTTAAAAAAGTTTTTCCGACCGCTATGAAAGCCCCTAACCTACTACTCCTTGCACTGCTACTTTCTTCGCCTAGTTTTTCACAAGTTTCCAAAGTGGACTCCAAACTCCTATGGTCGGACGAGTTTGATCAAGATGGACTTCCTTCCGCGTTGAACTGGAGTTTTGAAGTTGGGGATCATGGCTGGGGCAACAATGAACTTCAATTTTATACTGCCAATGCCCTCAAGAATGCCCGTGTGCAAGGTGGGGTATTGGTACTAGAGGCCCATGCAGATGCGAGTCTGCCCAAGGGCTATACTTCCGCCAAGCTGGTCTCCAAAGGCAAAGGATCTTGGCAGTATGGTTACTTTGAGATTCGAGCCAAACTCCCTCAAGGAAGAGGTACCTGGCCAGCGATCTGGATGCTTCCAGAGGAAAATCGATTTGGAGGATGGCCAAAGAATGGGGAAATAGACATCATGGAGCATGTAGGCTACGACGCAGGGCGCGTACATGGCACGGTGCACACCGAGGCCTTCAATCACCTGCTTGGAACACAAAAAGGCGCACAGCTAATGGTTCCCAATTTTGCATCCGAATTTCATACCTATGCGGTAGACTGGAAGCAGGAGCAAATGGATTTTTATATTGATGGGCAGCACTATTTCACGTTTAAAAACTCAGGCAATGGGCATCAAGAATGGCCTTTTGACCAGTCCTTTTACCTGATTCTCAACCTTGCCGTTGGGGGAAATTGGGGTGGCAAAGAAGGAGTGGATGCAAGTATATGGCCTCAGCGCATGGAAGTAGACTATGTTCGGGTTTACGACAGTCGTCCCCGGTAAAGTCTGGGTAGTGGATAGGGTCAGAAATCACCTCTGATTTTTGAGATTTCGTAGGAATGTCCTTTACTTATGGCATTCGTTTTTGTTAGCCCTACTCACCTATCTCCTGAATTTCATACCCCAAAAGAGGAAAAAGTAAGTACTAAAAAAAACTGCCTGCCCTTATTCAAGGCAGGCAGCAAGGTATGGGTTGGTAAATTAGGCCAAAGCCTTGTCTCCTTTTTTATAATCCACGCATGGATCAAATCGTCCCGGAGTTTCCACAAAGCGTAACGCTTGCGTGGCACCAATCTCAGAGCTGAAGTAGCCAAGTACGGTCAAGTCACGGAGCATGTGGATGATTTCGGGTTGTTTTTCTTCCCCGCTAGCCACATATTTTTGGTGAAGTCCATTGAGGAAAACAAGTCTTTCTTCTGCAGTAGCATCCATGAAGTCTTTGCTTGTTTCCGCTTTGAAATCTGTACGGATGGTATTCAGACCAGTGATAAAGGTGGTCTGCTGATCTGCATCGTAGCAATCCTTCACCATCATCTGCATAAACTCCCCAATTTTGGTTGCCTTCGCTCCCGGGGTGTCGGTGGTAGGAATGATGGTCTCGCCGATTTCATCGAGGAACGAAAGATCGGCGGGGCTAAAATTCAAATCCTTGAGCTGTGATTCGGGTGCACATCCGGACAGAAGTGCCGTTGAACCAATCACGGTTCCTCCCATCAGGAGTACCACACTTTTTAGGGCATCTCTTCTATTCATTAAGGTCATGTTGTTGTCGGATTAGAGGTTTTGCTTTTTCAATTCTTCAACGGCAAAAGCAGCTGCTCTCGCGGTCAAGGCCATGTAAGTAAGCGAAGGATTTTGTGCTGCCGTTGAGGTCATACAGGCCCCGTCGGTTACAAACACGTTTTTGGCGTCCCAAACTTGGTTGTTGCCATTCAAGACCGAGGTTTTTGGATCTTTCCCCATACGGGCTGTTCCCATTTCGTGGATTCCATTTCCAAAAATGTAGCCATTGTCATAGGTCTTCACATTTTTGAATCCTGCTACTTCGAGCATTTCTGCAGCATCATTCATCATGTCCACACGCATTTTCTTCTCGTTTTCTTTGATTTCCGCACTCATCACAAGGGCTTCCATTCCCCACTTGTCTTTCACGGTATCGCTGAGTTTGATCATGTTATCGTGGTAGGGAAGAATCTCTCCAAAGGCAGTGATTCCCATGGACCAAGGTCCTGGTTCGGTAAGTGCCTCTTTCATTGGGCCTCCTAGTCCTAGTTCGGCCACATCTCTACTCCATCCACTGCGGCTGGCACCTCCTTGGTAACCAAAGCCTCGGATGTAATCCCGCTTATCGCCATTCACATTTCGGAAGCGTGGGATGTACAATCCGGTAGGGCGCTTTCCAAAGTAATACTTGTCGTCAAAACCCTCGTAGGTACCGTTGGCACCCAAGCGGAAATGGTGATCCATGATATTGTGTCCCAATTCGCCAGAGCTAGAACCCAATCCACCTGGCCAGATATCTGTAGCGCTACGCATCAGAATGGCCGTTGAAGCAATGGTGGAGGCGCAGAGGAAAATGATTTTTGCGGAAAACTCAATGGTTTCGTTGGTCTGACCATCTACAACTTCTACGCCGGTAGCCTTTTGGCTGTCTTTGTCGTAGATCAACTTGCGTACGATAGACCAAGGCCGAAGGGTAAGTTTGCCGGTAGCCATGGCTGCAGGCAGGGTAGATGCCTGGGTGCTGAAGTATCCTCCAAAAGGACAGCCCAGCGAGCACTTGTTGCGGTATTGGCATCCAGGGCGTCCAGGTAGTGGCAGCGTGGTGTTGGCAGGTCTGCCGATGATCCAGGTTCTTGCTCCTTTGTAGTGATCTTTGATTTTGGCCGTGCCAGCTTCTTCTACACAGTTCATCGGCATCGGTGGCTGAAATTCACCATCAGGCAATACGTCTAGGCCCTCTTTTGATCCGGATACCCCAATGAATTTCTCTACATAGCTGTACCAGGGTGCGATATCCTTGTAGCGGATCGGCCAGTCCACCGCGATGCCGTCTTTGGCATTGGCTTCAAAGTCCATTTCAGACCAGCGGTAGGATTGTCTACCCCAAAGCAAGGAGCGACCTCCTACTTGATAGCCTCTAAACCAGTTGAATGGTTTTTCTTCCACATATGGGGAATCACTTTCGTGCGCCCACCAATCCAGGTTGAGCTCATTGAGTACATAGTCCCGCTGGAGGGTGGGATGCTTGCCAAGTAGCTCTTGGGTTCTACGCCCTCTATGTGGTACTTCCCAGGGTGGGATTGTCGCAGATTTGTAATCTTTTACGTGCTCGACATTGGGACCTCTTTCAAGAAGAAGCACCCGAAGGCCCTTCTCAGTAAGCTCTTTTGCAGCCCAACCGCCACTAATTCCTGACCCAACTACAATTGCGTCATACGCTTCATTTGCCATATTCTGTTTTTATTTTTTTTTGTTATACATCGCAAACCTGCACGGCATGGCCTAGTGCAGCAATTTTATCTTCTCCTTTAGGGAGAAATTCATGGGAAACATAGCCTTTGAAACCCGAATCTACAATAGCTTGCATGATGGGCGGGTAATTTATTTCTTGGCTTTCATCCAAATCATTTCTTCCTGGGTTTCCAGCCGTGTGGTAATGCCCAAAGTATTGATGGTTGTTTCGGATAGTCCGGATGATATCTCCCTCGTCAATTTGCATGTGGTAGATGTCAAAGAGGAGCTTGAAATTCTCGCTTCCGACGCGCTTGCAAAGTTCGATCCCCCAAGCAGACTTATCACACATGTAGTCTTTGTGATCTACCCGGCTATTCAGCAGTTCCATGTTGAGGATCACCCCGTGCTTTTCGGCTTGGCTAAGGATTTTTTTGATCCCGATCTCGCAGTTTTTCATTCCAGTTTCATCATCCATGCCGCGTCGATTTCCTGAAAAGGCGATGATGTTCTTGTAGCCTGCCTTTTGCACAAGAGGGATCAATTCTAGGTAATTTTTTTCTAGCTGTGCATGAAAGTTGGGTTCATTGAATCCATCCGCTATACCCAGCTCGGCACCATTACACATGGAGCAGTGGATATCGTACTTTTTGAGAAGTTCCCAATTGGCCGGACTGATCAAGTCAATGGCCCCCACCCCTACGGATTTGATTTGGGCGCAGAGCTCTTCCAAACTAAGTGGGCGCATGGACCAAGCGCAAACGCCGTGGTTGATGTTGCCTTTGAGTGCAGGCGCTCCGTTTTCTTTGAAATCAAAAGAAGCAAGGGACCCCATGGCTGCTCCGCCAAGGATCATTTTTTTGAAAGAATCTCGTCTTCCTGAATTGAAAGTCATGTTTTATGGGGGTTAGTTAGGGCTTTTTATTTTTTCTGGTTTGAAAACAGCTATGAAAAATAGTAAAACCAAGCCGGAAATCCCAGCGGGAATCAACCAAATTGATTTCCAATCGTGTACTCCCGCTTGAATGAGGTAGAAATTGGAAATTTGCCCGGCCACCCAAAATCCAAGACCCATCCCTATTCCATAGGTGGCGAGCGTGATTAATCCTTGTGCGGCGGACTTGTATTTTTTACCCGCATGTGCATCGGTATAAATTTGTCCGCTGACAAAAAAGAAATCGTAACAAATGCCGTGAAGAATGATGCCGGCAAGTAGCATCCATGTTCCGCTTCCCGTGTCTCCAAAGGCAAAGAATAGGTAGCGGATGACCCAGGCGAGCATCGCTAAAGCAAGTGTATTTTTTAAGCCATATCGGGTAAAGAAAAAGGGGAGGGCCAAGAGAAAAAGGATTTCAGATACTTGACCAAGAGCCATTTTCCCAGTTGAATTTGCTACGCCCAGCTCCGTCAAAAAGGGGCTTGCATTTTGGTAGTAAAACGCCAAGGGGATACAGATGAGGATGGAGGAAAGGAAAAAGATGGCGTAGTTTTTATGCGTGAGTAGGCGAAGGGCATCCAATCCCAAAATATCTTTAAGCAGAAAGGGATCACTTGTTTTTGCTTGCGGAGGAGTGGCAGGAAGGGTAAAGCTGTAGAGGCCGAGAAGCAGCGATACCCCTGCCGCCAACTTCCAGGTGTTTTGCAATAGTCCTGCAGTCAATCCCTCCGGGCTATCCCAGGCCAAAGCGGAGATTAAAACCCCTGCTGCCACCCAACCCAAGGTTCCCCAAATCCGCACCCCTGAAAATTCTTTTTCAGGCTGTTGCATTTGGTTGAAGGAGATGGAATTGACCAGTGCGAGGGTGGGCATAAATAGAATCATGTACGCCAAAAGGATGGGGAAAAAAGAGGCAAAATCTACCGCCTGGTGAAGTTGATAGAGTAGGAGGGCTCCGACAAGATGGATGGCACCTAAGATTTTTTGTGCTTGAAAATAGCGGTCTGCGATAAGGCCTACCAAAAATGGGGCGAGGATGGCGCCCAAGGACTGGGTAGTAAATGCCAGAGAGATATCCTGGTCTTTCGCTTGGATGTTGGAACCGAGAAAGGTGCCCATCGTCACATACCAAGAACCCCACACAAAAAACTCGAGGAACATCATCAGCGATAGTCTAATCTTGACAAAAAGGGGCATAAGCTGCGAGGGGTTAGGTTTGTGCTGTTTTTTTGGAAGGAAAATTTAAAATTTTGATGTTTTTGCAGTAGTTTACCCATCTTCTTTGAGAATCTAAAGAAAGAGACCAAAAAGTTTTGTTTGAGCCGTTCATAGAACAGACAGACTGCTGGTCATAAAACCGCTGTTTTCAGGAAGGAAAGCACGAAATTTCAAGTAAAACCTGGTTTAAATTTTAACACTAGATCCAATTTAATTTAGTACCCATGTCGACTACAAAAAAATTGAAACTTGGCCTCGTTGGAGGTGGACCCGGCTCATTTATTGGAGCGATTCACTTAAACGGTGCCTTGATGGACGGAATGTTTGAATTGGTGTGCGGCGCCTTCAGTTCCGACCCCGCCAAATCCACCCAAAAGGGCAAAGAACTTCGACTCGATCCTTCCCGTGTGTATGGGAGCTATGACGAGATGTTTGCCAAAGAATCCCAATTGCCCGAAGGTGAGCGTATGGATGTCGTGGCCATTGTGACGCCTAACAACATGCATTTTGACCCTACAGCAAAAGCGCTGCAACATGGATTTCATGTGGCTTTGGACAAGCCCTTGACCCTCAATTATGCAGAAGCCCAAGCCTTGTATCGCATCGTAAGTCAGTCCAAGCAACGCTTTTTGTTGACCCATACCTACACGGGCTACCCGATGATCAAGCAAGCCCGGCAGATGGTGCAGGAAGGGTTGATTGGGAAGGTTCGCAAGGTATATGTGGAATATCCACAGGGATGGCTTTACAAGCTCCTTGAAACAGAGAATAACAAGCAGGCAGAATGGAGAACCGATCCGAAAAGAAACGGCTTGGCCGGTTGTATGGGAGATATTGGAACGCACGCCTTCAACATGGTGGAGTATGTGACAGGTGAAAAAGTTTCCCAGATCTGTGCAGACCTCTACATTAAGATTGAAGGGCGACCTATCGATGACGATGGAGTAGTTTTGCTTCGCTTCGAAAATGGTGCCTCCGGGGTATTGATGGCCTCGCAAACCGATACGGGCTGTGAAAACAACCTCAAAATCCGCGTCTATGGGGAAAAAGGAGGCTTGGAATGGGAGCAGGAGTTGAACAATTCACTTACCGTTCGCTTCCCGAATGTCCCAGCCCAAATTTACCGAGCAGGCACAGGATACTTAGGTTCCTTAGCGCAAGAAAATACACGCACCCCTGCAGGCCATCCGGAAGGATATGTGGAGGCATTTGCCAACTTGTATCGAAATTTTGCCCGCTGCATCTATGCGGATCGGGAAGGAACTACTCCCAAATGGGAGTGGGAGGATTACCCAGGCATCGAAGATGGGATCCGCGGCATGGCTTTTATCGACCATGTTTTGCGCAGCACCCAGTCGGAGCAAAAGTGGACCCCATTTGTTGTTAAAAAATAAATTTACCCTCAAACCCAAAACCCAATGAAAACAATCAAAGGCCCGGGTATTTTCCTAGCACAATTTGCAGGAGATGCTGCCCCTTTTAACAATTTAAAGAACATCTGTCAGTACATGGCAGACTTAGGATACGAGGCGGTGCAGATTCCTTCCTGGGATGCACGAATGATCGATTTGCAAAAAGCTGCTGAGAGCAAAACGTATGCGGACGAGATCAAAGGGATTGTGGCGGAAACAGGAATGGAGATTTCCGAATTGTCTACGCACCTACAAGGACAGTTGGTGGCGGTTCATCCAGCGTATAACGAACTATTTGATGGCTTTGCGCCAGCAAATCTCAAGGGAGACTTGAAAGGAAAGTCTGCTTGGGCTACGCAGCAACTGAAGTATGCAGCCAAGGCTTCGGCCAATTTGGGGCTGAATGCACACGCTACGTTCTCTGGAGCCTTGATGTGGCATACAGTCTATCCTTGGCCACAGCGCCCTGCGGGATTGGTGGAAACAGGCTTTACCGAGCTGGCCAACCGATGGATGCCCATCTTGAATGCCTTTGATGAAGTAGGTGTGGATGTGTGTTACGAACTGCACCCAGGTGAGGATTTGCACGATGGAATTACCTTCGAAATGTTCCTAGATAAAGTAGGAGGCCATAAGCGCGCCAACATTCTCTACGATCCAAGCCATTTTGTATTGCAGTGCTTGGATTACTTGCAGTTTATTGACTTTTACCACGAGCGCATCAAGATGTTCCACGTCAAGGATGCGGAATTTAACCCTACCGGAAAGCAAGGCGTTTATGGCGGATTCCAAGGATGGGTGGAGCGTGCAGGCAGATTTAGATCTTTAGGCGATGGCCAGGTTGATTTTGCAGGAATATTTAGCAAACTTTCGCAGTACAATTACAGCGGATGGGCCGTGTTGGAATGGGAGTGCGCGATCAAGCATCCGGAGCAGGGTGCTGCAGAAGGAGCACCATTCATCGACTCACACCTCATCCGAGTTACAGAAAAGGCTTTTGATGACTTTGCCGGAACAGGTGCAGATGAGGCATTTAATAGAAGAGTATTAGGAATTTAAATCGATAACCAAATCAAACCAATGAAACTAAATTTACTAACAACAAGTGTAGTAGTACTGCTAGCAGGCCTTGCCTTTTCGTGTGGAGGTGGTGAAAAAACAGCAGAAACGAGCACTGAAACTGCTACTGCCGATGCAGCCCCTGTGGAGGTTTCTCTAGAAGACAAATACAAAGACGATCCTGTGTACATCAAGGGATTGGAAAAAGTAAAAGGATCTGATTGTACAGGTTGCCACCAGGTAGACCGCAAACTAATCGGCCCTGCTTATGCCGATGTCGCTGCCAAATATGAAAATACTGAGGCCAATGTGGCCATGCTTGCCAAGAAAGTAATTG
Organism: Bacteroidia bacterium; assembly: GCA_964202605.1. GTDB lineage: Bacteria > Bacteroidota > Bacteroidia > Cytophagales > Cyclobacteriaceae > Algoriphagus. Next base: position 1,761 of record CAXNJN010000049.1, on the reverse strand, counting down.
CTGGTGGTGTAGGTGTCTGGGGTGAAATTCCCATGGCTGCTCATCCAAACTTGACTGAAGAGGATGCGACCGACATGGTGCGCTATATTTTACTACTGAAAAAATAAGTCATGAAATTTAAAATCATAGCGCTACTCGCTAGTGCTGCCATCGGAATGGCATTCGTTCAGGCTGGTAAAGAAGAAAAGCCAGTTAAGCCTGCTCAAGAAAATGAAGCAGCCGACTGGACTCCTCTCTTTGATGGAAAGACCTTTGCGGGTTGGTCCAAGTACGGTGGAGGCGAAGTAGGCAAGGCTTGGAAGATACAGAACGGAGAGCTTTACCTCGATGCCGCCAACAAGGCAACTTGGCAAAAAGGTGATGCAGGGGATATCGTCACTGCGGAGGAGTATGAGAATTTCCACTTCAAGTACGAGTGGAAGATCGCTCCCAACGGAAATAGTGGGGTGATTTTTCTAGTGCATGAAGCCAAAGAGTATCCGTATCCTTGGCAGACTGGTCCTGAGATGCAGGTGCTTGACAATGCCGGTCACCCAGATGCCAAAATCATCAGCCATAGAGCGGGAGATCTATACGATTTGATCGTGAGTAGCCAGGAGACAGTGAAGCCAGCAGGAGAGTGGAATCAGGCCGAGATTCGAATCAACAAGGGCAAACTGGATTTCTTTTTGAATGGGGTGAATATCGTCTCTACGCAGTTGTTTACCCCGGACTGGGAAGCGCTGATTGCAAAAAGTAAATTCAAGAGCATGCCTGGATTTGGCAAATTCAAGAAAGGAAAAATTGCCTTGCAGGATCACGGAGATTTGGTGCACTATAGGAATTTGATGATCAAGAAGTTATAGGTTGTACGAAGTACAATGTACAAAGTACCAAGTACTATATAAAACGTATCAAGAGTCTACTAGTAAGCCACATAGGAGGCACATAGGGTTTATTTTCTATGTGTTTGTGTGGTTTTTAGCTTTAGAGAGACTAGATGCGAGAACCAAGATATTAGACTCATCTAAGTTTTTTTAGAAGCTCAATAAAAACTGATTGGAATAAAAAAAGCAGGCCGAAAGCCTGCTTTTTTTGTGATCCCGCTGGGATTCGAACCCAGGACCCTCCCGATTTAAATCGGGATGCTCAACAGCTGAGCTACAGAATCCCTTTTCGGATTAGGTCTTCAATGTAAGTTCTAGATTTCATCTTTTTAATTTTCAATTCTCGCTGCTTTGCTAAAACCAAATCCTCCCATTCTTCTTTGTAAACCAATTCCCAAGGTTTTCCAGTAGATGTAAATTTTGAATGGCCCAGATTATGTTCGTAAAGCCTGCGATCCAGATCGGTACAAGCCCCAACATAATACTTATTGATTTTTTCCGAGTACAAAAAATAAACCCATGCCATAATTAAAAAATAGGATAAGCAAAAATAAGAAAAGCAGACCAATTATGATCTGCTTTAGTGATCCCGCTGGGATTCGAACCCAGGACCCATACATTAAAAGTGTATTGCTCTACCAGCTGAGCTACAGAATCATTTATTCGTATTTCGATGCCTCCACTAGGCTAGTGGACTTACATACAGGCACTAAAATAAAAAGCGGAAGGTCATTCCGCTTTTTATCGTGATCCGGTCAGGACTCGAACCTGAAACCTACTGCTTAGAAGGCAGTTGCTCTGTCCAGTTGAGCTACAGGACCAGTATAACTACTGCTAGTCAAATAAAGTCGGGGTGGCAGGATTCGAACCTACGACCTCCACATCCCAAATGTGG
>CAXNJN010000048.1:0-18972 GCA_964202605.1 Bacteroidia bacterium | reverse complement strand
TTTCTACTTTTGCAATCCCCAATCGCGCACGTGGTGAAATTGGTAGACACGCCACTTTGAGGGGGTGGTGCCCGTTCGGGTGTGGAAGTTCGAATCTTCTCGTGCGCACTCCAAAAATTAAGGCGACTCTGCAAAGAGTCGCCTTTTTTATTGAAGTGATGCTTCAATTAGAGTGACAATTTTAAAAAAATAACTAGTTTAGTCCAAACAACATTCCTATGCGCACTTCTAAATCTTTGCTCCTCGTTGCGGCGGTTCTGCTGCTTACTTTTACTGCCCAGGCACAGACCCCTCAATTCCCGATTGTAAAAGGATTTGGTGGAATCTATGAGATTCCCGACGCTACGGAGCGCCCGGATGGAACTTTAGAGTACAAGATTTTGGTGGATTTGACTTCTCTTTCGGAAGACCCCAAGCAGATCTCAAGATTTGTAGATAATGTGGCTCGTATGATGAATTTGCATGGCCTAGCAGGAGTTACCAAAGAACGGATCAAGGTCAAGGTGGTTTTGCATGGAGGAGGATTGTTTTCGGCGCTGAATGACGAAAATTACAAGAAAAAATACGAGGTAGATAATCCCAACTTAGCAGTCTTTGAAGCCTTGGAAGAAGCGGGTGCTGAAATACTAGTTTGTGGGCAGTCGCTGATCGCTAGAAACCTCAAGACCGCAGATCTCTGGCCCGGCGTGACCATTGCCCATTCTGCGTTGACTACCATCACGACCTATTCCATGAAGGGATATATCGTCTTGAAGTTTTGATGGGAAACTTTACGGAGGAGTTCGGTAATATTTTTTTGAAATAGGTCATTTTCAAAAGAAAAAATCTTTTGAAAAAACCTACCTTTAAATTCCAAAACAGAACCATCTCCCCTCTCCATGAGTGACGCGATCAAACACGAATGTGGTATAGCTTTTATTCGGCTCAGAAAACCTGTTCAGTACTACATCGACACTTACGGAACGGCTGCATTCGCAGCAAATCGACTTTATGTATTGATGCAAAAGCAGCTCAATAGAGGACAAGATGGCGCTGGGGTAGCCAATATCAAAATTGGCACTAAGCCAGGTACCCGCTACATCAGTAGGTACCGCTCCATAGAGCCCTCAGCAGTCAACGATATCTTTGATAAAATCACAAATAAGTTCCGAAAGGCCAAGAAGCTAGGAGGCAAGAAAGGCCTTTCCGATGGGGAATGGCTCAAAGAAAATATGGCCTTCTCTGGGGAGGTTTGGTTGGGGCACTTGCGCTACGGAACGCATGGAGAAAACAGCATTGAAACCTGTCACCCTTTTTTGAAGCAGAACAATTGGAGAAGCCGCAACCTGGTGATGGCCGGCAATTTCAACATGACCAACAACGAGGAGCTTTTTGGAAGGCTAGTGGAGTTGGGGCAGCACCCGAAGGAAAAAACCGATACAGTCACCGTCATGGAGAAGATTGGACACTTTTTAGATGAGGAAAACCAGCGCATTTTTGATAGCTATAAAGGCCAACATAGCAACGAGGAGCTGACGCACATCATCGAAGACGAGCTGGATGTAGCACGCATCCTCCGTAGGTCTTGTCGTGACTTTGACGGGGGCTATGCCATGGCAGGAATGATTGGCAATGGCTCTGCTTTTGTGGTACGAGATCCCTCTGGCATACGACCTGCATTTTACTATGCCGACGATGAGGTAATTGTGGTGGCATCCGAGAAGCCAGCCATCAAATCCGCCTTTAACATTGACTTTAAGGCCATCAAAGAAATTAAGCCGGGACATGCGATCGTGATCAATAAGGATGGTTCCTTCGCTGAAGAAGAGATTTTGCCTGCCCGAGAGAAGAAATCCTGTTCCTTTGAGCGGATCTATTTTTCCAGAGGGACTGACCCTGGAATCTACCAGGAACGCAAAAATTTGGGCAAAGCCCTGATCCCTCAGATCTTGAAAGCCATCCATTTTGATTTGAAAAACACGGTGTTCTCCTACATTCCCAATACCGCCGAAACGGCTTTTTTGGGCATGATTGAGGGGCTGGATGAGTACCTATTTGCCAAGCGGAAAGAAGTGCTCTTGGACGGGAAGCCCCATGTGGGCGACTTGGAAGAGCTCTTGAGCTTCCGTCCACGGGTGGAAAAATTGGTGAGCAAGGACGTTAAGCTCCGCACCTTCATCGCTAGCGATGCCGATCGGGATTCCATGGTGGCTAGCGTGTATGATACCACTTATGAGGTGATCCGGCCAGGGATCGATACCCTGGTGGTGATTGACGACAGCATTGTGCGTGGTACTACCTTGGAGAAAAGCATCCTCACCACGCTCGATCGACTCAATCCCAAGCGAATTGTGATTGTCTCTTCTGCTCCGCAAATCCGCTATCCCGACTGTTACGGCATCGATATGTCGCGAATGAAGGAGTTTGTGGCCTTTCGGGCAGCCATTGAGCTGATCAAGGACCGAGGGATGGAAAATGCACTCGATCAGGTATATGCGCAATGTGTGGCGCATCCGGATCACACCGAAAACTTAGTTAAACAGGTTTATTCTTCCTTTACAAACGAGGAGATTTCCGATAAGGTGGCACAAATTGTAACCACCTCAGACATCAAAGCAGAAGTAAAGGTGATCTTCCAAACGGTCGACAACCTGCATCGCTGCATCCCTGAGCACACAGGAGACTGGTACTTCACTGGTGACTACCCTACCACGGGAGGTACCCGCGTAGTCAACAAAGCCTTTGTCAACTATATGGAAGGAAAGACCGTTCGGGCGTATTGAGATTGGACTAATTTCAAGGAGTTGTTAGTGGTTTTCCATGCATTTAGTTTAGGAAAGAAGTCCCTACCTCTGTTTTTTTATATTTAAGAAAAGTTAATTACCCCCATTACCATGATCAACGTTTCCCTCCTCAAGCAAATTTGTGAAATCCCAGGTGCCCCTGGTTTTGAAAAACCTGTTCGCGACCTAGTCGTCTCCCTCGTAAGGCCCCATGTGGATGAGGTACGCATCGATAACATTGGCAATGTCATCGCCCTCAAAAAAGGGGTTCGCAATCCCGATGGCAAGCGCGTCATGCTGGCCGCACACCTGGATGAGATTGGGTTTATTGTGTCCCATATCGATGAACAAGGTTTCCTGCGCTTCAATACGCTCGGAGGATTTGATCCAAAAACACTCACCGCACAGCGAGTGATTGTTCACGGCAAAAAAGACCTGGTCGGGGTCATGGGCAGCAAGCCCATCCACGTGATGACGGCCGAAGAGAAAACCAAACTCCCCAAAACCACTGACTTTTTTATTGACCTCGGCATGCCCAAGGAAGAGGTAGATAAGTACATCACCATCGGCGATCCCGTCACTCGAGATCGGGAACTGATCGAGATGGGGGATTGTGTCAACTGCAAGTCTATCGACAACCGCGTGTCTGTATTTATCGTGATTGAGGCACTCAAGCAACTGAAAAATCCAGCCTACGATGTCTATGCGGCCTTTACCGTCCAGGAAGAAGTAGGCATCCGCGGTGCCAATGTGGCTGCGCATAGTATCAACCCGGATTTTGGCATTGCGCTGGATACCACCATTGCATTTGACGTGCCAGGGGCTGCTCCTCACGAGAAGGTAACCGAACTCGGAAAGGGCACAGCTATCAAGATCATGGATGCAATGACGATCTGCGATTACCGCATGGTGGCCTTTATGAAACATGTAGCCACCAAAGAGGCCATCTCCTGGCAGCCGGAACTATTGACTGCGGGAGGAACAGATACCGCAGGCGTCCAGCGCATGGGCAAACAAGGAGCGATTGCTGGGGCCATCTCCATTCCGACGCGCCACTTACACCAAGTAATTGAAATGGCACATAAAAGCGATATTGCTGACTCCATCGCCTTGCTCGTGGCCTGCCTCGAGCAATTGGATACCCACGATTGGAGCCATTGAGTACCTAGAAGGGAGTACCTTCTTGGAAATAACGAATTGATTTGACCTAAAAGAAACTACCCATGCCCATTCTCGCATTTATCCTATACTTCTTGACTCTTGGGATTTCTATTTTTGGACTCCAGAAAGATGAGCCACTTCAAGCCACTGCTTCCGACTGGCAAGTGCTTTTCAACGGCCAGGACCTGAAAGGCTGGGTACCCAAGATCCACCACCATGAAGTAGGGGATAACTATGCCAACACCTTTCGGGTACAGGATGGGGTGATAGCTGTCAATTACGAAGGCTATGGGAAATTTGCCGATCGCTTTGGGCATCTATTTTATGAAAAGCCTTTTTCGAGCTTTCATTTGGTTTGGGAGTACCGCTTCACGGATCAGTTTGTATCGAGTGCACCCAGCTATACCTACCGCAACTCCGGAATCATGTTTCACTCCCAAGCGCCAGAAACCATCCTGAAAGAACAGGACTGGCCGATATCTGTAGAATACCAGATGCTGGCACAAGAAAAAGAGGGAGTGGCTCGCCCGACTGGAAACATGTGTTCCCCAGGAACAGATATCGTTTACCAAGGAAAAATCGACCCCCGGCATTGCATCAATTCTAGTTCCCCAACCTTTGCTTGGGACGCGTGGGTGAAAGCCGAATTGATTGTTTACGGAGACTCCATCGTCCACCACCTCGTCAATGGCGATACGGTGCTGACTTATTCTTTTCCACAGGTTGGGGGAGGGGTAGCCAATCGCTACGAACCAAAGCTAAAAGTAGATGGAACCCCCCTTCGATCAGGCTACATTGGCCTGCAAAGTGAAGGACAGGGGGTACTTTTTAGAGATTTAAAAATTCGAGAACTCCGGTAATCTTCCTGCTCCAAGCACTTCTTGAAGCAGGAAGTGTTGCCTTATCCCAATTGCCCCAAACTTGCTTCCAAAGCCTTGATTTTTGCTTCGGCATCGGCCAGCTTCCTGCGCTCCATATCCAGCACCTGGGCAGGAGCACCTGCTACAAAACGCTCGTTACTCAATTTTTTAACTACCCCAGCTAAAAAGCCTTGGGTGTATTCCAATTCCTTGAGGAGATTGGCTCTTTCTGCCTCCACATCGATGCTGCCTCCCATGGGAACAAAGCATTCGTCTCCTTTGATGACAAAACTCATCGCCTGCTCCACTTTATCGCCAAACTGAAGCGAGGATAGGTTGGCAAGTTTTATCAATACGGATTCAAACTGGGTGTACAAGCCTGGGTTCTGAGTACGGATCGTCAGGTCCAGTGCCTCTTTCGGGGACATGCCCTTGGAGGCACGTAAGTTTCTGATTTGCGACACCACTTCAAAAACCTGAGCGGCATCTGCTGTGATTTGCGAATCAAAGGGCTTGGATTCCGGCCAGGAAGCAAGAATTAAGGACTCGGCTACAGTGCGCTGGTTGATTTGATGCCACAATTCTTCAGAGATAAAAGGCATAAAAGGGTGAAGGAGCTTCAAAATCTCCTCAAACAAGCCCAAGGTCTTGTCGTAGGTTACCTGGTCGATGGGCTGCTGGTAGGCAGGCTTGATCATTTCGAGGTACCAAGCGCAGAAGTCGTCCCACACCAATTTGTAGGTGGCCATCAGGGCATCTGAAATTCGGAATTTGTCGAAATGCTCGTTGATTTCGCTCAAGCTTTGCTGGAATCGCTGTTCAAACCATTCGATACTAGAGGCATTGGCCGAACCATCCAGGTTGGGATCAATCTCCCAGCCTTTGACTAGGCGGAAGGCATTCCAGATTTTGTTCGCAAAGTTTCGTCCTTGTTCGACCAACTTGTCATCGTAAGGAAGGTCATTTCCCGCAGGGGAAGAAAAGAGCATACCCGTACGGACGCCATCCGCGCCATATTGCGCGATGAGTTCGAGCGGGTCTGGGGAATTGCCAAGCGACTTGGACATCTTTCGACCCAGTTTGTCGCGGACGATACCGGTGAGGTAGACGTTTTTGAAGGGCTTCTCGCCCATGTATTCGTAGCCGGCAATGACCATGCGCGCCACCCAGAAAAATAAGATCTCCGGTGCCGTTACCAGATCGTTGGTGGGGTAATAGTAGCTGAGTTCTTTGTTGGGCTTGCCTGTAGTAAACACTTCCGTATCAAATACGGAAATCGGCCAGAGCCAAGAGCTAAACCAGGTGTCGAGCACGTCCTCGTCCTGACGGAGATCTGTCAGACTGTACTGGGTGCCGTACTGGGCATTCGCTTGTGCCAAGGCTTCTTCGGCGGTTTTGGCAACTACATATTCTCCATTGGGGAGGTAGTAGGCTGGAATTTGGTGTCCCCACCAGAGTTGACGGGAAATGCACCAGTCGCGCACATTTTCCATCCACACCCGGTACATGTTTTTGAATTTGGGAGGGTGGAGTTGGATGACATCGTCCATGACCGCCGTGAATGCAGGCTGGGTGATTTCATCCATCTTGAGGAACCATTGCATGGAAAGTTTCGGCTCGATCACGGCATCACTTCGTTCGGAGTGACCCACATTGGAGCGGTACTCGTCAACTTTTTGCAGGTGGCCTGCTTCGTCCAGTAGCTTGCCAATTTTCTTTCTGGCTACAAAGCGGTCTTCTCCAACTAGGAGCTGCGCTTTTGCATTGAGTGTGCCGTCGTCATTAAGGATGTCAATGACTTCTAGCTTGTGCCTGACACCTAGTTCGTAGTCGTTGAGGTCGTGTGCAGGAGTCACTTTGAGGCATCCCGTACCAAATTCCATGTCCACATAGCTGTCCTCAATGATGGGAATGCTTCGGTTGATTAGCGGAATGATGGCACGCTTTCCCTTCAGGTGGGTAAATCTCGGGTCGTCTGGATTGATGCAAATCGCCACATCGGCCATGATCGTTTCCGGGCGAGTAGTGGCGATGGTCAGGAATTCATTGGCGCTGCCTTCGATGGCGTAGTTGATGTAATACAACTTCGAAGCAACCTCCTTCATGATCACCTCATCGTCGGAAAGGGCAGTTTGTCCTTTGGGATCCCAGTTGACCATGCGGATGCCGCGGTAGATCTTGCCTTTCTTATGGAGGTCTACGAATACCGAAAGCACGGCATTGCTGAGCCCTGGATCCATCGTGAAGGCGGTTCGATCCCAGTCACAGGAAGCCCCCAATTTTTTCAATTGTTCGAGGATAATTCCTCCATATTTTTCTTTCCATTCCCAGGCGTGGGTCAAGAATTCTTCACGGGTAAGGTCTTTTTTATCGATGCCTTTCTCTTTCAAGAGTTGAACTACCTTGGTTTCGGTAGCGATAGAGGCATGGTCCGTTCCGGGAACCCAGCAAGCATTTTTGCCTTGCATTCGGGCACGGCGGATGAGTACGTCTTGTATGGTATTGTTGAGCATGTGCCCCATGTGGAGCACGCCGGTGACGTTAGGCGGAGGGATGACGATGGTGTAGGGCTCCTTGTTTGGATCTACGCTGGAGGAAAACAATTTGTGTTCCATCCAGTACGCATACCATTTGGCCTCGGCAGCTGCCGGTTCGTATTTGCTGGCAATAGACATAGGTACTAGTTTCTTGGAGCTGCAAAAATAGCAGAAAAAAAATTGGGGGAAGGAGCCGAAAGGGAAAGAAAAAGGAGGATTGGGGTATTGATTTTTAGATGGCAGGATTAATGACGACAGACGATAGACCTCGGTCCACTAGTAGACCTCATTCCACAAGCAGAATACGGTCCAAAAATAGACCTCTGTCCACAGTTAGACCACGGTCCACAGGCTGTCCACAACCACAGCAGATTTAAACAGCTTCAATCATTTTCCCCTATTTCATGGGTGATTCATCATTAAAGGACTTCTTTCAGAATCGCATGATCGATAACTTCAATTCACTGGGATCAAAGATTCCAAAGGTTACTGATTTGAATGGCATCTCTTTGGTGCATCATTTGCCCGGCATAGATTAGTTTAGGCTCGACATGAGCAGCAACTTTTTGGAATTTTTTTAATCCTTTCAAAAAGTCGTTATGGAAAGTTTCAGATGCTTTTATTTCGATAGCGATCAGTTTCCCATCTTTTTCTTGGAGTAAATCTACCTCACTTTGATTGGAATCTCTCCAAAAATAGAAAGCTGCTTTATTCCCTTGGTTCAGCTCCTCCTTCATCAGTTCAGTGACTATCAAGTTTTCAAAAACTTGACCGCGCGCAAAATGAAGGTTTAGATCGGTGGATTTTCGAATTCCCAGAAGGCTGCAAAGTACTCCTGTGTCGTAGAAGTAAACTTTAGGCGTTTTCAAAATCCGTTTATTGAAATTCTGGTAATAGGGAGGCAGTCTGAAAGCCACAAAAGAAGCTTCCAATACGCCGAGCCAGGAATCGATGGTTTTGTTAGTTACGCCCAATTCATTCGCGAAATTATGCTGGTTGAAGAGTTGACCAGCTCTTCCTGCCAGTAGCTGAATAAATTTCTGAAATGCAGCTAGGTCTTTAATGTTCAAAATTTGACGTACATCCCGCTCCAGATAAGTTTGTATGTAATTGGGGTAAAAGTCAGTGGGATCGATATCAAATTGGTATTTGCGCGGATATCCTCCACCGAGTGCGAGCTCTTCCCAACGATCAATTTTGTGTTGAACTTCAAGTTCTTTCAAAGAAAAAGGCAAGAGTTGAAGCATGGCAACCCTGCCTGCCAAGGACTGGGTAATTTGAGAGGATAGCAAAAAGTTTTGCGATCCTGTGAGGAGGTATTCGCCGGGTTTATTTCGTTCGTCAGATAGGACTTGTAGGTAGGAAAAAAGTTCAGGTACCCATTGAATTTCGTCTAGGATGACTCCGTTTTGATAACTTTTTAAAAAAGCCAAAGGATCTGATTTCGCAAATTCGCGGTATTCTGGAAGTTCTAAATTGACATAGGCAAAATCCGGCCTCAGCTGCTTTGCAAATGTCGTTTTGCCAGATTGTCTTGGGCCAATTATTGCTAAGAAGGGAAATTTTGATAAAAGTAAGGACGCTTTATCTTTTAGTAATCGATTAACGTAATCCATTTTTATGCAATTTAGGAATTCAATTCCTAAATTGCATAAAAATAACCAATATCCAAAATACCTTTTGATTTTCCACAAAAAAAGCCGGGGATCCCCCGCTTTGGATAGACTAACTATTGACTAGCTTTTTTTTTAACACTTGCCAATGGAAGCATGGGTTGAAGTTCCACAAAAATCGGCTGTCGACAGTGGACCGTCGACCGTTAGCAAATTTTATTTTTTCACAATGGGCAACACAATTTTACTTTGGAATTTGCCTCCATGGTGGATGGAATTGTTGGCTACAATTCCTTTGGTTTCGTCGTAGGTATTGCCTCCAGTATTCATGTTGCGATCAAATCGCGGGAAGTTGGAGCTGCTCACCTCGATGCGGATTCGGTGTCCTTTTTCAAAGTAGTTGGAGGTACTCATGGGCGTAAGTTCGATGGCATAAACCTGGCCTTTTTCCATCCAAACCTCCTTATCATACCCTTCTCGGTAGCGCACCCGCTGTATGGTTTCGTCTAGGTTGTAGGCCGTACCATCGGGATACACATCAATCAACTTGAGGGTTACGTCGGTATCCTTGACATCCGAAGAGAGGTATAGGACGCTTTCAATAAATCCTGAAACTTCCACGCCAGCCTCCAATGGGTCTGAGGTGTAGACCAAGATGTCGTCACGCAATTCCATCTCCTGCTGGTCAATTGCGCCTCCTTGGATGGCATTGCCAATGCAACATACATTTCCTCCATTGGAAGGAACTGGAGCCATGGGGTCGTAGCGGAAGCTGTCTTTTGCATCTGCTTTGGGAGCTTTGCTCACGAGCTTTCCATCTCCATTACGTGTGGCTGCACTTCCTTTGGAATCGAGGAAGTAGGGGGTCATCACCGCCTCTTTGGGTGGCCAAACGTCAGAAGATTGCCATACATTTTTACCCATAGTGAAGTAGGTGACCTTGGGGAGCTCGGCGATGATGCCTTTGTCCTTGCCTTTGAGCCAGTGATCAAACCAGGCCGTGATCACTTCGTCATAGTTCCAGCGGGCATCGCCCATGCTGCGCTGACCTACCACTGTGTTTTCGGTAGCACGGGTGAAAGAGCAGTGCAGTACAGGTGCGATCACTAAATACTGATTGTCCCGTGCCAATTGGCTGATGGCATTGGTTCGGGCATGGTTGAATAAAGCAATGTTGGGTGAAGAAGAGACGTCGTACCAAGACACAAACCACATGCTTGGGGCATCAAAAGGCATGTTGTCGTGGTACAACCCTCCTTGGTACCAGCGCGCATCATTTGGCTTTCGGGTGATCATCTCCTCGTAGATTCCTTTCGGGCCATTTACATTTTTGAGGATATCCTGCACGGGTAGGTGAGACAAGCCTTCTTTCCAGTCTACCTTGGGGTATTCTGGAGCCATGTCGTAGAAGCGCTCCAAGCGCAGCAAATCTTCTTGCCCAATTCCTGCTTGAAGTCTCGGGGCTAAGGGATCGTGTTGGGTGCCGTATAGCCAAGAGGTAAAGAGCATCTGCCCTGCACCTCCACGGTACCAGTTGCCTTGCTCGGTATATTTGCCAATTCTACCTACTCCAGCGCCATAGGCTTGCGGCACAAGTGCTGCGAGTGCGGGATGCTGAAGGGAGGCGGCCGCCATTTGCCACTCTGCGGTAGAGGAGCAGCCAAGCAAACCGATTTTGCCATTGCTCCAAGGTTGTGCCGCCATCCAATCAAAGGCATCGTAACTGTCGGTTAGCGGCAAGCCTAAAATATCCCAGTTGCCTTCCGAGAAAAATCTGCCCCGTTCGTTTTGAACGACATAGGCATAGCCTTTTTTCACCCATTCCAAGGCGGCCTGCATCGTGCGGGAATTGAGTTCCCCATTGCCGTAGGTGTTGAAGTTATAGGGTGTTCTGGAAAAGACCACTGGTACGGGTTGGTCGCCCTTGGGTCGGTAAATGTCTGTGGCCAGACGGGTGCCATCGCGCATGGGGATCATAACCTTTTGGTCGATAACAGCTACTTCATCAAGCTGAAGGAGGATGGGTTTTTCCTGCGAAAATCCAGGGAGAAAACTTCCCAGAAACAGGAGGAGAACGAAAAGTGAAAAGATTTTTTTCATAGGGCTTATCGATAAATGGGTGGGTTTAATTTTCACCCCTTTTTAATTGATGTAAATCAGGGAGATTAAATTAATCGACATCAAGATAAGTGAAACCAAGTGCTTTTTATTCAGGAGCGGAAAAATTTTGGGGCAACAAAAGTGATTTTTTATAGTTTATTTTATTTAGGCTGTTTAGGATTTTTTTGATTACCCTGAATCTACCTACCTTGCACCTTCTTAAATTTTTACACATGAGCACTAGCCCATTTCCACTGTTGACTACCTGGGTGGAACTTCCAAAAAATACGGACTTCACGATTTACAACCTTCCTTTTGGGGTTTTTAAAAGCAAGAAATTGAGCCCAAGAATTGGAATGGCTATTGGAGACCAGGTGATTGACCTGAGCATTTTGGACCAGGAAGGCTTTTTTTCCAACCTATTTCTTCCGGAGGGAATTTTCCTGAAGGATTCCCTGAATGAGTTGATAGGGTTAGGCAAGGTGAAAACCAGAAAGATCCGAGAGCGGGTGCAGCAGCTGCTGCTTCAAGAAAACGAAGAGCTCCGATCGCATTCCATCCGAGGGAAGGTGCTGATCAAAAACAAGGAAGTTGTCATGTTGTTGCCGGTGAAAATCGGAGATTACACCGATTTTTACAGCAGCATAGAGCATGCCACCAACGTGGGCAAGATGTTTCGGGATCCTGAAAATGCGCTGCTTCCCAATTGGAGGCATTTGCCTGTAGGTTACCATGGCCGCGCTTCTTCGATTGTCGTGTCGGGTACCCCCATCCATCGTCCCAAAGGGCAGTTTAAGGATGCCAACATGGAAAAGCCTGCATTTGGACCTAGCCGAAGCATGGATTTTGAGTTGGAACTCGCCTTTATCACTGGAAAATCCACCCAGCTGGGGGATTCCATCTCGACCCAGGAAGCGGAAGACTATATTTTTGGAATGGTTCTCTTCAATGACTGGTCTGCAAGAGACATTCAAGCTTGGGAATATGTGCCCTTGGGCCCGTTTTTAGGAAAAAATTTCGGTTCCTCCATCTCTGCTTGGGTAGTGCCGATGGAAGCTTTGGAACCTTTTCGCCTTGCGGGGCCTGTACAGGAGCCCGAGGTATTGCCTTATTTGTCTTGCAGCAAAGCGCATAATTTTGACATTCAGCTCGAGGTGTGGCTGCAGCCAGATGGCAAGGAGGCGAGCAAGATCTGTACCTCCAACTTCAAGTACATGTATTGGAGCATGGCTCAGCAACTTGCCCATCATACAGTCAATGGATGCAATGTGAACATTGGTGACTTGATGGCCTCCGGTACCATTTCGGGGCCTACGGAAGATTCCTTCGGATCTATGCTGGAATTGAGCTGGAAAGGCACACACCCACTTACTTTAGCCACAGGTGAATCCCGAACCTTTATCCAGGATAACGATACCGTGCGGATGCGGGGCTATGCAGAAAAAGGCGGCATTCGCGTCGGCTTTGGTGAGGTAAGCGGAAAGCTCCTCCCTGCCAACGAATAAAAATGGTCTAGACCTTTTAGTATGGATTTACTTTTTGGAAGGAATTAGCGGCGCAAGCTTCTCCGGCTCGTCAGTGGTAATAAAGTCTATCCCTTGTTCCAATAGCCAACCCATGTCTTCTTCCTTGTTGATCGTCCACGAGTTGGTGGTGAGGCCGAGTGCTTTCGCTTCGGTAATCCACTGCGGCATGCGACGTAGGAGGGAAAAGTGGTAGTCAAACCCAAAAAAACCACCTTCTTTAAGTTGCAGAGGGGTTTTATCCCCATTCAAATAGGCCACCTTGGCTTTGGAATCCGTAGCAATGGCTTTGACTCCCCCCTCGTAACTGAAGGTGATGTACTCCACCCAAGCCTGTGCACCCAGTTCCTGCACCGTCTTTACCGACAATTCACCCACGCGCTCGCTTCGAGCGATGCCCAATTGGGAGGGTTTAAATTCAAGAATCAATTTGGTACCTTTTTGGGTCATCCCTTCTGTGAGATAGGCCTTGAGTGTGGGTATTTTTTCTCCGTTGGGGAGGGTTTTGGAAAGTAGCTGCTCGTAGGTGGAGGTTTCGATATCCATCCCTTGGAAGTCGTGGTCATGGTTGACTACGAGGACCTCATCAGCCGTCATCCATACGTCGAACTCGCTTCCTTCACAGCCCAGTCGGACGGCTTCACGCAGGGAGGCAATCGAGTTTTGGGGCAATCCATTCGCTTTCCAAGCGCCGCGGTGGGCAATAATTTTGTTTTGATGGAAGGCAGACTGAGCTAGGGTAGCTTGTGTAAAAAAGGTCATCAAAAGAAGGGAGAAGATGATTTTTTGCATGGTAGGGTCGAACTAGATTCTAAACTTAAATGTACTAAAAATCTCAAGAGGGCTGGTGAATAGCTGGTAAACTTCACCAAAACTTAATCTATTGGATTTCTCTGGTTTTGGTCTAATCAAAAAAAAAGCATCCCGATAATTCGGGACGCTATGTGTTGCCTATACCTGACAATCGATTACTTAAATCCTAAATCAACCAATCCTTTATGGCTAATTTTGATGGCTTCCATGGGATCAAGGCCAAAGGTTTGGTCTTGTTCTACCAAGTAAAATTCCATGCCAGACTTTTCCTTCTGGGCAAGAATTGATTTGAAGTCTATCGTACCAGTTCCAACGGGAGCAAACTTTCCTTCCTTATCCATGTCCTTCACGTGCCATGCTTTGAATCTTCCTGGATATTTTTCAAAATAGGTCAAGGCATTCGCATTGGCCTTGGTCACCCAGAAGAGATCCATTTGGAAGTTGACCCAGTCCGGATTGCATTTTTCTAGGAGCACATCTTCGATGATGGTACCGTCTGCGAGGGGCATAAACTCAAAATCATGATTGTGGTACAGGAGTTTGAGGCCTGCGTTATGGCACTTTTCTCCCAAGGTATTCATGATGCTCACTAGCTCCTCTGTGGTGCCTTTCATGCCCATGGCATTTGAAGTAGGATCATTGGTAAACATGCCCATAGGCGGTACTGGAATCACAAAATAGGACATGCCTGCTGCTTTTACATCGGCGATGAGTTGATCCGCATTTTCCAAAGTCACCATGCCCATGTGCGCAGAGATGGCTTTTAGTCCTAGGGAGTCAAGCAGAGATTTGAATTCGATTGGGGTCATTCCGTAAAACTTGCCATCCGCATAGTTGGCAGATTCCACATAGGCATAACCAGCATCGGCAACTGCTTTGAGGGTGCCTTTGGGATTGATTGCCATGGAATCACGTACGGTGTACAAGGCTAGACCACCAAATTTATCTGTAGGTGTCGTGGAGGTTTCTGAGGCTGGACCACAGGAGAAGATTCCTAGGCTGAGTCCCAAAAATAGGGTGAGGGAATAGCTAATTTTTTTCATAGGGCTAGGGGTTGAACAGAAACCGAATATACTTAATTCTTAATCAATGATTCCAATTTTGGATGATTGGACTAAAAGGCTGTAATTGATGCTTATGAGATTATCCGCTTTTTCACCACAACCCAAAGAAAATAAAGTTTGAGGGTCAATTAAGCGAGCTGTGGACTGTTGAAAGCCTGCGGGCCGTGGCCTGTGGTCTGTGAACGATTATCCGCAGTGGTAAACAGGAAAGTTTAGCAATTGGTGTAATTGCGGTTAATCATATTAAAGCTTATTCAAATCCAAAGATGACTGGAAAAAGAAAGCAGACAATAGCAGTCCAGAGCAGGTAAATCGGTAGGTAACGGACCAGGGTCAAACCTACAGCTTCCAACTCACTTTTTCTTCGTACGGTCAGGATCAGCTGCCTCGATACCAGCACCAAATGCACCAGCATAACTAAGTTGACGCCAAGGACAGCCAAGCGGTTGGGGGTGATGCCCCATTCCGAAATTCGGAAGGCAATAGCAGAAAGCGCAATACCATTGACAAGCAAGGTGGTGAGCGAAAGAAATACGAGGATCCAGGTCATGCAGCCTACTTTTTTCTCCGAATAAGATTCGGCAACCGAAAAGAAAATGAGGGCCATGACTCCGATCAAGAGGATGTTGAATAGCAATAGGAAATCTCGGTCGTTGTAGGGGTCTTTGCCCGCATAGACAATCGCCACCAAATAGCTGAGCAGCATCACCAAGACCAAGGGGCTGAATATTTTTGCAACAATGGGGGGTACCTTATTCACTAATTCTGGGTTGGTCTGGGTGATCAATGTAGCAAGCAAAGGTGCTGCCGCAAGACCGTAGACGACAATGTACTGGAAGTAGACTTCTGTGATATTGAGGCCAATAAGTTCAAAAAGGCCAATGGTAATCCCAGTAAGTAGGCCTCCTGCAAGGATAAGGATTCCTCCTACTATGATGGTTTCTCCGTTGTAGTTGAGGTAAGAAAGGCGCTTGTCAAGGTCCTTTAGATTGGCACTCGAATAGACGAATCCAAGCATTCCCCAAAGAAATAGGGGCAGGTGGATGCAGGCTAGAATTAGGGTGTCACTAGTTTCCGCTTCAGGCAGGAAATTGATGTAGCCTACTGCTAGGAGGGTGGTGATTAAAGGTACGAGGACAGCAGAAAGGGGCAGCTTATTTTTTCGGATAAAATAGGCGTAGAGGAAGGGAAATACCACGAATCCTAAGTTGCGAGGGTAAAAGAACTCGTCTTTAATGTCGAATAGGGTTGGGAATTTGGCTAGGGTACCAGCCAGCAATGCGGCTATCACAATGAATTGCCAGTCTCCTTTGGATCCCCATTGGATTCCTTCCGACTCGAAGTGCAGGCGTTCGTACCAGGCATCAGCCAGGGGATTGCCTTTTAGCGAGGGATAGAGTTCGGTAAAGCTGCGGGTAAAGGCAGTTTTATTTTTCCGGTAGAGCTTTTCCAGTTCGGCTGGTTGATCGATAAGAGAGAGGAGTTGCTTGTTCATGGGAGATGTTTATTTACTGGAACAGCTGCGGGGCAAACTGGCTGAGGTACACCCTCCAGTTTCTCCAAGTATGGCCTCCATCACTCTCTACGTAGGTATGTGGCATTTTCATTCCGTTTAATTTGGCCAAGTACTCCTGGTTTGCCTTGTACAGAAAATCGGTTTTGCCGATGGCAATCCAGTAGAGCTTGTAACCGTTGTCCTGTTGAGTCTTCAAGGTTTGGTCGATGTTGCTGTACACGCGTCCGGTAGCATCTTCACGCTCCATGATGGCAGCAGAGAATAAACCGACATAGTCGAAGGTATTTGGGTAGTAGCGAGACACATGCAGTGTATGGAAGCCTCCCATGGATAGGCCAGCGATGGCCCGGTTCTTTTTGTCTGCCTTCACTCGGTAATTGCTTTCCACAAATCGGATGATGTCTTCAAAAGCTCCTTCGTAAGTACCATCCATGGTTTTGGGAATCATAAACTGGGGCTTGTAAAAGTTTTTACTTCCCTCTCCAGGCGCACCATCTTGGATTACGTTGCCATTGGGCATCACGACTACCATGGGCTTGGCTTTGCCTGCAGCAATCAAGTTGTCTAGGATCTGAGCAGTTCTTCCTAGATTGATCCAGGCTTCCTCATCTCCTCCAGCTCCATGCAGGAGGTAGAGGACAGGGTAACTTTCCTTGGAAGTTTCGTATCCAGAAGGGGTGTATACCGTCAATCTTCTGTCCATGCCCAGTCCTGGGGAGTCGTACCATCTTCGGCTTACTGTACCGTGTGGAATGTCGTTGGTTTTGTAAAGCTCTCCTTGACCACCACCGATCAGGAAGAAGTTGGTCACCGTACCCACATCTCGAATCAAGAAGGGATTGCTCGGATCGGTAGCGGTGAAGCCATCTACCACAAAGGAGTAGGCATAGAGTTCAGGGTTAAGTACGGGGGTTTTCAAGGACCAAACTCCATTGGCATCTTTGGTGAGTGTAGCCTTTCCTGGTCCATCCATTTGGCCCATGGGGGTGTCCATTTTGATGGAAGGAAGAAAATCCCCGGTTACCTGCACTGCCTGTGCACTGGGAGCAAAGAGGCGGAAGGTGACCGTGTTATCGGCATTAACTTCTGGGGAAACAATGTTTTGAGCTTGGAAAAGGGCTTCTTGTGCAGAAGCGGGAAATCCTAAAAGAAGGCTACTCATCAATAGGGTTAGAAATTTTTTCATTCGGGTGGTGTGTTTCAGCTTGGGTTCAAGTTAAGCAAGACCAGAGGAACTGCAAGGAGAATTTTTTTGAGTGGTTTTCAAGGAAAAAGGTAAAAGAAATGAATGGAGATTAAGCAGTGGATTGACGCTTCAATTTATGTATCTTTAATTAGTTGGCTTATAACTCAAAAATTAACAAGATGAGAATCCTAACCTTGAAACTGACCCCGCTCCAATTTAAAGAAATTGAGGAAAATGCTGCGACCAAGGGAATTTCAATGGAAAAGTACAGCATAGAAGCCTTGGAGTTTTACAATCGCTGCACGAAACGAAACATTTTAGCCAATGCTTTTACTAAGGCAAGTGCTCTTGTTAGAACATCTTCCATGGAAATTAATGCTGAGTTTGATCAGTTGATCGAATAGGAGAGGTTTACTAGATGGGAATAGGTCAAGCGCATAATTTCCCTTTTTCATTTGGGCAAATCTAGAAAACGTTGACTAATCCCTATGGAAAGGACAACTGGTTACTCTTCACTTTTTAGGATTTAAAAATTCTTCTCGGGTGATCAGGTTCGTGGGATCCATTGATTCTTCTAAGGATAAAAAAATATCGGCTTTAGTTTCATTCGGGAGTTCTCTCCATAGTTTCCCCGCCGGGGTAGTTTTTCGAAGCAAAAGAAAATCTCGAAGAGTTGTCAACAATTGCTCATTTTCAATTTCCTCAATGAGTTGGTGTAGCGATGATTTTAGGTTAGCTGTCATGGAACTCATTGTTTACCTACAATTTACCAAACAAAGGATATCTAAAAGCCTGACCGTGAAAAAAGTTTTCGATTAGATTTTTTTACCTGCTTTTGGATTCTCTAAAAAAACTTCATTTGCCAATCCCCGCCTACCCAAGTATCTTTGCCCCTCAAGTAATTCCTAACGCCGTGGCAACTAAAACCGTCAATGTAGGTTTGGTCCAACTTTCCTGTTCTGGGAACCCGACCGAAAACATGCAAAAAACTACTGCAGGCATACGTGCTGCTGCCCAGAAAGGGGCACAAGTCGTGATCTTGCAAGAGCTCTTTCGCTCTCGCTACTTCTGCGATGTGGAGGACTATGCCAACTTTAACCTAGCCGAAGCCATTCCTGGTCCTTCCACGGAAACTTTGGGGGCGCTAGCCAAGGAACTGGGTGTAGTCATCGTCGCTTCCCTATTTGAAAAGCGTGCCGAAGGCTTGTACCACAACACTACCGCGGTCCTCGATGCGGACGGAACCTACCTCGGTAAGTACCGCAAAATGCACATCCCTGACGATCCCGGCTATTACGAGAAATTTTACTTTACACCTGGAGACCTCGGCTACAAAGTTTTTGGGACCCATTTTGGAAAGATCGGCGTCCTCATCTGCTGGGATCAATGGTACCCAGAGGCAGCTCGCATTACTACCTTGATGGGTGCTGACTTCCTCGTGTACCCAACTGCCATCGGCTGGGCCAAAACCCAAGACGCCGCCACCAACGAGGAGCAGTATGGTGCCTGGCAGACTATTCAGCGTTCCCATGCGGTAGCCAACGGCATTCCCGTGGTGTCGGTCAATCGTACCGGTGTAGAAGGAGAGATGCAGTTTTGGGGCGGTTCCTTCGTGGCCAACCCCTTTGGTCGCGTGACCTACCAGGCTCCGCACCTTGAAGAGGAAATCCATGTGGAGGCCTTGGATCTGAGTGGTTCCGATCGCTACCGCACTCACTGGCCATTTTTACGGGACCGAAGAATTGATTCCTACGGGCCCATCACCAAGCGTTTTCTTGACGAAGAATAAGCCATGCAGGACCTTTTCCAATTGGCCAAAAGTGGCGCGGTAACACCC
>CAXNJN010000047.1:0-19097 GCA_964202605.1 Bacteroidia bacterium | reverse complement strand
TGCTCTTGCTACCGAAGTGAATCTTCTTAAGCGTTCGAGCCTTGAGCTGTAGCCGGATTCTCCATTTTAATATTCTTTCCTTGAGCTCCACTAGCGCTGGCTTAATTAAAATAAGGGTTCATCAGCTCCATCAAACTTTTTGGAGGACGGGTAGGTTGGTGGTTCTCCTTTTTTATAAAGGCCAAGGTAGTCCATCCTCTCGCGATTTGCTCTCCCGACTCGTTGCTCACCTGGTACTCAAAGCGAATTTTTACGTTGGGAAGCTCTGGAATCACCGTATGGATGGTGAGCAGGTCGTCGTACTTGCCGGGCTTGAGGTAGGTAATGTGGCTTTCCAATACAGGCATCAAGATGCCGCTATCTTCCATCTCTCGGTAGGAAAATCCCACCGCTCGCAAGGCCTCTACCCGTGCCACTTCAAAATACATCGCATAATTGCCGTAATAGACAAAGCCCATCTGATCTGTTTCAGCGTAGCGAACCCGAATTTGTGTTTTGGCTTTAAACATATCAGTAGATGTTGGCTGCATTCAATGCCCGTTGGTAGCGTCTGGCATTGCTGAGGTGCTCGTCGTAGCCTACTGCAAAGGAATGGTATCCCGAAAAATCCTCCTTGGCACAAAAATAAAGGTAGCTATGCTTCTCGAAATTCAACACCGCATCCAAGGAATTGATATCCGGTAGGTTGATCGGTCCAGGAGGAAGCCCCGCATATTTGTAGGTATTGTAGGGGCTGTCGATCGCCATTTGTTTGGCAGTGAGGCGCTTGATGCTAAAGTCCCCTGCCGCAAAAACCAAGGTTGGATCTGCCTGCAAGGGCATGCCTATGCGCAGTCGATTGAGATAGACACCAGCGATTCTGGGGCGCTCATCGGATTTTTGACTTTCTGCCTGTACGATGGATGCCAAGGTGCTAACTTCCTCCTTGCTTAGCCCCAAGTCCTGTGCTTTTTGGCTGCGTGCTTCGGTCCAAAAACTTTGGTATTCCTTGTGCATTCGATCAAATAGTTCTTCGGCGCTGGTATCCCACCAAAACTCGTAGGTATTGGGGATGAATAGGCTCATGACGGTTTCTTCTTCAAACCCAAACTTGCGGATGTAAACGGAGTCTTGAAGGAGTTCAAGAAACTGTTCCTTGCTTACTTCAAGATTAACACTGATTTTTTCAGCTAATTCTTCTTGAGTTCGTACCGTATTGAAGGTTACGCGTACGGGGGTTTGTTGACCGGATCGTAGCATACGTACCAGCTGAAGGTTATTCATTTTGGGTTCAATCTGATACAATCCTGGTTTGACCGCCTCTTGGTAGCCCAGGATTTTTGCGACAAAGCTAAAGCTTACCGCATCATTGATCACTCGCTCCTCGTAAAGTTGGTTCACCACATTTTTATACACCGAGTTGGAGGGGATCTCGAGCAGGTAGGCTTTGTCTGATTCGACCAGGGTGTTGGCACTGAAAAAGACCTGATAGAAATAAAAAGTAAGGGATATGCCCAGTACCGATCCTCCGATCAGGAAGACCAGCATAAATTTTTTGCGTTTTTCGAGTAGCATAGCTGCAAAAATAGAAAATAATGATTATCCGCAATCATGCCATTAGCTTAGCATGCCTAATTAAAACTGCGGATAATCGTTGACAGATCTCAGTCGACGGTCCACAGCTCATCGAATTGAACCTCAAACCTTTTTTCTCTGGTTAGTGGTGAAAAAGTGGATAACCAGATAGATAATTATTTTTAGTCGATAACACTCGTTACGCTGGGAGGGAATCGCTTCGCATTTAAAATTCCAGAAAAGCAGGGGGATGGGTAGCGAATTTTTACCTAATTTATTTCCCGTACCTTTCCCCATCCGTTTTTTGCTGTGAAAATCATCCACGTATCCTGTCTTGTTCTTTTGCATCATGGAAAAGTTTTGGCCACCCAGCGCTCTGAGAAAATGGATTTACCCGGATTTTGGGAGTTTCCTGGCGGAAAAGTAGAGCCCGAAGAAAGTCCTGCGACTTGCTTGGTTCGGGAGATTTGGGAGGAGCTGTCCATTGGTATTCAGATTTGTAGGCCTTTGACACCGGTGCTGCATGCCTATCCAGCCAAGTCTATTCAGCTCATTCCTTTTCTGGCTACTTGGGAATCGGGAACTTTGCAGCTCACCGAACATGCACAAAGTCAGTGGTTGGCGCCACAAGACCTCCTATCTTTGGATTGGGCACCGGCAGACCTTCCGATTGTCAAGGAATTGCAGGAGCATTGGGATTATTTCTTGGGACTAACCTAAAAAAACATGGCGGAATTCATCCGATTGTACGAAGAAAACCCAGAACCAAGGCGGATCAAACAGGTGGTAGCCGTACTCCAAAGTGGGGGCGTCCTCATTTATCCTACAGACACGGTCTATGCCTTGGGCTGCGACATCACCCAAGCGCGTGCGGTTGAAAAAATCTGTAGAATCAAAGGCATCAACCCCAAAAAGCATAATTTTTCGATTGTCTGCGCCGACCTCAGTCACTTGGCCAATTACACCCGTGTGATTTCCAAACCCGTATTCAAAATGATGAAAAAAGGGCTTCCTGGACCCTTCACCTTTATTTTAGAAGCGAATACCCAGGTACCCAAACTGCTCCACAGTCAGAAAAAAACGGTGGGAATCCGTGTGCCCAATCACGGGATTCCTCGCGCGATTGTGGAGGCCTTGGGGCACCCAATTTTATCCTCTTCCTTGCCCCATGGCGACGAAGATCCCGCAGAGTACAGCACGGACCCGGAGTTGATTTTTGAAAAATACCAACACGAGGTGGACTTGGTGATTGATGGGGGCTACGGGGGATTGATCCCCTCCACGGTATTGGATTGCACAGGAGACGAGGTGGTATGCCTGCGGGAAGGACTAGGAGATTTTCAAGACTTGCTCTAGGAGCGAGTTCCTCGCAGGTCCAATTAACTCGTCCAGCGACTTACAAATTCTGAAAACTGTTCTTTATACAAGTCACCGACCGCGATTTGTTGGGAGCCAACATGAATGACATTTTTGGAAATGGTGTCGATGTGATCTAGCGACACGATAAAGGAGCGATGCACCCGCATAAACCGATCTTTTGGAAGCAGCTCTTCCATATTCTTCATGGAAGTAAGCGAGAGCAAAGGATGATTTTTTGAGGTCAAATGCACCTTCACATAGTCCTTGTACGCTTCAATATGGGTGATGTCTTTGAGCATTACTTTGACTAGCTGGTACTCTACTTTTAAAAAAATATAGTCAGCCGTAACTGTTGGGGTAGTAGGTAAGCTGGGCTGCACTGAGTTTCCTACCCTTCCAAAATACTGGTAGGCTTTAGTAGCGGCGGTCAAAAAATCTTCGTAGCTGTAAGGTTTGAGCAGGTAGTCTAAGGCTTCTACCTTGTAACCTTCTAGCGCAAATTGATGGTAGGCTGTACAAAAAATCACTCGGGTAGTTCCTGAATCTTTTTTGCCATCCAGGATTCGTGCGAGCTCCATGCCCGAAAGGTCAGGCATCTGAATGTCCATGAAAATCAAATTGACTTCATGTTGATTGATGTAGCTTAAGGCTTCGATGGCATTGGAAAACCTGCCTTCAAGCTTCAAAAAAGGAGTTTGTCCGATAAACTTGGCCACTAACTCAAGCGCCAAAGGCTCGTCATCGATCGCTATGCAAGAGATTTTCATGAAAGATTGATGGTCAGATTCACCTCATAATTTCCAGTAGCTTCATCCACACCCAGTTTAAGTCGATGTTTATCGGGATAGAGCAAGGCAAGGCGCCTTTGGGTATTGACAAGACCTATCCCATTCTCAAGGGCTTCAGGACTTTCAGGAGGTACTGGGAAAATGGCATTTTTCGTCTCAAAAAACACGGTATCGCCCATCACCTCGAGACTAATGCTGATTTCAGTTTCTTGCTGGGAGCTGATTCCGTGTTTGAAACAGTTTTCTAGAAAGGGTAGAAAAAGCATGGGAGCGATTACCAAATCATCCTTGGGTTCTTCGAGCTTCACCTGAAGCTTTACCTTTTGGCTGAGTCTCATTTTCATCAACTCTAGGTAGTCTTCTATGAATTTCACCTCTTTGCTGAGCAAAGTTTCATCTTTCTGATTTTCATACAGCACGTAGCGCATCATTCTAGAAAGCTTCAATAGAGCCTCCTGGGCCTTACTTACATCCAAGGTCGTCAAGGAATAGATATTGTTCAGCGTATTGAAAAAGAAGTGAGGATTGATCTGGGCCTTGAGGTAGGAGAGTTCGGTATTGATCCGTTGCCGTTCCAATTCACCTCGAAAAGCCTCATCCTTTTGCCATTTCTCTACCAAGGCGACAGAGGTGCTCAGGCCAATTGAAATCACATACAAGAGCATTTGAAACACATCTCCAGGTACCCAGCGTTTGCCTGTGTAGGGCTTGTCTGGATTGAATAGCTCATGCATCTTGACACCATATTGCGTAAACTGCTCGAAGTAAAAGATCAATCCATAAAAAAGGAAGGCGCCAATAAGGATGACCAACAGGTACAAGTAATTTCTACCCTTCAAGAGAAACTTGGGAACGATTCCCCAGGCATTCAAGTAAAATACTAAGATCAAAAGCCCTACCAGGTGAATTTGTTTCCACCAGAACTGTACCGGTAGCTCAATTTCTCCCATCCTCCAGGATAAGGGTGAAAGGATAAGCAAGACTACGCAAAGCATGATCCAGCCCAAGAGGTGGACGAGAATGGAAAGCTTTCTTTTTCGTGTATTGGGTAGCATGGCCTTGATTTACAGGGGTGAAGCTAAGGCATTTTCTTTTTTCTTCTGTATCAAATCTACCAAAACGGCATTCTTGCCCACCAATAGGCAAAATCAAGGCATCAAGCGCTGCTTTTAGGTGCCTGAAATTTTAGTCTTTCATTTTGGGCTATTGGTCGACAGGAAGTTTGTGCTGGTCTATCGGATTTGAGTACCCCAAACAATCCACCCACCTTTGCAGTATATACGGGGACTAAACCGTCTCTTTGAAAACTAAATCATGAAAAAAGTACAACTAGTATTTACCTTTTTTCTCTTCCTGTCTGTTCAAATGGCTTTTGGCCAGCAGACAGGAGCGGAAAAAGAGCCCGTCCGTATCTTGGGCGTGGCCAAAGATCTTAAAACAGGAAGCCCAGTAGGCTATGCCACCGCGGCGCTATACAAAGTCGGAACCACCGCCTCGATTGCAGGGGCCGTGGCTGATGGAAACGGCGTTTTTTACATCACTGGATTTGCAGTAGGAACCTATGAATTGCAGGTTTCCTTTCTGGGCTACGAAACGGTCAAGCGTACAGTCAATGTAAATTCGCTTGACTCAGACATTAATCTAGGAGAAATAGCCCTTTCAGATGAAGGGGTAGCGCTCCAAGAAATTACCGTGCAAGGACAGCGTGAACTGATTGAGGAGCGAGTAGACCGAACTATCTACAAGGCTGAGAACGACAAAACCACTGCAGGTGGAGATGCCACCGATGTACTTCGCCGGGTACCCATGCTATCCGTAGACTTTAATGGCAACGTTTCCATGAGGGGCAGTTCCAATATCCTAGTCTTGATTGACAACAGGCCTTCCGCTATTGCTGCTTCCTCCATTGCAGATGCCTTGCGTCAAATCCCTGCCGACGAAATCAAGGCAGTAGAAGTGATCACCTCCCCATCCGCAAGATTCGATGCAGAAGGTACCTCTGGTGTGATCAACATCGTTACCAAAAAGAACAATCTCCAAGGCATGACCTTAAACGTAAATTCTGGAGCTGGCCTTCGTGGGTCTAATTTGGGTCTTCAAGGATCTGCTAGAAAAGGAAAATTAGGTTTTTCCTTGGGCGGCTTTGGCCGCTCAGGATACAATATCCTCGGAAGCTTCGAAAATAAGCAGGTGACCAACCTGGCCAATGGTAGTGTTTCCACTTCCCAGCAGTCGGCAGATACGGAGCGAAGTGAGATTTTTGGGCGCTACAATTTTGGAGTAGACTACGAAATTGATGCTAAAAACTTCATTACAGGAGCAGTCAATTTTGGCATTCGTAACTCTGAAAACTGGCAGTACAATTTTCTTACGCAAAATTCCCTCAATGACGTGTTGCGTGCGCAGCAAAATCGTGAAACCAACACCTTGGACAACTCCAATTCGGTGGATGTAAGTTTGAACTATACCAAGACCTTTGAGAAGAAAGGGAAGGAATTGAGTTTTCTCACCTTGTACTCCAATAACCTTCGAGACAATTCGTTTACGAACACGCTTTTTAAAGAAAATGATCTGGAAACAATCTTTTCAAGATTGAAAAACGTGAACCCAAGCAAAAACGAAGAGTTTACGGCTCAGGTAGATTATGTCAATCCCCTCAATGAACAGGGTTCGCAGATCATTGAATACGGTGTTAAAAACATTTTGAGAAAGGCATCTTCAGATTTCTCTTATTTCTTAGCCCAGGGCCCTACCGGTCCATTTGTAGCGCTTCCCGATCCTACCTTGAGCAACGAGTTTAGCTACGATCAAAATGTAACAGCAGCCTACTTCTCCTACACCTTCCAAATGTTGAAGAATTACACCTTGAAGCCAGGATTGAGATACGAGTACACCACAATCAATGCGGATTTTAAAACGGACTTCAAAGCCGAAATTCCTTCTTATGGTACCTTGGTTCCAAGCATCAATGCAAGTAGAAAATTAAAAAATGGGAACCTAATCAAGTTGGCCTACAACCGCCGGATTCAGCGCCCTTCCCTTCGTTTTCTTAACCCGAACATTGAAGCATCCAACCCACAGCAGCAGTCTCAAGGTAACCCTGAGCTAGATCCAGAATTGACGGACAACTATGAGTTGGGCTACAGCACGTTTATCAAAGGAACCACCTTGAATTTTACAGGATTCTATAGAAACACAACTGGATCTATTCAATCCATTCGCAATGTGCGGGAGGACGGCATCATATTTACCACCTTCGAAAATATCGGTCGCGAGCAAGCTGTAGGAACCAACCTCTTTTTCAACATCAACCTCAGCAATAAACTTTCTTTGAACGGGGGGATGGATCTCTACTATTCCATGCTAGACAACGGCTTGACAGACCCTAAGTTTGCCGCCCAAAACGAAGGGTTTGTGGTGAGTGGCCGAATGTTTGGCAACTACACTCTTCCTAAAGACTGGCAAGCACAGCTCTTCACCTTTGCACGTGGCAATCAGGTCCAGTTACAAGGTTCCTCGGGAGGCTTTGCTGCCTATGGATTGAACTTCAACAAGCAGTTTAAAGAAAAGAGGGGATCCTTTGGATTCGGTGCTGAAAATTTCTTAATGAAAGAGTTTGTGGTTCGCAACGAAATCGTGACACCGAGCATTGTACAAAATAGCACGAGCCGAATTCAGAACCTAAACTTTAAGCTGAACTTCAATTACCGAATAGGCAAGATGAGTTTGAATCAGGCCCCTAAAAAGCGGAAATCCATTACCAACGACGACTTGAAAGATGGTGGTGAGGGACAAGGCGAACAAGGAGGAGCTCCAACGGTTCGAAACCGTTAAAAAATTCTCAAAAACAAAATAAGTTTATTACTAGATAGGTTGAACAATAATCCCGGGTTTGATGAATCCGGGATTTTTTATGTAGCTGAAAAAAAGGAACAAAAAAAACCAGACCGTAGCGTCTGGTTTTTTTCCTGTTCTAAAAATATAGACACTTAGGCCTTATAAAGTACTTTTTGGATGGCTTCTACTGTACGCTTTACATTGGGGAGTGTCACATCGATGTAGGAAGGTGAATAGCTCAACGGAATATCCATGGAGTTGACACGAATGACAGGAGCGTCTAGGTAGTCAAAAGCATGGCGCTGGAAGTGGTAGGTGAGCTCGGAAGAGATGCCCGCAAGCGGGTTTGCTTCTTCTACGATCACCACACGGTTGGTCTTTTTGAGGGATTCCACACAAGTAGCATAGTCGATAGGACGAACAGTTCGCAGGTCAATCACCTCACAGGAAACCCCTGATTTCTCCATTTCTTCAGCTGCTTCGAGGGCCACCTTCATCATCTTGCCAAAGGAAATCACGGTTACATCCGTGCCCTTGCGCTTGATATCAGCCACGCCGATCGGAAGCAAGTATTCCCCATCGGGTACCATTCCTTTGTCAGAATACATGACCTCAGATTCCATAAATATCACGGGATCTGGATCACGAATAGCAGACTTGAGCAAGCCCTTTGCATCGGCAGGATTGGAAGGTACAATTACTTTAAGGCCAGGAGTATTGGCAAACCAGTTTTCAAAGTTGGAGGAGTGGGTAGCTCCCAGCTGCCCTGCATTGCCCGTAGGGCCACGAAATACGATCGGCACAGAATAAGCGCCTCCCGACATTGCATACATTTTGGCTGCAGAGTTGATGATCTGATCGATGGCTACCAATGAAAAGTTGAAAGTCATGAATTCGATAATCGGCTTCAAGCCATTCATGGCTGCACCGACCCCGAGGCCAGCAAATCCAAGTTCGGAGATAGGGGTGTCGTACACGCGATCAGGACCAAATTCATCCAGCATCCCTTGGGATACTTTGTAAGCACCGTTGTATTCGGCAACTTCTTCACCCATTAAAAAGACGTTTTTGTCTCGTCTCATTTCCTCGGACAGTGCCTCTCTCAAGGCTTCCCGAAATTGTAGTTCTCTCATTGCTTAGGGACAAATTTTTGGCACGTAAAAATAGAAAGGAATCGGCCATTTGCAAAGCCTATCTATTTCTTTATGAATATCCGCTTTTGTACCAATAACCTGAGAAAATAAGGTTTGAAGAATAAAAAGTGAGCTGTGGACTGTTAGCCGTTAGCTGTCGACGATTATCCGCATTGGTTACTACTGATTTGAACCGGGGGTTGAATTGCGGATAATCAACTATTTCTTTGTCTTCGGCGTTCTTCAACCGAGGTAAATGGTTTTTTGGTTGACAAACTCCAAGATCTATTGTTTGCGCAGTTCACGACCCTTGCCTGAATTTTTGATGGCACAAATGGGATCTGCCGACCGAATCGCACTCATTTGACGACTTCTTTGCCTGCTTCTTTCCAGGCGATAATTCCTCCTTCAAGCATGTAGACGCGTTTGAATCCCATTTTTTGCATGGCATCGGCAGCCTTGCGGGTGCGACTTCCTGATCTGCAATACAAGAGGTAGGTTTTGTTTTTGTTTAGGGCCTGAACTTCCTTACTGAAGTCAGGACTTAGAAAATTAATGGTGGTGGAACCCATCAAATGACCTTCCGCTACCTCCTCAGGGGTTCGTACATCCAAGATCTTTGATTTTCTTTTGGAAGACATCTTTTCAAACTCTTCCTGTGAGAGCACCTGAATGGAATCTTTTTGGATCGTTTGGGCTTCGATTCCAGAGTGAAATGCAAAAAAGGAGAGCAGAAAAATGAGCACGTATTTCATGTGGAGGTTTGGTTTTTGAGTAAACAACTGCCTATTTGGTGTGAAAATTTACTGACTTTCTTGTCAATATGCCGCTAAAGATTGGATTGATTTCGGATTCCCACAGTTACTTAGATCACAAAACCTGCGCATACCTGCAAGATGTGGATGAAATCTGGCATGCAGGAGATATTGGAGATGCAAGCATCCTCAAAATTTTACCCCCAAATAAGCCCTTTCGGGCAGTTTATGGAAACATTGATGACCAGGAAGTGCAGGAGCAATTTCCGGAGTGGCAGGCATTTGAACTGGAAGGAGTGAAGGTAGCCATGATTCATATTGGCGGCACACCTCCCCGCTATGCAAAAGGAGTCAAGGAGCACCTCCGCAGTCTTAAGCCCCAACTTTTCATCTGTGGGCACTCCCATATTTGTCGGGTGGAGTTTGATCGTGAACTCAACTGCCTGTACATGAACCCAGGCGCGGTGGGACAGCATGGTTTTCACCAGATGCGAACGCTATTGCTATTTGACTTGGATGCTGGAAAAATCACCAACCTGCGGGTAGTTGAACTTGGAAAAAGAGGAGTCTTGAGCGCTTAGGGCAAAAAAAATAGCGACTAGGGCCGCTATTTTGTTATTTCGGAAAAGAGAAAATTATTTTGCGAAAGAAGCTTTAATTGCTTCCACGTCCACATTTTTGATCACAGGCTTCGCACTCAATTGCTTGATTTTAATCACTCGTGCAGTTTGACCCTGTCTTTTTCTTTTCAGTTTTCTTTTTAGCGTAGTAACACCCATGATCGTATGTATTTTAATTTTTGAATTCAAGACGGATTGCAAAAGTATATAAACTTATCTTTTCCGCCTACAAAACTTTCGATTTTATTCTTGCCTTCCTTCGTTTTGGGAATTTTGGGTAAATTTGATTTCATTTTCAAGAAACCACCATGCAAAAGCCGAGTCTTCCCAAGGGTACGCGCGATTTTGGGCCTGTTCAAATGGCACGAAGAAACTATATCCTAGATGTAATCAAGGCTACTTTTCAACTCTTTGGGTACCAACAGATCGAGACACCGGCAATGGAAAATCTGAGCACACTCACCGGAAAATATGGAGATGAGGGAGATCAGCTTTTATTTAAAATCCTGAATAGTGGAGATTTTCTAAAGGAGGTAGCGCCTGCAGACTTGTCCAAGGGATCCGCAGCAAACCTAAATAAGCTGTCCGAAAAAGGCCTTCGCTATGACCTGACAGTGCCTTTTGCGCGCTATGTGGCCATGAATCGCAACGAACTTTCCTTTCCATTTAAGCGGTACCAAATCCAGCCCGTCTGGAGAGCGGATCGACCACAAAGAGGGAGGTACCGAGAGTTTTACCAGTGTGATGCCGATGTAGTAGGCACAGACAGCCTGCTTTGCGAAGCCGAAATCATCGGCATGATTCGTCAGGTATTCACCAAACTGGGATTAACTCAGTATTCCATAAAAGTTAACAACCGTAAAATTTTGACCGGGATCGCTGAAGCTATTGGTGCGGTTGGAAAAGAAGGCCCACTTTGTGTGGCCATAGACAAGCTGGACAAGATTGGTTGGGAGAAAGTTCAGGAAGAGCTTCAGCAGCGGGGATTCGAAAATACCTCCCTCGCTCAACTAGAACCTCTCGTGAATCTAAAAGAAGGTATAAGCACTCGAATGGAGGTGCTCAACGGATTTTTGGAAAATTCTCCGACAGGTCTTCAGGGTGTACAGGAACTTGAAGAAGTTTTTGGGCTGCTGGAGCGAATGGGAAGCAACCTAGATCATGTGGATTTTGACCCCATGCTAGCTCGAGGATTGTCCTATTATACAGGCGCCATCTTTGAAGTAAAAGTACAAGGGGTTTCTATCGGTTCGGTAAGTGGAGGAGGTCGATACGACAACCTCACCGGAGTATTTGGTTTGCCGGGCGTACCCGGAGTCGGATTTTCCTTTGGGGTAGACCGATTGTATGACGTATTGGAGGAGCTTGACCTGTTTCCAAAGGATCGCATGGAGGGAACACAGTTGTTGTTGGCTCATTTTGATCAAGCGGGTTTTGACTATGCCTTGAAATGTCTTCCCATCTTGCGGGAGGCAGGCATCCGAACAGAACTCTATCCGGAGGTATGCAAACTTAAAAAGCAGTTGGAGTATGCTTCCAAAAAAGAGCTTCCTTACGTAGGCATCTGTGGGGATCAAGAAATTGCTACCCAAACCCTAGCGGTAAAGGCCTTGGCTATAGGGACACAGGAGAGTTTGACTTTGAACGAGTTGATTGCCAAGTTGCAGGCTGCAGTTTAGGTGCCATAATAAGGGACTGACAACAAGTACTGCCCGAAGGGATTTAAAAAGAAAAATAAATACAAAAAGCTATGTTTGATTTGATGGCCATGATGGGCAAGGTAAAAGAGGCCCAAGCCAAAATAAAGGAAGCACAGGCCAAGTTGGTGCACTTGAGAGCCGAAGGGGAGTCTGGAGCAGGATTGGTGAAAGTCGTGGTGAGCGGAGAGCGAAAGCTGCTGACGATGGAACTAGATGAGTCCTTGCTAACCCCGCAGGATCGTGAGATGCTCAGTGATTTGATTGTGGCGGCAACCAATAAAGCCATGGAATCGATCGATGAAAAAATCAAGCATGAAATGAAGGCGGCAACGGAGGGAATGGTCCCTTCTATTCCGGGGATGGATTTTGGTAATTTATTTGGATGAAATCCTGCGCCATCGTCCTACTCAATTACAATGGGGAAGGGGTACTTCCTTCCTTTCTACCCGCTGTAGTAAGGCATAGCCAGTACGAGGTGTGGATGATTGACAATGGGAGTACGGATGGATCGCTGAAATACGTAAAAGAGAATTTTCCTCAGGTTTCGGTAATTGCCTTGGAACACAATTACGGATTTACTGGAGGTTATAATCTAGGTTTGGAGCAGTTGAAAGGGCAATACGAAACCTTTATCCTGCTCAATACCGATGTAGAGGTGACCCCCGGCTGGGACCAAAGTTTAGTGGATTTTTTAGCCAATCACCCGGATTATGCTGCGGTACAACCGAAAATTCTTTCTTGGAAGGATCGAACTCATTTTGATTATGCCGGGGCAGGAGGGGGATTTGTAGACGGGTTGGGTTACCCTTATTGCCGCGGTAGAATTTGGGATCAGCTAGAGCAAGACAGCGGACAATACGACGATACCATCCCCGTAGATTGGGCTTCAGGTGCCTGTTTGGCCTTAACTGCAGCCGATTTTTATACCCATCAAGGTTTTGACGCTAGCTTTTTTGCGCACATGGAGGAAATAGATTTGTGCTGGAGGCTGCGCAAGTCTGGGCGGAAAATTGGATACCTCGGTTCGGCTGTTGTCTATCACCAGGGTGGAGCCACCTTGGACCGAGCGAGTGCCCAAAAGCTCTATTTAAATTGTAGAAACAGCCTTTCCATGCTTTATAAAAATGTGGAATTACTTCGCTTTGCAGCGATATTCCTCGCCAAAGGCTTTTTTGAAGGATTGGCAGCCCTCAACTATTTACGCAAGGGAGAAGGACAATTTGCGAAGGCCATCTTGCGGGCTTATGGTGATTTTCTTGGATCTAAAAAAGTAAAATCTCTTGTTGTTGAAACTAGTTTACCAGAAGTAAGTGGTTCAGGACCAGTAGGGGTAATTTTTGTGTACTTCCTGCTATTGGGTAAGCGAAAATTCACCGATCTTTAATCGAATAAGGCGGGGTGGTTTTTTTTTCGAAAATAGGTTCTGATTTTCAGCATCATCGCCATAGATACATACAAAATTACGGGCGAACCCAGCGTGATAAAAGAGGTGTAAATAAAAAATAAACGAATGCTATCAATAGGGAAATTCAGTTTTTCTCCAAGTTTGGAGCAAACGCCGAAGGCACTTTCTTCAAAAAATAATTTAAGTTTTTCCATGGTTGGGGCAAGGTGGATGTTGACAAATGTATCAAAAAAAACAAGCAGATTGCAAACGCACTTGATTATCAGGTTGTTTTGTTTGGTGTCTGTATTTTTTTCCGCTGGACAAAAGGGGTTCAGTCAACAAGCACCATTGAAGTATTTAGGTTCCATTGAGCTTTCCCCCCAAAAACTTAGATTGGAAAAAGATTCAATCAAATTTTCGATTACCGGGAAACTAGTGACCGGCTCTGGTCTTCTTGTCAAACAGCCCGAGGTCCGAATTCGGTTGCTGGCCAAGCAAGACAGTCTAGATTTGGGAAGTATAGCACTTACCAATCAGGCTGGAATTACACGCATTCAAAAAAAAGTAGCGCTTTCCTTCCAACCCTGGATGGAGGAAGCAAGCCTTCTGCTAGATTTTTCTCTCGGAAAAAATAAGCCTACGGTAGAGACAAAAATCCTATCGAAAGGGATACATGCTCCCCAGCTACTGGTTCGTATTGGACAATACGTATCAGGAGAAACGGTTCCCAAGGTAGGCCGGTACGATTTTCTAGAAAAATCGGTGGAGGTAAATGCCCTAACCAAGGCTCTTTATTTCAAGTTTGAACCCGGCAAGTCTGATTGGCTAGCAGATCCTGAGAATCAAGAAGCCAAAAGGCAGCTCACGATTTTTTTAAATCAAAACCCAGAAGTCATCTCCCTGAAGATTACAGGGCTGCAGTCTCCAGAACAGGCAGAAGGGAGAACAAGTCAACTAGGCTACCGTCGGGCTGAGGGTATTGGACAAAAGCTTCAGGAATTTTTCCCTGGAATCTCAAAAGATCAATTCAACATTCAATCTCGTTGGAACGATTGGGTTGACTTTAGGATACTCCTTACCGATTACGCAGGGATAGCTGAAGAAACCAAGGCGCGTTATTACAAGGAACTTGATGCTGAAGGGACCTATTTTGAAAAAGGGCTTCGGATGAAAGCAATGCCAGACTTTGAACGGGTAGCAGTAGCTATTTATCCGAAGCTGCGTTCGGTGCTTGTGGAACTTACAGCCAAGCCTTATGTGGGATTAGATTGGAAAAAGAAGAATCTTTTAAAAGAATCCCTAGTTCCTGGTGGTAAAAACAAGCTTTCTTATACAGATTGGGCACTGGCTGCAGCAGCAACGCCTAGTTTAGATGAAAAGGCATTTTTATATGCCAGTATGATCAAATGGTTTGCAAACCCAGCTCCCTTTACCAATTTGGCAGTTGTTCGGATGAGGCAAGGGCAGGAACTCCAGGATGAAGAATCGAGAGCAGTATTGTGGGAAGAAGCAGGTCGCCTGCTTGAAGCCGCAAATAGATTGAAAGTGACCCCCTTGGGGCTATACAATCAAGGGCAACTCAAAGTGCTTCAAGGCGAATTCTGGGAAGCCTATAAAATTCTTTCGGAAGCTTCCGTATTGGCCAAGGGAGATGCTTCCCTTACCAATGCCATTGAATCCTTGAGGGGTGCGTTGGATGTACGGCGTGGAGATTACAAGTTAGCACTTTTGCGATTTGGCTATCCAATGGAATCAGCAGCGGATTGGTTCAATAAAGGAATTGCATGCTATTTGATAGGAGATTACTTGGGGGCAAATGCAGCTTTTGAGGCTTCCGTGATTGCGCAAAGGGAATTTGGCTATGGTTATTATGGACTGGCACTGGTGGCGATGGAATTAGGACAAGTGGAGTCAGCTGGTTTTTACTTGGAAAAGGCGATCACTTCTAAAATTGCTTTAAAGCGAAAAACAGAAGTTGATCCCATCTTTAGCCAACTTGTCCGCTAAATGCTTTTTGTGATTATCCGCCTTTATTACCGGTAACCAAAGAAAAAAGGTGTGAAGGTAAGAATTGAACTACAGATCGAGGACTGCCTTCCGTTCACGATTTCAGCAGATGTTAATCTTGCCATAATATTGGTTGTGTGGAAGTTGGAAAGATTAAACTTTAAATTTCTTTAAAATTGAATTAAATTAAGAATAAATTAATCTTTGTTAAGAGATTAAGTAGGATTTACACCTCCTTTTTCTTAGTCGAGGTGTTGAATTAGGGTGGTTTTTTTTTAGTGCTGTTTCAGAAAAAATAACATTAGTCCATACTATAAGAGTTTTATTCCGAAATGAGACATTTTCTTTTCATGAATTACAAATTTTATTTAGCTCATCTAGTTTGATTTTTCTTTAAGATTATTTAACATTGGGTATCGAGAATTAAAGACTTAACCCAAAAAACAGCCTATGAGTAAATTTACATAACTAATCCCTTCTCTCTCCTAGCATCGACCGATGTCAAACCTATCGGTTTTTTTCAGTACGCAGGTCATTTGACCAGGTATAGGTGCAAAAGAATCTCCTAAAAAATTAGAGAAGCTTTTTTGCAACTATTTTAAGAATAATCGCAAACGATTGCATTTTCAATTAACAAACAGGTTATTGAGATTAATCTTGTTACCCAATCTATCTATTTTTATGAAAAAACTTTACAAAATCCTAAGTGTGTGCCTTACGCTCTTGGTACTTTCTGTTTCCGCTGCCTATGCGCAAAAAACGGTAACAGGTACTGTACTTGACGAATTTGGCATGGGCCTTCCAGGTGTGTCCATCCTTGTGAAAGGAACGACCACTGGTACTGCCACCAACATTGACGGGAAATATTCCCTAAATGTTCCTAATGACCAAGCTACTTTGGTCTTCTCTTTCATTGGTTACACTTCTACCGAGCAATTGGTAGGAGCTAGAAGCGTTGTAGACGTTTCTTTGAAGCCAGACGAAAGAACGCTTACTGAACTAGTTGTAACAGGTTACTCCATCGACTCCAGAAGAGAGACGACCGGTGCGATCTCTACAGTTAGCCCTAAAGATTTGACTGTAATCCCTACAGGTAACATTGAGCAGACCCTTCAAGGTCGTGTTTCTGGTGTTACTGTAATTACCAACGGTCAGCCTGGTACTTCTTCTATCATTCGTGTACGTGGTTTCGGAGCCTTCGGTGGTAACGAGCCTTTGTACATTGTCGATGGAGTGCCTACTGGATCTACAGATTTCTTGAACCCTGACGATATTGAGTCTACTACTGTGTTGAAAGATGCAGCTGCGGCTTCTATCTACGGTGCTCGTGCTGCGAACGGTGTAATTGTTTACACTACAAAGCGCGGTGCAAGAGACAAGAAATTGCGTGTAGATTACAACGGCATGTTTGGTATCACGGATCCAGGCACAGGTTTGGACATGTTGAACCCACAAGGCTATGCAGATATCACTTGGTTGGCTGAGAAAAACACAGCTGCCTTGCAGAACCGTGCTCCAGCTTATGGCCACCCACAATTCGGTACAGGCGCTAGCCCTGTAATGCCATACTACTTGAGCTCAATCAGCCAAGGTCCAACAGGAGCACTTAGCGTGCTTTCTGGACAGCCAGGTCCATTTACTGCAGCTCAAATCGAACAGCAAAGAGGTTGGTACAATGTCAATCCTGCTGCTGGAACTATCCGTCAGTTGACCAGAGCCGTAACAGGTGAAGGTACTGATTGGTATGGTGAATTAACTCGTTTTGCGCCAGTTTCTAGACATTCTTTGGGCTTCAATGGAGGTTCTGAGACTTCAAGATTCTACATCGGTTTGGGTGTCCAGGATCAGTCTGGTATCATGGTCGGTAACGAATTCAAAAGATACTCTTTACGTGCCAACTCTGAATTTGATGTAACCAAGCGTATCCGTATCGGCCAAAACTTCCAGGCTACCTACCGTCAGGTATTGGGTCAGCAAGGGGGAACTGGCGGACGAGGTGTATCTGATGACGAAAACGATATCCTTCAGGCCTTCCGTATGCCATCCATCATTCCTGTCTTTGACGAATTTGGTGGCTATGCAGGTACTGCTTCTAGAGGTTTCAACAACCCAAGAAACCCTGTGGCTAGCCGTGAAGGTCTATTGAACAATAGAAACTTCAACGCGAATGCTTTCGGTAACGTGTATGCTGAGTGGGACATCATCGATGACTTGACTTTCAGAACTTCCGCAGGTGGTCAGTACAACAACTTCTACTTCTGGGATTATTCCCGCCTTCAGTACGAAAACTCTGAAAACAACTCTGCTTTCGGATACAGTGAAGGAGCAGGTTTCTCTTTTGCCTGGACGTTCACCAACACCTTGTCTTACAAGAAGAAGATTGGCAAGCATGATTTCAATTTCTTGGCAGGTCAAGAAGCTTTGAACTCTGGTGCTGGTAGAGGTATGAGTGCTGTAGGTCAGAATCCTTTCTCTACAGATCCTAACTTTATCACCATTTCTAACTTGCCAGTAGGTACACGTCAAGTAAACTCCAACCAGTTTAAAGGAGTAAACTTTAACTCCTACTTTGGCCAGTTGCGTTACACCTTCGACGACAAGTACATCGTGAGTGCGGTTGTTCGTCGTGACGGTTCTTCTCGCTTTGGTGAGAATGCTCGATATGGTGTATTCCCTGCATTCTCTGCTGCTTGGAGAGTTTCCTCTGAATCTTTCCTACAAGGCGCTACTTGGATCGACGATTTGAAGATCCGTGGTGGCTGGGGAGAGATGGGTAACTCCAACAACGTAGATCCAAACAACCAGTATTCTTTGTTTGCAGGTGATATAGGATCTTCTTCTTACGATATCACCGGTTCTAACTCAGGTGCTCTTATTGGTTTCAGAAGATCTCGTATCGGTAACCCGAACGCACAGTGGGAAACTGCTGTAACTCAGAACATTGGTTTTGATGGTACCTTCTACAACGGTCGTTTAGATATAATCTTCGACTGGTGGAGAAAGGACACCAAAGATTTGTTGTTTACAGTTCCAATTCCTTTGACTGCAGGTAACAACGCTTCGCCTCCAGCAGTAAATATTGGAGAGATGTTGAACAGAGGTCTTGACCTTTTGGTAACAACCAGAGGTAACTTGACGACAGACTTGACCTATGAATTGACTGTAACAGCTTCAACTTTGAAGAATGAGATCGTTGCGCTTGCTCCTGGCTTGAGTTTCATCACGTCTGTTAACCCTTCTTACAGAGGTATTCAGCCTATCCGTAATGCGGTTGGTCAGCCACTTTCTTCCTTCTTTGGATACAATACCCTTGGGTTGTTCCGCAATGCAGAAGATGTGTCTAAGCATGCTGTTCAGGACGGTAAAGCTCCAGGTCGTTTCAAGTTTGAAGACGTAAATAAGGATGGAACAATCACTCCTGCTGACCGTGTGTTCTTAGGTAATCCAGTTCCTGATTTCACAGGTGGTATGAACTTTACCTTAGGATACAAAGGATTTGATATCTCTGCGTACTTGTATACTTCTATCGGTAACGAAATCTGGAACCAATCTCGTTGGTTCACGGACTTCAACCAGACTTTCGAAGGTGCAGCTAAGTCAAAGAGATTGCTTGAAGCATGGACTCCTCAAAACTTGGATGCAACTATTCCAATCGTAGAGCGTGTGTCTAACTTCTCTAACTCCAACGTAGCCAACTCGTCTTACATTGAGGATGGATCTTACTTGAGATTGCAGAACTTGACCCTTGGTTATTCTGCTCCTGCAAGCGTATTGGAGAAGTTGAAGATGGAAAGACTGAGAGTATTTGGTTCTGTCAACAACCTATTCACCTTGACAGGTTACGAAGGATTGGATCCTGCAGTCGGTGGTGACGCTGACTTGACTTTCGGTATTGACGTAGGAAACTACCCAGTTACTAGAGGTTGGACTTTCGGTCTTAATTTGAGCTTCTAAGCT
>CAXNJN010000046.1:0-19457 GCA_964202605.1 Bacteroidia bacterium | reverse complement strand
TAACTTTAAAACTCGATTTAATCTGGAAACCATTTAACCTTAATCCAAGTCAATTAAAAAAAAAACTATGAGAAAGTTCATCGCTTTGTTCATGCTTGCAGGCATCCTATTTGTCCCTGCTTTCGCTAATGCTCAAGATGCACCTGCTGCTGCAGCTGCCACAGAAGCAACACCTGCAGCAGAAGAGACTGCTGCGTCACCAACAGTAGTTGACGACGAGATCGTCGCTGAGGAGCAAAGCTTCCATCAGCTTATCAAAGAAAAATTTATTGAAGGAGATCCATTGTACATGACTCCAGTATTGCTTTGCTTGATCATCGGTCTTGCGATTGCATTGGAGAGAATCATTACGCTTAACATGGCGACTACTAACACCAAGAAATTGTTGTTGAAAGTAGAAGAGGCTTTGGCTTCTGGCGGAGTTGAAGCAGCAAAGGATATCACTAGAGACACCAAAGGTCCAGTAGCTTCTATCTTCACTCAAGGCTTGATGCGTTATGCAGAAGGTATTGACATGGTAGAAAAATCTATCGTTTCTTACGGTTCTGTTGAAATGGGACGTTTGGAGAAAGGCCTTATCTGGGTTTCTTTGTTCATCGCTCTTGCTCCAATGTTGGGCTTCTTCGGTACTGTAGTTGGTATGATCTTCGCCTTCGATACGATCGAAGCAGCAGGTGATATCTCTCCCTCTATCGTAGCAGGTGGTATCAAAATCGCCCTTTTGACTACAGTAGCGGGTTTGATTGCAGCGATGATCCTTCAATTGTTCTACAACTACTTGGTGTCAAAAATTGACTCATTGGTGAACGATATGGAAGATGCTTCCATTTCATTTGTTGATATCTTGGTTAAGCACAAATTGACTGGTAAGTAATTACTAGGTCAATCGATTTGCTCAATTAATAAAGTTATAAACAATTGAAACTATGGATACTTACGATATAATGCTTTATGCCACCTACCTGCTTGCAATAGTTGGCACCACCTTGTCCATCGTGATGCCTTTACTTAAGTCTTTGGATGATCCGAAAGGATTGATGAAGTCTGGTTTAGGG
This sequence comes from Bacteroidia bacterium, assembly GCA_964202605.1. Taxonomy (GTDB): domain Bacteria; phylum Bacteroidota; class Bacteroidia; order Cytophagales; family Cyclobacteriaceae; genus Algoriphagus. Next base: position 18,402 of record CAXNJN010000046.1, on the reverse strand, counting down.
GTGTTGGGACTAGTTGCACTCTTCTTTATTTGCTACAGCCTTTCTGGCAACGAAGTACTGGCAAAGTTTGAGGGTGCTCCATTTAATTTAACTCCCGGTTTGTCTCAATTGATCGGTGGAATGTTGGTTACGACCTACATTTTAACCATAGTTACAATAGTGGCTATAGTAGTGACAGAACTTACTAAAGCTGTTAAATAAAATGGCAAAAAGTAAAAATAGAATGGGTAATGAGATCAACGCAGGATCGATGGCAGATATCGCCTTCCTATTGTTGATCTTCTTCCTCGTGACTACTACTATTGCTTCGGACAAGGGGATTCTAAATGTCCTTCCTCCGAAGCAGGATCCTAATGTGCCACCCCCAGACATCAAGAAAAACGAGCGAAATATCTTCAACGTCTTGATCAATGCCAACAACGACTTGTTGGTTGAAGGGGAATACAGAAGGACTGCTGCTGGTCTTGATAAAGATTTCAAAGAATTTATCATGAATTTTGGAGCTCCGGATGAGGATGCTGCTGCATTGTTCAACTCTTTTCCAGCTTCCTTACAAGGACAAGCCCAAAGAAGACCTGATTCATCGGATCACCCTGGTGAGGCAGTAATCTCCATTAAGACCAACCGAGGAACCAGCTATGCTGTATTCCTTGAGGTTTTCGATTTAGCCAAAAAGGCGTATTTCGATGTCTATTCAGAAAGAGTAGGTCTTACTGCTGACGAATACAGAACGTTAACTGGTGATGACGAGGCTTCTAAAGCACTTCAAAACAAAGGTAAAGAGGGGATTCCAATGGCGATCTCTATTGCTGAACCTGATAAAGTAGGAGGAAACTGATATGGCAAAGTTTAGAAAGAAAAAATCAGGTGGTGGACAGCAAATCGACACCTCTGCCCTTCCAGATATCATTTTCATGTTGTTGTTCTTCTTCATGGTGACCACCGTTTTGAGAGAGCAAGACGTCTTAGTTGATCAGAAAATTCCGCAGTCTACTCAGCTTCAAAAGTTGCAGAATAAGACTTTGATTTCCTACATTTTCATTGGAAAGCCAAAAAACACGAGTCTTTACGGTACTGAGCCTAGAGTTCAAGCCAACGATGTGTTGATTAGCTCTCCGGAGATCGTGCAATGGGTAAATCAGGAACGTGATAAATTACCTGAAGCAGATCGTACCTCCATCACTATCTCTATGAAAGTAGACAAAGAAGTGAAGATGGGTCCTATCTCTGACGTACAGACTGAATTGCGTAATGCTGATGCTCGTAAAGTCTTGTATGCTTCTACAAAAAAAACTGAGGTAGACTAATAAATCTTTCTCGTATATTGAAAGCCATTCGCCTAGCGAATGGCTTTTTTTATTTCAGCCTTTATGAACACCCACCCAACCTCCAACAAGAAAGTTCAACGTGCATGGGCCATGTACGATTGGGCAAATTCAGTATACAGTCTGGTGATCTCCGCTACGATATTTCCAGTGTATTACAATAGTGTCACGCAAGCTTCAGATGGCTCCGATACCGTTTCCTTCTTCGGCTGGGAAGTCGTCAATACGGTGTTGTATTCCTATTCGATCTCGTTTTCATTCCTGGTGGTTGCCTTGCTGGCTCCCTTACTTTCGGGCATTGCAGATGCCGCTGGTAATAAATTGAACTTTATGAAGTTCTTTGTGTACCTAGGGGCCCTATCCTGTATTTCCTTATTCTTTTTTACGGGTGAAAACCTTGAATTTGGAATAATCTGCAGTGTTTTAGCAAGTATTGGATTTTCAGGCAGTATCGTGTTTTACAATTCCTTTTTGCCTGAAATAGCCAAAGAAGAAGAGTTTGATATGCTTAGTGCCAAAGGTTTTGCATTCGGCTACATCGGAAGTGTGATTCTCCTAGTTTTTAATTTGATAATCATTCAAAATCCCGATTGGTTTGGGATGCCTGCAGGAAGCTTTGCTCCTCGCTTTTCTTTCATAGTTACAGGCATCTGGTGGATCGGATTTGCCCAGATCCCTTTTCGAGTTTTACCCAACAACCCCTACAAGAAATCTATTTCGGCTGACTACCTCTTGAAAGGATATCGGGAGGTGAATATGGTGTTTAAGGAACTTCGAGCTATGCCTGTAGTGAATCGATTTTTAGTTTCTTTTTTCTTTTATTCAATGGGGGTACAAACGGTCATGTTTTTGGCTGCATCCTTTGGAGATAAGGAGCTCGGTATGCCAGGCGACCAACTGATCTTAACGGTGTTGATTATTCAATTAGTAGCCATAGGCGGGAGTTACTTTTTTGCTTTTGTGTCCCGGAAGTTTGGAAATAAAACGAGTATGGTGATCATGATCCTAATCTGGATGGGAATCTGTGTAGCTGCTTATTTTGTCAATTCAGTCTACCAATTTTATACGCTTGCCTTTGTGGTGGGTCTAGTGATGGGTGGGATTCAGTCCCTTTCCCGAGCTACGTATGCCAAGCTGATTCCAACCACAACTACAGACCATGCTTCCTTTTTCAGTTTCTTTGACTTGACAGAAAAAGTTGCTGTCGTCCTTGGAACCGCTTCCTACGGAGCTATCGAACAGTTTACTGGAAGCATGCGGAACTCAGCCTTGTTCCTAGTCATTTACTTTGTGCTTGGAATGATCTTTTTGAGTCGGTTGAAATTACCCGAGAGGAAATTGCTTTCGCCTCTGGCCTAAACTATGTTGAAAATTCTTTCAGCTTCGGAGATTGCCAATCTGGATCAACTCCACTTGGGAAAGCTGGGGGTTTCCAATCATGCCTTTATGGAGCTTGTTGCTCAGCGCTTTGTGAGCTGGTTTCAAGCACAGGGCTTTCCTTCAACTACTCAGATAGTGGTTTGTGCTGGCCCAGGCAACAATGGGGGCGATGGACTAGCGATTGCGCGTCTATTTTATTCGCTAGGCTATACAGTAGAAGTGGCCACCTGCTTTTCGGTGGAAGCCAATTTAACTGCCGACTGCAAGCAAAATCTTTCGCTGCTTCCCAAACAAATTCCGTGCTACCCGTTGGATTCCTCACCGCTGCCGGATGGAGGGATCTTGATAGATGCCTATTTGGGGATTGGTTGCAAAGGCATACTCCGAAAAGAAGCGCTTTTGCGAATTGAAAAAATCAATTCATTTGGAGAAAAAATCATCGCATTAGACCTGCCCTCTGGTTTGCCAGCAGACACTTCACCCACGGGTTTGGTGGTCCAAGCATCTACTACGGTCACCTTGGGCTTTCCCAAACTATCCTTATTGTGCCCTGAGCATGGACAGTTTACTGGGGAACTGGTTGTACTGGACATTGGCTTTGAGCAGGAAGAATTTGATGGCTTTCCATCCACTACCTATTATTTGGAAGAGAAAGACATGTTGTCCCGTCATCGGACCTTCCATCGCTTTGCGCATAAGGGGGATTTTGGGAAGGTGCTCTTGGTAGCAGGTAGTAAAGGAAAAATGGGGGCTGCGTTTTTGGCGGCCAAAAGTGCGTTTCGCACTGGATCTGGCATGGTCACAGTTTGGATCCCAGAAGAAGAGCGAGGAATTCTTCAGACTGCACTTCCAGAGGCCATGTGTGTGTTTGGCGATGGGGTGGATCTATCTGCCTACGATGCGGTAGGAATCGGCCCTGGCTGGGGACTCGCCAATGGAGCGCTCTTTCATCAATTGCTGCGCTCTTCTACCAAGCCATTGATATTGGATGCCGATGCTTTAAGCCTCCTTTCCTTAGATCAAAAACTCTGGCCCCTGATTCCCAAAGGAAGTATCCTTACTCCGCACTTGAAAGAGTTTGACCGACTTTTTGGACCCTCTTCTACACATCTCGAGCGAATGGCTAAAGCCAAAGCCTGCTGCCTTAAATACGGGATTAATCTAGTGCTTAAAGGAGGGAATTCACTCTGTACGCTTGAAGACGGAAGACAAGTGTTTAACTCTTCAGGAAGCAAGTACATGGCGACAGCCGGGATGGGTGATGCCTTGACCGGCATGTTGACTTCCTTCTTGGGCCAAGGGTATTCCCCAGAGAATGCCCTGCTTTGTGGGGTATTTCATCATGGCTTAGCTGGAGAACTGGCAGGAAACCGTTACTTGCGTGGAACTATGGCTCAAGATTTGATAGAAGCCATCCCAGAAACCTATCATCGCATCGGCTTGGATTAACTTCAGCCCTTCTATTTTTAATTTATACCCATCGTTTTTCTATCCTATTTCCCTTTCAAAATTTTCCATGAAACAAGAGAAAGCCTTACTCTGGACCCTGGCAGCCATCAATTTTATCCATATCGTGGATTTCATGATGTTGATGCCACTTGGCCCTCAGCTGATGCGTTTGTTTGACATCAGCCCCAGTGAGTTTGCTTTTTTAGTTTCTTCCTACACCTTCAGCGCTGGAGCTTCCAGTTTCTTTGGGGCATTCATCTTGGATCGTTTTGATCGTAAAAAGATTTTAATTTGGGTGTATGTGGGCTTCACCTTAGGAACACTTGCCTGTGCCTTGTCTCCAAGTTACCCTATTTTGCTGTTGGCTAGAGTGGTATCAGGAATTTTTGGAGGACTGACCTCAGCCTTGATTTTAGCCATTATTGGGGACGTGGTGCCCGATGAGCGTCGAGGTAGGGCCATGGGCTTGGTGATGTCTGCCTTTTCCTTCGCTTCCGTGATGGGCGTGCCCTTGGGACTCTTTTTGGCTAGCTTATCCGATTGGCATACGCCTTTCTATATTCTATCTGCTTTATCAGTGGTGAGCATGGGAATGATTGTCAAGTTTATTCCTTCCATCACTGGACATGTGAACAGTGGTGTCAAGCGACCCCATCCCTTTGAAGTAATCAGTCGGGTCACGAGCAACCCCAACCAAATGCGAGCCATCACCCTTTCCATCATGATGATGCTGGGGCAATTTATGATCATCCCTTTTTTGAGTCCCTACAATGTAGCCAATGTGGGCTTTACAGAGTTGCAACTTACCTATGTGTACATGGCTGGAGGAGCCTTCACCATGTTTACCTCTCCTTGGGTAGGCAAGCTAGCCGACAAACATGGGAAGCTGAAGATCTTTACCATTTTCATGGTGCTTAATCTCATTCCGATTGCGATCATCACCCATCTGGGCGTAACTCCTGTGGCTTTAGTATTGGTGGTGACGACCCTGTTTTTTGTGACTTCCAACGGACGCTATGTCCCAGCAGCAGCCTTGGTGACGGGTACCGCGCAACCTGAAAATCGGGGTAGTTTTTTGAGTTTCAATTCCGCTGTGCAGCAGCTGGCAGCTGGCTTTGCTTCCTTACTCGCTGGCTTTCTGATTGGAGAGAATGAATTGGGGCAGTTGACCAATTTCAATTATGTAGGCTACCTGGCGATTTTCTTCAGTATCCTCTGCATTCCTTTGGCTTGGCGCATCAAAGTGGTCAGCTAAAAAAAAACACCTCCAAAATTGAATTCTGGAGGCGTTTGAATAGGTTGAAATTCCTTAGAATTCTGCGTTTCCTGGTGTTCTTGGGAAGGCGATCACGTCGCGGATATTTCCCATGCCGGTAACAAACAATACCATGCGTTCAAAACCGAGTCCAAAGCCTGCGTGTGGCGTGGCTCCAAATCGTCTCGTATCTAGATACCAACTGAGTTCTTCGGTAGGAATATGCATTTCTTCCATGCGTTGAGTCAACTTATCCAATCGCTCCTCCCGCTGAGAGCCACCTACGATCTCTCCAATCCCCGGAAACAAAATGTCCATTGCGGCTACCGTTTTTCCGTCCTCATTTTGACGCATGTAGAAGGCTTTGATGCCTTTCGGGTAGTCGGTGAGGATGACGGGTTTTTTGAAATGTTTTTCAACTAAGTAGCGCTCGTGTTCGGATTGCAGATCTGTGCCCCATTCTTCGATGAGGTAGTGGAATTTCTTCTTTTTGTTGTGGTTGGAATTGCGAAGGATGTCGATCGCTTCGGTGTAGGAGAGGCGAACGAAGTCGTTCTCAATTACAAATTTCAACTTGTCCAGAAGGCCCAATTCTGCGCGTTGTTCGGTTGGCTTGGTTTGCTCTTCTTCTGCTGCACGCTGGTCCAAAAAGGCTAGGTCCTCAGCGCAATGGTCCAATGCGTAGCGAATGATGTATTTCAAGAAGTCTTCGGCCAAGTTCTGATTGTCCTCGGCGTCGTAGAAGGCCATTTCCGGCTCGATCATCCAGAATTCCGCCAGGTGGCGTGTGGTGTTGGAGTTTTCCGCTCGGAAGGTAGGTCCAAAGGTGTACACCTCCGCCAAAGCCATCGCAGCAAGCTCACCTTCCAATTGACCGGAAACGGTGAGGTTGGTTTCTCTTTCGAAGAAGTCCTTGCTGTAGTCAATCTTGCCATCCTCTGTTTTGGGAGGGTTGCTGAGGTTGAGTGTGGTCACCTTGAAGGTTTCCCCTGCACCTTCCGCATCGGATGCAGTGATGATGGGGGTATGGATGTAGAAAAATCCTTTCGTATTGAAATAGGTATGGACTGCATAGGCCAGCGCATGACGCACGCGGAAGACGGCACCAAAGGTGTTGGTTCGCATACGGAGGTGGGCGATCTCCCGGAGAAATTCTAGGGAATGCTTTTTAGGCTGCAGTGGATATTTTTCTGGATCAGATTCACCCAAAACTTCGATGCGTGTCGCATTCAGTTCAGAATGCTGACCAGCGCCTTGGGAGGCAATCACCGTACCTGTGATTTTTAAACAGGCGCCTGTGCTGCACTTTTTGAGTACTTCTTCGGCAATGACATTGGGGTCGGCCACTACCTGGTAATTGGTAAGGATAGAGCCGTCGTTGACTGCGATGAAGGAAACATTCTTGTTGCTTCGCTTGGTGCGTACCCAGCCCATGAGGGTGATTTCTCTTCCGATCAGGTCTTGTTCCAGGATGGTCTTGATTTTGACCCGTTTGTTGAATGCCATGTGTTTGGGGTAGAGGAAGCTTAAAACGACCTCTTTAAATTTAGTAGAATGCAAAAAAACGATTAAATCACCTTTTTATCAAAAAATTGACGCTTTTTCCTAAATTTGAATATGCAGTTTTCCTTGGAAGCATGCTCCTTTTTCGCAAATAAGTGGTTTGATTCATTTCAATGCAAAAGTTAACGCTTTCTCAGTCACTCTCTCAAAAACTTTCTCCGCAGCAGATTCAGTTTATCAAGCTGCTGCAGGTACCTACGGCGGAGTTGGATGCCCGTATCGAAGAAGAGCTTGAAATCAACCCTGCCTTGGAAGAAGGCAAGGTGGAAGAGAGCGAATCTTCTGGAGAGGAAGATTTCGATGAGGGATTTGGAGACGAGTACGGACAAGAGTCCAATGAGGTCAATGTAGATGACTACCTAGATGACGACTATGGGGGCTACAAAATGCAGGGGGATGGCAACTACAACCCGGACGATGAGGATCGGGAAATTCCTTTTTCTGCACCAAGTTCCTTGCACGAACAGCTGATTACTCAGTTGAACTTTTTGAAGCTGGATGAGCGACAGCGGATCATTGGAGAGCAGCTCATCGGGAGTATTGAGAACGATGGGTACATCCGTAGGGAACTAACTGCCATCATCAATGACTTGGCATTTTCTCAAAACATAGAGATCGACAGCGATGAATTGGAGGAAATCTTTCGAAAAATTCAAAGTTTTGATCCTGCAGGCATTGCGGCAAGGAGTCTACAAGAATGCTTAATCATCCAGTTGGAACGCAAGGAGCATCCCGATGATCCTGCTGTTATACATGCCTTAGCCATCATTCAGGATTGCTTTGAGGAGTTTACCAAAAAGCATTATTCTAAAATTCAAAAACGCCTCAACTTAGATGAAGAGGAGATCAAGGAAGCGGTGCAGCTCATCACGCGCCTCAATCCAAAGCCTGGAGGAGTTGCAGATGGCTTAGTTCTCACCCAATACGTGATTCCAGATTTTATCTTGACGATCAATGGAGGAAAGTTTGAGATCCTGTTGAACTCCAAAAATGCACCCGAACTTCGGATTTCACGCTCCTATTCCGAGCTTTTTGACACCTACGACAAGAGCGACAAGAAGGATAAAAAACTCAAGGAGACGGTGTCCTTTGTCAAGCAAAAGTTGGACTCTGCCAAGTGGTTTATTGATGCGATCAAACAGCGGCAAAATACCTTGCTCAGAACCATGGAGGCGATTCTTCAGTATCAAACTCCTTTTTTTGTAGATGGAGATGAGGCGGCCCTTCGTCCCATGATCTTAAAGGATATTGCAGAAAAGATAGATATGGACATTTCTACTGTTTCCCGAGTGGCAAATAGTAAGTCCATTCAAACCGAATTCGGGGTATTTCCTTTGAAGTACTTTTTCTCTGAAGGCATCGCTACAGATAGTGGTGAGGACGTAAGTAATCGAGAGGTAAAATCGGTCCTTCAGGGCATGGTGGATGCAGAGGACAAAAAGAAGCCCTTGTCTGACGACAAGCTGGTGAAGATGTTGAACAAAAAAGGTTACAATATTGCCCGCCGTACAGTCGCCAAGTACCGGGAGCAACTTCAGATTCCGGTGGCTAGACTCCGAAAAGAACTCTAGTGGTACGCAAGTTAGCACTCCTGCTTTCGGTGGTCTTTCAACCTTTGCTGATGCCGTCTTTGGTGTTTGGGGTATTGTTTTTCGGGGTACCCCAAGCCACTAGCATTCCTGAATCATTTAAGGAACGACTCTTTTACTTGATTGTCAGTTCCACCTTGATTATTCCTATGGTCTTGATGCTAGGCCTTCGCTGGACTGGGATGGTAAAAAGTTTGCACTTTGAGGAGAAAAGTGACCGAAGGACTCCCTTTATTTTTGTGACACTTTTTTATGTGCTGACTACCTATTTTTTAAAGCAGAAGACAGAGTTAGACCCCATTTTATGGCAAGGGATGGCGATCATTACCGTGTCAGTAGTTTTGTTGACGGCGGTTACTTTTTTTTGGAAGATGTCCGCTCACATGATTGGTATTGGTGGGGTGTTAGCAGTGCTGGGGGTCTTGGGAATTTATTTTCCTTCCATGGATCTGGCTTACCTGTTAGTGGCGACCCTCCTGTTGGGAGGCTTGGTAGCCTCTGCGCGATTGTATTTGGATGCCCATCGCCCTGCAGAAGTTTATGTTGGACTTTTGGTGGGGTTTGCCATCTGCTGGATGGGCTTCACGTGGATTTACGGATTTTAAAACAGCTTGGAATTTTAGAATATGATTATCCGCAATTATACCAATTGCTAAACTTTCCTTTTTACTACTGCGAATAATCGTTAACAGACCACTGTCAACGGTCCACAGCTAATTTAAATGATCCTCAAACCCTTTTTCACTGGTTATTGGTGAAAAAGCAGATAATAAGGTTTTAAAATCATAGAACCCGATTAACAAAAAAAACTCCCTTGCTAGGGAGTTTTGATTTTTAGACTTGAAAGTATTCTTTTTAGAAAAGTCCGATGGCTAGGCCAAAGCTGATTTGATTGGCTGCTGTTTTGAATGGACCTCTGTCGGCTTGCCACAAGGGGTTGAGATAGTAGGTAGTCCAAACATAAAATCCTGGGCTTCCAGCTTTAAAGTTTAGGCCGTAGCGAATTTTTTCTAGGCCATAGTTCTCGGCTTGTTTGATTTTAACTGTTCCTGTGGTAGGGGAGTCGTAGGTAATTTTAGTATGGGCTTGGTAGAGGTATCCCACTCGAGCACCGAGGCTTACGCGGAAGCTTTTGCTATAGTCCTTTTTGTTGACATGGTAGAGCAGGTCTACCGGAACTTCTAGGTAGTTGACGGCAAGGTTGTTGGTTTTGATGTCGATGGTGGTTCCATAGACACTTTTCACTTCCTTCAATACGGAAGATTCAGCGCCTAGTGTGCTGCTGCGGAATAGGTTTTCATCGTCTTTGAAGGAAAATTTATTCGTTGCGATACCTATACCTGGGCTGATCACAAATCCAGACTGATCTCCAAAAAGTTTAAATGGTTTTTGGTAATAGACATTGAAGGTCCGTGACCCAAATAAATTGAGTGTCAAGTCGGCAGGTCTATTGGTCAATTGGTTGAGGCCAAACTCAATGCTTAAGTCATTGGGGATGTTTGGTCGTCCACCAATAGGTGTTTTGGGACTAGTTGGAGCGGAATCTTGTGCTTGAGCATTTAGTGTAACTACTAGCAAGGCAAGCATGAGTATTTTTTTCATCAAAGAAGTTTCTTTTCAAGAGAATGTGGGCAAAAATATAAAATTCGTAAGGATTTATGCGCTTCCTTGGCTTAATTATTCTTTTAGATTATCCGCTGTTTGGCGGGGTGATTAAGATTGAAGATGGGAAGTGGCGGATAATCGTCGACTGTTGACCGTCCACAGACCACGGCCCATTTTTAGTATCCTCAATCACTTCTAGTCGTTTTTACTAGTAATGGAGCGGAAAGTGTGGTTTTATCAACTACTGGGATATGTAATCTGTGATTTTCTGGAATTCTTCAGGCGATCTTTTTGGAGGGAAAAAATTAATACGTACTTTTGTGGTCTGAAATGGCTTCGTAGCTCAACTGAATAGAGCACCTGATTACGGCTCAGGAGGTTTCAAGTTTGAATCTTGACGAGGTCACTAGCCCAGCTCATTCGAGTTGGGTTTTTTTGTGGTTGATTTTTAGTAAAGAGCTGCCTCAAATTTTCTAACGATTCATTTTTATCAGAATCCAAAAAAAGTAGCCCGCTCTGATCCTTATTTGGTCAACCACTCGTAAATCCCAACAAGAATTCTGAGGACTGGGTAAATTTCTCCATTAACTAAGGCTGCTTTGAAAGCAAAACTCTATTTTTAAACTGTGTAAAAAATAGCCTTATTGTCTTCAGTTTAAATCTACAGTATTTAATCTTTTTCTTAAAAATCTTGTAGGCTCAACTATTTCTGATTTACACTTATAGAAATAAGGCAATTTTCACCAGGCTTTAGGGATATTTCTATGGGCTTTTTCTCTTCTACTAAAGCCTCTCCTCCTTCTGGAGGGCTACTACTCTCGAATTCTTCAAAGGAGTCAAACTTTAAATAAGGCTTTAGATGTTGTGGGATATAAGGGATATACTCAGTAAGTGAAATTGTTTTCAATACACCAATGGGATCTTGTACGGTGTAGTATTTATGTCTTCCAAACTGCTCTGTATTATCAAACAACTTCCATTGACCAAATGGAATAAATGGAATTACAGCCACCTGATTATTGAAGTAAACAGTTATTCTTCTGCTTGGATGCTCTGTTTCATATCTACTCAGTATCAAGTATTGAGGTTGAACTGCTATGGCATTCACCAGCTTATTGTGCTTGGTGATTACTTCATCTTGCACACTATACCAATGGGTGACTACTTTTCTGTGGTCGAAAAAGTCAGAGTTAGTCCACTCCAATAGCTCTTTTTCTTTTCTAAGGTATTGTTCCATCTTTGATGAATATTAATAAATAATTTTCCTTTTATTTTTATCAATACTTCATAACCGTTATTCCTTTTGACCATTAAGGTATTTTTCTCTTTTATTTAGCTCACCGTTATAGTGGAAGGATTCCCAAATCCCATCTTTAAGATCATTAAGATAATTTCCTTTTTCCTCTACTATCCCGTTGTCATGATAGGATTCCCAAACTCCATCTTTTTTATCCTTGATATAATTTTCTTTAGATTCTAATTGACCCGTAGAAAGATATTCTTCCCAATAACCTTCTTTTTGACCATTGAGATAATTTCCTTTTTCTGATAACTGCCCATTTCTATGATAGGATTCAGAAGGACCGTCCTGTCTATATTCTGATGAGGAACCTTCATTCAAATTTTTCATACTTGATTCTTTTATTAATGTTAAGTTAGAAAAATTTCTAATTCAAAAAGGTAAACTAGCCTAAACTTAACTCAAAACTGCTACCTACCAAATTGGATTAATTTGTTTAGGTTTCTGTAACCTGCTCCATGAATTAGTCCCATCCCTATGAGAAGTTATGTAGACCCCCCAACATTAAAATTAGAAAGCCACGATTTTGGACTAGCCCTCTCTGTTTCAATAAGGCAATTTGCTGCGCAATTGTGGTGGGTTTTTTTCCGAATATGGCAGAGAATAAAAAATAAAGCCCTTAAATAAAAAAGAAACGCCCTGGGACGCTGATCTGATGGGTAGCGTGGCGTGTACTGTTAATATAATTATAGATTATTTGGGTGAATTTCGCCTAGCACTTTAGTTATTTTTAAGGCAGACCACCCTCCTAATTTAATTTGCGAAACCCGTCTATTTCTCGTTTATCCAAACCCCACTTCTCTTACTTCCAAAATGAGGACTATAGGGTTTTGGATCTCCAGTAGGAGCGGGTTTTTCAATGGGGATATTTTTAACTTCCACCTTTGGCTTTTCTTCCGCTGTAGGGGTTGGCACAATTTCCTCTTCCTTATTTTCGGCTAGTGCGGTAGGAATAGTTTCCTCCTGCACTTCATCTTCTGCTGTAGGATTAGATACAATTTCTTCAATCGTCTTGTTTTCTTCTTTTGATTCAGGATTTGACAACTTGACGATCTTATCCAAGTTGAGGATAATAAATAGGAGAATGACTCCGAAAAGGATAAAAGAAAAAAATAGGTAATTTGTTGAGGGTAAGCTCCCATCACCCAAAAAATAATTCCATACAGGAAACCCCATTACGAGCAAAATCAAGAGGATTGGACCGAATTTATTCATCTTTTTCATACACAATTCGTTTTCTTTTACTCAAATTAGGTCAGAAAATTAATGAATTTAAACTAGTTAGAAAATCTAAACTTCAAACTTTCTTTGATTAAATGGCCAACAGTTGACGGACGAGAGACCACAATACAATGTACTAAGTGCTAAGTACTAAGTATGGACTCTAAACCTATTCACACAACAACTTGGCTGTTGTAAGTGGTCGGTTGACTGACTATGGACTGTCGGCGATTGAAATTGGTCAACAGTTGACGGTCGACGGACCACAGTCGGTAGGTGCATGCTACAAAAAACGTATTAAAATTACATCCTAAACTCGTCCCAATAACGACTCGGCTGTCGACAGTGGACTGTTAGCTGTTGACTGAAAAATCTTCCTAATTGAAAGAATTTTTTAACCTAACGGAAACAATTTGTTTAGGACTATACCATTGGTTGCACCGACGCATTCAAATAGGAATTGACGAGCATTAAATTACCAGGCAAGATTACAAAAAAAAAGCAGCCCGAAGGCTGCTTTTTGATTTTTAGTGTGCGGCTGAAGCGGCGGGTTTGACACCGCGCTGCCAGACAAAGAAGATGACAAAGAGAACAATCAAGATCCCTGGGAATAGCATCATTTTTTCTAGGGTAGCCTGACCTGCTGCGAGTTCTAGGGAAGCTCCTACTAGGCCAGCTTTTTCTTCGGCTATTCTGGAAGCATCAATCCATCCTCCAATGATCGGCTGGAAGATCGCAGTAGAAAACATGCCTACTCCTCCGATGATGGACATTCCCAAGGCGCCGGATAGCGGCACACGCTGGGCTACAGCACCGACCATCACTGGCCAGAAGTAGCATACGCCAAGTGCAAAGATCAGTGCAGCCACATAAGACATGTTGCCCGTCACAGTGCTAAACAAGAAGATACCTAACGTGGTGAAGATCGCGCCTCCCAAGAGTACTCCTGTCTGTCCCAAGGCTTTCACCACAGGACCAGCAAAGAATCGTCCGATGGCCATTACTCCGGTAGTCAAGGCTAGGATCAACATACCTGAAGCACCGCTTTGGCTCAAAACGATATTGGCCCACTGCTGCGGTCCAAATTCAGAGATAGCGGTCAAGGCCATTGCAAAGAATAGGAAGATAAATACGGGGCTCAACATGGCTTTCAAGTTGGAACCAACAGAAGTTACTCCCTCAACGGAAGGCTTAGGAAAGGCTTTGCCAAAGAAAAGTACTGCATAGGCAATGGTTGGGATCATCATCACCCAAACCTGGGTCTGCCAAGCAAAGCCGCCGTCGGTCATGAATTTGGATACCAAGCTTCCCAAAACGATGCCTCCTGGGAACCACATGTGGAAGCGGTTCAGCATCTTGTTTAGCGTGGTGCCGGAATACATGTCTGCAATCATCGGATTACAAGCAGCCTCAGTACAGCCATTGCCGAAACCGATAAATAGGGTTGAAATCAATAAGGTGGTGTAGCCATCCGCGAAGATGGTCATCAGAATCCCAAGGGTGTGGGTTACAAATGCGATGCGCATGATGTTGGCCGGGCCAACGATGTGGTAAAAAAGACCTCCAAGAATCATGGAGATAGGAAATCCTAAAAACCACATGGAGTTAATAAAGCCCAATTGCTCGGCATTTAATCCGAATTGTTCTCCCAATTGAGGAAGAATACCCGCTCGAATAGAGAAGGAAAAGGCGGTGGTGATGAGCGCCAAACAACTTGCGTTGAAGAGTACGCCCCGGTTAATGGTCTGTGTCATACGATAGTGCTTTAGGTTGATGGGTTGCGTTAAGTGACTTTTGACACATTCAAAGTAGACAAAAAAATGAAAAATGCTATCCTGAATTCAAAAAAAAATAGACAAACTTCTCCCAAGACCCTGTTCTAGAGGGAGGATGGTAAGCGAAAAAGTAGGGATTTAACGAACAAAAACCCAGTCCTGGGCACTGCTCAAGCGTTCGGCAAACTCATATCCATCTTCTTGAAAAACCTTGAGCTGCTCCGGATCGGTGATCCTGTTTTGGATAGCATATCGACTCATCAGTCCTCTTGCCTGCTTGGCAAAGAACCCGACTACCTGGTAGCTCCCTTCCCTGTGTTCTTTGAAATGGATGGTAATGACAGGCATCTTCAAGGTTTTTTTATCCACTGCCTTAAAGTATTCTTGTGATGCCAGATTAACCAATGTTCTACCCTCGCTTGCGGCATTCAAGGCCTTGCTGATCTTGGTGCCCCAATAGTCATACAGCGAGTTTCCCTTTTTGGTTTTGAGCTTGGTGCCCATCTCGAGTCGGTAGGGTTGGATCAAATCCAGAGGTTTCAATAGTCCATAGAGGCCCGATAAGATTCGTAAGTGCTGCTGGGCAAACTCCAAATCAGCTGCACTAAAGGTGTCTGCTTCCATCTTTGCATAGACTTCTCCTTTGAATGCCAAAATCGCTTGCTTTGAGTTGTCCGGACTGAAGGTCTCCGTAAAGGTTTGGTAGCGCTCCTCGTTCAGCGTAGCTAGGGCCTCGCTGAGGTGCATCAACTTCGAAATTTGGGTAGCAGACTTCTTGCGCAAGACCCCCACCAAGTCTTTGACCTCTGAGGTGAAGTCGGGCTGGGTATGGGCACTGTACTCAGGATGGCTGTAATCTAGGGTTTTGGCAGGAGAAATGACAAGTAGCATGGGTTACTGAATAATCGTAATGGCCTTAGTTTCGGTTTGGGTGAGGTTCTGTTCTCTTGAGGTAAACCTCACAACTGCCACGTATGTTCCCGTGGGAACTAATTTTCCATTTACAAGCCCATTCCAAGGGCAGAATGGCTGTTTGGGTTTCAAATTTTCATGTTTGCAGTAAAAAATAAGTTCCCCCCAGCGGTTGTAGATAAACACATCTACTTCGTCAATGTACTCGTTGGCATACAGGATAAAATTGCGGCTTGGGTCTTCCAGCACCATCCCGCTTGGGAAGACTACCTTGAGGTTACAGTCTTCTACCACGGTAAAGGTTCCTTCCCATTTACATCCTAGCGTATCGCCCACCCGTAGGGTATACCTACCTCCCTTCTCCGGGGCAAAACTAGCGTCCTTTGACACTTCCTTACCATCCAAAATCCAGGAGTAGCTGGCATAGCTGCCCGGGTTGAGGGTTACCGATTTTCCTTCTACTGCACAGATCAGCAGTGCATCGCTTGGAAGCACGGGAGGAACAAGTTGGGACTTGACCACCACGACATTGGCTCTTCCGATCTCGCATCCAAAGCTGCTGCGTAGAAGTACCTCGTAGGTACCTCCTTGGCTGACTTCAATGAGGCTAGTTGTGAATTGTGGGAGCCTAGTACGCGTTCCCCCAGTTACCGAAAACCATTCAAAGCTGCTCACAGTGGTTAAATTGGCTTTCACTTCAATCGTTGTCTTGGATTGATCTACACAGAAAGGGCTGGTATCCAAACTTACAGTTAGTCTAGTGGAGAGTAGTGTAGCGGTAAACGGGATTTTCTTAGTTGGGCAAAGGCCTCCCGAAATGGGCTGCACTTCCAAGGTATAGTTTCCGGATTTACTGGGCACAAACTCTTGTCTTCTGCCCACGATAATCCCCAAATCATCTCGCCAGAGGAAGATCACATTGGCAGCAGTTGCATTTTTAAGGACGGCCTCATATCGTATCCCTGTAAGGCAATCCACGATGGGAGGAGAAACTTCAAAGTCAAGCGCTGGACTCAAATTTACAGTCATTTGGAGCACCTTCGGGCAGCTGATTCCGGTAGGATCTACTCCAAGTACGACATATTTTCCTGCTTGGGTAAGTAGAAAGGATCCACCTGCCTGAGGAGCAACGGAGTTACCAGTCGGTCCTGTGATGATGTAGTTTAGTGGTTTAGGACCACTCGGGGTAAAGGTGAAGGAAACACAGCCTTGCACCACTTCAGGCACGGAAAATTGAACCTCAAATTTTTGAGCAACTGTGTAGACCGTCTTATTTGGGATGGAGCAGCCTGTGGAATCTAGGATTTCCACCAAATAGTTTCCGTGTGAAACAGGAATCTGAAAACTCGCTTGATTTGGAAGCGGTCCAATCAATTCGAGTCCATCTCCCTGGCGAACGATTTTGTAAGTACCTACTCGGGGTAATCCAGAGGATAAATTGATTTGAATCGAACCTTGTGCAATCCCAGTAGGAGAACAGCTTTCATCCTTTGCCACTACTGTAAATGCATAGGCTGCAGGAGGGTTTAAATTTTCTACAGTGACAGAGGCAGAATAGGTACAGCCGGCTACATTTTCAGCTTCTAGGGTATAGACTCCTGGGGCTAGGCCGGTGATGGGAATAACTGTTCCTGCTGGAGCTGCCGGAAAGGATAGTCCCAGTTCTACCAGACTAAGGCTGCTTACTGCAGCTTGTAAGCGCACCTCAATGGACCCATCTTTTGTCGCGCAACTTGTGGCCCCCTTGATGGCTTTGGCTTCTACGACGGGTAGTTCATTGACCAGTAGGTTTAGGGATTTAGACACCTTGCAGCCTGGAAGAATTGGGTCTTGGGCGATAAAGGTGAGGATGTATTGTCCAGGACCTGGGAGGCTTAGGATTTTCAATTCCAACTCAAAGAAGGGGCCCAAGGGAACCTGAACTCCATTGCCGTTGCGTTCGTAAAACCATTCCCCTGTGATGGGAGTGTTGGGAGCGAAGGTGACGGAGGTTTCTTCGTAGCAGACTTTGGTGGCCGTTTGGGTAAGGTCAAATTCAAAGGCTGGGCCTACAAAAATAGAGGAGGTAGCATTACAGGTTTCAAAGAGTGCTTCCTCTTCATCCCCTCCAGCTGCCGTTGGGCGGTATTGAACCACTACGGTGTAGATACTTTCCTCGGTAACAGTAATCGTATTGGAGTTGCTGTCTCCAAAAATAGTTCCTGCTGCATTGGTCCATAGAAAATCATACAAACCTTGACTCGGGTTGTACCCGTCAATAGCCGTGAGGGTGATGGGAGTGCCTTCACAGAGCGTGGCATCTGAAGCCAGGGTCAGGACTGGGGGAGCGATGACCTTAAGGGTTCCCTTATCGGTGAAATAGCCAATCTCTGCGCATCGGTCTACGCGTAACTCGATGGTGTAGGTGCCTACCTTTGAGAAGAGCTGCTCTAAGTTTTGAAATTGATCTCCTGGCCCTCCAAAATTAGTCCGAATCACTGTTCCGTCTTCGTGGGTGATGGTCCAGAAATAGGAGTCAATGTCAGGCTCTCCTCCTCCTTCTAGGGTGGCGGTCGCGCCAGATACCGGGTCTAAGCAAAGGGTAGAAGGAATGCCTAAGGCAGGTTCGGGGATGGAGCTTCCCGAGTTTTGAACGAAGGAAGGCAATCCTAAATTGGAGGTGCCCGGCATGGCTGCTACCCCACTTTGGTTGAAGGAACTCGCTGCGGTGCAACCCGAGCCTACTTGTACTTGACCAATGCGGTTATCTCCGACGATGGCTACATAGATCTGACCATCAGCCGCGATTTGTAAGGCACCTAAGTTTAGGCCAGCGGTTCCTGGAACTTGTTTTTTGGTAGAAAGGATGCAGGTAGCTCTTGCAGCTGCAGTTGTAGCCGTAGCAAAACAGGTAGGGCAGCCCGAAGTTACCTCCTTGATGATAAATTCTTCGATGCCAGGTCCTCCATTAAGGTAAGAAACTAGGATGCGGTCGGAATCTGAAGAAAATTCGAGTCCATAGATTTCACCTGTACAACCAAGATCTAGG
>CAXNJN010000045.1:0-20223 GCA_964202605.1 Bacteroidia bacterium | reverse complement strand
CGGTCGTCTGAAACCGAAACAATAACACCAGAATAAGTACTCCAAAAGACTTTATTTATTGAGGTTCCATGACCTGCATTCCTAGCTTTATCGATAACTTTAAGCAGGTTGCGACTTGTCATCTCCCAAATTTTTAATGATTTATCCATTGAACAAGTCACTAAGAATTTACCGTCTTCACGGAAAGATAAATAATTAATAGCATACAAATGCGCCACTACATTTTCCTCGAGCAAATAGCGGTCTGTGCTCCAAAATTTTAAACAGGCATCTCTTCCTCCTGATACAAGTATTTTCTCATCAGGACTGTATCCCAATGCAAAAACCGAGTTGCTATGACCCTCCAGACGGGTTATGGGCACTGCATCAGCAGCGAGATCTAGCACCTGAATACTGTGATCACTGAAGCCTAAGGCTAAGTGTTTTTTTTCAGGAGCAATGGCAAGCACTCGAATGGATTTGGAAGAAAGCTTAACCTGTCTTTTTACTGCCCTCATTTGCATATCAACCACAATAAGGACCCCGTCCCCTGTCGCAACAAATAGTTCATCTCCAAAAACCTTTAAATCAAAAATAGCAGCTGAGCTCAATTTTAAATTCCAGCTCTCCATCTTTTCTTCCAAATCTATCACGTGGATCCCCTCGTAGTTGTGACCTACAATTAAAAAATTTCGCTTTGGATCTACTTCTAAGGCATAAACCGAGTGCGGAAGTCGGGCTAGTAAGACCCCATCTTTTGGATGATCTAAATCCCATTCCACCACCAAACCATCTCCGGCACCGGTATAAAAATAACGAGGATCAACCCCCTCTTTCAAGGCATATATGCAGTCATTATGTCCAGTTAGGGTATGTGATTTGTTTACTTGGATTTTTGACATATCTTCGAACATCACTCTTAGCTGCGCCTTTAAGGCCTATGCAAACAAAAATAGGAAAAATTGACTCTTCCTCAGCCTTGGCAGTGAAGATAATCGAATCGCTGTCGGAAAAGGATTTAGAATTTTTAAGTTTTCGAGAAAAACTTTCCTTTGCCAATATTTCTCATCCCGAAAGAAAAAAGGAATGGGGCACAGCTAGACTTGCCATTCAGGAAGCGTTGGAACTCCTTCAAATCCCTTACCCTGGATTTTTTAAGGACGATCATGGGAAATCACAACCCATGAATGGGCAAGGCTTTGTATCCTTGACGCATACCCGTGGCTATGCTGCAGCTATTTACCACCGTGAACTTCCAGTGGGAATTGATATAGAAGTAATCCGCGAAAAAATCCTTCGCATCGGCACTCGATTTTTGGCAGCCAGCGAGTTGGACTTTCTTCACAGCCTACCCGCACACTATACTATGGCCTGGTCTGCAAAAGAATCTATTTTTAAATGCCATGGAAAAAAAGGAGTATCCCTACGTGACAACATCTTGTTGGAACCTTTTGCTCCAGACGCAACCTTGATCAAGGGAAAAATTCATGGAACAAATTTTAAAGATCACCACTATAAAGTTCAGGTAGAACAAAACGAAAATCATATCTTGACCTATACCATTTGGTAACCTTGATTTCTCACTACCACCCATGAAATTATTTATTTTCAGCTTCCTCTTTTTTCTCGGAATCAGTTCCGTTTCCTACAGCCAAAATTTTAGCCAACTTGCTGCGAACGATGCAGTTAGCGGCAGCCTTAAAACCTTGTCCGGCTTGACGAAAGAAAAAGGACTAGTCCTTATTTTTCATGATCCTCCCTGCCCATTTGCCAAACTATATGAAGCCTGAATTATCGGCTTAATAACCAAATTTCAAGCACAAGGAATAGGATTTGCAGGTGTCAATCCACAGGCACAACCTACAGCGTCTGAACATACTCGACTCCGGTCCTACATCGATGAAAGCGGACTTAACATGACTTACTTGATTGATGGAGAACAAGAGTGGGCTCAACTTTTTCAAGTGAGTAAAATTCCAGAGGTCATTCTTTTGGTGCCCGGGAAAACTAGCTTGGAGGTAGTTTACAAAGGTGCAATTGACAATAACCCACAATTGGAAAGCGCTGTAACGGAAAAATACTTAGAATTGGCGCTGATTCAAGTCTTACGCGGTGAAAAGCCTGCCGTCCCTCAGGTAAGAGCCGTAGGATGCAATATCCGCATCTACTGACGGCCTAAAATTTCCAACAGCTCCTGAACTTCATCTACTTTATCGGTTTCTCCCAATTTTTCGAATGCGGTGGAAAGATTCTTTAAGAACCGAAGGACAATCGCCAAGTTGCTGCAGGGATCAAAAAAAGCGGGCTGTGGGTCAATTTTTAATTGTTCCAAGAAGTTTTGAATGTCTTCTCTAGAAAAAATAACTCCTTTATTAAAGGCATTGATGTAGAAACTGGAATCTTCTTGGGTATAGATCAATACAAAAAGGTTCGGGAGATTGACCCCATAAATGGGCAAGCCCAATTTCTTAGCTACCAACAGATAAATACTGCACAAGCTGATGGGGTTTCCTTTTTTTGATTCCAGCACCATCGATAGCATGCTATTGCTCGGAGAATGGAAATTTTTGGTGTTTCCAGAAAACTGGAGCTGCTTGAACAAGACATGGTTCAAAATTTTTACTTGGTCCAAGGCCTGCAAATCCGAAGCAAAAAAAGTCCAGACCTCCACATAGAGTTGATGTATTAATGCTTGCAAGGTTTCTAATTCCAAATCTGGATACTGGTAGGTATTCAAGATCCATAGTCCTTCCAAAAGGTCCTGATTTTCGGAATCTTTCCAATCTTGCAATCGCTGTTTCACCAAGCCAAACTGCAGGTCATGAACGAGGTCCTCCAATTCCTTCTGTAGTATCGGGTTAAAGCTCTGCTCCCATTTTTGTTCGAGGACCGGAATCACCGCTGCTCCCAGACCAACCAATTTTTGGCGCACATGCTGCTTCACTTCCCAATCTGAGTCGTCCAAGAGGGAGATCAATGCATCAAGTTGAGAAGGGGAAAGCATGGATTAGAAATCAAGTAGATTAGTTGACTCGAGCGGAGGATTTACCTCAGAATCTTTTGTTCAATTTATAAAAAAAACCTTCCTGAATCCAAGAAGGTTTTTTGCAAGATTCAAGAAAAAATTAATTTAGTTCAATTTCATTTTTGTAGTCTTTGATGGATCGGTAAATCGCCGAAGCCATGTACTCTTGACCTTCCTTGGTCATCAAAAAGCGTTCTTCTTCTGTATTGGAAAGGAAGCCAAGCTCCACCAAGACACTGGGCATAGATGGGGTCCACAAGACGTAGAATGGACCCTGCTTCACTCCACGGCTTTTACGGCCTACCTTATCCCGAAACTGACTTTCAATACGGTCAGCCAGGGCAATGCTATTGCCCACATAGGCCTTTTGCATCAGGTTAAACATCATGTAGGATTCTGGAGAGGTGGGGTCAAAACCTTCGTATTCTTCTTTGTAGTTTTCCTCAAGCAGGATTACTGAGTTTTCTTTCTTAACAATGTCAAAATTGGCATCAAAGTGTTTGGTTCCCATCACGAAAGTTTCTGTACCAAAGGCGGTCTTGTTTTCCGCCGCATTGGAATGGATGGCAACGAAAAGATCTGCTTTATTTACATTGGCAATATTGGGCCGCTGCTTGAGGGTGGGAAAGCTATCGTCATTGCGGGTATAGATCACCTCCACATCAGGCATGTTTTCCTTGATGTACTTTCCTACCAGCAGAGTAACGGCCAAGTTGATGTCTTTTTCTCGAGCACGAGATCCTATATTTCCTGGGTCAATTCCTCCATGTCCTGCATCGAGCACGATTTTTTTCATGCGAAAAGCTGGCATCATTGTTTCATTAGGAATGAATCCTCCAAATAAAAAGGGAAGTAGAATTAGAAACCTTAACAGATTTTTTTTGGTATTAAATCTTTCCATGAGGGCAATCGAGTTAACTTTACACGAAATTAATTTCAAAAATACTAAAAGCGAAAGCACGGGTGGCGAGTTTCAGAGTTCTTTTTTTAGTCCTGATTGCAAGTTGGTGCGTTCACCTGACCGCATCAGCACAGCAAACTACTCGACCTCAGCGAGAAAGGAGGGCTACCTCCCCGATCGCAGCTTCAGCACCAAGAGGAGATACCACCCTGGCCAAGCAAGATACGCTCGCACTTCTTGACTCGGCAAAAAATGTGCCTAAAAGTGATATTGAAACTGAAATCTTGTATTTCGCTGAGGATAGCATCATTACGGACTTCACCGAAAACAAGGTTTACCTCTACAAAAAGGCCTGGTTTGAATATGGGAAAATGCGGTTAGACGCCGACCGCATCGTCATCGACTGGAAGAATTCGGAACTCTACGCCTACGGCATCGCAGATAGCGTAGGCGTAGTTTCTGGTAACCCCTTCTTCAAGGATGGCAACTCGGTCTACGAGATTCGAAAGGAGATGCGCTACAATTTCAAAACTCAAAAAGCGATTATCAAAGATGTGGTCACTGAGCAGCAAGATGGCGTGCTTCGTGGAGAGACAATCAAGAAAACTGAGGATGGTAGTGTTTTTCTAGAACATGGCTACTACACCACTTGCAAGCTGACCAAGCCGCACTGGCACATTTCCTCTTCCAAAATAAAATCCATCTCCGGAAAGCAAGTCGTATCAGGACCCTTCAACCTGTACTTTAACGGTATTCCTACCCCACTCGGATTGCCTTTCGGGTTGATTCCAGATACCCCTGAAGAGAAAGCGTCAGGGATAATTTTTCCTTCCTATGGTCGAGAGCAAGTTCGAGGATTGAGCTTGAGAGAGCTAGGCTATTACTTTGCTTTTAATGACTACATGCACCTGCGGGTCACAGGTGATGTGTATTCCAAAGGTGGCTGGGGCATCAAATCCCAATCCATGTACACCAAGAAATACCGCTACAGTGGAGGGTTTAACATGGACTTTCAAAAATTTATCAGCCCAGAGACGGAACTCATTCCCCTCAACTACAATACTTTTCGAGTGCAGTGGAACCATAGCCCGATTACGCGAGGTACGGGACGATTCTCTGCTTCGGTAAATGCTGGCTCCACGAGCTACTTCAATAATGTTATCAACCCCAACAACTTCGCCAATAATGTCACAGGGGATCTAAGCTCGAATATTTCCTACTCCAAAACTTTTGCAGGCACCCCCTTCTCCATGTCGGCCAATCTTCGACACTCCCAAAGTGTGCAAACCGGTGAAGTAAGATTGGACCTGCCGACCATAGGAATTAACATGAATCGGCAAAATCCCTTTGAAAACGTAAAGTTCGAACCTCTAAAAACCTTAAATATTGCCTGGAATTTTAATCTCCAAAATTCCATTACGAACCGCATCAATACCTTTGGCCAAGCCACTCCTGTGGATGGACCCCAAACCATTCCTTTCAACTTGGATAACTTCGGTTTACTGTTAAAAAATGGCAACAATGGAGCAAGAAATACCATCCCGATAAGTTCCAATTTCTCTTTATTTAAGTATTTTACCGGTACTGCCTCTGCCAACTATACCGAACTCTGGTACATGCAACGCTTCAACTACGGCTACAACTCCACCACTGAGAAGGTAGAGCAGCTGAAGGAGGATGGATTTAATCGGGTAGGATTTTACAATACCTCCTTTGCGATGAACACCAACTTCTATGGCTTTTACAACTTCAAGCCATCGGGCAAATTGCAAACCATTCGCCACCACATGGCCCCTACTGTTGGTTTCAATTTCAATCCTGACTTTTCAGATCCCGCCTACGGCTACTACCAGGAAGTTCAGACAGATAAATCGGGAAGAATCGCTCGATTTTCGAGACATCAAGGCTTGATCTTCGGAGATGCACCGCTTGGAGAGTCCAGAGCCTTAAGTTTGGGTCTTCGAAATGTATTGGAAGCCAAAATCAAAACCCAGACGGACAGCACAGAAGGGGAATTCAAGAAAATTCCGTTGTTAGAATCCTTCAACTTCAATACCGCCTACAACTTTGCTGCAGACTCTTTCCAGCTCTCTCCAATTCAAATCTCTGCGCGAACGACCTTATTTGAGCAAAAGCTATCCGTCAACGTGAATAGCACCATCGATCCCTATGCTACGCTTTCTACCCTCGGATCCGATGGGACCATTCGGTACAGCAGTAGTAAAGAATTTGCTTGGAAGAAAGGTCAGGGAATTGGAACCATTCGAAATGCATCGTTAAACCTAAATGCATCGCTAAACCCACAAAATGGCAAAAATCCTGGTGAGGTGCGTGATGAGTTAACACAAGATTTTATCCAGCGGGGGGGTGCCATGAATGCCTTTGTCGAAAATGAAATCAACCGAATCGTGGCTGACCCAAGCCAATACATCGATTGGGAAATTCCTTGGAACTTAACCCTAGGCTACAACCTAGCCTATGCAAAGCAGGTAAGCAATACCACCAACATTACCCAAGCGATGAATATCAGTGGTGATCTTTCCATATCTGAAAAATGGAA
Organism: Bacteroidia bacterium; assembly: GCA_964202605.1. Lineage (GTDB taxonomy): Bacteria > Bacteroidota > Bacteroidia > Cytophagales > Cyclobacteriaceae > Algoriphagus. The sequence goes on along the minus strand of CAXNJN010000045.1, from coordinate 13,758 downwards.
GGTTAATTTTAATACAGGGTATAATTTTGACTCGAAGGAAATCACACAAACCATGATCGGCATTGCAAGGGACTTACACTGCTGGCAGATGAATGTCAATTGGGTCCCCTTTGGAAGATTCACCTCCTACAACATTGATATCCGTGTCAAGTCAAGCATCCTGCAAGACCTGAAAGTATCCAGAAGAAGAACCTTCTTTGATTTTTAAGCTCAGAAATAAATCTTTCGGGCCCTCATTCTCGTTAGGAATACCACATCATTAATTCCATAACTCCTGCTATGAAATACCTTATCCTTCCAATTTGCTTTGGGCTCTTTTTTGCGAGCATTCTCTTTCCAAGTACTGCTTCTGCACAACTCAAAAAGGTGCTCGATCAGGTAAGTACAGCCACGGGGGGATCTTCCAACCCATCTCCAACTGAAATGGCCAATGGCCTGAAAGAGGCTTTGGAAAAAGGAACTGGGCTGAGCGTGGATCGACTCAATCTAGAAAATGGATTTCTAGGAAACCCCGCCATTAAACTTCCTTTTCCTGAAGAAGCCATCCAAGTGGAGCGCAGTTTACGGAGAATTGGTCTAGGCAATCTTTGTGATCAGTTGATCACCAGCATCAATCGTGCTGCGGAAGATGCAGTAAAAGAGGCCCGGCCCCTTTTCACCCAAGCCATCAAAGAAATGACTTTTAAAGATGTGCAAGGTATTCTTCTGGGTTCTGAGCGTGCTGCTACCGACTACCTACAGCAAAGTACCACGGCAGGGCTAAAGGTGAAATTTGCACCTCCCATTCAAGCAAGTCTACAAAAAGTTGGTGCCACCGCGCATTGGGAATCAGTCATGTCTCGCTACAATAAGATCCCCTTGGTCAAGCCTGTCAACACCGATCTAACCGCTTATGTGACCGACAAGGCCTTGCAAGGATTGTTTGTGGAGATCGCCAAAGAAGAATTAGCCCTGCGGAAAAATAGCAACTTGAGATCCAGCCCCCTGCTCCAAAAAGTTTTTGGGTTTGCGGACGCACAGAAAAAGTAAGTTGATTATCCGCAATTATCCCAGAGGCTCAGCTCTCCTATTTAAAACTGCGGATAATCGTTGACAGCTGACTGTCCACGGTCGACAGCTCACCTAATTGAACCTCAAACCTTATTTTGTCTGGTTACTTTTCCTAAAGCATTAAAAAGTAAAAGGGAAGCAACAAAAAAGTCCAGCAAATGCGGGGCTTTTTTGTTTTTTACAAAGGGAGAAATCTTAGGAATCAATCAAGTCCACTAGCAGGCTCTCGCCCTCTTTAGTTACTTTAACGAGGCCTTTTTGGGTCAATCCTTTGATCGAAACATCCCACTTTTTTCCACTCAAGCCGCTTTCCACTTTTAACTCAGGTAAGGAAGCTGGATGCTTGGCTTTCAAGAGTTCCAGGAGTTGCTTCTCCTCTTCTGTCAGTTCAACAGCCTTTTTCTCTGCGCGCATCTGAGGGAAAAATAACACTTCCTGTATGGTAGTATTATCTGTTAACAGCATGGTCAGGCGGTCGATGCCAATCCCTAATCCAGAGGTAGGCGGCATGCCGTATTCCAAGGCACGAAGAAAATCTTCGTCCATGGCCATGGCTTCGTCGTCACCTCTAGCAGCAAGCTTGAGTTGCTCTTCAAAGCGCTCGCGCTGATCGATCGGATCATTGAGCTCGGTGTAGGCGTTGGCGATTTCTTTGCCATTCACAAACAACTCAAAGCGCTCAACCAATCCTGGTTTGCTGCGGTGCTTTTTGGCAAGTGGCGTCATCTCAATCGGGTAATCCGTGATGTAGGTGGGTTGAATCAAATTGGCTTCCACCTTGGCTCCAAAGATCTCATCGATCAATTTGCCTTTGCCCATGGAGGCATCCACCTCAATCTTCAATTGTCCGCAGACCTTCCGAAGACCTTCTTCATCGAGTTCACTCACATCTATTCCCGTATATTCCTTGATCGAGTCAAACATCGTCAACCGTCGATAAGGGCCTGCAAAATCAATTTTCTTGCCTCCAACCGATACCTGCGTGACACCATGAATGGTCTGGGTAACTTTTTCAAGTAACTGCTCCACCATTTCCATCATCCAGATGTAGTCTTTGTAGGCCACATAGATTTCCATGGAGGTAAACTCTGGGTTGTGGGTACGATCCATACCCTCATTTCGAAACATTTTGCCAAACTCATACACCCCATCAAATCCACCCACGATCAATCGCTTCAGGTAGAGTTCGTTGGCGATACGGAGAAAGAGTGGCATGTCCAGCGTATTGTGGTGCGTCTGGAAAGGTCGCGCTGCGGCTCCACCATGGACTGCCTGAAGGATTGGTGTTTCCACCTCTAGCCATCCATGGTCATCAAAGTAGCGACGCATGTTGGAGATGATCTTGGAGCGGGTTACAAAAGTCTTTTTCACATCTGGGTTTACGGTCAAATCCACATAGCGCTGTCTATAGCGCTGCTCTGGATCGGTAAATCCATCGTAGATGGTTCCCTCCTCATCTCTTTTTACAATAGGTAGAGGTTTTACTGCCTTGGACAAAACCGTAAGTTTGGTCACATGCAAGGAGATCTCCCCTGTTTGGGTGGTGAAGATGTACCCTGTGACACCGATAAAATCCCCGATTCCCAAGAGCTTTTTGAAAACGGTATTGTAAAACTCTGGATTATCAGCTGTGGAGATATCATCTCTGCGCACATAGATCTGTAATCTGCCTGTGGAATCTTGAATCTCAGCAAAGGAAGCTGAGCCCATTATTCTACGACTCATCAATCGCCCTGCTATGGATATATCCTTGTAGTCCGTTTTACTATTTTCATAGTTCTTGTGGATATCCTCCGCAGTGGCATTGATTACAAAAGACTCAGCAGGATACGGGTTGACGCCTAAGGAATAGAGTTCCTCTCGGTCTTTTCTTCGTTCCAGTTCCTGTTCGCTTAAAAGTTGCATGGGATTGTCAGTTCTACTATTTTGTTTCTATTTCTTCAATTACTTCAGTCTTCTCCGCTTCATTTCTTTGCGGACCAATTCAAACTCCCGACTGCTTTGACCAGCTATAGAGGAGTTTTCAGATGCACGCCTACTTAGGTAAGGCATCACTTTCTCTACGGGGCCATAAGGCACATATTTAACTACCCGATAGCCCGCACTCGCAAGGTTGTAGGAAATCGAATCACTCATTCCATAGAGTTGCGAAAAGTATACCAAATCTGATTTTGGATCGATTTGATACTTGTCCATCAACTCGGTAAGTGTGAGTGTGCTCTTTTCGTTATGCGTAGCGCAGACCAAATAAATTCCTTCTTGTGCAGCGTATGCGATCGCCAAATCGTAATCTCGATCCGTCGCTTCTTTGTTTGGCTGGATGGGATCAAGGTAGCCTTCTGCCAGTGCACGTGCGCGCTCTTTTTCCATGTAGGCCCCACGAACGGGCTTGGCCCCTAAGAAATAGCCCTGTTCTATAGCCACCTGATGGGCTTTCTTCAGCCGCTCCAAAGAATCGTGTCGATACATCTGGTAGGTAGTATAGACCACACAACGCTCTTTGTTGTAGATGGCCATGGCTCGGTAGGCCATAACGTCAATTACATCTTGAAACCAGCTTTCCTCGGCATCCACCAAGATTTTTAATCCTAGGTCATGCGCTGTTTTGCAAAGTCGGTCTACTCGATTTTCGAGTCGTGCCAAAGCTTCCTGCTCATCAGTAGTCAAGGCCTGCTTGGCTTGAATTTTTTCTAAGATCCGATAATCCCCAAGTCCCGTCACCTTAAAGACCCCAAAGGGCATGTAGTCCGTCTTGGCAGATTCTACTATGGTTTGATTGATTTCTTCTGTAGTAGCTTCAAAACTCGCTTCATCTCCTTTTCCTTCTACTGAGAGGTCCAAAATGGAATGGACTCCATAGTTCGCTAAAAGTTGACAAGCCAATACAGTCTCTTTGATTGTTTCTCCACCACAAAAATGCCCAAACATGGTTTTTTTGAGGATGCCTTTGATCGGTAGCTGAAGTTGAAAAGATAGGTTTGCCAGCTTTATTCCAAGGTTTGAAAGCCAATTTTTATTGAGTGTAGCAAAAATCAGATACGTCTTTCGAAGTTCTGCATTAGTCTTGGAAGCAAAGGCTACTTCCAAATTCTCAAAAGAAATAGTGGGCTTGACGGGCATAGCGCGCATTTATGGGGGCAAATATAGTAGAAAAACAGAGTCACTAAGGTTTTGTTTGGGAATTCACCCTAGGAAAAAGGTTGGTTTTTTCGCCTTCAAGAAATCTTGGCACAATTGCCTTTGGATTTCAGAGAACAAATAACTTTTCCCTTCTTGAAAGATGAGCTATTCGAAAAACCTAGCTCATTTTAGGTCTTTACGACAGACTATGTCTTGAAAAAAAATAAATGGAAACTATTATTTCTGATTATGAAACAGGGGCAAAATTTTATTTTGAATCTATCATTTCAATTCGTTCCAATTGGATTTATTTAAAAGTTCGCACCTATCCATTGAAGAAATGATAATTTTTCTTGCTAAAAATAATTTTGCTTTTAAAATATAGCTGCTTATATTTACAACATGTTCATCACAGCAGCGATCTATTTTAGCTTCTTTTACTTTTACTTTCGACAGAAGAATCGAATCGGAGCTGTGTATTGTCTAGTCAAAAACTAAAAATATATCACATATAAAAGCCCGATTCGAAAGAGTCGGGCTTTTTTTATTTAACCGTAGGTACTATGAAGCCGCACAAGCAAATTAAAGACTGGGGACTAAGTCTCAGCAACCCAATGATCATCGGAGGCCCCTGCTCTGCAGAAACCCCAGAACAGATTGCACAAATCTGTTCCGAGATGAAGGAAAATCAAATCATTCCCCAGGTATTCCGAGCGGGTATTTGGAAGCCCCGCACACGACCTGGATCTTTCGAAGGTGTTGGAGAGGAAGGACTGAAGTGGTTGGAGATTGTTCGAGAGGAACTCCATATTCCAGTTACAGTAGAAGTGGGTAATGCCGCTCACGTGGAAATGGCACTCAAGCACAAGGTCGAAATTTTATGGATTGGGGCGCGAACTACGGTTAACCCATTTGCAGTGCAAGAAATTGCAGAGGCCCTTCGCGGCGTAGATATTCCGGTGATGATCAAAAATCCGATGAATCCAGACTTGGAGCTTTGGATGGGAGCTCTGGAACGCATGTATGCCGTAGGTATCACCAAGCTAGCAGCCATACACCGTGGCTTTTCAGATGCTTATGATAAGCGTTACCGCAACAAGCCCAACTGGTCTATGCCGATTCACCTGAAGCGCGAGTGGACTGGAATGGAAGTGATTAACGACCCTTCGCACATTGTAGGACGTAGAGACGGCTTGCTAGAGGTAGCCCAAAGCGCCATGAACTTTGGTTTGGATGGCTTAATGATCGAAACACACCACGATCCCGACAAGGCCTGGTCAGATGCCAAGCAGCAAGTGACTCCCAAAAGATTAAAGGAAATGATCGATTCGATCGAATTCAAGCAGTCCTTGGAAAATATGCAACCTGATGAAAAATTGTTTGATCTACGACGCGCAGTAGACCATTTAGACGATCAGCTTTTGGATATTTTACAGGAACGATTTTCAGTCATTGACCAGATTGGATCACACAAGCGTGCCCACAACCTCACCGTATTTCAATCGGACAGATGGAAAGAGGTGATGGACTCCAGAACTGAAAAAGGAGTTAAAAAACAACTGAGTGAAAAATTCATGAAAGAACTGCTCTACTGCATACATGAGGAGTCTGTAAAGCGTCAAGAAAGACAACTTCGGGAAGTGGAGCCAATCCAATAATAAAACACAAGCCTTCTTAGCTATTCCATCGATAGCAGGAAGGTTTGCTAACTTTACCTCCTAGACCAATTTGATCTGTGGAAACCGTACTCTTCACAACTGATATTCGAACTGCTCTTGCAGAAGAGCTGCATGCGCGTAGCTATTCCAAATTGGTAGTGCTCACAGATGAAAACACCCGCGAGCATTGCTTACCCTTGATTCAGGATGCTTTACCTTCAGACGCTGTACTAATTACAGTCCCTGCAGGGGAGCAGCACAAAACCTTGGAAACTTGCTCCTGCATTTGGACAGCGATGACCGAAGCGGTACTCGATCGGCAGGCGCTAGTCATCAACTTAGGTGGTGGGGTGATTGGAGATATGGGGGGATTTTGCGCGAGTACCTTCAAAAGAGGAGTCCCATTTCTGACCCTGCCCACCACCCTGCTTTCTCAGGTAGATGCGAGTGTTGGTGGGAAACTAGGGATAGATTTCATGGGATTTAAAAACCACCTGGGAGTATTTCAACTTCCTGAAAAAGTTCTAATCGCCCCTGCTTTCCTTGCTACCCTTCCTCAGCGTGAACTTCGCTCTGGCTATGCCGAAGTGATCAAACATGGGCTAATCCGTGATTTGCCTTTCTTCAGGACCTTGCTATCCAAAGACTGGGAGCAACAAGACTGGACTCGGATAATTCGTCATTCTGTAGGAATTAAAAAAGCAGTAGTTAAGGTAGACCCGAAGGAAGCTGGCCTTCGGAAAATTCTCAATTTTGGACACAGCATCGGTCACGCGGTAGAGTCCTTTTACCTAACTAGTTGCAATCCACTACTGCATGGAGAGGCCATTGCGCTCGGAATGATAGCCGAGGGATTTTTATCCTTCGAGAAAATAGGATTGAGCTTTGAAGAACTAAACGAGCTAAGCAGCAAGTTGCTTCAGGTCTTTGGAAAAGTAGACTTGAACACTGAGAATCTAGATGCGATATTAGACCTCTGTGCCCAGGACAAAAAAAACGAAGGAAATACGCAACTTTTTTCCCTACTTCCAACCCTTGGGGATTGCAGCTTCAATATTCCCGTGACCCGTGAGGAGATCAAACATGCGATCATCTACTATCAACAATTGTCCTTGGCCTAATGGATTATCAAAAAATACAGCTTTTACAGCTAACGCAAAAAAGTGAGTTCTCCCGGGTCTCCATCCCCCTACCCTCCTCCAAGAGCGAATCCAATCGTGCCTTGGTGATTAATGCCTTGACAGAAGGGGAAAATACGATTAAGAATCTTGCGGAGGCGCGAGATACCCAAACGATGATCCGGCTGCTGCACACCAATCCTGCAGTTTTTGATGTGCTAGATGCAGGGACCACCATGCGATTTTTAACTGCTTTCGTAGCAGTCACCAATCAACATAAAGTAATGACAGGCACTCCTCGGATGTGCGAGCGTCCCATAGGTATTTTGGTGGATGCCTTGCGCAGCCTGGGCACTGAGATACATTACCTAGGCGCCGAAGGCTATCCTCCTCTTGCTGTAAAAGGATTGGCTGAGCAACTCACCAATCAAATCAGGATTCGAGGAGATGTGTCCAGTCAATACATTTCGGCACTCTTGATGATCGCCCCCCTACTTCCTCTCGGGTTGGAGCTTGAACTCGAGGGCAAAGTAGGAAGCCGTACCTACATTGAAATGACCTTACAGCTGATGTCCCAATTTGGAATAGCCTACAGCTGGAAAGGGGCTACTATAAAAATTGAACCGCAAGCCTACCAAAGTACCCAATTTACCGTGGAGAGCGATTGGTCAGGTGCAAGCTACTGGTTTAGCTTGTTGGCCTGTGCGGATGAAGGATCCTTTTTCCTAGAAGGCTTAAAAGCACAAAGTCTCCAAGGAGATGCCGCCATCGTAGAAATTATGGCACAATTGGGGATACGAAGTAGTTTTCAAGAAGGAGGTTTACTACTCGAAAAGCAAACCGTAACTGGCCTCAAAGAATGGGATTTTACCCACTGCCCAGATTTGGCGCAAACCGTAGCGGTTACTTGCGCTATTTTGGGTCAAAACACCTTATTTACAGGGCTTGAAAGTTTGCGTATCAAGGAAACAGATCGGATCTATGCTTTGCAGCAGGAATTGGCAAAGTTTAACGCTGAATTGAGGGAAATAGCGACCAACACTTTTCAGGTGATCCCATCGGTCACCATGCCGAGAATAGTACAAATTGACACCTACGATGACCACCGCATGGCCATGGCCTTTATGCCCTTGGTTACGAAAACTAAGGTCCAGATTATAGACCCAGAAGTAGTCAACAAATCCTATCCTAGTTTTTGGAAGCAGGTAGCCTTGACGGGCATTCATCAAGAATCTTACAGCCCAGGTATCCTATGAAAGTAGCAATTCAAGGAATTCCTGGGTCCTTCCACCACCAGGTTGCGCTGTTGAATTTTGGGAAAGATGCTCAGGTTCTTCCTTTCATGAGCTTCGAAGAGGTAGCCAAATCCGTAGCCTCAGGTGCTGCGGAAGTGGGCATTATGGCAATCGAAAACTCAATAGCCGGTGCGATTTTACCGAATTACGATCTGATTGATCGCTACGACCTGTTTATTCATGAGGAATACTACTTGCCCATTTCCCATCAATTTATGGCATTGCCAGGGCAAACTATTGCCGATATTTCCGAAGTCCGCTCCCATCCTATGGCTTTGCTACAGTGCAAGACTTTCCTCTCGAAACACCCTCAAATTCAACTGATTGATGACCTAGACACTGCTTCGGTGGCTAATCGCATTCAGGAAGAGAAACTCCGAGGAGTCGCTGCCATAGCGAGTGAAATCGCTGCTGAAACCTATGGATTAGAGATTCTAGCACCACATATCCAAACTGTACAAGATAATTTCACCCGGTTTATCTTTCTAACAAAGAAAAAATCAAAACGCAAGGAAGCCCCCAACAAGGTTTCCTTTAAAATCACCATCCGCAATGAAGCGGGAGGATTGGCCAAGCTATTGACCATGCTTGCGGACAAAAACCTGAATTTGAGTAAAATTCAATCCATCCCTTTGATGGACAAGCCCTGGGATTATGCCTTTTTTATCGATGCGGAATTTGCGGCCGAGCAAGCCTACCAAGAAGCAGTGGAACAAATGAAAGCGGAATATGGTGACCTAAAAATTTTTGGAGAATATAGGAGTAGAAAAGGATGAAGGGATTTGCAACACGAATTGAAGGGGTAGACGAATACTATTTTTCTACCAAGCTACGGGAGGTCAATCGCCTGATCGCAGAAGGAAAGCCAATCCTGAATTTAGGAATTGGTTCACCCGACCTCGCACCCGACCGCAGCGTGATTGAAGCATTAAAAACCACCGCTGAAAATGAGCAGGCGCATGGCTACCAAGGATACCAAGGTATCGCTCAATTGCGCGCGGCCATGGCTACCTATTATAAAAATGCATTTGGTGTACCGCTGGATCCCAATGCTGAGATTCTCCCTTTAATGGGTTCGAAGGAAGGAGTTTTCCAAGTCAGCATGGCCTTTCTCAATCCGGGAGATCAGGTGTTGATCCCGAATCCGGGTTACCCGACTTACGTAGCGGTCACGCAACTCCTTGGAGCAATCCCTATTTTTTACAACTTGGATTTGAGCAGGCAGGGGCGCCCCAATTTGGAGGAACTCGAACAGCTGGATTTGAGCAAGGTAAAAATGATGTGGATCAATTACCCACACATGCCTACCGGAGCTGCAGGCTCTGAAGAACTACTTTTGGAGCTTATTGCCTTTGCGAAGCGGCAGGATATTTTGCTTGTTCACGACAATCCCTACAGCCATATTTTAAACCCTTATCCTACGAGTTTACTGGCCCTGCCAGGAGGCAAGGAGGTAGGCCTAGAACTCAACTCACTCAGTAAGACCTTCAATATCCCTGGCTGGCGCGTGGGCATGCTTTGTGGAAAAGCGGAATGGGTTGATGCTGCACTAAAAGTCAAATCCAACATGGATTCGGGCATGTTTTTGGGACTTCAAAAAGGTGCAATTGCAGCCCTTTCACTCGAAAAAGGCTGGTTTGACCGGCAAAATGAAATCTATACTGCCCGCCGTAAATTGGTTTGGACTCTTGCTGATCAGTTAGGGTTGACCTATGATCGAGAAGCTGCTGGACTATTTGTCTGGTGCAAAATGCCGGAAGGAGCCTCCGCTGAGGAATTGGTGGATCAGTTGCTGTATGAAAAAAACATCTTTATTACGCCAGGGAAAATTTTTGGAACAGAAGGAAGTGCCTATGTCCGAATCTCTCTTTGCCTCCAAGAATTTAAAATTTTAGAAGCCATCAACCGCATCAAACCTACTCCCTAGCATGAAAAAAATACATTTGATTGGATTAGGCCTCTTGGGAGGATCCTTTGCACTTGCTGCCAAACAAAAATTTCCTGAACTAGTACTAACGGGGCAGGACACCAATCCGCAAAACCTCCAAGATGCACTTGCATTAGGCATCATTTCGGAAGAGGCTTCTGGACCCGATGCCGATACAGATTTGGTGATTTTAGCTACCCCTGCCAACAGCCTGGGAGGCCTACTTCTCAAGACCTTAGATCAAGTCGGCCCTAGCACCTTGGTCTTTGATTTGGGATCTACCAAGTCAAAACTTTGCAGTTTGGTAGCCTCGCACCCCAAAAGATCCCAGTACCTCGCTGCTCACCCCATCGCGGGAACTGAATATTCAGGTCCTAAGGCAGCAAATGCGGAGCTTTTGGATAGAAAAGTGATGATTCTCTGTGAAATGGAAAAGACAGACCTTCACTTGAAGGAAAAAGCCTATCGTTTCTTTGATGCCCTGAACTTGAAACTTCGGTTTATGGATCCCGAAGAACACGATCGGCATTTGGCCTATGTGTCCCATTTATCTCACCTGACTTCTTTTATGTTGGGAAAAACAGTACTCCAAAAAATGGAAGACGAGAAGAATATTTTTGACATGGCGGGATCTGGGTTCTCCTCAACCGTTCGCCTAGCCAAGTCAAGTCCAGACATGTGGGCACCCATTTTTATTGAAAACAAGGAGAATGTCTTGGCTTCCTTAGATCAATACATTGCGAATCTCAGTGCTTTTCGTGATAAAATCGCCGCGGAAGATGGCGAGGGGTTGAAAAAAGAAATGGAAGAAATCAACGCCATACGTGGAATTTTGGATTTCGGAAAGTAGGACTCCTTCTTGGTATTGGTTCAAAAACAGATCAAATTAGGTTTACTTAGGTGGTTAGGTTTCGTATAAAATCTTTTCATAACTTGATACTCTTAACCTATTTAATTGCCATGCTACGATTCATTTTAGTTTTTCTTTTATTGGGCTCAGTTCAAGCTGAAGCTCAGGACCTTTGGACTGCTGTATCTGCAAAAAGTGAGGCCACTGCCCGTCATGAAAGTTCATTTGTTGCCTCCGGCGGCAAGTTGTATGCCTTAGGAGGACGGGGAGTTCGTCCGGTCGAGGAATTTGACCCTCAAACGAATACCTGGGTGAAGCTGGCAGATGCTCCCATGGAAATCCACCATTTTCAGGCAGTCTCCTTTCAAGATGAACTCTGGATTGTTGGCGCACTGACGGGTAAGTATCCGCATGAAACTCCCATTCCAAACATTTTAATTTTTAATCCCAAGACAAAAGCCTGGCGAGAAGGCCCTGCTCTTCCCAAAAACCGGGAAAGAGGTTCTGCAGGTGTAGTCGTTAGCCAAAATAAAATTTACATGGTATGCGGGATTCAGGATGGGCATTTTGATGGTTTTGTACGCTGGTTTGATGAACTGGATCCAAAAACCGGAACTTGGAAATCCCTACCAAGTGCACCAAGAGCCCGAGATCACGTCAGTGCAGCGCTGGTAGATGGCAAACTGTATCTAGCGGGTGGACGTACCTCCTATGCCAAGATTGGCAAGGTGCTCGAGCTAACCAACAAAGAGGTGGATGTTTATGATTTTAAGAAAGGAACCTGGTCTACTTTGGAAACCGAGCTCCCTACACAGCGTGCTGGAAACTCCAATTTGGGCATTGGCCCTTATTTGGTGGTAATGAATGGAGAAAGCTCCGCTCAAGGAACCTCACATGCCGAAGTGGAAGTCCTCGATACACGAAGCAATACTTGGAGCAAGCTACCCAACCTACTCCAGGGTCGCCACGGCACGGGTACTGCCTATTTGAATGGAAAAATCTGGGTTCATGCAGGTTCTGCCAATCGAGGCGGTGGCCCGGAACTTTCCACTATGGAAGTACTGGAGTGGAAAAAATAAGCGCTTCAAAACATATCTGGCTCTTTTTAGCTCAATTTCCCTTCAATTTCCAAGTGCAAATACCTTTTTAAGTGATCCCAACCTCCTCCTCCACTTCTGGCTCTGAAGAAAAACTCCCTCGAAATCTAGGGCTTTGGGGGATTTGGATGCTGGTAGTCAACGGCTTGATTGGAGCTGGAATTTTTGGCTTACCCAGTGGTGCAGCAGCCTTGGCTGGAGAGTACAGCATACTCGTCTATGCATTTTGTGCGCTATTAATCCTACCGATTATTTTATGCTTCGCCGAACTGGGAAGTTATTTCCGAGGCACGGGTGGTCCAATTCGGTACGGAACTTTGGCATTTGGTCCTTTTGTAGGGTTTCAAGGGGGATGGCTGTATTATTTGGCTCGTTTGATTTCCTTCTCTGCCAACACAGTGTTGCTCACTGATTCCATCGCATATTTTATTGACGGGGCAGGTACAGGCACGGGGAGGATTATTTCTTTAGCGGTCATTTGTGTTGCGCTCAGTGTCATCAATGTCCTTGGATCAGTGGAATCGATCCGGTCTATGACCCTGTTTACGGTAATCAAATTTGCGGTGTTGATTTTACTTCCGCTTGGAGGCTTTGTGATTTTGGGTTCGGAGGTGATCCCGAGTTTTGATAGCCCCATACCTCCTTCAGCTGATTTGGGAGCGGCGGCCTTGCTCTTGATTTATGCCTTTGTAGGATTTGAAGGAGCAGTAGTTCCAGCAGGAGAGGCAAAAAGGCCAGAGCGGGATATGCCTTTGGGATTATTACTGGGATTGGCCGTAGTGGCAGTCTTGTACATGGTCATCCAATTGGTATCGCAGGCTGCTGTGCCTGACCTTGCCAATTCCAAAACCCCCTTGTTGGATGTTTCTGCGGCCCTTTTTGGTTCCACTGGGGCCATCCTCTTGATGGTAGGAGTTGCTGCTTCAGTGCTTGCCAATCTAATAAGTTCGATGTTTTCCGCTACCCGAGTCACCTATGCCCTCTCTTTGGAAAAATCGCTACCACGCTGGTTTGGAGAGGTTCATTCCCGGTATTTGACACCGGCCAACTCGGTCGTGTTTTTTGGAATAGCTGCATTTTTATTGGCTGCTTTTGGTTCGTTTACCGTGTTGGCAGCGATGACCGTGTTGTCTCGATTGTTTTTGTATGGCATGAGCTGTGCGGCTATACCCAAACTCAGACCACAGTTTCGTGGAGAAGGACGATTTATCTTGAAAGGTGGCTATGCAATTCCTGTTTTGGGAATCGCAGCCTGTGTTTGGTTGATGCTGCAGGTGAGCGAGCGGTCGATTTGGATGACTGCAATTTTTGTAGGGATCGGCTCTATCTTGTATTGGGTAGGAAAGCGGCAGAGCTAGTTCATTTTTTGGTCCGTACGTACCGATGCTTCCAAGCTCCAATCCTTTTTAGTTTTGATTAAAAGCGTTTTTAAACGATTTTAATTACTTATCTCACCATTTTTGTAAGATTTCTTTTCGAGTTTAGGGTATTAATTTTTCAATCTAATCCACTTAAGGATTGGTCATGTTTCACCTCAATTTTTTACTACATGAATGCATTAAAAAACAAAGTTCAGTTGATCGGGCACTTGGGTGCCAAAGTAGATCTCAAGCAGCTCGAGTCGGGCAAATTCCTAGGTCATG
>CAXNJN010000044.1:0-20361 GCA_964202605.1 Bacteroidia bacterium | reverse complement strand
AATTTATCAAGTCGAGTTTCGTAGCCTGCTATCTCATCTTCAAGATCTTGCACTTCCTCAGGAAGGGCTCCTCTTACTTTAACGATGGCGTCTAACCTTGAATCTATAAGCTGAAGGGTGTAGATAGCGTCGAGTTTTTGTGCTACTGTACTTTCCATGAACTATCGGTAGGATGTGGGATTTGTAACTACTTTTGACAAATAGAGTGCAATATTAGGAAAATTTTGTGACAAAACGTCTGCGAGTAAATCTTTTGTGAAAATTTCACTCTCGTAATGCCCGATATCGCAGAGTACCAATGCTCCTTCTGCATCAAAATATTCGTGGTATTTGACATCAGCCGTCACAAAAACATCTGCTCCGGCCTTTTTCGCATCCCCCAAAAGAAAAATTCCAGCACCTCCGCAAAGCGCAACTTTCTGCACTCGCTTCCCAGTAAGTGGACTATGTTTAACAAGAGTTAAGTTCATCCGCTGTTTGAGGTAATCTAAAAATTCTTCCTCAGACAAGGACTCCGGTAGTTTACCAATCATTCCTGCACCCACCTCCTGATTTTCGTTTTCCAGATTGCTTAGGTAATAGGCCACCTCCTCGTAGGGATGGGCAGCCTTTAAGGCAGCAAGCACTTTGGAGCTCAGGTGTGCAGGCAGGATCACTTCCACACGCAATTCGGGTTCCTCGTGGGCTTGACCCCGCTGTCCAAGAGTTGGATTGGCATTTTCAGAAGGGGTAAACTGGCCCAAGCCTTCTGAGGAAAAGGCACAATCGCTATATTCCCCAATCTGTCCTGCACCCGCTTGAAATACGGCTTCTAATACTTGATTTTTAGCTGCTGTCGGAACAAAAAACACCAAGTTATTGAGTAGTTGTTTCTTGGGTTGCAAGATGCGCGGCTGAAGCAAACCCAAGCGGTCAGCAATACGTCGATTGACTCCTCCAGCCACATGGTCCAAGTTGGTATGAATGGCAAAAATGGCCACATTCGCCTGAATGGCCTTGATGATGGTCCGCTCCACGTAGGTTTTGCCCGTGATGCTCTTTAGTCCTTTGAAGACGATAGGATGGTGTGCCACGATCAGGTTGGCACCTTGTTGAATGGCTTCTTCCACGACGGCTTCCGTGCAGTCTAGCGTGCAAAGCACTCCAGTCAAATTCCAGTTTCGGTCCCCACAAATCAAGGTGGCATTGTCGTAGGACTCCTGGTAGGCCGGAGGAGCAAGCTGGTCGAGGAAGGAAAGTATATCCTGAATGCGGGTTCCCATTTTTTTCTTTAATTTGAACAAAAATAGCAATTCTATTCAATGCCTTGGTACGCCTACCTTCTTGCTCCGGCAGCTTTTCTTTTTCATGGGATTACTGCGGCACGAAACTTTCTGTTTGACCGAGGGCTGATCCGTAGTCAGAAGTCTCCCATCCCGACCCTGGTCGTGGGCAACCTTTCGGTAGGAGGAACAGGCAAAACTCCCTGGGTAGAGTTTCTAGTACGCAAGCTTCGCGATGAGGTGGCTGTTGGTACCCTGAGCAGAGGTTATGGACGTAACACCAAAGGATTTATTCAGTTACTCCCGAGCAGTACGGCAGCCGAAGTGGGGGACGAGCCTTTGCAACTTTACACGCAGTTCAAGGAAGAAGTTCCTGTTTTTGTAGGGGAGGATCGGGTAGGCGCTACGCAAAAAATCCAGCAGCTCCGGCCCGAACTGCAACTCCTTATTTTGGATGATGCCTTCCAACATCGCAAACTAAACCCTGATTTCCGAATCGTTTTGACTCCTTATAGTTCCCCATTCTCCCAAGATTACCTACTTCCTATGGGTAGACTTCGAGAGTCCAGGGCAGGGGCCAAGCGTGCGGATGTGGTAGTGGTGACCAAATGTCCGGCAGACCTGAGTCAGGAAGGAAAAAACAAGTTAGCCGAGGAACTGGCACCTTACCTGAATTCGGAGGCAGACCTTTTCTTTTCTTCCCTAAACTATGGCTCTCCCTACCATGTCGCTGGGCCAAAGCAAACAGAGTTTACTGAAGTCATTGCCCTTGCTGGACTAGCGGATAATGCACCATTTTTTGCCTATTGCAAACAGCAGTATACCCTGATTGATTCTTTTTCTTTTCCGGATCACTATGCTTACCGAGCCGAAGATGCAACTCGAATTTTGGAGGTTTTGGGACAAGAAAAAGCGAAAAATGCGGTGCTACTCACCACAGAAAAGGATGCGGTGAAACTTAAATCCCTTGCTGCAACCGAAATGTGGTCGAAAATTTCGATTTTTGCCCTGCCTATACAGGTGGTTCTCGACCCAATTCAAGAGGCGAAGCTGCACCAAAGGCTACGAAAAAACCTTCTTCACCCGTGAACAGGAAGCTCCTCAGTCTTTCGGTAGTTGTATTTCTCTTGGTAGCACAAGCTGCTTTTGGACAGCGCCCTGTTCCTCGACCCATCCCTCAAGGAGGTACTGGCAATCCCACCGGAGCTAGGCCGGGTAAGCAATTGGCTGATCCCAAGCAGGGAGTAGAACAAGAGGGTCCGCGCACCCTCCTTGACGATAGTACCAAGCAGGTTTACGGGCCCAAGACCACCCTCTATTTTTACGAGCAGGCCATCAAGCGCAATAGCCTCGTTTTGTACGAGATGGACACGCTGCTCAATAATTTTCACAGCTACGACCCTGTCGCTAAGTCAGGATGGAAGTACCAGGACCTGGGCAATATTGGATCTGCGGCCAAGCCGGTCTACTTTGGATTGCCCGAACAAATTGGGCTGAGTTCTGGCTTCGATGCCTACGACCTGTATTTCAAGGATCCTTCCACGAGGAGGTTTTACGATTCCAAATCCCCATTTACCGAAATGGCTGCCTTTTTTGGGGGAGGACACCGAAATTTGCTTGATCTTTCCTTTGCGCGAAATGTAAATCCACGCTGGAATATAGGTTTTGATTTTTCGACGCAGCGGGTACGCAAGACCTTGAATCCCTCGAAGCGGGATGATAATATGGTGGTGCAAAATGCCTATGCCCTGCATACCAACTACCGCTCTGAAAATGGGCGCTACTGGCTGTTGGGTTCCTTTTCAAGGATGAAGCATGTGGTGAATGAGATTGGTGGAATCGTTCCTCCATCTGTGGATCCTACCTCCCTTTATTTTACCTACGAGGATGCGAAGGTTTGGCTGCAGCAGTCTAGAGCGCGGGAACTACGTCAAGAGTACCACCTGTACCAGGAATTCAAACTTGGCAATGGACTTCAGTTTTACCATGTATTC
Organism: Bacteroidia bacterium; assembly: GCA_964202605.1. Classification (GTDB taxonomy): domain Bacteria; phylum Bacteroidota; class Bacteroidia; order Cytophagales; family Cyclobacteriaceae; genus Algoriphagus. The sequence goes on along the minus strand of CAXNJN010000044.1, from coordinate 17,105 downwards.
GATCGTAAAATTCAAGCACTCGTATTTGAATCCTTGCTTAGCGGCTCGGATGGGTTGTTTTTCCCTAAAGAGCGCTTGATTGATCCAGACAGCACCCAGCATCGGAATGATTTTGCGGAGTGGAGAAACGAGTTGGGAATTAAGGGTACTGTCAAGCAGTTTTATTACAACACCTATGCAAAGTTGCGGAATGGCAACCGCTGGTCTCCACAACTGGCTGACCAAAGCCGTACTTTTACCGAAGTGTATGTAGGTGGGGAGTTGATTGGCAAGCTTTCCGATACCTGGCAGCTACAGGCGGATGGGGAGTACTTGTTGCCGGGCAACTTTCGATTGCATGGGCTATTTATTTCGCCGTGGCTAGATGTGGACTACACCAAGGCCCTGTACAAACCGAGTTTATTTCACCAGCAGTACCGCGGCAATCACCGGGAGTGGAGCAACGAATTTAGCGATATCGGTGTGGACCAGATTAAAGGCACCGTTAAAGTTCCTTTGAAAAAAATCCAGTTGCGTCCCAGTTTAACGCTGACCCGAATAAATAATTACGTCTTTCTAGGAACAGACATGAAGGCGCAGCAGGCCACAGGGCAAGGGTTTTTGTTGATGCCAGCGCTGAAGACTTCTATACCAATAGGGAAGAAATTCCGAATCGATTCCGAGTTGATCTACACGAAAGTGAGCGGAGAATCGGCAGATGTGCTTCGAATTCCCACTTGGTACAACAATACGAAGATCTACTTTGATGGGCCGCTTTTTGATGACAACGTGTACGTACAGATGGGCGTAGATGTGCGGTTTCGTTCTTCCTTTTTCGCAGATGCCTACCAGCCTTCTCTGCAGCAGTTTCACCTGCAAAACAACTTTGAGGTGCAGGGCTATCCTGTGTTGGACCTATTCCTTGACTTCCGGATCAACCGAACTCGAGTGCTCTTCAAGTACAATCACCTAAATGCTGGTTTGATGGCTCAGGAGGGCTATTTCGTCACTCCAGACTACACCGGCTATCGCTCGTTCTTGGATTTGGGGATTAGTTGGTATTTGTTTGATTAAGGATTGTACCAAGTACCAAGTACAATGTACCAAGTACCAAGTACCAGGTACGTCCCCCACTTCTTCATTCTTCATTCGGCGTTTGACATTCGATATTAAATAAAGTAGCAAGTACCTAGAAACAAGAGACAAAAAGCAGTTAGTTTTCTTTGCGGCTCCCCTTCTTTGTTGCCTGTCCCGCAGCATTACGGGGAGACTATCTTTTTTTTTATTCACGCAAAGGCGCAGAGAAGCAAAGCCGCAAAGGTGTCTTGATCTTCGCGGCTCTTCTTCTTTGCGAGACATTCTTTTTTTTGTTCACGCAAAGGCCAGCCTGCGGAAGGCAGGCGCAAAGGCGCAAAGGCGCCAAGCTGTCTTGATTTTCGCGACTTACCTTCTTTACGGCCTGTCCAGTCCGCCGCGGCGGACGGGGAGACATTTTTTTTTGTTCACGCAAAGGCGCCAAGCCGATAAGGGGTATTTTATTTGCGGCTCCCCTTCTTTGCGAGATCTATTTTTTTCTTTGCGCGAAAAAATAAAAATGCTAGAAAATGAGCCAAGACTCTTGGCTCTTGCGTGTAAAAGTCTTGTGCCTTGGAGTTTAAAAAATGAACCAAATTTTCGTTCTCCTCAAAAATCTAAGGTAACTTGCCATGAATTCGCATTTTTACATATACTTAAGGCCAACTAGCGAGAATATCTGCGCTAGCTGTTCCAAAATGAACATTCCATGAATTTGATCGAAAATGTCCGCGAAGCGCTCACCTCGGTAAGGTTACACCTACTCAGAACGGTATTGACAGGAGCCATCATCGCTATCGGAATTTCCTCCTTGGTGGGGATGCTCACCGCTATTGATGGGATCAAGGCGCAGATTGCGGAGAGTTTTGCAGGCTTAGGTGCCAATTCCTTTGACATCAGAAACAGTGGTTCCAGTGGAGGCAGGGTTGTGCAAGAAGGCAAAACTGAAAAAACCTATCCGCCCATCACCTTCAGAGAGGCGGTAAGTTTCAAGGAAGATTATGCGGCCATCGGGATATCTACCGTTTTTACCACGGTTTCCGGCATCGCCGAAATCAAACGGGGTTCCAAAAAGACCAATCCCAATATCCGAGTGCGTGGAGGAGACGAAAATTACCTTTCGATCAAAGCGATGAAGTTGTTGGAGGGACGTAATTTCTCCCAGATGGAAGTTCGCTACGGCAATAGCGTGGCCATCATCGGGAAGGAACTCGAAGAAACACTTTTTACAGGCGGCGAAGAGGCCATCAACCAAACCTTGACCATTTTCGGGAAGCCATACACCATCATTGGGGTATTGGATAAGCAGGGGGGCGTAGGGCAGGATCAGGGTGCCGATCGGCAAATTTTGATTCCTATTGACAATGCTGCTCGATTGGACTTTCGCGGTACCTTCAACTACCGCATCACAGGCGTGGCCTCTGATCCCGGAAAGATTGATTACGAGATGGGCCAGGCCACAGGAATCATGCGCAAGATCCGTCAGGATCGCGTGGCACAGGAGGATTCCTTCGAATTGGCCAAGAGTGAGTCCGTAGCCGAAAGCTTGGAGGAAGTGGCAGGCTACCTACGCATCGGGGGCTTTGGCATCGGATTTATCACCCTACTGGGCGCTGCTATCGGTTTGATGAATATCATGTTGGTGTCGGTGACCGAGCGAACTCGCGAAATCGGTATCCGCAAGGCATTAGGAGCAACCCCACTTCGGATCCGTCAACAGTTTTTGATTGAGGCCATTACCATTTGCGTGATTGGAGGAGTTTTTGGGATGATCCTGGGAATTTTGATCGGCAACGTAATTGCCAACTTTATTGGCCCAGGAGGATTCCTCGTACCTTGGTTGTGGATGGTTATCTCATTTGTGATCTGTATCATTGTTGGCCTTTTGGCGGGATACATTCCTGCTTACAAGGCGAGCAAACTTGATCCGATCGAGTCCTTGCGCTACGAATAAGCGCTGCTTCTTGGAATAGATCACTCATCGACTTTCAATTTCAAACCGGCTGATTTCAGCCGGTTTGTTTTTTGTAGGTGCTTCCACCAGTCAAGAGAATGGTTCCCTTGCTGCCAATTTTCGCCGACTGCATAATTTTTGCTACGGTTTCCCCTTTTTTTTCAATATTTCTATTCGTAAGTCTTTCCAATAACCGTCAAATCCCCATGAAAAAGATTCTAGCACTCCTCCTTTTACTCTTGAATTCCACACTTTTGTGGGCTGCTGCACCGGTAGCAAACCCAGGAACCTACACCCTAGTGATCGAAGGATTCGATTGGGGACCTGCTGTAAGCAAGGTGGTCCTGCACGGGGCTCAACATACCAAAGAAACAGCCATTGCAGATTTTGAGGTGTTTGTAACGAGAAGTTCCAAGGATGGTGAGATTCCTGCTGCGCAGGCCTCTGGTAAGCGAACGGTGGTTTATGCCTATCCTTCGGATGAAAAAGGGAATCGCCAAGAGAATGGAGCACACCTCACCTTGGTACTTACCGTAAGCCCCAATAACCCATTGGGTTCGGGGATTCAGTACCTCCGCATGGGCAACCGCGCTTCCAACGTTTGGATTGACTATGGGGTGACGGTGGTTCATAGCAAAACTGGGGCTACCTGGAACCAGGAAAAAGGTAGAATACGTCCAATCGTGGACGAGTTTGACTTGACTGGAAAATTCACCCACCAAGGAACTTCCCTGACATACGGTGCTTTTTCACCAAAAAAATTATCAGCCAAAGCTCCTTTGATCATTTGGCTACATGGAGGAGGAGAGGGCGGAAGCGATCCGACCATCGCACTGATGGGCAACAAGGCCTTCAACTATGCTTCGCCTGAGATTCAAACGCTATTTGGAGAAGGTGCATTTGTGTTGGTGCCCCAAACTCCTACGTATTGGATGAATGCTGGTGAGGGCATGACCCGCGGACAAACGAACGACATTTACAATGCAGCCGTGTTTGCTTTGATTGAAGACTTTGTATCCAAAAATCCACTAGTAGATCCAACCCGAATTTACGTAGGAGGCTGCTCCAACGGAGGTTACATGTCGCTCAAATTGATTTTGGAGCACCCTACCTACTTTGCGGCGGGCTACATCTCCGCCCTTGCTTATAATAATGAGTTTATCAGCGACGCTCAGGTACAATTGTTGAAGCAAGTACCCATCTGGTTTGTGCATGCCAAGGATGACATGACCACCAAGCCAGACGAGACAGTGGTGCCGCTTTACCACAGAATGAAGCAAGCCGGTGCCAAAAACGTGTTTTTATCCTACTACGATAACGTGACCGACGTGACGGGCTTTTTTGGCGGCAAAGATTTTCACTACAATGGCCACTGGTCTTGGGTATACTCGCACGCCAATGTTGCCCGCACCGATTTCGACGGTTCCTCCGTTCTCCTCAACGGCCGTCCCGTGACGATTATGGAGTGGACCGCTGCGCAGAAAAGGAAGAAGTAAAAATTTAACAAATCCCCCTAACCCCCTTGTCAAGGGGGAATCACATCACTGCATCCTTTAAACATTAATTATGAAGTTAAAAGTATTTGTTTGAAGTCCTATTTGGACGACTCCCCCTTACAAAGGGGGCAGGGGGGATTATTTGGATTGAGTCAAATCCCCCTTGCCCCCTTTAAAGGGGGAATTACATCTCGGTGGACCTCAACCATTTCCAATAGAATTGGATTTTTGATTTGTCAGTATCTACTTGAGGTTCAATTCATGCGACTCCCCCTTTTTAAGGGGGTTAGGGGGATTTCTTTTATTTATTGCAGAACAGTTAAATGATTTAATTTTTTTAGATTGAACTGTTCGAAAATTCATTTTTTAATCTGATTCCATGTATTTCCTTCCTTATAATAAAAACCTCAAAGAGTTTTCTATAGATCTTAGAAGCCATTCAACGCTATCTGAGATTTTGCTTTGGCAAAAACTTCGAGCAAGTCAATTCCGAGGATATGCTTTTAATAGGCAAAAGCTATTAGGAAACACATCGTTGATTTTTACTATCGAAAAATGAATCTTGTTATAGAAGTAGATGGCAATTCCCATTTTTTTGAAGAATCTGTAGTAGAGGACTTGGAAAGACAAAAAGTTATTGAGAGGATGGGAGTTTATTTCCTGAGGTTTCCGGATTTAGAAGTAAAGCGATCGATGCCTAGTGTATTGGATGAAATAGGGTATTTTATTGATGATTTTGAGGAAAAAATGACTAAAAATCCCCCTAACCCCCTTTAAAGGGGGAATTGCACCACCTGGCCTCAAAACATTTACTTTTAATTCAAAAATATTAATCTATAATTAATGGCTCTGATGGCCTAAGATGTGACTCCCCCTTCTTAAGGGGGTTGGGGGGATTTTTTAATTTTAAAGGGGGATTTTTTAAAACCACCTCCCCCATTTTTTAATTCTCAACATACCCCATAGTTTTTATCAATCGAAAAAATAATCACATACATTTTTCTTTTCTTAACTTAGCAGTCAATCTCGATAAACTAAAACATACTTATGGATACACACGGAAACAACGGAGGCGACATCGCAAAATGTCCTTTCCACAATGGCTCAATGGCTGCAGCAGCCGGCAAGGGCATGCAGAACGTAGATTGGTGGCCTAACCAATTGAAATTAAACATTTTGCGTCAGCATTCTACCCTTTCCAATCCTTTGGGAGAAGGTTTTGACTACGCGAAGGAGTTTGAAAGCCTAAACCTCGCCGAGGTAAAAGCTGACATCGAAAAAGTACTGACTACTTCTCAAGACTGGTGGCCAGCAGATTACGGTCACTATGGACCCTTTATGGTTCGTATGACCTGGCACGATGCAGGTACCTACCGCGTACAGGATGGTCGTGGTGGTGCAGGAACAGGTGCACAGCGCTTTGCTCCGCTCAACTCATGGCCAGACAATGCCAACCTAGACAAGGCACGTTTGCTACTTTGGCCAATTAAGCAGAAGTATGGACAGAAATTGTCATGGGCTGACCTTTTGGTGCTTACAGGCAACGTAGCCATGGAATCCATGGGCTTCAAAACCTTTGGATTTGGTGGTGGACGCACGGACATCTGGGAGCCAGAACAAGATATTTTCTGGGGTAATGAGGCGGAGTGGGTTTCCCACCGTAACCCAGAAGCCCTTGCACATCCACTAGGAGCTACTGAAATGGGCTTGATCTATGTCAACCCAGAAGGTCCAGACAAGGTGGCTGATCCGCTTTTGGCAGCAAAAGCCATCCGCGAGACCTTTGGCCGTATGGCGATGAACGACGAGGAAACTGTTGCTTTGATTGCTGGTGGTCACACCTTCGGTAAAACCCACGGTGCGGCTGACCCAGAAAAATACGTAGGCCCTGAGCCTGCAGGTGCTGCCATCCACGAGATGAGCACCGGTTGGAACAGTACATTCGGCACTGGCCATGGCGCAGACACCATCACCTCCGGTTTGGAAGGTGCATGGACCACGACACCGGCCAAGTGGGGACACGACTACTTCAAGTTCCTATTTGAATACGAGTGGAAATTGGTACATAGCCCTGCGGGCGCACAGCAGTGGGAGGCAGTCAATGCCGAAGCCATCATCCCAGATGCACACATTCCTGGCAAGTTCCACAAGCCGTTTATGTTGACCACGGATTTGTCCATGCGTTTTGATCCAGCTTACGAAAAGGTGTCTCGTAAATTCTACGAGGATCCAGCCTACTTCGCAGATGCATTTGCACGTGCTTGGTTCAAACTGACTCACCGTGACATGGGACCTAAGGCCCGTTACAAGGGTGCCGAGGTTCCTGCAGAAGATTTGATTTGGCAAGATCCAATTCCAGCAGTAAACCATCCTTTGGTAGATGCAGAAGATATTGCTTCCTTGAAAGCGACTATCCTTGCTTCAGGCTTGACCGTAGCGGAATTGGTTTCTACAGCTTGGGCTTCTGCATCCACCTTCCGTGGTTCTGACTTCCGTGGCGGTGCCAATGGTGCACGCGTTCGTCTGGAGCCTCAGAAAAACTGGGAAGCCAACAATCCTGCACAATTGAACAAAGTACTTTCTGTTTTGGAAGGTGTCCAAACTAAATTCAATGCAAGCGCTACAGGTGGAAAGAAAATTTCCTTGGCAGACTTGATCGTCTTGGCCGGTGTGGCAGCTATCGAAAAGGCAGCGAAAGACGCGGGCCACGCGGTAGCAGTACCGTTTACTCCAGGTCGTATGGATGCAACTCAGGCAGAAACCGAAGTGGATTCTTTCGCTTGGATGAAGCCATGGGCTGATGGATTTAGCAACTACATGAGCGCCGATTGCCGAGTGAAGGCAGAAGAGGCTTTGGTAGACAAAGCTCAGCTATTGACCTTGACTGCTCCTGAAATGACCGCTTTGCTAGGCGGGATGCGTGCCCTTGGTGCCAACTGGGACGGAGGCAAGCACGGCGTTTTCACGAACAGACCTGGTCAATTGACCAATGACTTCTTCGTGAATGTCTTGGATATGGGTACTACCTGGAGAGCCACTTCCGATAAGGAAACGGTCTTTGTAGGAAGCGACCGCAAGACAGGCGAACCAAAGTGGACGGGTACTCGTGCAGATTTGATCTTCGGTTCCAACTCTGAATTGAGAGCCTATGCAGAAGTGTACGCTTGCGAGGACGGCAAAGCCCGTTTTGTGAAAGACTTCGTAGCCGCTTGGAATAAGGTGATGAATTTGGATCGCTTCGATCTAGCGAAATAAGAAAGTGATAAGTTTAAGTAAAGAAAGCGGCTCTGTAAGGAGCCGCTTTTTTTGTTAAATCCCCCTAACCCCCTTTCAAGGGGGAGTCACATCTAAGGCTCCTCAACTATTCAGCTTAGAATTTACTTATCTTGAAATTGATTCTTGATGGTCTAAAATAATTGTTTGAATCAACCTCCTGAAATCCCCCTTACCCGCTTAAAAAGGGGGAGTCGCACCAATTGGACCTCAAACAGATTTTCTGAATTCAAGCTTAAAAATCTTAATTAATTGTTGAGAAAGGCAGTGATATGATTCCCCCTTACAAGGGGGTAAGGGGGATTTTTATAACTAGCTAAGGGGATTTTTTTCTTCCATTTCCAACCTTTTTCCCTAATTTCACTCTCCATCTCTAAACCTAATTTTTTGTGTCTACTCCTTTCGCACTTCTGGACGAGGAAACCTGGTTGCAGCCCTATGCGGATGTAATCCAGCGGCGCCATGACCGTTACCAAGCAGCGCTTCAGGCCATTACAGACTACGCCGGAAGTATCGTCGAATTTGCGAGTAGCCACGAGTACTACGGCATTCAAATAGACCCCATCCGTAAAGGTTGGACTTACCGAGAGTGGGCACCCCATGCCCAAGCACTTTACCTTATCGGCGATTTTAATGGCTGGAACAGATCTTCCCACCCGCTCCGAAGAAACACCCGAGGGGACTGGGAGATTTTCTTGCCCCAAACCCAATACCAAGATTCTTTTGTTCACGGAAGTAAACTCAAGGTGCGCATTCTGGGAGCGAATGGAACCGACCTAGACCGCATCCCTGCTTACATGCACCGTGTGGTGCAGGACGAGGGGACCAAGGATTTTGCCGGACAACTCTGGTTTCCAGAACAGGCATTCCAATGGACGGATCAAAAGTTTTCCTTAAAAAAATCGGCCACAATGCCCCTGATCTACGAATGCCACGTAGGCATGGCGCAGGAAAAAGAGGGGGTAGGGACCTACCTTGAATTTGAAAAAAACATCCTTCCGCGCATCCAGGCTGCGGGCTACACCGCCATTCAGCTCATGGCAGTGATGGAGCATCCTTACTACGGTTCCTTTGGCTACCACGTATCCAACTTTTTTGCTCCCTCTTCCCGGTTTGGGACACCGGAGCAACTCAAATCCTTAATCAATGCCGCTCACCGAATGGGGATAGCCGTCATCATGGACTTGGTGCATTCCCATGCAGTCAAAAATACCAACGAGGGCCTCAACGACTTTGACGGCACCGAAAATGGCTACTTTCATGCCGGAGAGCGGGGCTACCATGCGGGTTGGGATTCCAAACTATTCAACTACGGCAAGTGGGAGGTGCAACAGTTTCTGCTCTCCAGCATTCGCTACTGGATGGAGGAGTTTCACTTCGATGGCTTCCGCTTTGATGGGGCCACTTCCATGCTGTACCACCACCACGGCTTGATCACCTTTGATAGCGCAGACCGCTACTTTGATGCCGGAGTGGACGAGGAGGCCTTGACTTATTTCCAGTTGGCCAATACGCTCATTCATGCGGTGAATCCGGATGCGATTTCGATCGCGGAAGAGGTTAGTGGTATGCCGGGATTGAGTCGCCAGATCGAAGATGGCGGAATTGGCTTCGATTTTCGCTTGGCCATGGGGATTCCGGACTTCTGGATTCGCACGCTGAAGCACAAGACCGACGAGCAGTGGGACCTGTTTGAGTTATGGCACGAGCTGACCAACCGGCCTGCCAAGGAAAAATCCATCGCCTATGCAGAGAGCCACGACCAGGCCTTGGTCGGTGACAAGAGCCTTGCCTTCTGGTTGATGGACAAGGAAATGTATTTTTCCATGTCTGTGTTGGAGCAAAATCTGGTCATCGACCGAGGAATTGCCTTACACAAGTTGATCCGCTTGCTCACGCTCACGCTGGGTGGGGAAGGGTATTTGAATTTTATAGGAAATGAGTTTGGGCACCCCGAATGGGTGGATTTTCCCCGGGAGGGCAACGACTGGAGTTATCAGTATGCCCGCCGGCAATGGTCCTTGGTGGATGATCCGCTGTTGCGGTACGGGCAACTTGCGACTTGGGACAAGGCCATGATCCAGTTGGTGACGAAGCACCAATTGCTTTCTTCTGGTCCGGCCCAGCAATTGTACTTGGAGCCTACTAAAAAAGTGCTGGCTTATACCCGAGGCAACTTGATTTTTGTGTTTTCGCTTCATCCTAGCGACTCCTACGAGGGGCTTGCGATTCCAGCGCCTAGCGCAGGGGATTACCAGGTGGTATTGCATTCCGATAGCCCTGAATTTGGAGGCTTTGACCGCATCGACAGCAGCCTGAGCTATTCTACCCATGCGAATCAGGAGTTGTTGTTGTATTTGCCGAGCCGGGTGGGGATGGTGTTGGGGAGGAAAGGATGAAATCCCCAACAAAATCCTACAAAAATCCCCCTTTATCCCCCTTGTAAGGGGGAATCACATTCATGCATCACTTAAACATTCATTAAGTAATTAACATTTTTGATTATTAGTATCAGATAGAGGACCAGCTGGTGCGACTCCCCCTTGAAAGGGGGCCGGGGGGATTTCTTTGCGGCTCTGCGTCTTTGCGAGACAAAAAAAACCACAAGGATTACTCCGAAGAATAGTTAAAGAAAGGAACCTTCAATTTGCCTGTCTTCTGTAGGTAAGGAGTTATTCTCGCAAAGCCGCAAAATCCTGTCTGCCTGCCTACGGTAGGTAGGCCTGCGGAAGGTAAAGTGTTATTCTCGCAAAGACGCATAAGACGCAAAGGGTTTGATAGAACTAGTCTACCTTTCGATTAAAACCATAAAAGCAGGATTTCTTTGCGTCTTGGCGCCTTTGCGAGACAAAAAAATTATTAAAGGGCCACCGAACGCAGCTGATAAACAGAAAATAATTCGAAATGGCCTATTCGTTGGAGTAGAGGTATAAATTTTCAATTTTTATAGCGCACCTCCGGAGCGCGCCTTTATTATTGGAATTTTTTCTATTAACATATTGACCCCGCAATGAAGCGGGGCAGGCTCCTCTGGGTCAAGAAATTCCATTTGGCACATTCAGATTGCGAATCTTTAGTCGCTCCAGAGGAGCGAAATGTTAATAGAAATATTGCAGATAAATGTAAGTGTGCTCCAGCGGAGCACTTTAGAAAAGGGCGTAATACATTGTCCAATGATGAAGGGTAAAATTTGTTTTCAATTTTTATGGCGCACCTCCGGAGCGCGCCTTTGTTATTGGAATGTTCTTTCTATTAACATATTGACCCCGCTGGGTCAAGTAGTTCTGGTTCGTATATTCAAATCAGAAATCTCTAATTGCTCCAGAGGAGCATTATATTAATAGAATGTAGGATTGAATTACAAGAAGTGCTCCAGCGGAGCACTATAAAACTCTGCTAAATTTAACTACCAATGACAAACTCCGGCTCCCGCACTCCAACATTCCCTGTCTCCAAGATCTCATCTAAAGTCACTTGCTTCAGTTCATTGATCAAGATGGGGTCGTATTTGGCGGCTACGCGGATGTAGTTTTCGGTGAAGCCATGCATCATCCCATTCTCCACATCCTCCTCAAAAAGTACGGTAAAGGTCTGCCCCAGATTCTCCTCGTAAAATTTGCGACGCTTTTTCTCCGAAAGGATCCGAAGCATCTTGGAACGCTCGTTTCGTTTTTTCATCGGCACCACGCCTTCTAGTTCCACGGCACGGGTATTTGCACGTTCGGAATAGGTAAAAACATGGAGGTAGGAGATGTTCAGCTCGTTTAGGAAGTTGTAGGTTTCGAGGAATAGCTCATCCGTCTCCCCAGGAAATCCCACAATCACATCCACGCCGATACAGGCATGGGGGAGGAGGGTCTTGATTTTACTTACCCGATCTTCGTAGAGTTCACGCAGGTAGCGGCGCCCCATTTTGCGCAAGATGGTATTCGACCCGGATTGGAGCGGAATATGGAAGTGAGGTACAAAGCGCTTGGATTGCGCGACAAATTCAATGATCTCGTTGGTGAGCAGGTTGGGTTCGATGGAAGAGATGCGGAAGCGGTTAATGCCTTCCACCTCATCAAGCGCCATCACCAGATCAGCAAATCGGGCATCCCGCTTGCCATCCACGATCCCAAAGTCGCCGATATTCACCCCTGTCAGCACCACTTCCTTTACCTCTGTGGCAGCTATGTCGCGGGCGGAGGCTAGGATGGAATCTATGGTCGAACTCCTGCTTTTTCCCCGAGCAAGTGGGATGGTGCAAAAGGCACAACCATAGTTGCAGCCGTCCTGCACCTTTAAAAAAGTGCGCGTGCGATCGTGCAGGGAGTAGGAAGTTTCAAAGGTGTTCGCTGCCGCGATTTCGCTGGCCAGGACCTTGGTCTCTTGCTCTTTCGCAAATCCGTCGAGCAGCTCAAGTAATCGGAATTTTTCTGCAGCGCCGAGCACGGCATCTACCCCTTCTATCTCCGCGATTTCGGTGGGCTTCAGCTGGGCGTAGCAACCGATAATCGCCACGTAGGAGTCTGGAGAGATCTTTTTAGCCTCTTTGACCAGCTTTTTACACTTCTTGTCCGCGTTGTCGGTAACTGAGCAGGTGTTGATGATAAAAATATCGGGGCTCTCCTGAAAATCAACTTTCAGGAATCCCTTTTCTTCAAACTGCCGAGAAATGGTCGACGTTTCGGAGAAATTCAACTTGCAACCCAAGGTGTAAAAGGCAACTTTTTTCACTGCGTAACGAAAAGGTTTTCTTTTGCAAAGCTAGGCAATCCCCTCGTTTTTGCAATTCTGTTAACTTGACCCTCGAAAAACGTATTTTTTCAGATTTTTAGGTAAAAAAGAGGTAAAAAATTAAAAATTGGGTAAAAATTTTAAAAAATGGCTTTAAAAAACACCCGATTTGTAAAATCAATCACAAAATTTCTATTTTTGTAGGGTAAAATCTATCCCACCAACCTTTTTCCTATGGCAACACTCAGACAAAGCGCTTTGGCGATGGTTCAGGCCAGACCTAGAATCACTGTCACCCCACCTTCCTCTAAGATTTCAGAGTTTTTTGGCACCAATGTATTTGGTACCCAGCAGATGAAAGAGACCTTGGCTCCATCTGTATTCAAGAAAGTGATGGAAGCCATCGACAAGGGTTCCAAAATTGACCCGGCTACGGCTGAGGAGATTGCATCCGCTGTGAAGACCTGGGCAATTGCCAAGGGGGTAACGCACTATACGCACTGGTTTCAGCCGCTAACAGGCACCACTGCAGAGAAGCACGATTCCTTCTTTGACATGTATGCAGGGATGGAGAAATTCAGGGGTTCCGCCCTTGTGCAGCAAGAGCCAGACGCTTCCTCTTTCCCGAATGGAGGTATCCGCTCCACCTTTGAGGCGAGAGGCTATACGGCTTGGGATCCTTCTTCCCCGATCTTTGTTTTTGAAAAAACGCTTTGCATTCCCACCATCTTCGTGTCTTACACCGGTGAGGCTCTCGATTACAAGACCCCACTTTTGAAGTCCATGGAGTCCATCAACGAGGCAGCGGTGGCGATTTGCCAGCTGTTTGACCGCGATATACGCAAGGTATCTCCTTCCTTGGGCATCGAGCAGGAATATTTTGTAGTAGACAAGGCCTTGTATGCCGCCCGTCCCGACTTGGTGATGGCAGGACGCTCTGTTTTTGGCCACACGCCAGCGAGAGGGCAGCAGCTAGAGGACCATTACTTCGGTAGCATCCCTACTCGCGTAAAAGACTTTATGATGGACTTCGAAATTGAGTCCCACAAGTTGGGTATCCCAGTTTCTACCCGTCACAACGAGGTGGCTCCTGGGCAGTTTGAGGTAGCCCCTATTTTTGAAGAGATCAACAAAGCCGTAGACCACAACCAGCTCTTGATGGACGTGATGGACAAGGTAGCCGAAAAGCATAGCTTGAAAGTCTTGTTCCACGAGAAGCCTTTTGCTGGAGTCAACGGAAGTGGCAAGCACAACAACTGGTCTTTGATCACCGATACAGGAGTCAACTTGTTTCAGCCGAGCAACTCTGCCCGAGAGAACTTGCAATTCCTCACTTTCTTGGTAGCCACCGTAAAAGCAGTATACGATAACGCCGACTTGCTTCGTGCGAGCATTGCTTCTGCTTCCAACGACTTCCGTTTGGGAGCTAACGAGGCTCCTCCTGCGATCATGTCTGTTTTCTTGGGAGCCACGCTTTCCGAATTATTGGATGAGTTGGAGAAAAATGGCAACGTGAAGATTGAAAAGGGCGACAACATGTACATGAAGTTGGGCATTTCTAAAATCCCAGAGATCATCCTAGACAACACCGACCGTAACCGTACTTCTCCTTTTGCCTTTACGGGCAACAAGTTTGAATTCCGCGCTGTAGGTTCCTCCGCCAACTGTGGTGGTCCGATGACTACGCTGAATGTAATTGTGGCTGAGGTGCTTCAGGATCTGCACAAGGAAATTGAGAAAGAGATGGAAGCGGGCAAAGAGAAGAAAATTGCCATTGTGGACGTCTTGCGCAAGTACATCAAAGATTCCAAGAAGATTCGTTTCGAGGGAGATGGCTATTCCGAGGAGTGGGCTAAGGAAGCGCAGAAGCGTGGCTTGTCCAACTTCAAGTCTACGCCAGAGGCCTTGGATGTGTATACCAAGAAAAGCACGAAGCAGTTATTTGAGAAGCACAAGGTATTGAACCATGTGGAGGTGCATGCGCGCCACGAGATCGAATTGGAGGCGTACATCAAGAAAGTGCAGATTGAGAGCCGTGTGATGGGCGATTTGGCTTTGAATCACATCGTTCCTACAGCAATTTTGTATCAAAATAAGTTGATCGAAAATGCGAATGGATTAAAAGGTCTAGGTTTAGATCATACAGCAGCGGTGGATAGCATCAAGGAAATCTCGAAGCACTTGGCTTCGTTGCAGAGCGATGTGAATGGGATGACCGAGGCACGCAAGCAGTTGAACAAGGAAGATGACGTGACCAAGCGGGCGAAGGGCTACCAGTCCAAGGTGAAGGAAGCCTATTTCGACAAAATCCGCTATGCGGTCGACAAGCTCGAGCTGCTCGTGGACGACGAAAGCTGGCCATTGGTAAAGTATAGAGAGTTGTTGTTTATTCGATAAGTTTTAAAGGCCCCGGATGGGGCCTTTTTTTTTGGTTTTTTGGTAAAAAATCCCCCTTGCCCCCTTTCAAGGGGGAATCGCACCAAATGCACTTCAAAAATTATTTATAAACAGAGAACTTTTGGAATCGAATTTGTCAGATTTTGAATTACTTCACTAATAGCTGAGGGGCAGTGGGGAAGACTCCCCCTTACAAGGGGGATAAAGGGGGATTTTTTGAATGATAGCCGATAGCGCACCTCCGGAGCGCTCCTTACCTTACCTAAACTTGATTTCTATTAGCATATTACCCCTCTGGGGTAAGAATTGGAATTAAACCTACAAAAACGCACGTAAATTTTCCTAGCCTGGATCTCCTAATTCAGGAGTGATAGTA
Source organism: Bacteroidia bacterium (assembly GCA_964202605.1). Classification (GTDB taxonomy): domain Bacteria; phylum Bacteroidota; class Bacteroidia; order Cytophagales; family Cyclobacteriaceae; genus Algoriphagus. The sequence continues at coordinate 1,837 of CAXNJN010000044.1, read as the reverse complement.
AATCCTCCGGAGGAGGAATATATTAATAGAGTGATGGGTAAAAAATGCAAGGCGTGCTCCAGAGGAGTACAATAAGATATCGTAATTCTAATCTTCTTGCTTGCATCAATAAAGGGGATGTCTCAAATCAAAAAATAAAAAACTGCTTACTTTACTAAGCAAAAAATATCTAAAACTGCTTACTATGGTAAGCAAAATTGGGAAGTAATGTCATAAAAAATATATTAATTCGGAAAAAATCCGAATTAATACTTTATTTTTGACAAATGAATCCCATACTTGATCTATCGGCGTACAGCGAAATTCCGGTACCTACCCAGGTACTGTTGGATGCCTTGAAGGATTACCGCAGACCTTATGATAAACTGATGGAATTGGTCAAGCAAGGGTATTTGGTTCAACTCCGCAAAGGTCTTTACCATACCAGTGGTCTGGTCAATCCCAAAATCCCTGAGCCATTTTGCATCGCCAATCATCTCTATGGACCAAGTTATGTTTCCCAAGAGGCAGCCTTATCCTATTGGGGCCTGATTCCAGAGCGAGTGTACACGGTAAGTTCTGTGACTACCAACTCCTCCAAAGAGTTTCGAATTCCTACTGGAACCTTTACCTACACGCATCTCCCAAGTCCTTATTATTCGTTAGGCATTCAGTCTCTGGCCTTAACACCGAGACAAACCATTTTAATTGCAAGCCCTGAAAAGGCCCTTTGCGACAAAATAGTTACCACCTCAGGGATTAATTTACGTAGTACGAAGCAGGCGCGCGTATTTCTCTTGGAAGACCTTCGCATGGATGTTGAAAGACTTCAAGGGCTTGATTTGGAAGAATTAACTAGTTGGCTGGCTAGCTGTCCCAAAAAGAATAGTATTCACCTAGTTATAAACGCAATCGAAGACTTATGATTATTCCGAGTAATGGATTGGTTGTTTGAAAGTGGAGTGATTGGATTTAGGTAAAAAGGGTTTTTTCCCGCTGATTTTTAAGGAAAAGGGACGCTGATTTTTGATTCAATTCCCTTTAATTTTTGAGCATAAATTTTATTTTCATCTATAAGTGCAACTAATTTAATATCAATGACATAAGAAATAATTCCCGAAATTGTCACCATTTTACTTCCGGAATTGTCATTAATTTACTTCCGGGTTTGGCGAATTATTGATTGAAAAATCTCCCCGCAAGGGGGATTTAATTTAAGTATAAAAATTAATGCAAGATCCGAAGGATCGTTACCATTATGACCCCCGGTGTAGCCGGGGGTGACGGTAATAAAACGTTGTGGTAAGCCCCGAAGGCGGCGATACAAAAAATAGTATCGCCGCCTTCGGGGCTCCCGACTGACTTTATGCTTCTTACCCCGGGCTTCACCCGGGGTCATAATCGTACGGCTCCTTTCAGGGCCTTTTGGTAATTAAAATTCAAATTGTGACAAAAACGGCATCGAAAAAATTTTGATCAATCACTGTTTATGTTAGTTGGATAGCCAAACCCGAAGGGTTGATATAATTGTAACCCCCGGTGAAACCGGGGGTGTGTGGAACTATACAAGTTGGTGAATCCACCGCGGCGGATGATACTAAAAAAAAGTATCGCCCACTAAAGGGCTCTAATACCATAATTACTCTTTTAACCCCGTACGCCGCGGCGCACGGGGTCATAATCGTACGGCCCCTTTCAGGGCCAGCCTCCCAATAGAATAAATTTAATCCGCGCGAGGCAGACCCTTAACATCTTTAACCTTTAACAACTTTAACAATTAACCATTTAACCAATTAAACATTTCATCCTCCTTCCCCCTTAAAAAAATACGTAACACCTAAAAAAAACCCATGTTACC
>CAXNJN010000043.1:0-20727 GCA_964202605.1 Bacteroidia bacterium | reverse complement strand
GCAGTACATCTTTGAACCCAATATTCGTGAAAATAACCTATTTATATGCGCTAATTCTGTTGTCGGGATTTTTTTTCTGCGCGCAAGACCTGATTGCTCAAGATAAGCAAGAAAAAAAAGTCGTTCAGCTTTCAGGGATTATCCTCAATTCAGATAGCACAGACGCCGTTCCTGGGGTAAATATTTATGTGCCTAAAAAAGGTAGGGGAACTGTTTCTGGACGATTTGGGTATTTTTCAATGCCTGTTCTCGAAGGGGATACCATTGTATTTACGTTTATTGGTTTGAAGAAGCAAACCTTTACTATTCCTCAAAAAATGGAGAATGATCGCATCTCCTTGATTTTGACCATGGAAGTGGACGAAATCGCGCTTGCTGAAATTGAGGTTTTGCCTTATCCAACCGAAGATGAGTTTAAGCAGGCGGTACTGACCATGTCGGCGGCAGATCCGATGTCCATCAGCCGAACGAATATGCGTCCCGAGATGCTGCTCCGTTGGGCGGAGGCGATGCCAGCTTCTGGCAACGAGAACTTCCGAGCATTCCAAGAGTCCCAAATGCTCCAAAATCAAGATATCTACGGCCCTAGGCCCTTACGTATCTTGGACCCCTTTGCCTGGTCTCAATTCATCCGATCCATCAAACGAGGCGACTTTAAAAGTAAATAAACTAGATTTTTTTCCGAGCATTTAGGCGATTTTCAATAAATCCTTGACAAACATTTGGTCGGATTTATTTAAAAGGATATCTTTGTGCCTCATTTCAGAAAAGCAATACTTAAATCTAGCAATAGCATGAAAAGCGATATTCATCCAAACTACAGAGACGTGGTGTTTTACGACACCTCTAGTGAGTTCAAGTTTTTGACCAAGTCTACTATCGAAACAAGCGAGACAACCGTTTGGACAGATGGTAACTCTTACCCGGTTTACAAAATAGAAGTAAGCTCTGAGTCTCACCCATTTTACACGGGTAAGAAAATGATGTTGGACACTGCAGGTCGTGTGGAGAAATTCAACAAGCGCTACGCCAAAAAGTAATTTGGACTTTCGTCCTTCGAAAAAGTCTCCCAGAGCAAGTATTCTGGGAGACTTTTTTATTTTTGTTCTATGAACCACCTCCTGTTGTTTGACGACCCTGCCATACGCGGGTCGCTCCTTCCCTTTACTTTTACGCGGCCTGTTGCCGACCTCCGGGTAGGGATCCTAAAAATTTCCGAGAAATGGGAAAAATATTCAGGAGCACAGGTGTCCTACTGGACGCAAGACTACCTTCAAAATCTTTTTCCACGAACAGCGCAGCAGGGAATCGCTATTAATGGTTCTTGGCTACCGGATTCGAATTCCTGGAACCAACTTATTGCCTTGAAGGAAGATGAGGCCTTATTTTTTGGCAAAACCTTGTTGGCCACTACTTGTGGACCGCAAGAAAAAAGCTTGGCTTTTGCGGCTGAAAAGAAAATCATTCAAGCAGCACAAGAACCCGTTCTGCTTCAAAAAACTTGGCACATTTTCCAATTCAACGCAGCTGAAATTCGTAAGGATTTTACCTTGATCACTGCCGGAAGAACCTCCCAACCCATTCAAGATCCGCACAGCCGGTGCTACGGGGAGCATCAGATTTTTATCGAAGAGGGGGTGCAAATCAGAGCTGCGGTACTCAATGCGGAGGCTGGACCTATTTACTTGGGAAAGAACTCCGAGGTACAAGAAGGTGCCTTGATCAGAGGCCCCTTTGCGCTGTGCGAAGGCTCTACGGTCAATATGGGCGCAAAACTACGAGGAGACACCACCATCGGGCCTTATTCCAAGGTGGGTGGAGAGGTGTCCAATTCGGTGATTATGGGCTATTCCAACAAAGGGCACGATGGATTTTTGGGTAATTCGGTGATTGGAGAATGGTGTAACCTGGGTGCTGACACGAATACCTCCAACCTCAAAAACAACTATGCTTCCGTTAAACTTTGGGATTACACCAAGGGAGGCTTTGCCAATACCGGGCTTCAGTTTTGTGGCCTGATGATGGGGGACCACAGCAAGTGTGGCATCAATACCATGTTCAATACAGGTACTGTCATCGGTGTGGGAGCAAATGTCTTTGGGGACGGCTATCCTCGAAATTTTATCCCTTCCTTTGCCTGGGGTGGAGCAGCTGGCTTTTCTACGTTTACGCCTCCCAAGTTTCACGAAACTGCAGAGGCTGTGTATGCCCGAAGAGGAAAAGAATGGGGCCCCACTGAAAAAGAAATTCTCGATAAGGTTTTTGATTTGACCAAAAGCTATAGAATTTGGGATAAAACTTCCTGACCCACCGCACTATGCAGTTTGCAGCGATCCCCGGACTTCCGGAAACTAAAGAAAAGCTACTTAACGCGGTTAAGCTGAACCACCTTGCCCATGCCCTTTTGTTTCATGGACCGGAGGGATCAGCAAATTTGACTCTAGCACTTGCGCTGGCAAGCTACCTGTATTGCGAGGCGAAAACAGAGACCGATTCCTGTGGTACCTGCGGCTCTTGCCAACGGATGAATAAATTGATTCTTCCTGACTTAAATTTTGCTTTTCCAGTCGTGGCCTCCTCCAAGGAAGACGATGGAGATGAGGACGGAAAGGATGAAAAGACCGACCCGCTGGGTAACTGGCGGAAGTTTGTTTTGGGTCAGCCTTATGGCAATGTCCACGACTTCATCTACTTCAATGGTTTTGAAAAAAAGCAGTTAAATATCACCAAAGCGGCGGCTCGGAAGATGATCCAGACGCTTTCTTTGATGTCCTTTGAGGGAGGTTATAAAATCATGCTCATCTGGGCACCTGAATATTTACACCCTTCGGCAGCAAATGCCTTGCTCAAGATTATCGAAGAGCCCCCTGCCAAAACACTCTTCTTGCTGGTTACCTCTCAAGCAGACCAACTGCTTACGACCATTTTATCACGAACGCAAAAAATACTCGTTCGCGCATTCTCAGACGAGGAAGTGAGCAATCACCTCGTAGAAACAGGTAAATGTGAAGCCAAGGCAGCTGCTCAAATTGCCATGTTGGCGGATGGCAACCTGCGGGCAGCCTTTCTGTTAATTGATCAGGTAGAGGACCAGACTGTTCGTCAGCTCCGGGACTGGTTTCGACTTTGCGCCACCAAAAATCTAAAAGAGCTATTCCTTCTTTCGGAGGATTTTCACAAGGCGGACAAGGAATCTCAAAAGTCCCTAATGCTCGCAGGATTGAATGTGACCCGTGAGATCTTATTGAAAAATATTGACTTGGACCACCTCCTACGAACTACCGACGAGGATCGAACCTTCATCAACAACATCAGTAAAAAGATGTTAACGGAGGATCATGCAATCCAACTCTATGAGACCTTTAATGCCGCGCACTACCATTTGGAACGAAATGGGAATGCAAAAATGATTTTTACCGACTTGTCTATGGAGATTCTTTTGATGATGTCCAAAAACTAAGGAGATGGAAAAGAAGGTTCTTGGACGAAAAGAAAAAATCACACTTCCTGAACTGGGCTTAAATCTCGTGGGCGCCAAAATTGATACAGGAGCTTATACGAGTAGCTTGCATGCAGAGGAAATCCGGATTGAAGAGATTGAAGGTCGAAAATTGCTTTATTTCAAAATTTTGATGCCTGCCCACAAGAAGTTTACGGGAAAAACCCTTTTTTTTGACTCCTACAGAGAAAAGAAAGTTAAAAACTCATTTGGACAGGTGGAGGTCCGCTACCTGATAGAAACCAAGCTCCAGCTGGCTGGAGAAACCTTTCGTGCCGAGTTTACGCTCACTGATCGGTCTAGCATGAAAAATTCCATTCTGCTGGGCAGAAAAATTCTACGGGGGAGATTTCTCGTGGATGTATCCAAAACCAACTTAGGTAAACCCTACCGCAAAAAGAAATGAAAATTGCTGTCCTTTCGAGGAACCCTAAGATATTCTCAACCCAACGATTGATCGAAGAAATCGAGAAGGCGGGTCATGAGGCCCTAGTGGTAGATCACAGTCTTTGTGACCTGATCATCGAGCAAGAAGGACCCTCGATCATCTACAAGGGGCAGCGTTTGGAGGGTGTGGATGCCATCATTCCTCGAATCGGGGCATCCGTAACCTTCTATGGCACCGCGGTTGTTCGGCAATTTGAATTGATGGGTGCATTTTCGGCGGTCACTTCTCAGGCAATCGTTCGAAGTCGGGACAAGCTGAGGAGCTTACAAATTCTCTCCAAAAACGGCTTGGGTATGCCAAAGACGGCCTTTACTAATTTTTCCAAGGGAGGAGAGAAGCAGTTGATTGAGCAGGTGAGCGGGGCTCCTGTGATTATTAAATTATTGGAAGGGACGCAGGGCTTAGGGGTGGTTTTGGCCGAGACCACGAAGGCAGCTCAATCGGTTGTGGAGGCCTTTCATGGGTTAAAGGCCAGAATCATTGTTCAAGAATACATCAAAGAGGCAAAAGGAGCGGACATTCGAGCTTTTGTGGTCAATGGGAAGGTAGTTGGGGCGATGAAGCGTCAAGGCGCGGAAGGAGAGTTTCGCTCCAATCTCCATCGGGGAGGCGTAGCGACCGTGATCAAACTGAGCCGAGCAGAAAAGCTTGCTGCCCTCAATGCTGCCAAGGCCCTAGGGCTGGATGTGGCAGGGGTGGACATGCTTCAATCTGCGCGAGGCCCTTTGATTTTGGAAGTCAATAGTTCTCCGGGATTGGAAGGAATCGAAGGAGCTACAGGTGTAAATGTAGCGGCCGAAATCGTCAAATTTGTTGTAGATAGCGTGGTGAAAAAATCCTTAAAGCGCGAAAAGCAGTGAGTTATCGAATCATAAAAATTGGAACACGCGCTAGCAAACTTGCCCTCTGGCAGGCTTACTATGTTGCGGACTTGCTAAAACAGGCGGGAATGGAATCGGAGATTGTCCAGATCGATACCAAGGGAGACCAGGTGTTGGATGTTTCCATTTCAAAGATTGGTTCCAAAGGTGTATTCACCCAAGAGCTGGAAGATCAGTTGTTGGATGGGAGGATCGATATTGCTGTGCATTCCGCCAAGGATATGCCCTCAAGTTTGGGGGAAGGTTTGGAGCTCATCGCATTTTCAGTTCGGGAGCAAGCCCAGGATGTGCTTTTATCCGCGCAGATTTCTCTTTCCTTGGCAGATGCAAGCAAAGAAATAACTATTGGAACCTCCTCTACCAGAAGAATAGCGACCCTCAAGCATTTTTACCCACATGTAAAAACGGTGGAGGTTCGTGGAAACCTGCAGACCCGCATTCGAAAAATGGAAGAGGGCCTTTGCGATGCCTTACTGTTGGCCTATGCCGGGGTTTACCGCATGGGGTATGCGAATTTGGTGGTGGAGCATTTAGACTTAAATCAATTTATCCCTGCGGTAGGACAAGGATCCATTGCCATTGAGGCCTGCACTAGTCTGGATCCCAAGCTTCATGAAGCCATTTTTTCCGCCTGTAACGATTCACCTACAGCAACCTGTTTGCTAGCTGAGCGAGCTTACCTCCGGGTGTTGGAGGGAGGCTGTAGCATTCCTGTTTTTGCTTTGGCAAGGCTTGCTGCAAATCAAATTCACATCAAAGGAGGGATCCTAAGTTTGGATGGGCAGCAGCGCATCGTATTGGAACTAACAGGGCCTCTCACAGAGGCAGAGCAGTTGGGTGAAGCATTGGCAAGACAGGTCCTTCAGGCAGGAGGAAAAACTATTTTAGAACAGATCAAACAATCCCCTCATTGAGATGAACCAGAAAATGCGAGTTTTATTCTTTTTCCTTTCGGTGCTGAGCTTTTTGGCTTGTGGCAAAGACAAGGATTATGTAGTCACGATTTCCACGCGTCATGGAGAGATTAAGGCAATTCTATTTGATGATGCGCCTGAGCACAAGTCTAATTTTTTATCCTTGGCAGAGGAGGGTAGATTTGATTCCACCCAGTTTCACCGAGTGATTCAAGGCTTCATGGTTCAAGGTGGAGATGTCTTCAAAAAGGAAGGGCTTCCCTATCAAAATTGGCCAACACTTCCTGCAGAGATTCGTCGCAATCACGTGCACACCAAGGGGATGATTGCCGCTGCTCGTGAAGGAGATGATAGCAATCCTCAAAAAAGGAGCAATGGTTCCCAGTTTTACATTGTACAAGGAAGGACCTATGTGGAGCAGGAGCTGACCACCGATTTTACAGCCTTGCAAAAGGCGGTCTTCCAGTACATGCAATTGGAAAGCCAACAACAGATGAAGGAAGAGTATACGCGGCTTTATCAGGAGGGAAAAATGGATAGCCTCACCCAACTTTTACTATCCAAAAGAGATGATATTGCCAAGACCTTGTCCTTGAAACTCACTAAGGATTATACTCCTGAACAGGTCAAGGCCTATGCAGAACTAGGGGGAACGCCTCACTTGGATTTTGAATACACGGTCTTTGGCCAGGTGATCCAAGGCTTGGAAGTGGTGGATAAGATTGCTGCCGAGAAAACAGCCCGTGAAGTTCCTTTGGAACCCGTACTGATGAAGGTTACGGTAGAAAAAATGTCTCGCAAAAAAATTGAAAAAGAATTCGGTTATGTCTACCCAGTCGTCCAATAAACCAAAAATTCTGATCACTGGATCCAATGGACTTCTCGGTCAGAAGCTGGTGGAGCAACTCGTGGCTTCCAACACCTGGGAGGTCATCGCTACGGGTAGGGGGCCTTGCAGGCTTTCTGGGACTGGGTATACCTACCAGGTATTGGATATTGAAAACCAGCAGGATGTTGACGAAACCTTGTTGCGCCTTCGTCCGGAGGTGATTATTCACGGGGCGGCCATGACCCATGTAGACGAGTGTGAGAAGCACCAAGAAGCCTGTTACCGAGCCAATGTTTTGGCAACGAAATACCTTGTTTCCGCAGCTGAAAAAACTCAATCGCACTTCATTTTTGTGTCTACAGACTTTATTTTTTCCGGATTAGACGGTCAAAATCCATACACAGAGGAGGCCGTAGCCGATCCAGTGAATTACTATGGGCAAACCAAGTTGGACGGGGAGGAGCTGCTCAAGCACTCCAGTTTGAAGTGGGCGATTGCACGGACAGTCTTGGTCTATGGACTTGCCAATGATTTGAGCCGATCTAATATCATACTCTGGGTGAAGTCTTCCCTCGAAGCAGGCAAGCAGATTCAGGTAGTGGATGACCAGGTTCGGACCCCAACCTTGGCCGAGGATTTGGCTGTCGGATGTATTTTGATGGCTGAGCAGGGAGCCACGGGGATTTTTAACATCTCCGGCTCGGAGCTTTTGACTCCCTACCAAATGGCAATGGAGACGGCAGATTACTTTGGGTTGAACAAAGAACTGATCGTTCGCACGGATTCTACCCAGTTTACGCAACCTGCCCGCCGGCCCATGAAGACCGGTTTTGTAATTGAAAAGGCAAAAAATCAGCTCGGCTATCGGCCCAAAACTTTTAGAGAGGGCATCAGTATATTGGCAAAACAACTTAACCTGAGCTAATTCCAGAACTTGTTTTTGGCTGTAAATCAATAATTTCGACAACAGATTCGTTTCTAAAGGAGAGAGAGCACCTGGATATACAGGACCTTACCGCTTGGGGATTCTACATCAAGTGGATTTTCCCACCGTAATTGTACCCTTGCTCCTGAAGAGGATTGGGGTTTTTGGTTCAGCCATTCATCACTGAGATACCCATCAAAATCAGCAGCATCCTTCCCTAATCCCCTTTTTTTTGAAGCGTTGGAAATTCTTTCCTCTTCAAACACTAAAATTCCTGTTTTAGTCGTTTTGGCAGGAGAATTGTACGTATAGAGGAATGTATTTTTAACTAAACCCACTACCGCATGAAAAAGCTAGTTCTTGTTTTGCTCGTTTTCCTAGGTTCGCTCTCTGCCTATGCCCAGAAAATTGGGTTCGGCCTCAAAGGAGGATTAAGTAGTACTCAAGTAAATTTCGAAGGGGGGCAATTGGTGCCCAGTGATGCACAAATGGGCTACCATTTGGGTGTATTTGCCCGATTTGGAGGCATTGGTTTTTTTGTTCAACCCGAGGTATTGTTTACCCAAACGAGCGGACAGTTTCTTGAAATATCTTCCTTAAGTAGTATTCCTCCCATTAACTATGAAGCCAAGTTTAACCGCTTGGATGTACCCGTAATGGCAGGTTTTCGACTACTCAAAATCATTCGAGTGATGGCTGGACCGATCGCTAGTTTCAACATTGACTCCTCGCTTGAGAATGCGGGAAAAACGGTCCAAAATATTGACTTTAAAAATGCAACTTTAGGTTACCAAGCTGGGGTCGGTGTGGACCTAGGCCCCCTTTCTTTTGAAGGGAAATACGAAGGGGGTCTCAGCAAATTCACGGAAAACGTAGGTACTTATACTACCGATAATCGAATCAACCAATGGGTACTTTCTGTAGGATATAAATTATTCTAACCTTCCACTTCTCCAAAAATAATTGGAGATGCTGGCCCACCAAAAAGCCCTTCCAAATTTGATTTTGGAAGGGCTTTTTGTTAGTGGATTTGCTTTATTTTTTCTCCATCACCAAGGGACCTGGAGTAGCCCATTGGTGGATTGGTTTCAGATCCACCACATAGACGCTTCGGCCGTGCGTACCGATTACTAGGTGATTTTCACGCTCTTGGATGACCATATCGTAAATGGCGACGTTCGGGATTTGGCCTTGGAACAGGTTCCAATTTTTGCCTGTGTCCAAACTTACATACAATCCATGGTCTGTACCCAAATACAGGATGTTGGCCATCTTTGGATCTTCAATGATGATATTCACCGACTCATTGGGAAGGTTGGAAGCGATAGATGTCCAAGTCTTGCCATAGTCTTCACTTTTGTAGACATAGCTTGTAAACTCATCGTAGCGGTAGCCATTGAGCGTTATGTAAACCAACCCCTCTTTAGCTTGAGAAGGAGAAATGCTGCTCACCCAACGATCTTGGGGAAGTCCAGCATTCAAGCTGGTCCAGCTGCCTCCATTGTTCCGAGTTACCCAGACATTGCCGTCATCTGATCCTGCATAGAGTGTTCCAAATTCAAGTGGGGATTCTTCTACTACAGTTAAGGTAGCAAAAGGAACATTGCCACTTTTTTGATTTTTGGTTAGATCTGGAGAGATGGTCGTCCAGGTGTTTCCTTGATCTAGGGATTGGTATACGTACTGCGAACCCATGTAGACGATGTCCTGGTTGTGGTAGCTCAGCTCCGCTGGGGTTCTCCAGTTCCAACGGTTTGGAGCCTTTCCGATATCGTGGCCCGGGGTGATGCGCTTGCGTTCATTCGTTTTTTTATTGATGCGCACATAGTTTCCAAACTGTGAACCGGTATAGACGATGTCGTTGTTGCGCGTATCTACTGCCACAACCATTCCATCGCCACCATACAGTGACTCCCAAGGATCCTCAGGTGCATTGGTGGATTTGCCATACCAGACTCCATTGTCTTGCATGCCGCCATAAATATGGTAAGGAGTAGCATTGTCAACCATTATGGAATAAAACTGGGAGATAGGCATCTGGGTGTTCAAGTGATCCCAGCGAGAACCTCCGCCATAACTTCTGTACAAGCCGCCATCGTTACCAAGTAGAATGTGCTTGGAATCCTTGGGATTGATCCACATGGCCTGATGATCGGAGTGAGGTCTGCCGATGGAGTCGGTACGGGAAAAGTTCTTTCCACCGTCACGAGACACCAAAAGGGGTACACCCAGTACAAAGATTTCATTTTCATTGGAAGTGCTTACTCGAATCTCTCCAAACCAATACCCGTAGGAATTGTACAATTGGCTGATATCTGACTCAGATACTAGGGACCAGTTTTTTCCACTATCTGTGGAGCGATACACCTCTGCACCTTTGATGGGTGCACCAAACATCGCTGCATTGGCATCTACGGCGCCTCCTAGGTAGTTGGCAATTTGCGTAGTGGTGATTTTACCACTCTTAAGTTGTCGCTTCAGCTCTGCAGGAGTGTATTTGCTAGCAAACTGGCTTCTGCGTAAAAATGACTCCAGTCTCTTGTCTTCCAAGGCCAAGGCTTGATCGAGGGTCATGCTAGAAAATTCTTCCAACTTAATTGGATTTTCTTCTGGCTGAGCCCCAGGGCGCTGTCTTGGAGCAGGAGCAGGCTTGTTTGATTTTGCTTGGTTGTCTAAAAGTGCATAAACCACGTCAGGACTGGTAAGACTAAAATCAAAACCGATTCTTCCCACAAACTCATCCTGAGGAAATCCGCTCACTGACTTTTTCCAGGTATCTCCCCCGTCTTCAGATCTCCAGATGGTAGAACCTTTGCCATTGCCAATAAAGTCATGTGCTTGGCGGAACCGTTCCCAGCTCGCTGCAAGAAGTATGTTGGGATTGGTTGGATGCACCTTGATGTCAATGATGCCCGTGTTGTCGTCAATGTAAAGTACCTTCTTCCAGGTTTTTCCTCCATCGACGGTTTTGTATAGGCCTCTTTCTTTATTTTTTGAATAGAGAGAACCCATAGATCCTACCCACACGATGTCGGGATTGGTAGGGTGAATTTGTATTTGCCCGGTGTGTTGGGAGTGAAGCAAGCCCATCATTTGCCAGCTTTTACCGCCGTCTACTGATTTGTAAAGGCCTGCACCTGCATAGGTAGATCTACTGGAGTTGTTTTCTCCCGTACCTACCCAAATCACCTCATTGTTGGATTTGGAAAGGGCCATGGCGCCAATACCCAGTGCCGCTTTATGGTCAAAAATCGGTGCAAATGACTGCCCATTGTCCGTCGTTTTCCATACTCCACCTGAAGCTGCAGCCACATAAAAAGTAATTGGATTTGAAGCTACCTCAATGTCAATGATTCGACCAGACATATTGGTAGGACCCACGTTCTTGGCTTTGAAATCCGCCAGTGGAGAGGAGGAAAGTAGGGTGCTATGCTTGTTTATGGACTCCTGAAGAGCTTTTTCTGAAGTTGGGGGGATGGTTTGAGCACCAACTTTCAGAGATAGGAGCCCGCCTACAAGCAGGAGGGCAAAGGTTGATTTTTTCATAGGGGGTTGAATAAGAATTTCAAGTTAGGAATTCAGAAGGAATTCGAATCTAAAATTAGATAAACCGATTATTTGTCGAGGTAAAAGGTAGCAGCCACCTATTCCAAGTAGAATGGGTAGAAAAGGGAATTTTTTTGAAAGGGCTATTGCTTAGCCAATCAAGTTACCGGCTTCATCCCAGACGGCAATTTTACTTCGTTCCTCTGGTTTGAGGTATACTCCGGCATACTTTTCAGGATTTGTCAAACCATGCTTGGTGAGTACAGCGGCAGGAACTCCGTCCCAGACATTGGGAACATTGCCCATATAGCCCATGTAGGTCCAGCCCGCTTGGGTAGAAAAATACCCTGAGCAGGTGATGTTTCGGAGCATATTGAACCAGCGTACCCCACCCTGGTAGTCTTCTGTGGCTTTTTCCGGCCAGGCGACCAGGTCGATCAATTTCTGAACTTGGGTAGCTTCCAAGTCATTGAAAACTTTACCAAATAATTCCTGAGATTCATAGTCCAGCCACATCAATCCACCGCGCATGGGTGTTTGCATGTTGGGCTGATCCTTCATCATAAATTCAATAAAATCAGGGACCCCAAGTGCAGTGGCAGCAGGGGATTGCTCGTCGGCAGGCAGAATGAGGTCGACAAGGGTCGAGATTTTTTTCAGTTCGTCTTCCGTAAAAAAACGTTCGGCAAGCAGTTTCGCATCGCGTATTTTTTCTTCTTCTGTACGGCCCCCAGGTGTTCCAATCACTTCCCCCTTCAATTTGACCTGCTCTGGCTCGCAGCCTAGCAATAATCCTGCTCCAATCGAACCTGCAAAGAGCAGTTTTAGATTTTCTCTTCTATTCATGGCCTAGATATTTTTTTGTTTGAGCTGTTCGATGATGTAGTCCGATGTTCTCCAGGAGAGGGCTAAAATCGTCCAGGTTGGATTTTTATCTGCTTGGGAGACAAAAGGTCCTGCATCCACTACAAACAAGTTTTTGCAGGCATGTACTTGGCAATTGGAACTTACGACACCTGATTTAGGATCGTTACTCATTCGCGTTGTGCCTACTTCGTGGATGATCCTTCCAGGACCAGCAAGTCCATAATTGCTTTCTGGGCCCGGTTTGGTACCCAAAAGAGTGGCTCCAGCTTGGGTCAAAATCTCCTCAAAAGTATCCTGCATGTGTTTAGCCTGCTTGATTTCTTGGTCTGTCCATTTGTAATGAAAACGAAGTACCGGAATCCCATAGGTGTCGACCATATTCGGATCGATCTCGCAGTAATTGCTGTGCTGGGGGATGCTTTCTCCACGGCCTGACATTCCTAAGGTTGATCCATAGATTCGACGGATGTCTTTTTTGAGTCCTGTTCCATAGCCACCATTTGGGCTAGGATTACCAAATTCATCTTTTAGGTGCTTGCGAAGGCTATCCATTCCGCCTCCTGATCCGTAGGCTGGCTGTCCCATTCCTCCCCAATATTCAATGTGGTAGCCGCGAGCAAAATCCAACTTCTTGTTGTCTTTCCACCAGGGGGTATACATGTGCATGCCGCCAACTCCATCTTCGTTGTAGCGATCTCGGTCAATCAGGTCGGGAAGAATGCCCATGCGATCGGCACCAGTGGAGTCGTGGAGGTACCTTCCCAATACGCCCGAGTCTGCTCCTATTCCATCGGGATGTGCTTTTGACTTCGAATTCATTAGGATACGTGCAGACTCACATGCAGAGGCTCCCAAGACCACGACCCTGGATTTTAGTTTGTATTCTTTACGGTCCACCTTGGAGACAAAGGAGACGCCGTTGGCTTTGCCGGTTTCATCTGTGGTCACTTTCCGAACCATGGAATAGGTGTAGAGGTCTACCTTTCCTTTTTTCATGGCAGGATGAATCAGGCAAGTGCCTGATGAAAAATCTGCATAAGCCTGACAGGCACGGTTGCATTGATTGCAGAAAAAACAAACTCCCCGCTCCGCATTAATGGGTCTAGTAAGCATGGAAAGTCTGCCTGGAATCATCGGGATTCCTGCCTTATCGGCTCCTCTTTTGATGAATAGTTCGTGTAGTCGGGGCTTGGGAGGAGGAAGAAAAAAGCCGTCTGGTTCGTTAAAAATCCCTTCTTTGGAACCGAAAATCCCAATCAGCTTGTCTACTTTGTCGTAATACGGCTTCAAGTCCTCGTAGCCAATTGGCCAGTCGTGACCCAAGCCATCGATGCTTGCGCGCTTGAAATCGTTGGGACCAAAGCGAAGCGAAATTCTCCCCCAGTGATTGGTGCGACCACCTACCATGCGGGATCGGAACCAGTCAAACTGCGTTCCATCCTTGCGGGTGTAGGGCTCGCCCTCGATCTCCCATCCTCCGATGGCCTGATCGAAATCCCCAAAGGGGCGGATTTTAGTGCCAGCACCCCTTCTGGGAGATTCCCAGGGTGGACGAAGCTGGGTTCGATCTTCTTCCTTGGCGGGGTCAAAATCTCCACCTGCTTCTACGACTGCTACAGAAAGTCCGGCTTCGGAAAGAATTTTAGAGGCCATGCCTCCACCTGCTCCTGAACCAACTATGATGACGTCGTAACTATCTTGGGTTTCTTTGATTTGTAAAGACATAAAAGAATGGGTTATATGGGTCTAATCTAGAAAAAAAAGGTTCGAAATGAAAGTCTTCGAGGGGATGGTCCAAAACGAATTAAAGCGCCTTTGAAATATAGGGCCATAAGGTTTCCATCACCAAGCGATGCCCTTCTGCTGTCGGATGGATCCCATCAGGAAGATTTAACTCCGGATTACCAGCCACACTTTCCAAAAGGAAGGGAATTAACTCAAGGCTTTTTTCCTTTGCCACTGCTGGGAAAATGCCTTTGAATTCTTCCGTGTATTCTTGCCCCATATTTGGAGGAATCTGCATGCCTGCGAGGATGATCTTTGTGTTTGGATATTTAGCTCGAACCTTGTCCACAATGGCTAGGAGATTTTTCTTGGTTTCGGTAAGCGCAATCCCCCGTAATCCATCGTTGCCACCCAATTCCAGCACAAATAAATAGGGCTCCTCCTCCAAAAACCAATCCAAACGGCTGAGTCCGCCGGCGGTAGTTTCCCCACTCAATCCCCCATTGATCACGCGATAATCTTTTTTCAAGCTATCCAAGCGGGTCTGAATTCTTCCTGCAAAGGATTCTTCGGGATCAATGCCATAACCCGCAGTAAGGCTATTCCCAAAAAATAAAATTGTCTTTTTAGTGGTGGATTCCGCTGTTTGCTCGCCTTCTTTGACCTCCTTTTTTTCGGAAGGGGTGCTGCAGGAAGTAGCCCAGGCGGCCAAAAAAATAACGAGGCAAATGGAGAAATTGGTAAGAAATGATTTCATGTCGAATCGTTTAACTTTTGAATACCCAATAAGGGCGGTAGGGCTGATATTTACTTTACGCGAATGTATTCTTTGGTCGATCAATTTAAGCTATCTGTCGACCCGTGAAGCTTAGATGCCGTAATTTTGTTTTCTTTACGCGAATTCCAAAGTATTTTATTTAACCGCTAACAAATTAAGTAAAAATAGCGTTTGACATTTCAACCCCTTGACCCTCTTCATGTCCATTTTAGAACTTCAAAACGTAAGTAAAACCTATCAAAGTGGCAGCCGAAAGCTCACCGTTTTGGATCAGGTAACCCTTTCTATACAAGCCGGAGAGACACTCGCCATTGTGGGACCTTCAGGAAGTGGTAAAACTACCCTTCTTGGCCTCTGCGCAGGCCTCGATTCTAGTAGCACTGGTTCTGTAGTACTCAATGGAGAATCCCTTGAAAAGTTGAACGAAGATCAGCGTGCTGCAGTACGAAGCCGAGATGTGGGATTTATTTTTCAAAACTTCCAGTTGCTCCCCACTCTTACTGCACTGGAGAATGTGATGGTGCCGCTGGAATTGAAGAAAAGAAAGGATGCGAAGGAAAAGGCCATGGAGCTATTGGATAAGGTAGGGCTGAAAGATCGAGCCACGCATTATCCGACACAGCTATCCGGTGGAGAGCAACAACGCGTGTCCATTGCACGTGCCTTTGCCAATGCGCCCAAAATACTTTTTGCAGATGAGCCTACTGGCAATTTGGATACTGAAACAGGCACCATGATTGAAAATTTGATTTTCGATTTGAATAAAGAGCAGGGAACTACCCTCGTGCTCGTTACGCATGACTTGGAATTGGCTGCTAAAACCAGGCGAATTGTTCATATCAAAGGCGGAAAAATACAGGAGGATACCCATGCCTGATTTTGCTTGGATTTTTAAAATGGCCTTGCGGGATTTTAGAAAAAATCTCTCCCGCTTGCTACTATTTGTTTCCTCCATTGTGGTGGGAATAGCTGCTTTGGTGGCAATCAGCAGTTTTGGAGAAAACCTAGTCAAAGACATTGATAACCAGGCCAAGGAGCTCTTGGGCGCAGACTTGGTTCTCGAAAACAGCAAGCCTCTTGGAGACATTGGGTTAGATTCCCTTGCGGTAGAGACAGCATCAGAAGTCAATTTTGCTTCTATGGTTGCCTTTCCAAAAAGTGATGCCAGCCGACTCACACAAGTACGGGCATTGGAAGGGAATTTTCCTTTTTATGGAAAGCTAGAAACCATCCCTTCAGCCGGAGAGAAAAGTTTTAGAAGTGGCGGCCAAAAGGCCCTAGTTGAAAAAGCCCTTATGGCCCAATTTGGAGCACAACTAGGGGATTCTATAAAAGTAGGGGCCCTTAGTTTCCAGATTGTTGGGGAGCTGCAGAAGGTGCCCGGCCAAACTGGGATTACCGCAAGCGTCGCCCCTGCTGTCTACATTCCTTTGGAATATTTAGAGGCGACAGGATTGGTTCAATACGGAAGTCGGGTGGAATACAATCGATATTTGCAATTTGCTCCGGGTGCCGATGTAGCCAAATTGATCAAGCCATACGAAGCGCAGTGGGAGCTCGAACGCATTGATGCGGATACCGTTGAAGATCGGAAACAAAGTACGGGCCGCTCGTTTGGCAATCTGTCCAATTTCTTGAGTTTGGTGGCCTTCATTGCCTTGCTTTTGGGCTGCGTTGGCGTTGCTTCTGCCGTAAATGTGTTTGTGAAGGAGAAATTAGCCTCAGTAGCCGTGCTTCGCTGCTTGGGAGTAGCTTCTTTGGATGTGTTGTTGATTTACCTCCTTGAGATTGTAGGGATGGGCTTTATTGGAGCCGCGATAGGCTCCACCTTAGGTACTTTATTGCAATTTGCATTACCCATTGTTTTCGCTGACTTTTTGCCTGTGGAAGTCACTGTTGGGGTATCCTGGAAATCCGTGGGATTTGGCATGGTCACGGGCCTATTTGTATCCATACTCTTTGCATTATTACCCCTCCTAAAGGTGCGCAAGGTTTCGCCTATGGCTACCTTACGACCAGAAACAGCCGATACTACCTTGCTGAAGGATCCTGCTCGATGGGCTGTTCTGGCAGGAATTCTTCTATTTATTTTTGGGTTTAGCTTTTACCTCCTCGGCAAGGTTACCTGGGCTTTGGGCTTCACAGGCTTTGTGCTAGTTGCCTTTGGCATGCTTTGGGGGGTAGGTACCGCGCTAATGTGGGCCGTTCGTAAATTTTTACCGCTTTCCTTGAGTTACCCATGGAGGCAGGCACTTTCCAATTTGTACCGACCCAATAACCAAACCATCTCCCTAATTGCGACCATTGGTCTGGGTACGGCGATGATTAGCACCTTGTTTTTCTTGCAAAATCAGTTGCTCCAAGAGGCGAAGTTTGCGGATAAAAAGGATCAGCCCAACATGCTTTTATTTGATATTCAAACCCCTCAACTGGAACAAGTGAAGGCGCAAGTGCTGGAGCGAAAGATGCCTATTTTACAAGAGGTGCCTATCGTCACCATGCAACTGAATTCCATCAATGGGGTAACTAAAAAAGCAAACGAGGGACTGCCAGAGGAGAAAAACTACAGCCGTTGGCTTTACAATCGGGAATTTCGGGTGACCTATCGGGATACCTTGATTGCTTCGGAGAGCCTTGCCGCTGGAGCGTTGATTCCAAAGGGAAGCAGGGGAGATAGCATTTTTGTTTCTTTTGAGAAAGGGTTTGGAGAAGGCAATGGATTTAAAATCGGGGATGAAGTAGAGTTTAATGTGCAGGGTCGCCCCATTAAAACTTATATTGGAAGCTTTCGTGAAGTAAAATTCAACCAAGTTTCTACCAATTTTGTGGTACTTTTTCCTAATGGCGTTTTGGAGGAAGCTCCCAAGTTCCATGTGATCATTACCAAAACGAGTACGGATAAGCAGGCCGCTGAAATGCAGGCCGCTATGGTTCGGGAATTTCCAAATATCTCCATCATCAATCTGGGGACAATTGTAGAAACGCTGGAAGAAATTTTGGGTAAGATCAGCTTTGTGATTCAGTTTATGGCTTTTTTCTCCATTGCTACGGGAATATTGGTGCTGATCAGTTCGTTGATTATCAGCAAGTACCAGCGCATGCGGGAGAGCATCTTGCTTCGCACTTTAGGTGCAAGCTCAGCCTTAGTTCGGCAGATCAATACCTTAGAGTACTTCTTTTTGGGAAGCCTTGCCTCCCTTTCTGGGATTTTACTTTCTTTCCTTGCGACATTCTTGTTGGGCAAGTTTGTCTTTCAGTTGAACTTTAGTTTGGCTTGGAGTGAGGGTTTGGTGATTTACTTGGTGATTACCCTCCTCACGATTGTATTGGGCTGGCTCAATGGTCGAAAAATCATCAACCAACCTCCGATGGAGATTTTGAGAGGGAATGGGTAAATGCAATTTGATTATCCGCAAATAAATCGCTCAGTAGGAAAATCATCACCTGCGGATAATCGCTCACAGACCACGGTCAACAGCTCACGTAATTGAACTACAAAACTTAGTTTAAGTAGTTGCAGTTGAAAAAGTAGCTAATCCAATAAAACAAAAAAGGATTGCATCGCTAGTAGCCCTTTTTTTATTTATCTATTTTGAATATCCGCAGTGTTAAATAGCCATCTTTTGAGTCTTCGGTATAATTGCGGATAATTCCATATTCCATTTTTTTGAATCAGGAGTAACCTGTTTTTTTTACCTTATTTTTTTAATATGAACCAAAAAGTAAACCTGTGGGTTGATAAAAGGAAAGTTGTCCGTATCTTTGAGCTTTCAGGGACAAATCGGAAGTTGTTTTCTGCCCAATTCGAGGGCGAGGAGTTCGATGATGCTGGTGGTATCCAAAACGCTTTTTCCAAGGTTATGGCCGATTGGAATAATTCCAATTGGTTAAGATCATTTTTCACTGAATTCAGGCAAGATTACTTTGATTTTTATGGATCTGCTAAGCTCAATAGGATGGTTATTGAAGCAATTGAATTTGCCGATGACTTATTCGAGGAATTAGCCGAACACGCATTTAAAGGGGATTTGGAATCTCTTTTCAAACCATTAGAGAATTTGGAAAACACCCTGATTTATGAGTTGCAAAAACTTAAGGTAAAAGGAAGGGAGCGAAAAAGTTACTTAAGACTTTATGCAGTACGGTTTAGGGATGAATTTGTGTTAACGGGCGGTGCAATAAAGCTTACCAAAATTATGAAAGATCGACCGCATACCAGGTTAGCGCTAAATCGGTTAGATGCCGTTGCCGAGTTTTTAAGGCAAAATGATATGGAAGGAAAAATAATCTATCTAGAAAGCAAAAAGGATGACTGATACCAAAAAATCAATCAAAGACATCAGTATTCCATCTCATGAAAACTGGATGGAGGATGTTGCTTGGAGAAAAGCGAATAAAGCGTGGTTGAGAAAATCAGCGGCTATAGCGCTAAGGATTTTGGATGCTTTAGATGAGTTGAATTGGAAGAAAGCAAAACTAGCTCATGAAATGGGCGTTTCTCCTCAGCAAGTGAGCAAGTATGTGAAAGGGGAAGAGAATTTTAAGTTGGAGACCCTCTGTAATCTTGAAAAAGTACTTGGAATAGAGTTGGTGACTATTCTTCAAAGTGATGAAGAAGTGGTTCAAAAAGGCAGCTGGAAAAATGTTGAGCCTACTGCAAAGATGGAAAACATGAATAACCTTTGAGGTCTTTTTTGGACCTCGAAGGTTTAATTATTTAAAAATAGAACTTTGAAATCTTCGCGGTTTTGGTAAACCTCAAAGGTTGGACCTAACCTTTGATTTCTTGCACCTCTGGTTTTCCTGGTTGAAAAAAGCAATTTGATTATCCACAATTAAATAGCTCAAGAGGAGTGTCAACCTATGCGGATAATTGTTCACATACGACAGACCACGGTCCACAGCTCACTTAATTGAACTACAAAACTTGGTTGACTTAGTTGCAGTTGAAATACCGGAAACCCTAAAAAACAAAAAAGGTCTGACTTAGTCAGACCCTTTGTACCCAGAGCCGGAGTCGAACCGGCACGAGTGTAACCTCATTGGTGTTTGAGACCAACGCGTCTACCAATTCCGCCATCTGGGCATTACATTGATCCATTCCGTTTTGAATGGGGTGCAAATATGACTACAAAAATGATTTCCTACAAACTCAAGACTGTACTTCTTGCAATTTTTTTGTACTCCAGGCCTGAGGTTTCTCGGAAAACAAAGTTTTTGTAAAGGTCCAAACGGATTTAAAGAGCTGTGAATCACGATACTGATTCAAGGCCTCCTCACTTTCCCAATGGCTGTAGGTTACAAAAATATTTTTTTTATCCTGATCTTGCCACAGCTCTAGATGTTGGCAACCCGGAAAATTTCGGATTAAGGATTTATGGGCTTCAAAATTTTCTAAAAATGCAGGTGCCTCCTCGGGGCGGAAGGTCATCCGGACAACCCGAATTAGGCTCATGGTTCGAAGTTGATGTACACCACACTGTCTCGCTTCAAGCCTAGGAGGTTGCCTCCATGTCCATGATTGATGCCAATCTCCAATACATCCAAGCTATTGAAAAATAAATAGGGCTCACCTGCTTCCACTTGATCGTAGCCCGTCTGGAGTTGGCGGTGCGTCTCTCTTCCAAACTGTACGGTGAATTTTCCCGGGTTTAACTTTTCAAATACCTCCCGCCGGATATTGGTAATCAAACTGCCATAGCGGTCGACTCGTACTACATGCCCTACAATCTGCTCTCGTGTAGCCTTTGCTTGCCGAGGCATCAACTTTTTGAATTGGGAGGAAGGACCTCCAAAGTCATGAATAGCAGCACCAGAAGCCACCTTTGCAGCAATAGGCGCTAAGATATCTCGGGTAGGAAAGGTGGAGTCCTTGACATGAATGTCTGCAAATTGGACTATAATTCCTGGATCGTAATCCGCCAACATGCTTAGTATCCCATTATTGGGACCGATAAAAATATGATCCTCAAGTTTGATACCTATATATCCGGCTGTGGCAGTACCTGTGGTGTTGATGCCTACCAAATGCACCGTGCCTTTGGGGAATTCCCGAAAGGTAGCACGCAATACAAAGGCGGCATGCTCCAAGTCAAAGGCCGCTATGCTATGGGATATATCCACAATTTGCAACTGTGGATTGATGGATAGCATCTTTGCTTTCACCGCCGGAACATAGTAGTCCATGTCCCCGAAATCAGAAAGGAATGTCACCAAGGCCATAGGAGCAAGTAAAGTAAAATTTTGTAGTTTTGTTTGTTGGGGAGCGAACAAAAATAGACATTTTATTCTTTTGCCTTCAAGGTGTACCTAATC
>CAXNJN010000042.1:0-20926 GCA_964202605.1 Bacteroidia bacterium | reverse complement strand
CATAGCAGAGATTCAACTTGTTCTTCCCTACCTGAAAGATCTTCTTGACCATTCCTACCACCCTTCTACAACTTTACCTCTCCCACTTCGGAGAAAACTCCTCGATCACTTGGTGGAATTTCATGCACAACACCTTGCCTATCCCCATCCACTCAAATCCCTACCCATCATCCGCCAGCTGATCAGCTAAATCCTTCTCAGGCGATTCAATTCTTAAAAAATAAAAATTTGTTAAATCCAACTTCAACAAGTAATATTGCATCCAATACGTGAATAAAGCATTCGGCCCACTTTGGCTTGAACTTTTCCTGCAGACCTTTTTCGCTCAGAAAATTATTCACCATCCCAAAACTACATTTTACCGATCCTAATTATTTCATACCCTCTTTATGTACAACATAGAAGAACTCAGAATCAGACTTTTATCTGAATTGAAGGAGATTGCTGAGGAACTTGGAGTTAAAAATTCCAAATCTTTGAAAAAAGATGAACTGGTCTACGCAATTCTTGACCAACAGGCCATCATCCCTGAACAAGCACTCCCTAAGAAAAAACCATCTGTAGTAGAAACCGGCTCTGCGATGGAGGAACAACCTGAAGCTCCTACACCTGTTTTTAGCCCCAATCCCCAGGAACCAACGGAATTCAAACCCAAATTCAGGAGACAAAATGTGACTGAAATTCCAGCTGTAAGTACAGATGCTCCAGCTGACGAAAATCAAGCCGCTCCAAGAGAGGAACGAACACCAAAACCATTTGTAAAGGCTACTAAAGAATTTACACCTAGACCTGAGAAAAGAGCTCCCCAAGGTGATTCTTCCGATGAACCTAAATTATTTAAACCGCGTAAGCGAGCTATTGAAGAGGAGCCATCCCAAGTATCCACGCAAGAAGGTGGGCAAGACGTAGCGTCAGAGCAGCCTAACCAGGAAGAAGTAAATTACTACCGCGTGGAAGCAGAACTTCCTAGACGCAAAAATTTCAACTCCCCAGAGGACGCGTATATTCCTGCGGCAGAAACGCTACAAGGCAATGCTCGGAAAAAGCCGTTTATCAGTCCAAGAGAATTTGATGGAGTGATTGAAAATGAAGGGGTATTGGAAATCGTTCAAGACGGCTATGCTTTCTTACGTTCCTTAGACTACAATTACCTTGCCTCTCCCGACGATATTTATGTTTCTCCAAGTCAAATCAAACACTTTGGTTTGAAGACAGGTGACCATATCAAAGGGTCTATTCGACCCCCTAAGGAAGGTGAAAAATACTTTGCCCTCCTTAAAATCGCTACTGTAAATGGAAAAACCACAGACGAGATTAGAGACCGGGTACCCTTTGAATACTTAACCCCTCTTTTCCCGGAGGAGCGCTTAAACCTGTCCACTAAAGCGGATGGCTATTCTACACGTATTCTAGACTTATTTGCCCCGATTGGAAAGGGCCAGCGAGGAATGATCGTAGCGCAACCGAAAACGGGTAAGACCGTACTCTTGCAGCAGATTGCTAACGCAATTACTCAAAACCATCCCGAGGTACACCTCATGATTCTTTTGATTGATGAGCGCCCAGAGGAAGTAACCGATATGGCTAGATCTGTCAATGCGGAAGTGATCTCATCCACCTTTGATGAGCAGGCCGAACGCCATGTCAAAGTAGCTAACATCGTGCTTGAAAAAGCAAAACGAATGGTAGAAGTGGGCCACGATGTGGTGATTCTATTGGATTCCATCACTCGATTGGCTAGAGCACACAATACAGTGGTTCCTAGCTCAGGCAAAATCCTCTCTGGTGGTGTGGATGCCAATGCCCTACACAAGCCAAAGCGCTTCTTTGGCGCGGCAAGAAATGTAGAAAATGGCGGTTCCTTGACCATCATCGCAACAGCCTTGGTAGAAACCGGTTCAAAAATGGACGAAGTAATCTTTGAAGAATTCAAAGGTACGGGCAACATGGAATTGGCTTTGGATCGTAAGCTGGCCAACAGAAGAATTTATCCTGCCATTGATGTACTCAGCTCTGGAACACGTAGAGAAGATCTCTTGATGGATAAGGA
Organism: Bacteroidia bacterium; assembly: GCA_964202605.1. GTDB lineage: Bacteria > Bacteroidota > Bacteroidia > Cytophagales > Cyclobacteriaceae > Algoriphagus. Next base: position 18,876 of record CAXNJN010000042.1, on the reverse strand, counting down.
AGAAATGCAGCGTGTTTGGATCCTTCGCAAGCTAATGAGCGACATGACTTCCCAGGAGTCCATGGAGTTCTTACTTCAGCGTATGAAAGGTACCCGCGACAATGCGGAGTTCCTGATCAGCATGAATAGCTAAGCAAACTTAACTCTAGCTACTAAAAAGGGGCCTTCAAATTGAAGGCCCCTTTTTTAATTTAGTAAAAGGAGGCACTAGTTTTAATCTTCCTTTCTCAGGTGCTTCGGCATCTTGGCTCTGCCAAAGCCTAGGGTCCCTTTCAGTCCCGAAAAAGTGGCCTTCCACCAGGCATTGATCACCGACTTTCGAGTGTCCCGTTTGATATAAATTTCCCGAACCACGGGAGTTCCTCCAGCCGACCGGGGATTGTTATTTTTTGCAAGCAGGTTGGCGAAGAAGCTATATAGCTTCAACTTACCCTTGCCCGGTGCCAAGGTCAGGCTATCTAAAAACTGCAGTTTGAAGTCCCTATAGCCCAAGGTCATGCTGCCAAAAGCCTCGTGTTCGTTTACCTCAAACTCCCAATTCCCATGGGTAATCTCCCCTGAGGTGGGCCGCACAAACACTGTTTTCGACACCAAATCCGATACTGCTGAAAAGGCTAATTTGTCCGCAGTCGCCTGAACTTTCATCGGATAATCTTTCTCAAAATACATCTGCCCCCTGACCCCAATCCGGCTGTTAGCACCTAGCTGTGCAGCCATTCCAAACTTGACCTCAGAGACAGGGTAAGCAGCACCTTGCTTTCTTAAGAAAATGGGACCTAGGTCCACACGCATCTGGTCAAAGGTAACCTTTCCAGGAAGGGTAGACTTCTCCCCAAATTCTACATACGTCACCTTGCTATCATTCACTTGTACCGCTGCCAATTCCGCATTGATCTTGGCATGCTCCAGAAAGTACTGAGGCATGGGTTTGTAGGCCAAGGAATCCAGCGGTTTCCGCTTGTCTCGAACCAATTCAAGGCTTGCGCCATCCACGACCATACGCTCGGCAACAACTTGGTCCTCTGCTGCGAGACGTAAAAGATCAATTCCCTCCAGTCGAACCTGCTGCACCCGTGCAGTGATCGCCTCCTTTTGAAAGGGGAGACTGCTCAAATAGGCATCGGTTTCCATTACGGGCCCGTAGTAAATCCCATCTAGGGTAAGGTTTTGCTTGGTAAACTGCAATTGATCGAGGTTTACCTTGTAGCTACTATCCTGCGTGTACCCTTCGTAATCACTCAGGCTGAAGGTCATGTTTTTGCTTAGCAGCTCCTTCCAACTGGGTAGCTGTTGGAGATTCAGGAGGTCAATCCCAAGCTGGGAGATTGTAAAATCTACCCTTGGGAAGTGGCTATTGGGAAGGGCTTGCCCTCCTTTCCGGTACAGGTCAAACTTCCCATTTTCTAGGCTCAGGTCCCCCAACCCAATGGATTCAATTAAGGGGATCTCTTTTTTATCGGAGGTTGGGTTCCGGTCCCCGGAATGTGTTGGAAGGCTGTCCAGGTAGATGGCCAGCTTAGGGCGAACCAAGCGCGCTTCTTTCAAATCCAGGTTCCTCGATAACAAGATATCAAGTAGACTATTTTTCTGTAGGATAAGCTGGTCAATGGTTCCCTTCACTACTGGGCTACCAGGCTTTCCGAAAAGGTTGGCAGGTTGAATGCTTAGGTCCGAAAAGATAACCTCCTCTTTTTGGTCGCCAAAGGCAACGGAGGCAAATTTGATTGTATGCACGCTATCGGGTAGCGTGTAGGTAAAGTCGGTCAAGCCTAGGTTCGCGCGCAGGTACATGCTTGCATAGTCTTGGGCTTTGGCCATAAGACTGTCCAAATTGAATTGGGTAAGGTTAAAGGCAAAGCCCGTTTTAATCGCTTGTTTCACCTGATTTTGGCTCTGGTAGTTGAGCTGCAACGTGGCATTGCTGGCGGCAATCGTGTCCACATACACTTCTTCAATTGCTTTCTGCACCGCCTTTTTTCGTTTATTGACTGTTTTCTGATCGACCGCTGTCACCTGCCGATCAATATCTAGCGCCACATCTCCGCCATTGATTTCGAGTTTTTCTAAGTTGAGGACGTTGTCAAAAACAAATTCTTCAATGTTAACCCCTTTTAAGGACACTTTTGGGAGGCTTAGGCCCAGGGCAATGCGCTTGTCTCCGACTTTTCCTGGAAATAGGTTCAGGTTTTCAAAGTCAAGCGTCCGAGTACGGGAATTGTAGTGCAAATAGTCCGTTTCTACGAGGTACCTGCCGCCTGCAAGGCTGAACGAGTAGGAGGTAAATGTCAACTTGACCTCATCGGAAAACAAGGCCCTATCTTGGGGTAAGCTGTCTTTGTCGCTAAGCGAAAAATTTGTCAACGAGAAAGAAAGTCGATCCTCCTCAAATGAAGTCACCGAGGCAGTGGATTGGTTTTCATAGCGAACCTTGGCGGCGTCGATGTTGACGGAGTCCACCTGTATTTTCGTAAAATAGCCCAGCAGGAGAGCTCTCAAATCCTCCTCAGAACGAAGGGCATTTTCCGAACCTTTGCTCTCCTTGGGTCGGTAAGTAGAGATCTTGAATAGAGGCGCGTCGAGCTGAAGGCGGTGGATACTTAGTTCCTGTTGGTAGAAAGCTGCCATCAAGTCAATCCCTTCCGCTCGAAGCAGGGGAATGGTAAAATCTACTGCGGCTCGTTTATCTAAGGACTGGAGCTGCTTCTGAAGCTGGGAGGGGTCAGCAGGCTGGATGCGCAGGTTTTTTATTTCAATCAGCTCTTTTTTCGAGTCGAGGGTTAGTTCCTCGGCAACAAAAGTATGGAGGTTATCACGTAGGTTTAATCGGTAATCATGAACGGTCAACTGCAGTTCCCCTACCTGTACCTGATCTTGAAATGCCAAGCTACTATCGGGAAGGAGGACCAGCTGGTGAAGCCCCAAGCTGAACCGTTCCACATCGATGTCTTTGCTTTGTCGCCCAGACTCCACTTTAAATTCGACCGTTCCCTCTTCGAGCTGAAAGTCCCCAATCTCCACTTTCTCAAATATCCCAGAAAAAAGGGAAGTAAGTGCCTGTTCTGGGGCCTGCTTACTACGGGAATCTTGTTGGATAACTTCAATTTTTGGGCGAGTCAACTCGACCTTTTCAACTTCCAGTTCTCCCGTTTGGTACCAACGTTTCAAGTCTACATTTTCTAAGGAGAGTTGGGCAAGTGCCAGATCAAACACCGGAGTCATGCGGGTGTCCAAACGAGCTTCTGCCCTCGGCGAAAGATGTAGGTTGGTCACGGTCAGGCTTTTCTTGAACGAGGACACTTCGACCGCTTCTCCGTCCAACACGTGAAGACCATCCCCTAAGTAGATCCTTCCCCGTTTGATCTTCATGGAGGCATCGGTACCGTAAAAAAAATCGTCTGAGGTATTCCGAGTAGCTTCACCGAGATGAAAGTCGAGCATTTTAAAATCTAGGTGCTCGAGCTCGATGCGGTTTCTCAAGGAATCTTGCTTTTCTTTTTTCAAAAATGAGGCCCCATTAATGGCTAATTCCTTGATGGAAATGGCCTCCAATTTGCCTCGGATAAAGTCATTCAAGTCACCCGTTGGGGTGGTGGTGTCTTCGGGGGAGCTGGACTGGATGACCTCAATCTGAGGCGCATTCAGGACAAGTTCTTCAATATCGAGTCGACCCGTCCGAAAGGCCTTATTCCAATCTACGTTTCCGGCGTGCAACTTCTCAAGGTTCAGGGAGTAATAATTCTTACTGGCCTTGGAAAGATTTGGAGACAAAGTAAAGCGGTCAAGATCCATCGTTTTTTCCAAGGAGGAGATCGCTACTTTAGCTGCACTGAGGAGGTGGATGCCATCCGGCAAGGGGAAAGTCACCTCCTCCAATTCCATTTCAAATCCGCGCGCATTGAAGGGTCGATCCCAGTTGGCATTAGGCGTCCAATCCAAGTCCAACAGTTTCAAGTATGCATTTTTGGTGAGTAGCTCTTGCTGACTCAGAAAATTTAAAAAGAACAGGTTGGCGTGATTGATTTCTACGGCAGCCACCTGGATGGAGGACAAACCGAGTTGACGAACGCTTTTTTTGATTTCATTTTCAAATAGAAATACCGGTGAGCGCGAAAAGGGCTCAGAAGGACTTTCCTCTGGTTTTGAATCGATGGAAAGCGGCTGAAGCAGGCGGAAGTTGGGATTGTCTAAGCCGATTTTTCGAAAAGAAAGCTTCTGCTCAAAAAAATTATACCAGAGCCCTGTAAAGGCAAGTTCATCCAGTGTAAGTTCAAATAACTTTTGGTCAGCAGCCGCCTTCTCAGGATGGATAGGCTTCATTACGATCCCGTCCAGGAAGATCCCTCTTCGAATCAGGGAAAGGTGCACCCGATTGAAATCAAGTTCATAAACCCCATTCAAAGATTCATTCACCCGCTGTCTAAGCCGGTTTGCTAAAAAAATATTTGCACCAAAATAAAGGACAAACTCCAGGGACAGGATTGCCAGCAGGGCAATTCCTGCAATTCTAAGCCATTTTTTTCTGGAGGCAGACCCCTTCTTGGGTTTTTCCTTAGAATTAGACTTTAGAGGCATACAAAAATAATAGGAGTGAAAGATACCAAACTTATTTCCGTATACGAAAAAAGCAGCCCAGTGGCTGCTTTTTTAATGCTGTAGGGGAAGGATTCGAACCTCCACGCGGCAGTTAGGCATGAACTTTTGAAACACGCTTTATCCCATTCCGATCTTTACGACCGGCATCCCCACCCCCGAGACAGGAGGGCTTGTCTGCCAATTTCAACACCCTACAAGATGGATTAAAAGCGAATATCCGCTTTTATGTGAGCCGTAAGCCCGACAAAAGCAAATGTATAAAAAAGCCGATTTAATTAAAATTATTTTAATAAATAGTTTATTTTTTTATTGTTTATTTATTTAAACGGCATTTTTGTTATAATTTTGATATTTGAATAGGGGTTAAAAAATAGAAAAATTGTAGTTTTGGAAATTTTGGGGAAGCCAGAAAATTCAAAAAATAACAGTTCAGGCAATTCGATTTAGGCAAATAAAAAAACCATGAAAAAATTCATGGTTTTAGTCAATTAACAATAAACCCAAAATAACCTGTTGTAAGAGAAGGAGTTGAACCTTCAAAGTACCAAACGTGAAAGATTTCTATTTGTTTACTTTTCCTGAATTGACTGCTTCTTTTGTCAATTATTTTTTGCCTTACAAATCTGTTGACGTACTAAAACTACAACAAGACAAAGGTACAAAACGAGGCTATCTGATTACACATATTTCAACAAATCTTCTAAAAATTTACATTATTTTTAAGGAAATCGATTGTGATTTACCAACCTGTGAATTTTTAGCTTGTTTGTTCGATTAAAATTGAGGAATTGGCATAAAAAATCAGTCTGTTTCTTAAAAAAGCACGTTTTTGGCTACTGGTTTTTCTCTTTTTACAAAAAAACTCCCAATCAGTCTAGCTGCACATACTGCTCCCATTTCTGCAAGACCTTTGAAAAATCTGCTGGTAGAGGAGCTTCAAAATAGAGGTTTTTCTTCGTAATGGGGTGCACAAATCCCAAGCTCATCGCATGCAACGCTTGCCTTGGCATCGCATCAAAGCAATTGTTGATAAAGCTTTTGTATTTGGCAAATTGAGTGCCCTTTCGAATCTTATCCCCCCCGTACATCGCATCATTGAATAAAGGATGTCCTAAAAATTTAAAGTGTGCCCGAATCTGATGCGTTCTCCCAGTTTCTAAGGTACACTGAACCAAAGACACATAGCGAAGACGCTTCAACACTTTCCAATGTGTAATGGCATGCTTGCCTTGACTCCCATCTGGAAATACTTCCATTACCTTCCGGTCTTTGGCACTACGCCCCACATGCCCTACGATGGTCCCCTCATCCGCCTCTGGTTCACCCCAAACCAAGGCCAAATAGGTGCGCTGAATGGTGTGGTAAAAAAATTGAGCCGCCAATGGCGCCATAGTCTCTTCTGTTTTGGCAATCACCAACAAGCCCGAGGTATCCTTGTCAATTCGATGGACCAAGCCTGGACGACCCACATTGCCTTTCATTTCAGGCAGGTGCTGAAAATGATACACCAGCCCATTTACCAAAGTTCCAGACCAATTGCCATGGGCCGGGTGAACGACCATTCCTGGAGGCTTATTGACCACCAATAGATCCGTGTCCTCATAGACAATGTCCAAGGCAATATTTTCAGAAATCACCTCGGTATCACGCGGAGGCTTTTCTAGCAGCACTCGAATGTCATCTAGGGCTTTGATCTTATAATTTGCCTTCACCGAATGCCCATTGACCTGAACACCTCCCGAATCAATCGTCTGCTGCACCTTATTGCGCGTCGCGTTCGCAATTCGTTCGGTTAAAAATTTGTCAATCCGAACAGGAGATTGTCCCTTGTCTACCAAAATACGATGGTGCTCATACAAGGCTAACTCATCCTCTTCAAATTCTTCTTCCAGGTGCGATTCGCTCATGACACAAAAATAGAAGGATGTCTCGTAACTTTGTTAAAATACTTTGAATGCTTCTCCCCCTTCACATCCCAAGCACCCTACTCAAGCACCCACTACTCGATCAACTGAAAGTAGAAATGGAGGTGATGCGCGTGGATCAAGTTCATCCAACTGTTTCGGGAAATAAATTCTTTAAACTTAAATACAACCTAGCCGAAGCCCTCAAGCAAAAGCACCAACAAGTCCTGACTTTTGGAGGCGCCTATTCCAATCATATTTACGCCACTGCTGCTGCAGCCAAACTGGTAGGCATCCAATCCATAGGCATTATCAGAGGAGAAGTATCGGATGAGAGAAATCCAACCCTGAGGGCTGCAAGGGATTCAGGAATGGTTCTGAAAAGCATTTCTCGAGAATTGTACCGCGACAAAATTCAGCCTGAATTTATAGACCAACTCCACCAAGACTGGGGTGAATTTTACCTCATCCCCGAAGGAGGCACCAATGCCCTCGCCATCCAAGGGACCACAGAAATCTTGAGCAGTAGCCAATTCAATTTTAGCCACCTCGCCACGCCTATTGGTACAGGAGGCACCTTTGCTGGATTGGCTAATTCAATCCTCCCCCAGCAGGAGCTACTCGGAATCTCAGCATTGAAAGGTGAGGGCATCCAAGAGGAAATGAAGCAGTTACTACAAACTCACGGCATTCAGCCGCAAGGAAGTATTTCCATCTGGACGCAGTACCATCATGGAGGCTATGCCAAATGGAGCTCCGAATTGATTGAATTTATCCATTGGTTTTGGGAATCCTTCGGCATCCCTCTCGACCCAATCTACACAGGGAAAATGGCTTTCGCCTGTTGGGATTTGCTGCAAAAAAAGTACTTCAAACCGGGCTCACGAGTGCTGCTTATCCATACAGGAGGTCTCCAAGGAAATCTTGGATTTACCCAACGCACTGGCATCGAACTTCCTAGTCCTTGAGCGTGAAATAATCCTCGGATTCCTGAGGATGCAACTGCAATACATTGGCAGCAGCAAGGCGAACAAGGGTTTTTGAAGCCATGTAAAAGGGAATGCGCGCCGCTTTGGAAAACTCTTTCAGCGTAATTCGCCCTCGCTCCTCCAAAAATTTCATCAATACCTCTTCCTTTCTTCCGTAGGTAAAAACGGTATCCCTAGGAACTCTACTTTTTCGAAGCAACTCCCACACCTCTCGGCTAGCCTGAACAGTTCGATCTTGAACACGGATATAGGAAACTTTCTTCTCCTCAGCCCACAAATAATGTGGCCTATCTGGGCTATGGGGAATTTGAAAGACTGCCACCCCTTTTTTCTCGGATAATTTTACGGTTGCTACCTCCACCTGCAAAGGAGGAAAAATAAGAGTTCGGATGGCTTTATCCATCACAAAAATCTCCTCCTCTATGAAGCGCTGTCCACTAACGGTGCCATCATCGTCCACCCCAATCAACAAGGTTCCTCCCTGGGTATTAGCCAAGGCAATGACCTCTCGCACGATTTTTTCAGGATAGGCGGCCTTTTTTTTGAACTCAATTTGGAGTCCTTCGCCCTTACCTGCCAATTCTTTTACTTCTTGAAGGGTCATGATCGTACGTTCGAGACGTTTAAATTCCTCGGTTCAGTTCTTCCAATCGTTTCTTTTGAGCCATCCACTCATCTCTCAACCGCGCAGCCTCCATGAAGTTCAATTCTTTTGCTGCTTTTTCCATTCCCTTCTGAGTTTGTTGAATCAGCTTTTCCAACTTTTCCTTGCTTAAATACTGCACCACAGGATCTGCCACCAAGGAAGCCTCTCCCGGCATAGGCTCAGCATACATTTTTGGATTTTTCTTGGAATCTGCCACCTTCGTTTGCCCCATGATCTTTTCTCTAGACTTGGTGATGGTCGTCGGGGTAATGTCATGCTCGAGATTGTAGGCAATCTGAAGTGCTCTCCTTCTTTTGGTTTCGTCAATTGCAGCTTCCATAGACTTCGTGATCTGGTCTGCATACATGATCACCCTTCCTTCGGAGTTTCGCGCCGCCCGACCAATGGTCTGTACCAGGGAGCGCTCATTTCTCAAAAATCCCTCCTTGTCGGCATCTAGAATAGCAACCAAAGCAACTTCTGGCAAATCCAGACCCTCCCGAAGTAAATTGACCCCCACCAATACATCAAAAACGCCGAGTCGAAGCTCTCGAAGAATTTCTACCCGATCCAAGGTTTTGACCTCCGAGTGAATGTAGCGCGACTTCACCCCAGCACGCTCCAGGTATTTTTGAAGCTCTTCTGCCATCCGCTTCGTTAGGGTAGTCACCAACACCCGAGCTTCCTGCTTGATGGTTTGATCGATCTCTTCCAACAAATCATCGAGCTGATTCAAGCTTGGTCGCACCTCAATTGTAGGGTCCAAAAGCCCAGTAGGTCGGATGATCTGCTCCACCACTATCCCTTCTGTCAAGGTCAATTCGTAGTCTGCTGGCGTCGCGGAAACGTAGACGATTTGGTTGCTGAGCTGCTCAAACTCTTCAAATTTCAGCGGTCGGTTGTCCATGGCTGAAGGAAGACGGAAGCCATAGTCCACCAAATTCACTTTTCGGGCACGGTCACCTCCCCACATGGCCCGCACTTGAGGTAGCGTGACGTGGCTCTCTTCGATGACCAAGAGGTAATCTTCGGGGAAATAATCCAACAAGCAGAATGGCCTTGTGCCGGGCTTTCGCCGATCAAAATAGCGGGAGTAATTTTCTACCCCAGAGCAGTAGCCCAACTCTCGGATCATCTCCAGGTCAAATTCGGTGCGCTCTTGCAGCCGCTTTGCTTCCAGATATTTCCCTTCCCGCTCAAAAAAAGCGAGCTGAGCAACCAAATCATCTTGAATCTCATGAATGGCCGTATCAATGGTATCCTTACCAGTGACGAATAAGTTGGCAGGAAAAATAGAAATGATCTTCTCATCCGAAAGTTTCTTCCCTGTACTGGGCTCAATCCGCTGAATGGTTTCGATTTCATCCCCCCAAAAAATAATCCGGTAGCCAAAGTCCGCATAGGCAACATACACGTCTACCGTATCTCCTTTGACCCGAAAGGTACCCCGCGTAAGCTCCTGCTGCGTGCGGCTATACAAGATGTCGACCAATTTGAAGAGCAATTGATTTCGTTGAATACGATCACCTTCCTGCAAGCGTAAAATATTTTTGCTGAATTCCTCAGGGTTTCCGATGCCGTAAATACAGGACACCGAGGCAACTACAATCACGTCTCTCCTTCCAGAAAGCAGGGAAGAGCTGGCACTAAGCCGAAGTTTTTCAATCTCCTCATTGATGCTAAGATCTTTCTCAATGTAGGTGCCTGAACTAGGAATAAAAGCCTCCGGCTGGTAGTAGTCGTAGTAGGAAATGAAATATTCGACCGCATTGTCGGGAAAAAACTGTTTGAACTCCCCATAAAGCTGGGCAGCCAAGGTCTTGTTATGACTCAGGACAAGCGTTGGTCGTTGGGTTTGTTGAATGACATTCGCGATGGTAAAGGTTTTCCCTGATCCTGTCACCCCGAGCAATACCTGCGCTGGATCTCCGTCTTGAAGGCCCGACACCAACTGCTTGATCGCTTGGGGCTGATCTCCTGTGGGTTGATAGTCTGAGGTAAGTTTGAATTCCATAACGTAGTACCAACACCCTTTTCGGGTAAAAAGGTTTAGTTCTCTCCCAAATTAAATGAAGCGTACTTAATCCTCTTTTTTACGATTGTAAAATAGAAAGTTAGCACGTAGCAATAGGAGCAATAAAATTGGTACCAAAGCAGGTGAGAAGGATTGTAGGCCAAACATCCAAAGCAACAAAACCACTACCGTTGCTCCCAAGACAAAAAGAAGATAGGAAGAAATCCAGTTGGCATTTGGGCGAGCAACTAATCCCCATACCAACACCAGGTGCCCAGGAAATGCCCAGAGAATATTCCAATTCCAAGCTGTAGCGGAATGATCCGTAAAAAACCAAAGAAAGGTTACCACTACCCCTAGGATACCGACTGTCCCAAAAAGAGCTACATCAAGCCCTTTCATCAGCTTGCCTTTCTTGAATCCATACAGCGTCAATGCCGCAAATACTACAGCTAAAAGCCAGAAAACCACCGAAGGATTCAGTAGAGACTGCTGAGAGTTTTCTTTCGGGTACTCCAAAAGCACTCGGTTTTGTTTCACTAATGGCCGCGATACCCCATTTTCAACGATGGTCGCATTCGCAAATGCCTGCTCCATGTAGGTGGGCAAAAACTGCTTTTCTAGTTCCGTCGCCGGGCGATCAATCACGGCTCCCAGCGCAAGGTCAATCCCAAAATCTGCCCAAGGTAGAGGCAGTACAAATTCATCAATCAAATTTCGAAAGGTCTTCTCCTCTGCTATGGAATCGCTCCACACCAACTGATCTCCCATCGCGATATCAAAAGCATCTCGAATTTTAGTTGCACAGTTGTTGTAGAAAAAATCGTATTTGTAAAACCGTCTTGCCGGGTCGTATTGTGCATCCAAATGCTGCAGGAGAAAGTCTTTTTGATCCTGATTCAAATCCAAAACCTGCTCTCGTAACCCTCTCTTGTAGTAATCGTATTCAATTATAAAACGATCATAAGTAGCTACGCTGAGCATGTAGTTGAGCTTGCCAGTAGCAAACTTCCCATAAAAATTAGGCGTATCAAAGTCAAAGGTGCCGAAGTTGAAAACCATGTCTCTACCGTCAGGCCCGATTTCACGCATGCGGATGGCGCTGTGTCCAAAAGAAGAGTACAGCTCCGTTCCAGGATCTGCGGTAAGCAAACTTACTTCCCAGAATTGCGCTTTTGCGGGACTTAGCCCTACGAAGGTCAAAAGAATTAGGAGGAATCCTAGTTTGTATTTAGCCATCATTTTTTAACTTGATCTACTTTTTAAACTACTTTCCAATGGATAATTTTTACGGTCAACCTGCACAGTCAAGGGTCCATTTTCAGGGTACAATATACAGGTTATTCCTAGCAGTTGTATCCCTACTTACCTTTCTTAAACCCTGTTTTAGTCAAGAAATCGGTGCCTATAAAACCCGAACATCGGGTGATTTTAACCAAACTTCAACCTGGGAAGTTTGGGATGGCAGCAACTGGAAAGATGCCAACCAACACCCGGGAGCGATGGCAGATATTTATGTAGACCGAGCGCATACGCTGCGGCTTACAGCTCCTGAGGCGGTCAAAAATCTATTTCTCTTTTCTGGGGCCGGCGCAGGGCAAAAATTAAACTTAAATGGGTTTAATTTGGATGTATACGGGGTCTTGGCTGGATTTACAGGCAATGTTCCTGGCCTTCCACGAGGAGCTTGGAATAGCCAAAACTGGATTGGAAATTCCCCCAGCAGCACTTTGACCTTCAAAGGCCAAAGTAGAGTGATCGTGGAAAAAGCGAGCTGGAGCGCACAAACCACCCAAAGCCGATTTGGGGTGATTTTCGATCCTGGCCCAGGTCAGGAGCTCACCCTTCTCGCACCCTTCAAAGCGCTTTTCTTCCGTGTTCGATCGGGTATTCTCAATCAAAAAAATGACGCTTCCATCAGCTCTCTACCTTGCTTTACCCTTTCTTTCAATACCGAGTCCGCACAGTACGGCTCCGGGCCATTTGGAACAGTCACCGTAGAAGCAGGTGCCACCTATCGTTCGGAATGCAACGCACATTTAATTAATCGCAACGCAAGCGGGAGTAACCCAGCTTTACTGTTTGACCTGCAGCGGGATGCCACCTTCCTCTTGCTAGGGCAGGCCCCTAGAATAGAAGCAGCAACTTGCATCCTTGAGGGAACCCTAATTTTTAATCCCCGCCAAGAGCCCGGCACCTTTCTGACCAGCAGCTTTCCCTTGTCCTCTAAACCCATTCAACTGCGGCACCTTACCTTGCTGGGAGAGGAGGACTTGACGCTTCCCCCGGAGCTCATCCTCCAGGGAAATATGGTACAAGCAGGTCAAGGGCAATTCCAAATTGCCTCCACGCATCTTAGGCTTAGTGGTACCGAAAACCAAGAGCTACGCACCAGCTCCTTACTTTTGGAATCCCTCACAGTGGCTAAGTCAAGTGGTACGGTAACCCTCGGTAGCGATCTCAGTTTATCCAAGAACCTGACCATGGTGCAAGGAAGTATCGACTTTCAAGGGTTTAACCTGACCCTCAACACCTCTAGCACTGGCGACTACCACTACCAAGGGGGAAGTTGGAAGCGATTGGGACACTTGACTTACTTTGGGCTTCCCGCCACACTCACCACTAGTTCCTCCACCTTCCCCTTTGAAGATCTTGCAAATGGAGGGCATCGATGGCTTCAACTCCTAGGCACTCCCCCAACGAGAGAAAAATTGAGTATCGAATTTGTAGAAGAACCAGGAGCCAACCACGATGCCAATTTTCAGGATGTGGATGGAACGACAATTTTATATCAGCTCAACAGTCATTTTAAAATTTCGGTCGACCCTGTACTCGGACAGGAGGATCTTGAGCTTCGCATCACTGCCGATAGCCTCCTGATTGACCAAGTAGAGGATCTCAAACTAGTAAATAAAGGGCAAGCTGCACCTGGAATTCCGCTACAAGGAGTTGAAGAAAATTTTCCATGGGCCAGGAGAAGGGTCAAATGGGCCGACCTCTCTGGAATTAAGTGGACCATCGGAAGCTTTAGAGAAGCTACTGCCCTTCCCATCACTCCTAAAAACACCACCAATGGAAACATAGGGTCTGCTGGGGTCCCGCTTAACATTTTAAATTGCTTGTCAAGGGATTTCGAAGATTTCCCTAACTTTCTAGTACCACGAACCAGATAAACCCATGTCCTTACTGTTTGTATTTCTTTCCATTGCCCTATTGGTCTTGCTGATCGTATGGGCCAAACTCAATCCCTTTCTCTCTTTTTTAATTTCGGCGATTGCTGCTGGCTTTTTATTGGGATTACCCGCAGACCAGGTAGCCAGCTCCATTCAAAAAGGGATGGGGGCACTGTTGGGAGACTTGGTCATTGTCATTGTCACTGGAGCGATGCTGGGCAAACTGGTTGCTGAAAGTGGAGCCGCCCAGCGAATTGCGGGTTTCTTGATGGGGGTCTTTGGTGAAAAATACATCACCTGGGCCATGGCCTTAACCGGCCTCGTAGTAGGCATTCCATTATTTTACAATGTAGGATTTGTATTGCTTGTGCCGCTGGCCTTTACCCTTTCCCACCAATACAAACTGCCTGCAGTGTATGTGGGTATGCCCCTGCTAGCAGCCTTATCGGTCACCCATGGATTTCTTCCTCCACACCCCTCCCCAGCTGCTTTGGTAGGTCAATTTGGAGCCAACATGGGCCTCACTCTCCTTTATGGAGGTATTGTTGCCATTCCAACGATCATTCTTGCAGGGCCATTGCTCGCCCCTTTTCTTAAAAAAATCCCCTCACAGCCGTTAAAAACATTTCAGGCAGATCCCAAGCCAGAAGCTGAACTTCCAGGCATTGGCACTAGCGTTCTAACGGCGTTGCTGCCTGTGGTTCTCCTGGTAATCACTACCCTGCTATCGTTATCGGTCTCTGAGGAAGATCCATTGCGTCCACTTCTCAACTTCGTTGCCAACCCAAGTGTCGTGATGTTGGTTTCGGTAGGCTTTGCCACCTATTCCCTAGGCCTGCGGAGAAAGCAATCCATGACTCAGTTGATGGACATCTATACAGTAGCTACGAAAGATATTTCGATGATCCTATTGATTGTGGCAGGTGCAGGTGCTTTGAAACAGATTTTCACAGATTCTGGGGTGAGCTTGGCGCTAGCTGAGGGAATACAATCCTGGGACATGCATCCCCTAATTTTGGCTTGGTTGATCACCGCTGTGATCCGTGTTGCTGTGGGCTCCGCTACTGTGGCCGGCTTGACAACGGCTGGCATTATCGCTCCACTAGTACCGACGCTCAACGTAGATCCCAATTTGTTGGTGCTCTCTATTGGGGCGGGAAGTTTGGTGTTTTCACACTTCAATGATGGGGGCTTTTGGATGTATAAAGAATACTTCAACCTCAGCATCAAAGACACCCTGCGGTCTTGGACGCTGATGGAAACAGTAGTAGCTGTGGCAGGACTAGGTGGGGTACTCCTGCTAGATCTGATTCTCTAAGTTCAAAAAGAGTCTTGACTCCCCTCTCAAAATTCATACTTTAGCATACCCAGAACCATTTGCATTATTAATTGAATCCCTATTTGAACAGCAATACTTTATGACTAGTCCTGAACAAAATTTCGAACAGCTTGGCTTGATCCTTCCCCCTGCACCAAAGCCTTTAGGGGTGTACACCCCCAGCTTGGTGGTGGGTAATTTTCTTTACCTCTCTGGCCATGGAACCGTGACTCAAGACGGAAGCTTGATTATTGGAAGAATTGGTGAAGATCTGGATATTGAAGAGGGCAAACTTGCTGCAAGACAGGTAGGGCTAGCCATGTTGGCCACAATAAAGGCATCGCTTGGCTCTTTGGACAAAGTAAAACGCGTGATCAAGGTGCTGGGCATGGTCAACTGTGTGTCCTCTTTTGAAAGACACCCGTATGTAATGAATGGCTGCAGTGAACTCTTTGCCGCGGTTTGGGGGAAAGAAATGGGCATCGGTGTACGCTCCGCCGTGGGGATGGGTTCCTTACCAGATAATATCCCTGTAGAAATAGAGGGGCTATTTGAACTGCATTAAGGCATCAAGGATCAACCAAGGCCTTATAAGATTGAAATAAGGCAAGTACATCGCGGACATAGTTCACCGCGATGTGCCCTTTAGCATAGCCGCTTTTTACTACAGCATCTCGGTAGTATTTTGGATCACTTTTTAAATTCAAAAAATTAGAAACCTCCTGCCAGCTTTGTGTGTTTTTCCGATACTTCAAAGTAAGCCTCCAGGCATCTTCCACATGCCCTTGACCAATGTTATAGGAGGCCAAAATAAACTTAATTCGCTCGTTCGTTTCAGGAACTCTTTCCATCCAAAATTTATCCAAGTACTGTAGGTACTTTACTCCTCCTTTCAAGGACTCAACAGGATCATTGGGATTGGATACCCCAAATCGTTCTACAGTTACAGGCATCAATTGCAACAATCCCTGTGCTCCTGCATAGGAAAGTGCCGTGGTATCAAATCTCGACTCCTTATACACCAAGGCAGCTAAGAGGCGCCAATCCCAACCTAAAGTTTTCGCATTCTCTTGAATGATTTCATCGTAAACAGAAATTCGGTTCCCCCCAAGTGATGAATACGTGTTTGTGGTACGTTCATATTGATTTTTGGAATTCAAAAAATACCGCGCATAGGTACGCGGGATGAACACCTTCTTTTTTTCGACCAGCCAACTATTTACTCCTTGCAGCAAATTTGTGGAGGTACTTCGCAAGGCCCAGGTCACCGGCTCTTCTTTGGATACCTCTAGCCCAAGCTGAAGTTCATCGTAATAGGTCGCGTTGGTTTGCGCTACATTTTTTTCTGCAACGGTCCAGCGCAGTTCCTGTTCGTAAACACGATCAAGCAAAATTTCTTCATGATCTTGTACTTCGAGGATCGTAAAATCTAGATCTAAGGAATCCTTTATCTGTTCAAGTTGGCTCTTATACACCGCCCCTTTACGAACAACCACAGTATCCATTCCAAGGGTATCCCAAGAAGTCAACTTTTCTCTTCCCACAAGCACCGTACTCATGGAGCCAATTGCTTCGGTAAAAGTGACAAAGCTTTCCCGCTCATCATTCTGTTGCACATTCATAGCAATTAAATCTACTCTACCTTCCTCCAGCTTACTGAAAGCTTCATCAATATCGGAAGCAACAACGAATTCAATCTGAGCCCCAAGTTGCTTACCAAGATCTAGGAGAAGCTCGTATTCAAAACCCATCCTCCTACCTCGATAGATGTAAAAGCTGCTGGAATTGTTGTCAACGGCAACGCGCAAGGTGCCTCGGGATAAAATCCCATCCATGTCGAGAATAAATTCTTGTTTTGAGGACTTAAACCAGCCATTGAGGTAGCCAAGGATACCTATCGCCAAAAATGCTCCTGCTAGAAGAAGTAATCTTGCTTTGTTTTTTCCCATTTCTGAACAGCAGTGCTGCTAGTTTGGATGTAATTGGCAAAGCCTGTGCCAAATTATATTCTGTGTTTTTTCTTTAACCAAAAAAAAGAAGGCCGAGGCCTCCTTTTCATTTAATTCGTAGGGACCTCAAAGGCCTCCAAGCTGCTGGTGAAAAAGATCTTTCCTGACAAGCGCCGCAGCTCAATCTCTTGTTGTTTGATCTGAAAGATAGAGGTGATTAGTCTATTTTCTGCAGATAGGAGATTGACTTGCGCATCTCTAAATTCAAGATAGGAGGCAATTCCTAACCTGAATCGTTCCAAAGCAATTTCTGAATTCTCTTTCGCCACTTGGTAATTCGTTTGTTCTATGGAAAGTAATCCTAGATTATTTTCATAGGTATTGTAAGCACGCTGAATATCTGACTTTAGCTGGATTTCATAGTTCTCCAAGGAATAGTCCTGAATTCGCTGATTTACCTTAGCACTTTGTATCCGTCGATTGAGCGTAAGTCCACTAAACAAGTTGAAAGTGATTGAGCCCCCATAATTGAGGCCTTGTCTTTCGTTTTGAATCAAGAAACCGGCATCTGAGTTAAAAACAGAATTGTTAAAACTTGAATTCAGGTTTATGCCTGGAAGTCTTGAGGCTTGGAGTTCTTTGATTCGAAGGAAGGCTTCGTTGTTACTTCGTTGATTGACCAGCAAAAGCTTATTCTCTAAAAAGGCAGTTTCGTAAAGCTCCTCAAGAGCCAATCGGTCGCCGATAGTAATGGTGCTGTCCTGAATCAGAAAATCGGTATCTGGATCCGATGCAAGCAATTCATTCAGGTTGACTCGCGCATTTTGAATGACTTGATACTGGGTAATCAATAGGCTAGAGTCTCCATTGTAGTCTACTTGCGCTGCAAGAAAATCTCTTTTCCCAGCTCCGCCCAATTCATACTGTGCCTGGGAGATATCCAATCTCGCCTTACTCAAAAATAAGGTTTGCTGCAGCACTTTTAGGCGCTGCAATTCCAAAATTAAGCGGTAATAGGCGGTGGAAATCCCAGCTACAGTATTTTCCACAATGATTTTTGCATCCAGATCGCTGATTTCCTCAAGCATCCCAAGTCGGCGCATGGTCAGCAAGGACTCTGGTCTAAATCCATAAATCCCTACGAAGCTGTAGGCTTTGTTTTTGGATTTTGCTGCATCGATTTCACGAGGATTTTCTGGATCACTGACAAAGGTCTGGGTCACATCTTCTGTAGCAAAAGTGCGCAGGTAGTTGGCATTTAGGGTAGGCATGAATAAACTTCCTGCAGCTATTTTTTTATCGAGCTCTCGCAGATTTCGGTTTTCGACTCCAATTTTAACTTGGAGGTTATTCTCCAACCCTAGTTGCAGCGCTTTTTCAAGATCTAGCGGTTCCTGTACTTGAGCCCATACCGGTAGAATCGGCAGCAGGAATGCAAGTAAAAGTGTTCCTATTTTCATACTGTTTTTGCTAAAACGCCTTTTTTGGAAGTTAGATAGGTGTACACACCTGGAATAACGAAGAGTGTCAATACCGTAGAAAAGGCAAGACCTCCAATCACTGCAGCTCCCATAGGCACCCTACTTTCTGCCCCAGCACCCAAAGCCAAAGCAATGGGTAAAATTCCTAGGATAGTAGACATACTGGTCATTAAAATCGGTCGAAGTCGAGATACTGCCGCTCCAAAAATAGCCTCCTCCACATCCATTCCTTCTTCTTTACGTTGATTGGCAAACTCGACAATCAAAATTCCATTCTTTGTCACCAAGCCGATGAGCATGATGATTCCGATCTGGCTAAAAATGTTGAGTGTAAAATCAAAAATCCAGAGCGTAGCTAAGGCCCCAAAAATGGCCAAGGGTACCGTAAACATAATCGTCAATGGGTCGGCAAAACTTTCAAACTGAGCAGAA
Source organism: Bacteroidia bacterium (assembly GCA_964202605.1). Lineage (GTDB taxonomy): Bacteria > Bacteroidota > Bacteroidia > Cytophagales > Cyclobacteriaceae > Algoriphagus. The sequence goes on along the minus strand of CAXNJN010000042.1, from coordinate 377 downwards.
AGTACCAAATAGATCAACACCAAGGCAAAAATAAAGGCGAACATCAAGCTGTTGGAACTCTCTCTAAATTCCTTGGAGGGCCCAGAAACATCCGTAGCGTAGGAATCATCCAAGACCTCAGCAGCAATTTTGTCCATCTCATCCAAGCCTGCACCTATGGTCACCCCATTCGCTAAGTTGGCTGAAACGGTCGCGCTCACAAATCGATTGAATCGATACAACTGTGGAGGCGTACTTTTCTCGACCACGCGCACCAAGTTGTCCAATTGAATAAGTTCTCCATTATCACCTCGAACGTAGAGCATTCTCAAATTGACCGGTTCGTTTCGGTCTTGAAGTTGCATCTCACCGATCACCTGGTACTGCTTGCCGCCCCG
>CAXNJN010000041.1:0-20935 GCA_964202605.1 Bacteroidia bacterium | reverse complement strand
ACACATAGTTTTAGAACTCAGGGTTGACATATTGATTCAATATACCCTATATTGAATCTCAAAGCCCAATAACCAGAATTTCTCATGCGTTTCAAAAGGAACCTCCTTCTTTTATCATTTTCCTTTGTTATTATTTTTCAAACCTATTCTCAGGAAGTAACCCTTCAAGAATCTTCCAAAGGAATGGACTTTCTTTTGGATGGGAAGCTGGTGCTTAGTTACCAAATGACCAAAGAGCCTGTTCCTACTGGAATCAAGGAGGCGTACAGCAAATCTGGATTTATTCATCCCATTCAATCGCCAAGTGGACAAATTCTTAGCAGGATACAGCCAAAAGATCATTACCACCACTACGGAATTTGGGGGCCATACACTAGAGCGACAATTGGAGGAAAGGAGGTTGATTTTTGGAACCTTGGGGATGAAAAGGGCAGAGTAGATTTCTCCCATGTGCTCTCCAAGAAACAAGCTGGAGGGGCAGCTGAATTGACGGTTCGGCAGCATCATGTCGACCTCAAAGCCGCTGCAGAATCACGAATTGCCATGGAGGAGGATCTTCGCATCAAAGTGAAGCCTGCCGATAAGGGCCGATATCAGGTGGACTACACCAGCACCTTGCAAACTTCCGTTCCGGGAGGGATTCTATTGGATGATTACCGTTATGGTGGCGGAATTGGTTTTCGTGCCACGGAGGTTTGGGGAGATGCGAATAGCAGCATTCTTACCTCAGAGGGGAAGGACCGGGCTACGGCTGATGGTTCGAATGCGCGTTGGATCTTGGTAACCGGGCAATCGGATCATCCCTCCGGAAAAAGTGGAATCCTATTTATGAGTCACAATACGAATCAAGCACATCCCGAACCCCTTCGCGTATGGCCTCCTGGACAATACGAGGGAAAGGGAAATGTATTTATTGAATTTTGCCCCATTCGCCATACTTCTTGGGAGATACAGCCAGGCAAGCGTTACAGCTTGACCTACCGATTGCTGGTATTTGACGGCGAATTGACTGTTCAAGAAGCAGAAAACTATTGGAAATCTTTTGTCAAATAAATCCATCGCCATGCAAAGAAGAGATTTTATGAAAAAAACAGCCCTCGCTACAGCAGCGTTTGGGATACCAACCCTTGTTCCTTCCTCCGTATTCGGGAAAAATGCACCCAGCAACAAAATTCATATTGCTCAAATCGGTTGCGGAAGAATCGCTCGAGATCATGATTTGCCAGGCGTATGGAAGCATGATGTAGCCCGAATTGTAGCCGTATCCGATCTGGATAGCAAGCGGATGGCCGAAGGAAAGAGATTCATTGAAGACTACTATACCCAAAAAATTGGAAGTCCCTACCTGGATGTAAAGCAAGTAGGAGACTACCGAGACTTGTTTAAAAGCAAGGATATCGATGCAGTGATTATTTCTACCCCAGACCACTGGCATTCACAACCCGCCATGGAGGCAGCCTTGGCAGGCAAGCACGTGTACCTCCAGAAACCAACCTCTTTGACCATCCATGAAGGAAGGCAATTGGTAGAGGTGATTAAAAAAACTGGCGTTGTGCTACAATTAGGAACGCAACAGCGCTCTAGTGAGCAGTTTCGCTTGGCAGCTGAATTGGTACGTAATGGCAGAATAGGCAAGCTACACACGGTGAGAATAGGCTTACCGGGTGATCCTTCTGGCCCTGAAGCACCTGCTATGCCTGTACCTGCCAATTTGAATTTTGACATGTGGCTAGGCTCCACTCCAGAAGTTCCCTACACCGAAATAGGCGTTCATCCCCAAAACGACTACGGTAGACCAGGATGGCTGCGTCACGAGAATTACGGCGCGGGCATGATCACTGGCTGGGGGCAGCATCATTTTGACTCTGCTGCTTGGGGCATGAATACCGAATTGGTGGGCCCTCAGTACATTGAGGCTGTGGCAGAATTTCCAAGATCTGGATTATGGAATGTACATGGCGACTTTATGGTGAAGGCCACCTACGACAATGGGGTGGTGATGCTCACCTCTGGAACCTACCCCAATGGGATTCGATACGAAGGAACGGAGGGATGGATTTGGGTTTCAAGAGGCAGCTATGTGGCTTCCACTTCAGATCCAGTGGCTCAAGGGGATAATGCGAAGGCTTTGGATGCTTCTGATCCCAAACTTTTGCAAACCATTTTTGGAGAGAATGAATTGCGATTTACCCGTAGTTCTTCGCATCATGGCAACTGGCTGGATGCCATCCAAGGAAAATCAGCCTTGCTATCTCCAGTAGAAATTGGACATCGATCTTGTTCGGTATGCCTGGTTAGCCATATTGCGATGAAGTTGGGCCGGAAGCTGGAGTGGAATTCTGCAAAGGAAGAGTTTGTCAACGACCCTGAAGCAAATACCTACCTGAGCAGAACTCAAAGAAGACCTTGGGGCACAGACCTGGTTTTAGCCAATAGTTAATCGTCAACAGCTGACCGACCACGGTCCACAGCAGATTATCTTTCCCTACAAACCTTATTTCCTTTGTTTCTTGTTGAAAAAAGATAATCCATTAAAAAATCGAACCAACTCATGTCGAGCAATTATTTTCGTTTTCTGATTTTTGTGGCCTTCCTTGGCTCATCCTGTAGTACCAAAGAAGTTACAAAAATGACAATCAGTCTAGGAGAAAAAGTAAAGTTCATGACCTTGGATCCGGGACATTTTCATGCCGGCTTGGTCCACAAATCCATGTATCCTGAAGTGGATGCTACGCTGCATGTATTTGCACCAGCAGGAGCTGAACTGAATGATCATTTGGCACGCATCCAAGTCTACAACAACCGTAAGGAGTCTCCTACAGCCTGGATAATTAAGCCTTATTCCGGTGCTGATTATTTGGAACAGCTGCTCACGCAAAAGCCAGGAAATGTGCTGGTGGTAGCCGGAAAGAATGATCAAAAAATAGAATACATTCTGGAGGCGATTCGCCAAGGGATCCATGTCTATGCAGATAAGCCACTGGTAATCGATGCGATAGGCTATCAAAAACTTCAGAAGGCTTATCAACTAGCCGAACAGAAACAGGTGCTGCTTCTTGACATGATGACCGAGCGATTTGAAATCACGACACTTCTTCAGCGGGAGTTGTCTCGAATCCCAGCGGTCTTTGGGGAGTTGGAAAACGGCACTGCAGCGGATCCAGCGATCACCAAGGAGTCGGTGCATCACTTTTACAAATCTGTTTCGGGTGTTCCCTTGGTGCGACCCGACTGGTTTTTTGATGTTGAAAAAGAAGGAACTGGAATCGTCGATGTGACTACGCATCTCGTAGACTTGATCCAATGGGAAGCTTTCCCCAATGAGGTTTTGGATACCACCGACATTCAGGTGTATGATTCCAAAATTTGGCCGACAGCCTTGAATTTGCGTCAATTTACCCAAGCTACTCAAAAGCCTATTTTCTCAGAGTCCTTGACCAAATACCTAAAGGGGGACAAGCTTGAGGTGTTTAGCAATGGAGAGTTCCAGTATACGTTGAAAGGAAAGCATGCCAAGGTTCGGGTAGTGTGGGATTTTCAAGCTCCAGACGGCACTGCTGACACCCACTTCAGTTTGATGCGTGGCACCAAGGCCAACTTGATCATTCGCCAAGGCAAAGATGAAGGTTACCGACCGGTGCTGTATGTAAAATTACTTCAGGGAGATTCTAGTAAACTAGCTCAAGCGGTGAGAAATACGCTGCAAGCAAGCTATCCGGGTATTGATCTGGAAGCGCTGCCTTCTGGGGAATACAAAATTCTCGTTCCTGACAAGTACCACAACGGGCACGAGGCACATTTTGGGCAGGTGACCGCCAAGTACTTGGACTACCTGCGATCTGGCAACTTGCCAGCATGGGAAATACACAATACGCTGACCAAGTATTTTACGACGACTAAAGCTTTGGAACTGGCAAGAAAGTAGGAAAATCCAAACTTTCGATCTCTCAATGAGTTAGCACCTTAAACCTTCCATTTATGTCTAGCTCTACTTCTTCATCTTCCGCTTCACCAAAAATCACTGTAGCCCTTGCAGGTGCAGGTGGGTACATTGGGAGCTGGTTTATTGAGCAATACAAGGATATCTACCAGTTGATCGGACTGAGCCGCGGAAAAGTAGAATCTAATCTTTATCCTGAGGTGGAATGGCGGCAGGTAGAGTTGTATTCGATTACTTCCACTGCCGAAGCCCTGCGTGGAGTAGATGTAGCTATTTACTTGGTTCATTCGATGTCTGCCTCCACGCGATTAAATCAAGGGAGTTTTGAAGATACAGACCTTATTCTGGCTGACAACTTTAGTCGTGCAGCGGAGATAGCTGGTATCAAACAAATCATTTACCTGGGGGGATTGATTCCCGATGAACCCGAAGAACATCTTTCGCGGCACTTGAAGAGTAGGCTAGAGGTAGAAAAAACCCTGGGTTCACGAACTGCAAAATTGACTGCCATCCGAGCTTCAATCATCGTGGGTCCAGGAGGCTCTAGTTTTGACATGATCAAAAACCTAGTTCAAAAACTACCTGTTTTGATGTGCCCCAAGTGGACCAATTCCCTGACACAGCCTATTTCACTTCGAGACACGCTAGATATTATCAATACCTGTATTGGAAATTCAAAGGTGTACGATCAGGTATTCGAAATAGGGAGTCCCGAGGTGATGAGCTATCGGGACATGCTAGCTCGAACGGCCAAAGTGATGGGAAAAAAGCGGATTATTTTCTCAGTACCCGTATTTTCGCTCGGCTTCTCCAAGTTTTGGGTTGGTCTTTTTGGAAATACGCCTCCGCAGCTTGTCTCCCCACTTGTAGAAAGCTTGAAACATACCTTGGTGGTCAATCCAGTCCATGCGTTCAAAGAAAAAGAGATGGATTACCTCGGCTATGAAGCGTCTGTGGAGGTTGCTTTATCTACCACCGAAAGGCCCAAATTACCCAGATTTAAGTACAATAAGGGTTTAAAAAACACGGTTCGTTCCTTGCAGCGCATGACGAATCTGGGAAGGCACGATGCGCTTTGGGTGGCGGAACGCTATGCACTTTGGTTACCCAATTTTTTCCGATACATCATTAGAGGTAAATTAAGAGGCACGGAGGTCCTTGGATTTCATTTGCTCTGGGGCAAGGAACCGATGCTAGAGCTTACACACGTACCCGATCGCAGCGATAGCCAAAGGCAATTGTTTTACATATCAGGAGGATGGCTGGTGAAACGGTATGACTATGGATGGCTAGAATTCCGAGAGGTTTTGGATAGCAAATACATCATTTCAGCCATTCATGAATTTGCACCACGTTTGCCTTGGTTTATCTACGTCAATACCCAAGCACGCCTTCATCTATGGGTAATGAGTCGCTTTCAAAAGTATCTTGAAAAAAAAGCTGATCTTTGAATTATTGATCACCATATAGCACATCGAAATTAATTTTTACGACCATGAAAACGTTATCTTTTAAAAATGGAGATCAGTTGCCGATTCTTGGACTAGGTACCTGGAAAAGTAAGCCAGGAGAAGTTCGAAAAGCAGTTTATTGGGCAATCCAAGCAGGATACAGACACCTAGATTGTGCTGCGATCTATCAGAACGAACGCGAAGTAGGGCAGGGGATAGCAGATGCACTTGCAGTAGGAATGGTCAAGCGTTCCGAACTTTTTGTTACCTCAAAGCTTTGGAATAATGCGCATCGATTTGAGGATGTACGGCCTGCCTTGGAAAAAACTTTAGACGATCTCCGATTAGATTACGTAGATCTTTACCTGGTTCACTGGCCCATCGCCTACAAGGCAGGAGTGGGTTTTGCGACGCAACGAGAAGAATACTATACCTATCAGGATGTTCCTTTGGGTCAAACTTGGGAGGCCATGCAGGATCAGAAGATAAATGGGCTTGCAAAGCACATCGGTGTTTCTAATTTCAACCAAACAAAGCTTGCGGAATTATTGGCCTTGTCGGGACAGCGTCCTGAGATGAATCAAGTGGAGCTACATCCGTATTTGCCACAGGATCAACTGGTGGCTTTTTGTAAAGAAAATGACCTGTTAGTGACTGCCTATTCGCCTTTGGGTTCACCTGACTCTAGAGCGGAAAAGCATCAACATGATCCCAAACTGCTAGAAGATGCCCTGGTGCATGCCCTAGCAGAAAAGCATCAGGTGAGTGTAGGTCAGGTACTGATCGCCTGGTCGATAGCAAGAGGTATAGCGGTGATTCCCAAATCAGTGAATCAGGCACGTATAGTCGAAAATTTTGCCGCCTCGAAATTAATCTTGGATGCAGGGGACTTGGCTCAACTCCAGGCGATTGGAACTAGTCATCGCTTTGTGGATGGCACCTTTTTTACGGGACCTAAAAGTCCTTACCATTTAACTGACCTTTGGGATAGTTGAGCAACTAAGAATTTGAGATCCAAGCGCTGAAAAGTGCTTGGATTTTTTTTTAATCCTCCAGTTCCAAACTTTCGAGAATAGCTGCAAGCTGATCAAAATCACGAAGACCTGGCTTGATTTCATCTCCACCATCCAAGGCAAACCCGTAAAGTCCAGGCAATTCACAAAGTAAGTTGGCATTAGCTGGTGTGATTCCAGCTCCTAAAAATAGGTTTATCTGATTCGAAAAATTAGTGATAATAAATTCATTATCAATGGATATGGATTTATTAGTTGAAGTTACATGTAAAGTGATTTCATGTTCTCGGAGAAGCTCGATCTTTGGAAGTAGTGTATCCAACTCCTCTAGTTTTACCCGGTAGATCAATTTTTTCCCAAGTGAGTTGAGTTGAACCAAGTTATCTAAATCCCCTGATTCAATCCAGGTGATTTCAGGATACTCTGCTAAGGTTCGTTCCATTGTGTAGGCATCCTCTTCGGTAAATTCCGCAGCGTAATCAATCCCAGAAATCCAACCCGTAATTTCTTGAAAATGCGTTGGAGAAACATATTGAGCGGAGCCCTCTTCCAAGCAAAAACCCAAAATATCAACATACATCCCTGAGCAATACCGAGCATCGGTGAGGTTTGTAATTCGGTTGATTTTAACTTTTGTTTTTAAGGCCATGGCTTTCGCAGTTTGTGCCTGCGAAGGTAAGAAAGCTTGTGGGTAGCGCCAAAGGGTAATTCCGTACCTTCGACAAATTAGGTTTCACTCCTTTCACTAAATTTGTTTTCGAATTAACTGATTTTTTAATCGATTGCTAACCTAGGAGGAGACACCTAGAGTCTTTTCTATGTGTATATGTGGCTTACTAATTTCTGTCTTGAATCTTGCCTGACTGCCGCAAGCCCTTGGCATCTTGGCGGCTTTGCGAGACAAATATTTCACGCGGAGCTAGCAGATTCTATGGGATTTTTCCCGCCGCGGCGGGCAGGCCCTTGGCTCAAAGGAATAACTGTTGATAGTCTTTTTCTTTTTTTTTGATTCGAAAAATCAGCTTTACATACCCTCCTGTATGTATTTTAGTGGCTTGGATTTGGTATCTTCGAGCAGCTACTGGTTCTCACAACCTGAACCATACATTAAAGCATGTCTAAATCATTTTATTTTTTGGCGCTATTGCTGTGTTTTTGTTGGACCACAAAAACGGTAGCTCAAGATCGTTATGCCGTATTTTTTAAGTTTAAGCCCCAAAAGGAATATTCTTTAGCAAGTCCAAGTAAGTTTCTAACAGAGAAGGCCATCCAACGTAGAGCGAAAGAAAAATTTGCTGTTGATAGTTTAGATCTTCCAGTCACGGCCGCTTACCTTCAAGGACTAAGTGCACATAGCCAAGAGCTGCTTTATGTAAGCAAATGGTTGAATGCCGCCGTTGTGGTCACTGATGCAGAAGGCAAGAAAAAAATGGAAGGGCTGCCCTTTGTTCAAAAAGTGGAATGGGTAGCCAAAGGATTTATTTCAAAGACAGGAAATCGGAACGGTACTGAAGTTCCTGTCTCCCAACCAAAGAAATGGGCAATTGAAGAAAGCTATCGTGAGGCTGCGACCTATGATTTCCAAAATGAGTTGCTCGGCATTCCTGCGATGCATCAAGCAGGATTTACTGGCAAGGGGATTACCGTGGCTGTCTTTGATTCCGGATTCCCTGGATTGGATAAGGCAAGCGCTTTTTCGCATGTTTTTACCAACAAGCGAGTAGTCGGTCAACTTAATGTGGTTCGCCCTTGGATCAAAGAGGTATTTCGAGACAATGAACATGGAACCCAAGTTGCTTCCTTAATCCTCGCAAACCAGACTGGTACGTTGGTAGCTGGGGCCCATCAAGCGCAGGTGATTTTTGCGATCACTGAGGATGTAGCTACCGAATATCCGATAGAAGAGCTCAACTGGGTTCGTGCAGCTGAATATGCGGATAGTTTGGGCGTAGACATCATCAACAGCTCCCTTGGATATCTGGATTTTGACGAGCCGAGTTTGACGTATACCACGTCCCAATTGGATGGAAAAACTACCTATGTCACGCGTGGAGCTACCTTGGCTGCAAAAAGAGGGATATTGGTAGTCAACAGTGTTGGCAATTACGGATCTGCAGGGAGCAGTAGCTTGGTTGCACCAGCTGACGCGCAAGGGATTCTTTCCGTAGGTTCAGTGAATGCCAGTTCTATTGTTTCCACCTTCAGTTCTCGCGGTCCAACGGCCGATGGGCGAATCAAGCCCGAGTTGGTTGCCTTTGGGCAAAGTACGATTTTGATTCGTGGCACAGGTCAAGTAGGTGCTGCGGCGGGAACTTCCTTTTCAGCGCCTCAAATTGCAGCCCTTGCTGCTGGTTTGTGGGAGGCTAAGCCAAACTGGACCAAAGATGAATTATTGACGAATCTTCTAAAAAGTGGTAGTCAGTATGCGACCCCTGATCAAAACTTAGGCTATGGCATTCCCAACTTCCGAGGTGCTTACTATGGAGCTCTTTTGGGGCTGAATGAAGAAGATGAATTAGGTTCAATTATTTATCCAAATCCCCTGCGTACTGAATCCCTCCACATTCGATTTGGAAAGGAATTGAAGGTAACGCTTCATATTTTGGATGGTTCTGGAAGGAAAGTCCTAGAAAAAGTAGGGGAGCGATACGCTATCCAGCAGCCGTATGTCTTTAACTTGTCAGATTTGCCTTCAGGAATTTATTTTCTTCAGCTGCTAGATGGCAAAGAAATTGCGTACAAAAAACTTATTAAACTTTAACATTGGACAAAACGGGAGTTATGCCGTGATTTGTATCCAATACACCTGAAGATGAACCCTCAAATCGCCCCCTCCATACTTGCTGCCGATTTTGCAAACTTGCAACGTGAAGTAGAGCTGCTCAATGCATCTGCTGCGGATTTTATCCATGTAGATATCATGGATGGGGTTTTTGTACCCAACATTTCATTTGGCATTCCCGTAACCGAAGCGATTCATCGCCATGCCACCAAACCTTTGGACGTGCATTTGATGATCGTGAACCCTGAATTGTATTTGGAGGATTTTGTAAAGGCAGGTGCTTCAATCGTAACTGTTCATGTGGAGGCTTGCACCCATTTGCATCGTACCCTGCAAGAAATCAAGCGGCTGGGCGTATCTGCTGGGGTTGCGCTCAATCCGCATACGCCAATTGAACTGTTGACGGAAGTACTTGAGGAGGTCGACTTGGTCTGTGTGATGTCGGTCAATCCAGGATTTGGAGGGCAAAAATTCATTGAACATAGCTATGCAAAAGTGGCTAACTTGAAGAACCTGATTCTTAAAAAAGGGGTAAAAACCCAAATTGAAGTCGATGGTGGAGTGAGTGAACAAAATGCCAAACGCTTGGTAGAAGCAGGTGCTGATATTCTGGTGGCTGGAAGTTTTGTGTTTAAGGCATCGGATCCTATTGCAGCTATTGCTTCGTTAAAAAGTATTTCCATCTAATTGTTGTTGAGACAAAATCACCTGATTCGACAGCAATGGAGCTATTTATCTGATTTAAGCCATGACCTTTCAATTTCGCATTTTACTGGCCTGTCTACTTTTTTGGTCTATAACCCAAGAAGTAGTAGCACAAGAAGATACTACACAAGTAGTACTCACTGATGCGGATTGGAGCAAGTATGCGCAAATAGAAGTGATGACTTCAACCTTTATGGCTGAAAAAACCCAAGAGCTGAAGGAATGGATAAGTGCAAAGGAAGGACTGGGTGGAGGGGTACGCTACAACCAAATTAAAGGAGTTTGGGGCGATGCCAAAAAAGAAATAGCCATTGGGTTAACGGAAAAGGAGCGCGAGGCTTACCAAGAAGCACTCGCATTTCAAAATTCAATGCAAAAAATGGTGATTGCGTTTCAGGCAGATTTGATTCGTGATGAAAAGTTATTAGGATTGAAGCTTTTTGAGCAAATCTCCAAGGCAATTCAGGATAACCCTTCCTTGAAGGAAAAATTGGTTCAGGAAGTGGCCCAGTTAACTAAGAAATAAGATTCTGTGATTATCCGCAATCCTAGCAGTGGTTTAATAGGAGTGTTAATACTGCGGATAATCGTTCATAGACGGCAGTCCACGGTCCACCGCTCACTTAATTGAACTTCAAACTTTATTTTCTTTTGAGTACAGGTAAAAAGCGGATAATTACGTCATATTTAATTCAATTCAATGAGTAGGCTTTATATTAATTGGCTGTCCATACACCAAAAGGATTTCCCTTTTCGTTTCTTTCACATGCCTTACACAAGAATATTTCTATTTATAATTTTTTTTATTAGGAGTGTGCCTTCTTTTTCTCAAGACGAAGATGTTTTTGGTATTACTAGAAAAGCGAGATCCCCTAAAAGTGAATCTAGTATAGGGAATGCATTTCGGTCGATACAGCAAATGTTTTCATTTCAATTGGCTACTGGCGCAGCGCAGTATACGATGGGAACAAAGTTTTATAAGGGTGATTCAAAAGTTTATCCAATCACCCAGTATCAAAATCAAGAATTTGGATATTATCCTTTGCCTGATACCTTAGCGTTGACTACTCGTCAGTGGATACTTCCTACCGTGGAGGCTGGTCTACGTCTCAACCTATTTAATATTCTAACCTTAGGTGCTGGTTATGGTTGGGAAAAAGGAATGCTCAATCCATTTGCCGGAGGGGCATATCAGTTCTCGCTCGAAGGAGCAGCCTACAATGCAACCAATTACTATGCTTCTGCTGGGTTGGTGTTGTACGATGCAAGCCGACGCAGATTTTTGCTTAAGCAGCGCTACAGAAGGTTCAATGGAGCAAACCCAGAACTAAAAATGCGGATGGAGCGCGAGTATCAGCAGCGTATTCGGCAAAATTACCCCTGGAGCATAAGTGTGGAGGCAGAAGTGGGTAAGGTAAATGTGAATCAAGGAGAACCTTCAGTTCCTAAAGTGTACCTGCCGCGTTTGGCTGCCGCTAAAGATCAATATTCCTATGCTGCCGCGCTGCGCGTTTCCTATGACCTCTCCGAGTATGCTTCCGTTTTTGTAAAGGGAAAGTACATGCAACGGTCTTTTGAAAATGGCTCTCCTGATTTCACTCCTTTTGCCATGAATCAAGAGGTTTATTCGATACAAACTGGATTTGCCATCAGGACTCCTGGAACTAAGCGTTGTAGGATAAACGGCTGTGGTGTAGTCATGAAGCACAATCACAATGGAGTGGAGTACCGTGGTAGTTCCATTTTCTATTTCCAAAACCGTAAAATCGGACAATGGAATTGACAAAATAAAACCAGGATAAGGTTTAGTTCTTGGTTTTGTTCCAGCCTGCTTTTTACTATCTTGCATACCGAATTTAAGTTACAGTACGCATTTTATGAGCCAAAGAGAAAACGAGCAGATCATCCCAATAAATATTGAAGAGGAAATGCGTGGTGCCTACATCGATTATTCGATGTCGGTAATTGTTTCCAGAGCACTTCCAGATGTCCGTGATGGACTCAAACCAGTTCACAGGCGTATCCTGTATGGAATGCAAGAACTCGGAGTATTGCATAACAAACCACATAAAAAATCTGCAAGAATCGTAGGAGAGGTGTTGGGTAAGTACCACCCACACGGTGACTCAGCCGTTTACGAAACGATGGTTCGTATGGCGCAGGATTGGTCCTTACGGTATACTTTGGTTGACGGTCAAGGTAACTTTGGATCAGTAGATGGAGATAATGCAGCTGCGATGCGATACACTGAAGCAAGGCTCAAGCGTATTGCAGAGGAGTTGCTGGTGGACATCAACAAAGAAACAGTAGATTTTCAGCTAAACTTTGACGATTCACTGAAGGAACCCACCGTGCTTCCTGCAAAAGTGCCGGCACTTCTACTAAACGGTGCTTCAGGTATTGCAGTAGGGATGGCTACCAATATGGCTCCTCATAATCTAGGTGAGGTGATCGATGGGATTATCGCCTACATTGCCAACAAAGACATTACTGTTGCGGAGCTGATGAACTTTATAATAGCCCCTGATTTCCCTACAGGAGGAATAATTTACGGTTACAATGGAGTCAAGGCTGCCTTTGAAACTGGTAGAGGTCGAATTGTTGTTCGTGGCAAAGCAAACGTAGAAATCAAAGAAGGAGGAAGTAAGGAGATGATTGTCATCACTGAAATTCCTTACATGGTCAACAAGGCCAGTATGGTGGAAAAGACCGCCCAATTGATCAATGAAAAGAAGATTGAAGGGATATCAGCTATCCGAGATGAATCCGATCGGTCGGGGATGCGCGTTGTTTATGAATTGAAGCGCGATGCAGTTTCTAGTGTGGTTTTAAATAACCTCTACAAGCAAACAGCTCTTCAAACTTCGTTCTCGGTAAACAATGTGGCCTTGGTAAAAGGACGACCATATACCTTGAACTTAAAAGACCTGATTGTTCACTACGTATCTCACCGACACGAAGTAGTTGTACGAAGAACAGAGTTTGAACTAAAGGAAGCTGAGAAGCGAGCCCACATTTTACAGGGTTATTTGATCGCACTAGATCACTTGGATGAAGTTATTGCCCTGATTCGAAGTTCGGCTGACCCAGAAACTGCCCGTAGTGGATTGATGGAGCGCTTTGACTTGAGTGAAATACAAGCTAGAGCCATACTTGACATGCGACTTCAGCGCCTTACTGGCATGGAGCGTGACAAAATCATTGCTGAATACAAAGAAATCATGGCGCTTATCGAGGAGCTTCAGGCCATTCTTGGAGATGAGGATAAGCGAATGGAGATCATCAAGTCCGAACTTCTGGAAATGAAGGAGCGCTACTCGGATGACCGCCGTACTGAAATTGAGCACAATGCTGAAGACTTCAGTTACGAGGACATGATCCCGAATGAGGAAGTGGTCATTACCGTTTCTCATCAAGGTTATGTGAAGCGCACTGCCTTGACTGAATACCGTACTCAAGGAAGAGGAGGAATTGGTTCCAAAGGAGTGAGTACCAAAGAAGATGATTGGACAGAGTACCTATTTACGGCATCTACGCACAACTATCTTCTAATTTTTACCGATAAAGGAAAATTGTTCTGGTTAAAAACTTACGCGATTCCAGAAGGATCTAAGACTGCGAAGGGCAGACCAATCCAGAACTTGATCAATATCACCCAAGACGATAAAATCCGTTCCATCATCCAAGTGGAGAACTTGGAAGATCAGGATTACATCAACAATCACTTCTTGGTGATGGTAACCAAGCAAGGGGTCATTAAGAAGACTACGCTAGAGCAATATTCTAGACCGCGAACCAATGGAATCATTGCCTTGAACTTCAGGGAAGACGATCAATTGGTACATGTAGCCAAGACAAACGGCAAGCAGCACATTGTGATTGCTGCCAAGTCCGGAAGAGCCATACACTTCCACGAGACTGCTGTGCGTCCGATGGGACGAACAGCTACAGGTGTAAAAGCGATTACCATGACGGACAAATCAGATTTTGTAATTGGCATGGTTTGTGCATCTGAACCAAATGCGACCCTCTTGGTAGTTTCTGAAAAGGGATACGGAAAACGTTCCGACCTTGACGAGTACCGAATTACCAATAGAGGTGGCAAAGGAGTGAAAGCGATGAATGTAACTGAAAAAACAGGTGCATTGGTTGCAATCAAAGAGGTAGTCGATACCGATGACTTGATGATCATCAACAAGTCAGGCATCACCATCCGTATCTCTATGGATCAGTTGCGGGTGATGGGTAGAGCTACCCAGGGTGTCCGTTTGATTAAAGTAGGAGAAGGAGACGAGATTTCTTCGGTAGAAAAAATTTCTAGAGAAGAGGAAGAACTTTCAGAAATTGTTGATAGTTTGATTGAAAACCCGGAATCATTAGCACCATCTGATTCTCCCGAATCAGCAGAAATACCTGAAGAATCACCTGAATAATTAACTATTTAAAACACTCACAACAAAAAATACGAATGAAAAAGCTCGTTTTATCACTAGCACTGGTTGCGACCGTCACCTTTGCTTTTGCACAAAAGAAAGTAGTAAAAGAGGCAGAGAAAGGATTTAAATCCGGTGATCTGAAAGTTGCGTTAACTGCAATTGGAGCTGCTACTACTAACCCTGAAACAAGTGGAGATCCTGCCACCTTCTTAGTAAAAGCACAAATCGAGACCAAAATCTTTGGAAGGGACTCTTCGAATACGAAGGAGACTTTGGAAGTTGGGAATCAAGCTTTGGCAACATTTACCAAAACCTTTGAAATGGCTGGTAACAACAAAACCACTCCAGTTGGAAAGTCAGTGTATGCAGATGAATTGCCTGGAATTCCAGACAATTTGAGACCGTATTCTTTGATTACGCTAAAGAATGTGGCTTTTGACAAGGCATTGAATCAGTACAATAAAGATGATATGGAAATGTCTTATGAATTCTTCAATCTTGCCGGAGAAATCGATAAAACAGATTCTACTATACATTACAATGCTGGTTTCTTGGCCAACGATTTGGGTCGTTTTGAAGACGCAAAAAAGCATTTTAACTTATTGTTAGAGTTGCCCACATACAATAAGACCAATGCGTATTATTTTTTGGTGCAAATCTTGAGTACTGAAGAGAAAAACCCAGAAGGTGCGTTTGAAATAGTAACGAAAGCTCGTGCGGAGTATCCAAACGACAAGGTTTTAGCGGAATATGAAATCCAGTTGCTACTACAGCTCAATAAAATGGATGAAGCAATGGCTCAAATCAAGGATGCGCTTACAAGGGATCCAAATAATCCAGGTTTGCTCTTAAGATCCGGATATTTGAAAGAGCAAGGTGGAGACTTAGAAGCTGCATTAGTGGATTACAGGAAGTCTGTTGAAGTTGATCCAAACTACTTTGAAGGAAACTACTACACCGGTGCACTTCTGCTGGAGAAATCCAGAGGTATCCTTGCAGAGCTTAACTCTTTGTCAGATGCAGAGTGGGAGAAACGATCTCAAGAGATGGGTAAGCTAGCAGATGAATTGTATAGACAATCTGTTCCGTATTTCACCAAAGCTTTGGAAATTAAGGCTGACAACACAGATATCATGATCATCTTGTTCCAAGTACATACTCGTTTGAAGAATACAGCTGAAGTAAATGCAATGAATGCAAAGATTTCAGCCATTCTTGGTGCCAACTGGCAAGAGAATTAATTTCAGACAATTTAAATGAGGCCGGATTTTTTCCGGCCTTTTTTTTTGGCCTCCATTTCAAATTTTATTTCTATTCATCAAAAATCAATTTTATTTGGTTTTGATTTCAAATAGCTTGCGTATTCACCCTTAGAATTATGTTGCCTAAGTTAATTCCCTCTATAGTACACGTTCTTGGATTTGTATTTGCTACCCAAATAGGCTTTAGCCAATCCCTTTCCTCCTCCCAGCAGTACCACCAGCTGCTGCAGCTGCGAGAGACCAAGCGCGTGCTTTATGTAGCTGCCCATCCAGATGATGAAAATACCCGCATGATTGCGTATTTGGCTAATGGGGAGCATGCAGAAGTGGGGTATTTGAGTTTGACCCGTGGAGATGGAGGACAAAACCTCATCGGCAAGGAATTGGGAATTGAACTGGGTCAAATCCGAACGCAAGAATTGATCAAGGCTCGATCCGTTGATGGCGGACAACAGTTTTTTACGCGTGCACTGGATTTTGGATACAGCAAGGACCCAACCGAAACCCTTCAAAATTGGGACAAGGAGAAGGTATTGGCAGATGTGGTCTGGGCGATTCGCAGCTTCCAACCCGATATCATCATTACCCGATTCAATACCATTCCGGGCATTACGCATGGCCACCATACCACTTCAGCTATCCTTGCCAATGAAGCATTTGCCCTTTCGGGTGATCCCAAAGCGTATCCAGATCAGTTGACCCATGTAAAACCTTGGCAAGCGAAACGGATCTTTTTCAATGCTTACAATTTTAGGGGGGAGTTTGAACCTGAACCAGGAAAGCGCTACTACGCGATGGAAGTAGGGGGCTACGATCCCTTATTGGGTAAAACCTACCATCAACTTGCAGCGGATAGTCGGACCATGCACAAGTCCCAGGGATTTGGCTCCACAGCAGGTGCGGGTAGTGCCAAAGATTTTCTAGAGCAAGTAGGAGGGGATTCGTATGTGAGTTCCCCTTTTGATGGAATCAATAGCCGTTGGGATGCTGTTTCAGGCGGACTTGAAGTGAAAGCCAAAATCGACCAATTGCTTGAAACGTTCAGCTTGAGAGAAACGGAAAAAAACTTGCCCAGTCTATTGGAGATCCGTGCAGCCATGCTTCGCTTAGATTCAGGATCATTTTGGGTAAAGGAAAAATTAAAGAAGGTGGAAAACCTTATTTTTCAATCTCTAGGCGTGAAAATAGAGTATGTGGCAACCAAAGAATTTGGGTATCCTGGTGAAAAAATACAGACCGAACTACTTCTTGTCAATCCCTCCAAGGAATCAATTTCAGAAGTGTCTTTCCAACTTTACGGCACCAATTATGGTGGAAAGGATGCAAAAGGAAATGAAAGTACCCGACTTCCCATTGCTTTTGAAATTGACCCCCAAGAAAGCTATTCACAGCCTTATTGGCTTCAGCAGCCCCTCGATGGCGCCTTATTTTCCATAACCAATCAGCAGAAGATTGGCCTTCCCTTTGAACTAAAGTTTGCCGGTAACTTATCCTTTTCCTTGGG
The DNA here is from genome assembly GCA_964202605.1 of Bacteroidia bacterium. Taxonomy (GTDB): domain Bacteria; phylum Bacteroidota; class Bacteroidia; order Cytophagales; family Cyclobacteriaceae; genus Algoriphagus. Next base: position 3,842 of record CAXNJN010000041.1, on the reverse strand, counting down.
CCGCCAAAAATTTCAAGTAGCTGTTCCTTTAGTCTATAAATACAATGATCCCATCGATGGAGAGGTAAAGCAACCTTTTACTTTTGTCCCTGAAGTAACACTTTTACCTTCCAAAGAATTGGTATTTCTGGTCGATGGAGCAGACCCTACGATTGAGGTACTGGTAAATTTTCAGAATCAGTTACTGGATGGTAAATTGGACTTTGAGGGGCTAAGTCCAAATCAGTTTAAGCTTGTTGGAGTGGAAGATCTTCCTGCTCAAAAGCAACGGAAGTATACCGTTACTTTTTTACCTCAAAAAAATGGAAAGAAGGTGATTACTGCACGATTTACTACTTCCGATGGAAAGATTTTTGATCAAGTTACGCATCGAATTTCTTACAAGCATATTCCCAATTTGACTTATTTCAGCCCAGCAGAAGTTCAATTGATACAAGAAGATTGGAATGTTTCGGGAGGAAAAGTAGGTTACATCGTAGGCGCTGGGGATGAGGTTCCGGAAGTATTGTCCGCTTTGGGATATCAAGTCAGCTTCCTCGAAGAAGACAATATGGAATTGGATAAGTTGAAGCAATATCAAGCTATAGTAGTGGGGATACGTGCCTACAATACCCAAGAGGCCTTGGCGAGTAAGCAGCAGGTGCTACTGGAATACATGAAATTGGGTGGAAATGTGATCCTTCAGTACAATACGAGCAGCCCATTAGTGACTTACCAGCTGGGCCCTTATCCCTTTGAGATTGGTCGTGACCGTGTTGCAGTAGAAGGCTCGCCTGTGGATGCGGATTGGGAGAGTAGCCTGCTCAGTAGTCCAAATAGGATACAACAAAAGGATTTTGAGGGCTGGGTGCAGGAACGAGGGCTTTATTTTGCCTCCAAAGTAGACGAGCGCTACCAAAGTCCGTTGACGCTACAGGATCCTGGAGAAGCTCCAACAAAGGGAGCCCTGATCACCGCTAAAGTAGGTGCCGGGACTTACACGTACACCGGTCTTTCCTTTTTCAGGCAATTACCTGCTGGCGTTCTAGGAGCTATCAAATTAGTGATCAACTTGATTGAGCAATAAGATGGAAGAGAAAAATGTTCCTTGGTCCAAACTGTACCTTGCTTTGATGCTAAGTTTGGCACTAATGATTGGGTTAATGTATGGTTTAACGGTTGCGTATTCATGAGTACTTTAGATTGGGCAGTTCTGTTTTTAACGCTGGTTTCTATTGCCGTTTACGGGATGTACAAAACTCGCGGCAAGCAAAGTTTAGAAACCTACCTCAAAGGCAATAAGGATAACTGGTGGACCATCGGCCTATCCATTATGGCTACTCAAGCCTCTGCCATCACTTTTTTGAGCACCCCAGGGCAGGCATACGAAGATGGCATGCGATTTATCCAGTTTTATTTTGGCTTGCCCTTGGCCATGATTATCATTTCGGTCGTCTTTGTGCCCATTTTTTACAAACTGAAGGTATATACTGCATACGAATACCTTGAAAACAGATTTGATTTAAAAACCAGGACCCTTACAGCCCTACTTTTTATCGTGCAGAGGGGGCTAGCAGCAGGGATCACCATTTATGCTCCAGCAATTATCTTATCTACCCTGTTGGGCTGGAACTTGACTTTAACCAATATATTTATTGGTGTTCTCGTGATTTTATATACAGTCTCTGGAGGTACTGAGGCGGTTTCTATCACTCAAAAGCAACAAATGGCAGTCATGATGGGAGGGATGGTTTTGGCTGGTATCATGGTCATTCAACTCTTGCCCATTTCTATGCCCGAGGCGCTTCGCGTAGCAGGAAAGATGGACAAGCTAAATGTGGTCAACTTTGAGTTTGACTGGGCTGATCGTTATTCATTCTGGTCTGGTATGAGCGCTGCCGTTTTTTTATTCTTAAGCTACTTCGGCACCGACCAAAGTCAGGTGCAACGCTATCTTTCTGGTCAAACTCTAACCCAAAGCCGAATGGGCTTGATGATGAATGGATTTTTGAAGATTCCCATGCAGTTTCTTATTCTATTTATTGGGGTGATGGTTTTTGTTTTTTATCAATTCATTACGCCACCAATTCATTTCAATCAGGTACAAACCGAGGGGCTTCGGCAAAGTACTTATGCTCCCGAATTGGAGCGATTGGAACAAGCTTTTCAAGCCAATTTTGATTCCTCCAAGGTGGTGTATACGGATTTACTAACTGCTATGGATCAGGAGGGTGAAGATGCAGCTGTTGTGGGGCTAACGGGCACCTTAAAAACGTTGAAGGCAGATCAACAGAAGATCCGATCAGAGGTGAAATCTTTAGTACTTGCGCAAGATCCGGGAGCAGAAACTCGGGACACGGATTATGTATTTATGCGCTTTGTGATGGATTACCTTCCTACGGGGGTGGTGGGATTGTTGTTTGCTGCCATTTTTGCAGCAGCGATGTCTTCTTCCTCTTCTGAATTGAATGCCTTGGGTACCACCACCACAGTGGACTTGTACAAGCGATCCATTCGGAAAGAAGCGAGTGACACACATTACGTACGTTCATCCAAGTTGTTTACCGCATTTTGGGGATTTGGAGCTATCCTTTTTGCTACCTATGCCTCCTTGTTTGAAAATCTTATTCAGGCAGTGAATCTTTTGGGTTCTTTATTTTATGGAACCATCTTAGGAATTTTTATTGTGGGCTTCTTTGTGAAATGGATCAAAGGGCGAGCAGTATTTCTAGCCGCAATCCTTTCAGAAGCGCTGATATTGGTAGTGCATTTTTTCAATGGAAAGGGACTGTTTGGATTGGAGTGGAACATAGGATTCCTCTGGTACAATGCCATCGGTTGCCTTGCTGTGGTTTTGTTTGGCTTGATTCTTCAGCTCTTTGTAGGTGGAAGCTCTACTAAAAAATAGAAACTGAGGAAAATCTCAGTTTTGATTAAAAAAAGAAGCCTTCGAATTTTCGAAGGCTTCTTAATTGTTTATCTGATTCTCCGCTTTTTCACCACTAACTAGAGAAAAGAAGGTTTGAAGTTCAATTAGGTGAGCTGTGAACCGTGGACAGTCAGCTGTCAACGATTATCCGCAGTTTTAAATTGGCGAGCTGAGCTACGGGAATGATTGCGGATAATCTTATTGCTTACTTGATAGAATTGATCAAGCGATCATTCAATCCCACATAATCCAGATTTTTACCCTCTTCTGCTAGTTTCTTAGATTTAGTTGCGGACTCTAAGGCTTCTGTCTTTTTGCCAAGGCTCATTTCGATTTTAGCCTGAAGGTGTAAGGTCCAATACTTTGGATCACTTGTAGTGGACTGTTTGATCCAAGTGTAGGCTTGATTCAGATCCTTAGTACTTGTGAAATAGTAATTGGCAGCCTGGTAGAGCAAAGCAGGATTTGTGCTTTGAGCATCAATTACTTGTTTTTTAATGTCTGCCATGACAATGGGATCTACCTCTGTTTGAATCGTAAATTCTACTCTAGTTTCTTCCCATTTGATGGAAAGATCCGCGCTAGCATCTGTCAATTTGTTGAAGCTAATTTCGAAGGAGTCATACAATCGGCTTGTTTTTGCAGGAGTGGCAGTGAATCGAAGAAGATCATCTTTCGCTTCGTATCCGATTGCTCCCCATAGTTTTGTGTTTTTGCTTAAAATCATGGTCCAAGTAGATTTTCCTGGAATAGAGTAGAGTGCATAGGCACCAGCTGGAACTTTGGTTCCACTGATGATAACTTCAGTGGAGAAGTTAAGGATAGTGGCACCATTGGCACCAGTTCTCCAAACTTGTCCGAAGGGCACTAGTTCACCGAATATTTTTCTACCCTTTGTGCTGGGTCTGCTAAAGTCAACAGTAACATCCGTAAG
>CAXNJN010000040.1:0-21012 GCA_964202605.1 Bacteroidia bacterium | reverse complement strand
AGGAACCTGCCTTTTTGGTCATCGATGCTATCGCATCCTATCCAAATGATTGGAATGAAAAGAAGGAGTTTACTAATCAGATTTTTCATCTTGAGTTGGTTTTGGTGTCTTTGCTTGTACCTCTTCTCCCAAGAGCAAAGCATAGGGTTTGGTGGAGTTGGAAAGGTCAAAAATTTCCCGAAGGATAGCTAGGATCGGAATAATCAAAATCATCCCTGCAACACCCCAAATGGAGGCCCCCAGTAGCAGTCCAAGAAAGGTGACAAAGGCATTTAGGTTGACTTGTCCACCCACAATTTTGGGTGTGAGGAAGTTTCCTTCGAGCAGTTGGATTACCTGATAAACCGCCAAGATAAGCAGGGGTGAAAGTAAGCTGTCCATGGTCAGGGCAGCATAGGCCGTGGGCAGTAGTGCTCCAATAAAGGGACCGATATATGGAATGATGTTCAGCACTGCACCAATTAGACCAAAGAATACCGCATGCTTCACGCCAATAATGGAGTAAGCACTGATGTTTAACAAGGCTAAGATGACCATTACCTTTCCCATTCCGGTGACGTAGTTCAAAACTACCTTTCGCAAACTCCCGATTTTTTGTTTTACCTCTTCGGCTTTTGTTGTTGGATAAAGCTTGACCATCACGTTGGCCAGGTGGTCGCGGTAGAGCAAAAAGAAAAACATGAAGATCGGAATGAGGATCAAGCTAGAAAGGGAGCCGATGGCATTAATAGCAAAGGTGGATAGACTGCTGCTATTTCGATTGAGTAGGTTGTACAGGGCTTCGGTATCCAGCTGGTCGGTTAGCTTCGATTGAATGCCCAAGGTAGCAGCTGTCCAGGTATTAATTTCAGAAGTTAGCGTATTGATGCGGCTGGATACGTCAGCAAAGTCGTTTGAAAAGCCAATCAGGTTGCCCACAATGAAACTCAGCAATCCTGCCGTAATGGTAATCATGAGGATTAAAGAAAAGGTGCAGGAGAGTGCCCGTGGAAAGCGATGCCGCTCCAAGAAGAGGCTGAGCGGGGTAAATAGTACCGCAAAAAAACCACCTAGAGCTAGGGGGATTAAAATTGATTTTCCAACTACCAGCAAGAAGACCAAGATAATCAGTAACGCCAACACAGCGAGTGCCTTGAGGTAGGGAGGTAGTTGTAGGGTTTTAGCTTCCATAGAATTATGGCAAGGTTGTGTTTAACAAATAGGAAAGTTTTACCCTACTACCAATCCACTACGCTTGAGTAGGGCATCTGGTTTAGGTTCTCTTCCTCTAAAACGTGCATACAAGAGGGAAGGATGTTCGCTGCCTCCTGCTGAAAGGATATTTTTTTCAAAGGAAAGCGAAGTTTCGGCATTGAAAACACCCTTCTCTTGAAATAATTCAAAGGCATCGGCATCCAGTACTTCGGCCCATTTGTAGCTGTAGTATCCTGCAGCATAGCCGCCTTGAAAAATATGGGAGAAACTCGTGCTTATCCGCGTAGCTTCTACGGAAGGTAGCAATTCGGTAGCCTTTAAAATTTCCTTTTCAAAGGCCTTGATTTCTCCGATTTGACTAGGATCTTGACTATGGTAGGCCATGTCCAATAGCGCAAAGCTCAATTGACGTAGGGTCATGTAGCCCTGTTGAAAATTGGCAGCCTTCTTTATTTTTTCAACCAGCTCAGCTGGGATAACCTCTCCAGTTTGGTAATGCTTCGCAAATAGATCGAGGCACTCTTTTTCATAGCACCAGTTTTCAAAGATCTGGGAAGGGAGTTCCACAAAATCCCAAAATACGCTCGTGCCGGATAGGCTTTCATAGACTCCTCTTGCTAGCATGCCATGCAGTGCATGTCCAAACTCATGGAATAGGGTGGTGACCTCGTTGAAGGTCAATAAGCTAGGGCTAGTCTTGGTTGGCTTGGTAAAATTGCAGACAATGGAAATGTGTGGTCGGTGATCTACAGTGCCCTCTATAAACTGTCCTCTGTAGGAGGTCATCCAGGCTCCATTTCGCTTCCCAGGTCTAGGGAAAAAGTCTGCGTAAAACACGGACAAAAATTGATTGTCGCGATCGTACACTTCGTATGCAGTCACCTCAGGATGGTAAACTGGAATTTCTAAGTTGGCAACAAAGCGAAGTCCAAACAGGCGAGAAGCAGTGGAAAATACGCCTGAAATCACATTTTCCAAGCTGAAGTAAGGGCGTAGTTCCTCTTCGTCCAGCGCATACTTTTCTTTCTTTAACAATTCGGAATAGTAGGCGAAATCCCATTTTTCTAGAACCTCCAACTGGTCTAATTTCTTGGCCAACGCTGCAACTTCCTGCACATCAAGTGATGCTTTGGGTTTTGCTTTTTCCAAAAGGGAATTCAAAAATTCAAAAACGGTCTCTGGACTTTTCGCCATTCGCTCTTCCAAGGTGAAGTGAGCATGGCTTTCGTAGCCCAATAGCTTGGCGCGCTGCTGCTTTAGCGTCACCAACTGCCGAACAATTTCTTCGTTATCCAAAGCATCCCCTTTTGCGCACTTGGTATTGAAGGCCATAAATAGCGTCTTTCGGAGATTTCTGCTTTTGGCATAAGTCATCACAGGGATGTAGGAGGGATAATCTAAGGTAAAAGCCCATTGGCCATCCTGTCCTTTGTCGGCCGCGAGTTGCGCTGCAGCTTCCAGTGCTCCCTGAGGGAGTCCTTCGAGTTCGGTCACTTGGTCTACAAAGTGCACAAACTTGTTTGTCTCTGCCAATACATGCTCCCCAAATTGAAGGCTAAGCTGTGCAAGCTCTTGATCTACTTTTCGGAGTGTGCCTGCATCGGATTCCACCAACTGGGCACCATTGCGTACAAAGGACTTGTATGTTTTTTCAAGGAGGGTCGTTTGCTCAGGACTTAGGGAAAGCTGTGCTCGCTGTTCAAATACCTGTGCAATGCGTTGGAATAGCTCTTGATCCAACAAAATATCGTTCGAATAGTCGGTTAGGAGTGGGGAAATTTCCCGAGCCAACTTTTGGATTTCATCGTTGGTCTCAGCTGAATTCAGGTTAAAAAAAATGGAAGATATCACGCCCAAGTGCTTCCCACTTTTTTCCAAGGCTTCTACCGTGTTTTCAAAGCTAGGTAGCGCCACCGCTTTGATTGCCTCAATTTCTTTTTTTGCGGCTGCTATAGCCGCAATAAATGCAGGTTGAAAATGATTGGGTGAAATCTCCGTAAAAGGAGCAGTAGTAAAGGGAGTATGGAATGTAGAAAGTAAGGGATTGCTCATGAAATCGATAGAGGGAATCAATGTGTTTTAGCTGAAATACAGTTCCAAAATTACCGATTTATAGGGGATTTTAACCCGATTTTGCAGGCATTTTCCCAAGGATCTGCTATAAAAAAACTAAGGCCAGGAATTCCTGGCCTTAGCTGATCTTAGTGAAAGTCACAAGTCATGGATTCCATTCCGATAGGAGCTCCATCTGGGATATTGAGCACTTGCTGAGGAGTCAATTCCTCCGGAAGCCTTAGGTAGGCTTCAATTTTTTGTTTCAAATAATCTCGGTGTGCTTGCAACAGGCTAGAGGATAAATTGGCAAAAGAACTTAGCTGACTCAGTTCCCGCCGTACCAATGCGCGAACGGTCTGCGAGGCGCTAGCATTTTTGGATAGGGAGATCAAGTGATCCACTAGTTTTGCTTCAGTCATCAATTTAATCTCTGCTCCAAGACCCGCAGGCATGGTATTGCTAAATACCTGAGTACGTACTTTGGCAAGCACGTTTTCCAATCCAGGCAATGCAGCATTTTGAAGCTGCTGCAAGTAAATCCGGTTTACTCTTCCGGGTTCAAAAAGGAAGAAAAAGGTAGCATCCACTACGTTTTCAGCCGGGGCGATGGGATCAAATACAGGTCCTGTCCGTGATGGAAAAGTTTCCCTGTTTTTGCCATATCCATAAGGTCTGGGTGGAATTAAAGATAAAATAGCTGCAGGTATCTCCAATTGTTTCGTGCTAATGGAGAGTAGGAGGGCATCTAGGGCTTCAATTTGGCTCTTGGATGAAATCCACTGGTGTGCAGTTTGGTTATCACCTTTGACTTTGTACGTGTAGTCTAGGCCACCGACCAACTTGCTCGTTGCCTCCAGCTGGTAGCGGTGCATCAGGTAAAGTGGAACAAATACTTCTTCCAAGATTGCTTGCGGCTCTCCTGTTTTGATGGAATTGAGTCCGAAGGTTTTCATACGTTTTTCTCGCAAGGTCAACATCCGCTTGAGTTCATCCGAAGCCGAAGCTCCATTGTCCCAAAGGTGGGAGCGTGGGTGTGCTCCACTTGGATTTCGTGAATCTGAATCTGTGATAAATTCATATCCTGCAGCGTAGGTGGCTTGGAGATTTTTTTCTAAAAACTCTTCCTCGGTTTGGTTTGGAGCTGGTTGCCCATAGCCGTAGGTGATGGCCAGCTTGTCCCATTCTCCAATTTTTAGGTCATAGGCATTTCCAAAATCAATTTCCCCTTTTTCATTTTCTGTAATCACTGGATGTGGATAATCCATCACAGAAGAGCGACCTGTAGCTGAAGTAGCGTAGCTGTGTGCCAATCCAATGGTATGCCCAATCTCATGTGCTGAAAGTTGCTTCAAGCGGTTCAACGCAAACTCCATCAACTTTGGATCTGCTGTATTTCCATCTTCGAAGGGCTGAAGAAGTCCTTGGCCGATCAGGTAATCCTGTCGTACTCGTAAGGAACCGAGGGATACTTGCCCCTTGATGATTTCACCAGTTCGTGGGTCCTGGATACTAGATCCATAGGACCAGCCTCGAGTGGAACGATGGATCCATTGGATGACATTGTAGCGTACATCACTTAGGTCCAAGCCTTCCGGGGCAAGTTCTACGCGAAATGCATTTTTAAATCCCGCTGCCTCGAAGGCTTGTGCCCACCAGTTGCCTCCTTCAATCAATGCACTTGCTACGGGCTCTGGAGTACCGCGATCTAGGTAGTACACGATTGGTTCTACGACTTCAGAAACTGCTGCAGTGGGGTCTTTTTTCTCCAATCGGTGTCTGGAGATAAAACGCTTTACAATAGGTTGATCAATGGGAGTGGTGTAATCTTGGTAGCTGATGAAGAAATAGCCAGCACGGGGATCAAATTCACGCGTCGCATAAAGCTCTGGCAATTCGATAAATGAATGCCTCATTCTGACAGTTACTGCATCAGGGCTTGGAGTTACGGAACGCAAGTTTGCTCCTGCTCCAGATCCCGTAAGGGTGATGGTAGCCTCTATTTCTGTGTTTTTAGGGAAGTTTTTGGTGGCGGGGTAGTACAAAACAGAGCGACTTGGATCTACTTTGTAATTGCCTTGCTTTGTCCGCGCAAGCGTTTCACTCACTCCATGCACATCTTGTAGGAAAAAGTTAGTTGCATCTACGATGTGGGTATTTCCTTCAGATTTTACCACTTCAAATCCCCATAGTGTGGATTGAGCAAAAGCATCTTGGATGGATTTGGCCTCGTATGGGTTTTTGGTATAGGCTCGGTAGTCGTAATTCTTGTGCACCATCAGGATTTTAGTTCCTGTCTTACGAAATTCGACTACCCGCGTATCTCCCAATTGTCCTCGATCCAATCCAATGTCATTGGATCCGATACCGGCAGTCAAGGCATTGACATACAGAAGTTCTTGGTTAAGGGAGGAAATTTCTAAGTAAATCTTTCCTTTTTCTTCATCCAGGTAGAAGGGGACAAATCCTTCCTTCTTTGTCATTTTTGAAAAATCCTGAGCAAGGAGCCAGCTTTGCTGTATCAGGACCAGAAGGAGTAGAAGACCAATTTTTTTCATGATTGTGCATTTTTTTGTCAATTTATCAAAAAGCTAGGTGGCTATCCTACCACTCCTAAAAAAATTAATGCAAGGCATAGCGAAGAAGGAGCACGGTGTCTGTTTGTTTGGGCCCTGAAATCGCTTGCATGCCCGAACTGATTACTTCACGGTCCGAGTAGATCGTCTGAGCAATTCTAAAATAGGCCGTAAGCCGTGGATGAATCTTGTATTGGGCCAATAAATACTGCCTGCTGCCTCTTCCCGAGAAGGCAGGAATTGCAAAAGTTCCCACTGCATTTTGCTCGTACGCATAGAGCCTGTTGTCAAAGGTGTCGGTGTCAAATAAGGCCATTCGAGCTGTAAGCTTCCAGTTACCTCGGGCAAAGGAACATTCTTGAATCAGCATCCATCCCTGTGTTTTTTTCAGATCGAAAGACACCTGATTCCAAAGTACTCGTGATCGACTGCTCAATTCAGGTGAAATATCCAGCTCCAAGCTTGCTTGGGCTTGGCTTTTTAAGATCATACCAACTTGTTGAGTCGGTGTAGATTCCACTTCTTCTGTAATATTTCTCATTTTACGTTCCTGCTTAACTTGAAGGGTTACTTGCCTGGTTTTTTGTGGCTGGTAGCTCCAGCGAACCAGCCATTCCTGTCCCTTGGAGGGGGTAGAAACTCGGAACTTGAGCCAGGGAAAGGTGAAGAAGTCTACGTAAGCATTGAATTTGAGGGTTCCTGAAGGCTTGACCTGAAACCCTAGATACACTCCTCGCTCGTTGCTAGGACGGGTGCTTTCTGCAAATGCAGTAGCATACAAACTGTGGAAGTGTCGGTCATAGCTTCTCCATAGCAGCGAGAAATCCACCGTTCTGCTCAAGCTACTCACCAAACCAAGAACCGTCCCTTGCCCTTGACTCCTCGAACGTGCCGACTCACCGAAGAAAGCAAAGTTCTTCCAGGTAAGATTGGCATAGAGGCTCCCAACCTGATTCGTTTGGCCCGAAAAATCAAAGGCATTGTAGCTCGTCGCATTCCGAATCCAGGGGATGCTAAACTGGGTATGCAGGAAGTTAAGCCCAGCAGACCAGCGTCCCGAGGCAGCGCTGTATTGGAGGTTGCTGCCTAGGTTGGTTTCTCGCACTTGGTTTTTGGTAGATAGCTCGCTCAAACTGCGGTGCAGCCCCGTTTGGGAGAGGCTAGTTAGCGTCTGTGGTACTGCCCCTAGAGAATCACTCAACTCCCTTACGCGTCCATCCTTCCCAATTGAGGAGAGAATAAGACTACTTTGCCATCGACCCATTTGCCTAGTCAATCCAATCCCTCTAAAAAATCCTGTTTCGATACTTGCCGTGTAGGGTAGGACACCCAAGCTGCTTCTCCGTACGGTGGGAACTGTTTCAGCGCCTTTTCCCAAACTAAATCCCGCACCAAAGACCAGTCCCTGCCCAAAGCTAGCTTGAAAATCCCCTAGGGAAATGGTTTTCCATTTTCCCATGCCGTAGCGAGTGAAGTGGAAAGAGGCGAAATTGAATCCATAGCGGCTAGTTTTGGTATCCCAGGTAAGGACTTCCCCCGCATCCTTCTCTAGGATAAGGCCCAGACTGAAATCTTTGGTATGCTGAACTCTGAAACGGAGGAACAAATCATTTGGGTCGCCCAGGTACTGGCTTGTGGGATTGAGGGTGCTGTCATTTTTAGAATACCCCTTGCGCAACTCCCAGGTTCGTCGGTGGCGAAGCACTAAAAAGTTGTTTTCCTCGCTCCGCAAACGCTCAAAAAAGGTCTTACTGCTAGTTGTAGTGGTTTCAAGTGTGAGGAAAGGGAGTAAAGTCACTAAGGTGGTACTATCCCAATTCGGAAGGGATTGAAGCTCGTAGATGGAAAGAAAATCCCCCCAGGTGTTTCGGTGATCGATTAGGGCTTGTATTTGCGGAGGAGCAAGGAGATAGGTTGCTAGTAATTCATCTGCAGTTACCCGGTTGATTTCGAGAGGATTCTGGTAGAGTTCTAGCAGCAATTCATACAGGGCTTCGTAGTCCAAATCCTCGTCTTGGATCGGAAAGAGTCGCTCCATGAGCTGTTGGATATCCAAGTTTGGAGGCCTGTTTTCTTGAGCGATTGCGGGCAATGCTAGTAAGAGAAAGCATGAAAAATAGATAATTAGCTTCATGCTTAGCGCTTTAAGAATAGCGAGAGGTGGTGGGTTCTTCCTAAGGCCGTATTTTGTCCATAACCATAGTCTAAGCCGTAGTTTTTCTTTTGCAGTCCAAGCCCAAAATTGAGGGCAGTAGGATAGGAATGAATTCCTGTTCGCAGGATGACCCACTTTTCAAGGCTGTATTGAAGGCCTAGTTTAAAAATGGGTGGATGATCTAGGTCTTTTTCAAGCTCGGCATGGATTTCCAGGTTTTTGGAGGGGAGGTAGGTAGTCCCCATTTGAAGTAGGGTGGGGAGACTTTGGGAGGAATAGGTACTGATTTTGGCTTGGTTCACATTGGAGAGCTGCGTTCCGAAGAAAAACTTGGGTCCTAATTCTGCCAATCCTCCTAAGGAGAATTGAAAGGCATTACCAGTTCCAAAACCTTCGATATGGGTTTGAAACCAACCTGCTTTCAATCCAAAGCTTAAAATTCCTCGGGTGGTGCCTAGACCGAGTTCGAGTCGATGTTGATTAAATAGCTCCCCTCCAAAACGAGCGATTCCAATGCCTATGCTTCCCTTTGGTAGTTTGAAAACACCAGAAAGGGCGGTAGTGCTTAGTTCTTGGATTCCAAATCGTTGGTCTACTGCGATGCCGATCTCAGAATCAGTGATTCTATCGAGGGCGCCCACATTGTTTGCAAGGCTCCAAGCGTCACGATGGTATAATTTGGTAGTTCCTAATCCTTGGCTTTTGGCTCCAAAGGCTTGGGTAGATAGGTCTATTTGGGCAGATGCATCTATAGAAAACATTAGCCACAAGCAAAAAATTAGGCTTGGCTTCATTAAAAAAGATTAAAAAGTGTTACTTAAATATAAATTATTGGATTGACTAATCCAAAGTTTGACAGAAGGAAGTTAATTCTTGATTCTGATTTACAGCTTGTCTGGCAAGGAAAATAGGAAAAGCTCAGACTGCTTTAAGGGCTTTAAAAAAATAGGCTAATTTTAATTTAATATAGCACCGAATAATATTTTGAAAATTTTTCGCAATCGATTGTTTGAAGAGATAAAAACATTTTATAATTTTAGGAGGTAATTATGAATTGAATATTTACAATAGGTTTAATAGGTTTGAGAGCAGGAAAAGGTCGGGATTTTATTCCGGCCTTTTTTATTTAGTTCATTTTCAAGTTACTTGAAGGCTAGATTGAATCTCAATCTCTAGTTATGACTATTGACCAGCTCAAAGAATTACTTCAGCAAGCATTTACCAAGGAATTACCGGGAAAGGATGCGCATGTAAAAATGGCTCCCCAGCCACTTGATTTACGAAGGTTTACTACGACGTTCGCTGAGCCACCTAAGAAAAGTGGGGTTTTACTTTTGTTTTACCCTGATCAAGGGGCAGTGTATTTTCCCTTGATCAAACGGCCTCAGTACCCTGGAGTACATAGTGGGCAAGTGGGCTTTCCAGGCGGAAAAATGGAGCCATCAGATCCAGACATTCTTTTTACGGCCTTGCGGGAAGCAGAAGAGGAGATTGGCATAGATGCGAGCAAAGTAGAGGTACTTGGTCGACTTACGGATCTATACATCCCCACGAGCAATTTTTTGGTGAGCCCAGTGGTAGGATTTATACAGGAGAAGCCGCGTTTTGTTCCCGAGCAGCGAGAGGTAGCGCGGATCATTGCAACGGAAGTGATTTCCCTTTTTCATCCCGAGGTTAGAAAGCAGACCCAGCTTGCTGTAGGAGGGGGGATGTACTTGGATACTCCTTATTTCGCAGTAGAGGAGGAGGTAGTTTGGGGTGCTACGGCGATGATATTGAGTGAACTTATCCAGATTTTGGATCAAAAATCAACGCTTGGAATGGCTTTTTAGTCAATTGTTGGTAATGTTGTAACGAAGAACCCAAGATAATATGCAGGAGCAAACGAGTCCCTTTTTAACCAACGATGCGGTAGTTTTTGGCCTTTTGATGGCAACACTTGCCGTTATTTTTGCTTCTTCCGCCAGCAAGCATCCCTTTTGGGTCAAGTTTTACACCTATGTACCTGCGGTGTTGCTCTGCTATTTTATTCCTGCAGTATACAACTCCATGGGTTTGATTTCCGGGGAGTCTTCAAATTTATATAAAGTGGCTTCCCGTTACTTATTGCCCGCTTCCTTGGTGCTATTTACCATCAGTGTGGATTTGAAAGGCATCCTTCGCTTGGGACCTAAGGCCTTAATCCTGTTCCTCACCGGAACGGTTGGGATTATTTTTGGTGGCCCAGTATCCTTGCTTATAGTCGGATGGATTCAACCTGATTTATATGCAGGCACGGGTCCAGATGAATTGTGGAGGGGCCTTTCTACGATTGCAGGGAGTTGGATTGGGGGAGGAGCAAACCAAACTGCCATGTTGGAGGTCTTTGGTGCAAGTCCGGTCTTGTTTGGTCAGATGATTGCGGTAGACGTGTTGGTGGCCAATTTTTGGATGGCGATTTTATTGTATTGGGCAGCCAAACCAGAAAAAATTGATAAATTTTTAAAAGCTGATACTTCGGCTATTTATGAACTCAGAGATCGAATTGCGAAAGCGAGGGAGGCTAGTATTGCTATTCCCAGCTTAACAGACATTTTAGTTATTCTCGGAATTGGGTTTGGTGTAACGGGCCTATCGCACTACGTTGCTGATTTCTTGGCTCCATGGTTTGAGACCAATCACCCGGAATTGAACCAATATTCATTGAATTCGGCATTTTTCTGGATTGTGGTCATTGCAACTGCGCTAGGATTGGTGCTATCCTTTACCAAAGCGAGGCATTTGGAAGGGGTTGGCGCTTCCCGTTTGGGCTCAGTTCTCCTCTATGTCATGGTAGCCACTATTGGGATGCAAATGGACTTAGCAGCTGTTTTAGACAATCCCATTCTATTTTTGATAGGAATTATTTGGATTCTGTTTCACATTTCCCTGATGATTTTCGTTGCTTGGCTGATTAAAGCTCCCTTCTTTTATGTTGCTGTGGGTTCCCAGGCCAATATAGGAGGTGCGGCTTCTGCACCCATCGTGGCTTCCGCCTTTGATGCTTCTTTGGCTTCCGTGGGGGTGCTTTTGGCGGTGCTAGGATATGCTCTGGGTACGTATGGGGCGTATATCAGTGGGTTGATTATGCAGTGGATGTCAAGCCAGTAATTCTCTTTTATACCTCGCTTAAGAGTATATTTTCACTGCAGTTCCACTTACGGTTACCATCAACATTCCCTCTCGAATCGTTTCGTAATCGAGGTCTATACCAATTATGGCATTTGCACCTAGCTGCCGGGCTTGCATTTCCATTTCGGCCATGGCTGTTGCTTTTGCTTCCCGTAGCACTTGCTCATAAGCCGAAGATCTTCCTCCCACAATGTCGGTGATGCTTGCAAAAAAATCTTTGAAGATGTTAGCACCAATAATCGTTTCTCCAGAAACGATGCCTAAATAGTTTTCAATTGGATGGCCTTCAAGGGTTGAGGTAGTGGATAGAATCATTTGTGTAGCGAATTTTGTAGTTTGTACCTTGAATTTCGAATATTTTAGAATAGGATTGAGAGAAGGCGCTTAATATTTTGAAGGAGCACGCACAATTTTTTGAATCGAAAATAAAGTCGGGATTTGGCTCGTTTACCTATAAAGTTGGCATTTAGCACTATTTTTGTCAGCTAGCCTTAGATGAAGCTTTCTCGTATGATCCCAAGACTCCTTCTTCTATTTTCGCTACTTCTTTTTGGAGCTGGTTTACAGGCCCAAGGGTTTTTGGCAAATAGATCTTCCATTTATGCGTTTACGGGTACATCAGGAGCGAACTTGAGTCAATTCAATGCCCTCTTAAATGAGCGTGGGATACTTCCAATTCAGAATAAGTACAATTCCTTTGGGCTGGGGTATCAGGCAAGGCTGAATGATTTTATTATAGGGTTTGAGCTGTCCCAACATCAAAGTCAACCCGCGGAAATAGGGTCCCATCGCTTCCAATACCGCACCTCTCGGGCCCTAGTAAACCTCGGTTACTCGCTAACTGAAGAAGGGAAATTCCAACTGATCCATTACCTATCCCTTGGGTTGGGTTACATGAATGTACAAATGCTTCCTCAGGAGCAATCCAAGGACCTGAATACGTTCCTCAAAGATCCAGGCCAAGGGTTTATTTTGAGGGAAAATAACATTCAAAAAGGGACCCGTTATTACGGTAATTTTTTAACCGAAATTGGGTTCCAGCTTTCCTATGATTTCCCCATTCCCAATAGAAAAGAAGCACTTGTCATGATCGCCAAAGCGGGATATGGGTTTAGTCCCTTTGAAGACAGCTGGAAGATGAATGGATTGTCTTTTGACAATGCTCAAGCCGGAGCATTTTTTAGGGTAGGAACTGGGATAAGTCTTCCAGACCGGAACTTTTTTTATAAGGATGCTGCGATTGGGATTTCCTTGATTCGGGGTACTTATTTTTCGAAGCCAGAAAAATTCAACACCTACCTACAAGAGCAGGGATACCAATCCTTTGAAGGTAGCCCTTCCCAGTTGGGTTTACGGATCCTGGGGGAAACAGACGGGTTCTTGTATGGAATGGATGTCTTTAATGTGGCGCAAAAAGGAAGGGCAAGCACTACGCAATCTCATAGTTTAAATAGCCTTCGGATCTATGCTAATGTGGGTAAAAAAATCTTTCAATATAAAAATTGGGGGATAGGTGTCGTGGGTGGTCTTGGGTATGGAAATCTGAGATACACGCTGCTTCAGGATGTAAAGCCTGATTTTCCAGCTTTACTCGATCAACGAAATTTTGATGGATACCTTAGGAATTCTGGCATTTTTCTCAAGCCGGAAGTATTAATCGAGTATGGTTTACCCATGACTAAAAGAAAGATTTTTGATGTTGTATTTTCCACCTCGGCGGGTTACGAACAGGCAATTCCCGGTTACAAGCTGGGAGGAGTGTCCATGAATTCCTATCAGTCTGGACCATTTTTAACTTTTGGGGTAGGGATTCGTCCCTAATAACATTCTGTTTTTTTCAAAAAAACTATTTTTTCTGGGTAAAAATTGGATAAATCCTTCGGTTGTTTGGATTTTAGTCTTACTTTTGCAGCTACTTATCGAGAAAGACCGAGGGATGGGCCCTACGACGTCTTAGCAACCTGTAATCAAGGTGCTAACTCCCCTCTTGGATATGCCAAGAATAGATGAGAAGAATAGTAAATTGACCTACTTTTCTCCGTGTTTTGCTCGATTAGTTTTTTGAACGTAACCAACAAATGAGACAAAACAGAACGGAACAACTGCTCCAAGCAGTTAAAAACAGGATCTTAATCCTAGACGGTGCCATGGGCACCATGATCCAGCGCTACACCCTTACCGAAGAAGACTTTCGAACTCCAGCTTTGAAAGATCACCCCAAGTCTTTAAAAGGCAACAATGATCTTCTTTCCTTAAGCAGACCCGATATCATTCGTGCCATTCACAAGGAATACCTAGAGGCCGGTTCGGATATCATTGAAACAAATACTTTTTCAGGAACGACCATTGCTCAGGAAGATTATGGCTTGTCCCACCTGGCCTATGCCATCAATTTTGAATCTACAAAAATTGCTCGTGAGGTTGCAGATGCATTTACGGAGACTACCCCAGACAAACCTCGCTTTGTAGCGGGTGCGATGGGTCCAACCAACCGTACGGCGTCCATCTCTCCCGATGTGAATGATCCCGGATATCGTGCCATCACCTTTGATCAGCTTGCCGAAGCCTACGCTGAGCAGGTAGGAGGCTTGTTGGATGGGGGTGCTGACCTAATTCTAGTTGAGACCATTTTTGATACGCTCAATGCCAAGGCTGCCCTCTATGCCATTCAGGAAGTGTACGAGGAGAGAAATATTCCTTTGGATGCTCGGGAGGGAGGAATTCCAATTATGATTTCAGGAACCATTACCGATGCCTCTGGAAGAACCCTCTCTGGACAGACCACCGAGGCCTTTTTAATTTCGGTATCCCATGTTCCTTTGTTTTCTGTAGGCCTCAACTGTGCCTTGGGAGCAAAGGAATTGCGGCCTTACTTGAAGGTGCTGGCGCAAGAGGCTCCTTTTTACGTTTCTGCCTACCCAAATGCTGGTTTGCCCAACGAATTTGGCGCCTATGACCAAGGAGCCAATGAAATGGCCGATCAAGTACGAACCTTTTTGAAAGAGGGAATGCTGAATATTTTAGGAGGCTGCTGCGGTACTACTCCTGACCATATTCGTGCTTTGGCACAGTTGGCAGCCGAATACAGCCCAAGACAAATTGATCAACTAACCGAAGAGGAGGAGCAACATGCCTAAGTTAGCCTACATGAAACTTTCTGGCCTTGAGCCTTTGGTATTTACACCAACGCTCAATTTTGTCAACATCGGTGAGCGAACCAATATCACCGGTTCAAAGAAATTTGCCCGACTCATCCTAAATGGCCAATACGACGATGCCTTGGATATCGCTTTGGATCAGGTTCGTGGTGGCGCGCAGGTATTGGACGTGTGTATGGACGAGGGAATGCTCGATGGCGAATTCGCTATGGTCCGCTTTCTCAACTTGATTGCCTCTGAACCGGAGATCAGCCGTATTCCAATCGTGATTGATAGTTCCAAATGGAGCATCATCCTTGCAGGATTGAAGTGCGTGCAAGGAAAAGGTATCGTGAACTCCATTTCCCTGAAAAATGGGGAAGAAGAATTTATTCAGCAGGCCAAGACCATCAAGAAATTTGGTGCAGCAGTGGTGGTCATGGCCTTCGATGAAAAGGGACAGGCAGATACCTACGAGCGTCGCATCCAAATCTGTGAGCGCAGCTATCGGATTCTTGTCGATAAGGTGAAATTTAACCACCAAGACATTATTTTCGATCCCAATATTTTTCCGGTCGCCACTGGGATGGAGGAACACCGAAAAAATGCGGTTGACTTTTTTAATGCAACACGCTGGATTAAGCAAAATCTTCCTGGCGCAAAGGTAAGTGGTGGGGTCAGCAACGTGTCGTTTTCCTTCCGTGGAAATGATCCCGTACGTGAGGCCATGCACGCCGCTTTCCTTTACCATGCGATACAGCATGGGATGGATATGGGTATTGTCAATCCTACCATGCTCGAGGTATACGCCGATATCGATAAAGAATTATTGGAGCGGGTAGAAGATGTATTGTTTGACCGTAGAGAAGATGCTACGGAGCGACTGCTTGACTTTGCTGAAACGGTTAAGTCTGCGGATAAAAAAGAAGTGGTCAACGAGGCCTGGAGATCTGCTCCAGTTGCTAAAAGAATCGAACATGCCTTGGTGAAAGGTATTTTGGACTTTATCATAGAGGATACAGAGGCTGCACGCATTGAATTGGTCAACCCACTGAAAGTGATAGAAGGTCCTTTGATGGATGGAATGAATGTAGTTGGCGACTTGTTTGGCGAAGGAAAAATGTTCCTTCCTCAAGTAGTCAAATCGGCTCGGGTAATGAAAAAGGCAGTAGCCTATTTGGAGCCCTACATGCCACTGCCAGAGGAGGGTCAAGAAGCCTCTTCCCTAAAGAAAATCCTCCTGGCAACCGTAAAAGGAGACGTCCACGACATCGGTAAAAACATCGTAGGAGTTGTTTTGGCTTGCAATAGCTACCAAATCATCGACTTAGGAGTGATGGTAGATGCACAGAAAATCATCGACGAGGCGATCAAAAACAAGGTAGATATCATTGGATTGAGTGGATTGATTACTCCTTCCCTAGACGAAATGGTCAATGTGGCTTCGGAAATGGAGCGCCAAGGACTGACGATTCCTTTGCTTATCGGTGGAGCCACTACTTCCAGAATTCATACAGCAGTGAAAATTGATCCCATGTATTCCGGTTGTGTCATTCACGTCACTGATGCGAGTAAGTCAGTTCCGATCGCAGGGGAGTCCATTTCACCTGAAACTCGAGATACCTACCGCATCAATTTGAAGGCCACCTATAAGGCCTTGCGGGAAGAGCACGAAGCCAAGCAGGCAGTAAAGCAATTGATTTCTTACGAGGAGGCAATGGCCAATCCGGTGTCAATCGATTGGGCAGGAATTACTCCTGTGAAGCCAAAAGTATTGGGTAGAACAGTGATTGAGGAGTTAGACCTTTCGGTATTGAGAAAATACATTGACTGGACGCCATTCTTCAGTACCTGGATGCTCAGTGGCAAGTACCCAAAGATATTGGCTGATCCTGTGGTTGGAGAAGAGGCTACCCGCCTTTTTGCAGATGCCCAAGCGATGCTCGATACCTTGATCAAAGAAAAATGGCTTTCAGCGAAGGCGGTCTGCTCCTTACTTCCTGTGCAGCGTGAAGGCGATGATGCTCGCGTGTTGAACGAAAAAGGAGAGCATATTGCCAACTTCCATTTTTTGAGGCAACAGGGCAAAAAAGGAAAAGGGGTACCCAACCGCTCCTTATCCGACTACTTGCATCCCGAGCAGGTAGACTACTTGGGTTGCTTTGCTGTCACCTCCGGGCTAGGCATGGAAACCAAGTTGGCCGAATTTCAAGCCGCAGGAGACGATTACAACGACATCTTATTTAAGGCCTTGGCTGATAGATTGGTAGAGGCAGCAACGGAATATTTGCACGAATTGGTTCGAAAGGAATTGTGGGGCTATGCCCCTCAAGAGCAGTTGGCTACGGATGCACTGATTAGCGAGGACTATGCGGGCATACGACCTGCCCCTGGCTACCCAGCTTGTCCAGAGCACTCCGAAAAGGTGACCATTTCCGAGTTGTTAGACGTAGAAAATACGGTGGGGATCACCCTTACTTCCAGCTACGCGATGTATCCCACCAGCTCGGTGTCGGGCTTCTTTTTTGCGCACCCCGAAAGCAGCTACTTTGGCTTGGGAAAAATTGGTCCAGATCAGGTGGCAAGCTATGCGGATAGAAAGGGGATTTCTCTAGAAGCTGCTGAGCGTCTGCTATCGCCAAACTTGGCCTACTCTCCCTCACCCAAACCCATCTCTTCACCCTCACTTGTGAACGCTACGCTATGAAAATCACCGAGCATATAAAAAACGCAAAGGGAACCCTATTTTCCTTCGAGATCCTTCCTCCCCTCAAAGGGCAAAGCTTAAAGGAGCTCATGGAGGGAATTTCCCCCTTGATGGAGTTTAAGCCACCTTTTGTGGACGTAACCTATCATCGGGAGGAATACATCTACAAGAAGCACCCCAACGGTCTTTTGGAAAAGGTGAGCACCAAAAAACGGCCGGGAACGGTTGGTATCTGTGCCGCCCTGATCAACCGCTTTGAGGTGGATGCCGTGCCTCACGTGCTTTGCGGCGGTTTTACGAAGGAAGAAACCGAAAACCTGCTGATTGACCTCGATTTTATTGGCGTAGAGAATGTCTTGGCACTGAGGGGAGATGCTCCGAAGTCTGAGCGCTTTGCCGCCGAGCCCAACGGCCATGCCAATGCTACGGAGTTGGTGGCTCAGGTGGTCAGCATGAACCAGGGTAAATACCTACACGAGGAGACTGAGCCTAGCTTTCAAACCGATTTTTGTGTCGGTGTAGCGGGCTATCCTGAAAAGCACTTTGAGGCCCCAAGCCTTAAGTTTGATATCAACTACTTGAAGGAAAAAGTAGACAATGGTGCTAGCTTCATCGTGACGCAGATGTTTTTTGACAACCAAAAGTACTTCGACTTTGTCGCCAAGGCCAGGGAGGTAGGCATAGATGTTCCCATCATTCCGGGGATCAAGCCCATCACCTCACTAGGGCAAATTACCACCTTACCCCGTTCTTTCTTCTTGGATTTTCCGGATGACTTGACCGATGCGCTGGTCAGCTGCACAACCAACGCCCAAGTTAAAGAGGTGGGCATCGCCTGGTCCATACAGCAGTGCAAAGAATTGATGGCAGCGAAGGTACCTTCCCTACACTTCTATACCATGAGTAAGGCAGATGCAACCTATAAAGTGGCTAAAGAAATCTTCTAAGGAAATTCAAGTAATCTAAAAAAGGGCCTTCGGGCCCTTTTTTATTGGTGCCCGTTCCTTGGAAGAAAAAGTAGTGAGGGCTTCGAGTTTCCTTGCCGTTCCTACCAAATGCTTCGCTCTAGTTGATTTTTCTTTATCTTGCTAGCCTGTTCTTGCTAAGCCCCTGTTTGCGGGCTAGCTTTTCGACCCATGTCCACCGAACCCATTAAAATCCAAGCAAAACGTACCCGCAGCCTACGAAAGCTACACCGGCTGATGGGGATTCCCCTGATTGTCTTTTTCCTTGTGATTGGGGTAACCTCCATTTTGCTGGCTTGGAAAAAGAAGGTAGCCCTATTGCCTCCAACCTTATCGAGTAAGGTGGAGCAGGGCACTTGGATTTTGCCTTCAGAGATGGTACGCATCGGGGAGGAGGAAATGAAAAAAATGGGGAGGGATTCTGAAGTAGATCGCATCGATATTCGCCCAGACAAAGGCTCGGCCAAGATTACCTTCAAAACCCATTTTACGGAAGTGCAGGTAGATGGGTATTCTGGTGAGATCTTGTCTGTGGGTACGCGGCATTCCGATTGGATCGAAAAGGTGCATGATGGAAGTATTGTAGACTATTACACGACAGGAGAGGAGGGAGCCAAACTTACCTACTCCACTTTGGTTTCTCTTGGATTGATTTTTCTGGCGCTAAGTGGGTTTTACCTGTGGTACTACCCAAAGCTTATGCGAAAGATGAAGGAAGAACAAACCACCTAATTTTAAGCAAGTTTGGAAGTTCCCACAGCGACTCATTTGAATTGCCTGATTTTTAAAGTCTAACTGAGGAGTTTGTATTTTTTTCCTGGTAAGGACTTGATGATTCCTTCAAACTCAAGTGAAAGTAAAGTGGAAGACAGGATTCCTAATGGAATTTGGTTGGCAAAAGCAAGCTGATCGAGTTCAGTATCTCCATGATTTTGGAGGTAGGTAAGTATTTTAAACTCCAATGCTTCCCGAGTCGAGAAATCCTGTGGGGCCTTTGATCTTCGTTCTTCTCCTGGTTTGGACCAGTGCAAGGCCTCTGCGAGGTCATTTGGACCAGTGTAAATAGCTGCTTTCATTCTTTTGATGAGCTGGTTACAACCTTCTGAAAAGGTAGATTGGAGATTTCCAGGAACTGCAAAAACTTCCTTGTGGTAGCTAAAGGCAATTTCGGCAGTAATCAATGCCCCGCCTTTTTCTGCAGCTTCTACGACCAAAAGGGCATCGGAAAGTGCGGCAATAATTCGATTTCTAGCCGGAAAATTTCCAGGCAGCAAGATAGATCCTGGTGCATATTCACTCAGTAAGGCGCCATGAGCTTCTACCAATTGTTCGGCGGTACCTTTGTGCGCAGCAGGATAAATCAAGTGAATGGGCGAACCCATCACTGCAAGGGTGGGTAATCCCAGCTGTAAAGCCGCTCGATGTGCTTCAATATCAATTCCATAGGCAAGCCCCGATACGATTGTCGGTTGGTAGGGCAAAAGATCTTCAATGATTTTTTTGGTGATGGACCTCCCATAGGCGGTAGCACTTCTGGTGCCCACGATTCCTATGGTTCTTTGCGTATTCAAGTTGGCTTGGCCCTTTGTAAATAAGAGCACTGGAGCATCTGCGATGGAATTTAATCGTTTTGGAAACGCTTCATCCAGCGAGGTAAGCAGGCGGTATCCTCCAGGAGTTTGGTCAGCAAGGAGTGCTGCTGCTTTAGAAAGTAGCGAGGCCTGTTGCTGTCGAATTTCTAGTAATTTCCGTCCTATTCTAGGGATTTTGACAATCTTGGTTGGCGGCAAGGAAAAGAAATCGAGTGCTGAGCCTGCGTATGCTAGAATAGCTTTGAATAGGATAGGTCCAACTTTTGGTGCTAGGGCGAGGGCAATAAAAAATTGTTTTTCCTCAGGTGTTGGATCTGGAATGGAGTTCATGCTTCAGGTTGATTAAAAAATCCTTGATTTCCTGAAGTTTTTGAACTGCGGCTACTTTATCAAATCCTTGTTGCTTTCCTGCTGAGATCACTTCTTGGGCGCCTTGAAGCGTATATCCCTTTTCCTTGACCAGGTGGTACACGTAGCGAATCTTTTGGATATCGTCTTGGGTATACCGGCGATTGCCTTTTTTGTCCTTTTTAGGGCGGATGATATCAAATTCTCCTTCCCAATAGCGAATAAGGGAGGCTGCAACTTTGAACATGTCGGCAACTTCTCCAATGGAAAAGTATTTTTTCTCTATTTCTCGCTCTTTGTAAGGCACTAGGGGATGAGTTAAGTAGTTCAGTCTTCAGCCAAGGCTCCATTGAAGGAGAATGAAAAAAGATATTCTAAACTAAGAAAATAGTTGAGGACTTTTGTTAGTTCTGCGTCCAATTTTTTAAGATGGAATTCAAGAAGGGTAAAAAGGTTTGATTTTCTGACAGTTACTAACCTTGAATTACTTTATCGATTGATCAGTTGCAGCATTTGAACCGCTGCTAGGCCCGCGGTCTCGGTTCGCAATCGGCTTTTTCCAAGAGAAACTGCCCGATACCCATTTTCTAGGGCAATTTGAATCTCTTTGGGGTCGAAATCCCCTTCAGGACCAATCAAGATGAGGTATTTTCCTCCCGGGATAGCCAAATCTAGGAGATGATTTACCTGGTTTTCATCCACGTAGGCGATAAATTTCTGGTAATCTGGAAAGGAATCAGCCTTCAAAAATGCAGTGAACTTGATACTGGGGTTGACTTTTGGAGTTCTCCATTTGATACTTTGCTTGCAGGCTGAAATTATTTTTTTCTGCAAGCGATCCGTTTTCAAAAAACTACGCTCTCCATGCATCGTATCAAGCAAGGTCAATTCATGAAACCCGATCTCCGTGATTTTTTCTACCATCCACTCCATTCGGTCTGGGCTTTTGGTGGGGGCAATAGCCAGGTGGATGTAAAATGGATCTAAGTCTGCTTCCTTGGAAGATAAAACCGTCAAACTCGCCTTTTTAGGGTCTGCTTGGTCCAGCACGCAGGTATAGAGCATCCCTTTTCCATCTGTAAGCAGGATTTGATCTCCTTGCTTCTTTCGCAGCACACGAACCAGGTGCTTGGATT
>CAXNJN010000039.1:0-21474 GCA_964202605.1 Bacteroidia bacterium | reverse complement strand
TAAGACCGGTATCATTTCTAAGTTTTGCAATGTCAATTGCAGGTTCGTTTTCAGTACCTATGATAACTGGAAATTCAAATTCTTGTCCCTTGTAGAACAGCTTGGCAGAATCAGACATGATGGATTTGTTTGTAGCTTATTTTGGATGTGTAACTCTAAAATCGGCCTCAAGTTACTAAAATCGGCCATTTTTCAAATATATTATTGTGCTGGTAATCCCGAAAGATGATAAATGGATTAAGCTTCAATTATTTTACCTCTAATTATCTGATTATCAATACTTAAATCAATAAATCCTATTTATAAAATGGATAACCTCTTTTTGAGAACAAACAAAAAAGTCCCGAAGGACTTTTTTAATCACAAAATTGTTCAAAAACTTCGACCAAATGCTCTCCAATCATTTTTGCATTTCTTCCTTCAATATGGTGTCTCTCGATAAAATGGATGAGTTCACCATTCTTAAATAAAGCCATTGCAGGAGAGGAGGGAGGGTAGGGCAATACCAATTCACGGACTTTGGCAACCGCATCGCGGTCATTTCCTGCAAATACAGTAGCTAATGTCGTTGGCTTTTTACCAGCTTGCTCAAGAGCCATTTTTACTCCTGGTCTAGCGGCACCCGCCGCACATCCGCATACGGAGTTGACTACTAGGAAAGTAGTTCCTTTATGATCTGGACCCAGATGGGCCGCTACTTGTTCGGCTGTACGAAACTCTTCGAATCCAACGAGAGACAATTCAGCGCGCATGGGGGCAATTAATTCTTCAGGATACATTGTTCTGCATGTTTATTTTTATGTTAAAGAAATCCTAATTCTAATTTGGCTACCTCAGACATCATATCTTGGGTATAGGGAGGTTCAAAAGTCACCTCGACTTCTACATTGTTAATTCCTTCGATTTGTTGAATTTTCTCCTTCACCTCTGAAGGAATAAACTCAGCCGAAGGGCAATTTGGCGAAGTTAGTGTCATTAATACAAATACATTGTTTACTGGGTAAACACTAATCTCATAGATTAATCCTAATTCATATACATCAACGGGTATTTCAGGGTCATAGACCAACTTAATGGCTGTGACCACCTTATCCCTGAGGTTATCAATTTGTATTTTAGTTTCAGAAGTTTCGTCGACGTTCATGTTAGGCATTTTGCTTGGTTTGAAAAGCTAGGGCGTAGCGCTTCATTTGATTCATCATCGATGCCAATCCATTCGATCGTTGACTGCCCAAAATATTACCCATTCCAATTCGCGGGATAAAATCAAGATTGGCCTCTAGAATTTCCTTTGGACTTCGATGGTTTAATACTCGAATAAGGAGCGAAATCAATCCTTTGGTAATATCGGTATTGCTATCGGCTTTATAAATCACTTTTCCTCCCTGCTCCTCAGCCACTAACCATACCTTCGATTGGCATCCTTGAATAGTGTACTCGTCTTTACGATAAGCTTCTGGGTAGGGTTCTAAGTTCCCTCCTAACTCCATGATGTAAAAAATCGTGGATTCTCGGTCTTCACCCAAAATCTCAAATTCGGCTACGATCTCGTTTTGTATGTTGGCTATCGTGCTCATTTATTTTTAAGGCTAGCGATTTTGGCGACTGCCTGTGCAAATACTTCCACTTCAGCTCGGGTATTATATACAGCAAAGGAGGCACGAACGGTACCTTCTAATCCCAATCTGTGCATCAAGGGTTGGGTGCAATGGTGGCCAGTCCGAACTGCGATACCTTTAGCATCCAGTAACTGCCCCACATCGAAGGGGTGCATGGATTGAATATTAAAGGAGTAGACGCCTATCTTTTCTGCAGCAGTTCCAACAGGGATGACTCCTTTGACATCTTGAAGTAACTCTGCTGCATACTGTAGTAAGTCATGCTCATGAAGATGAATATTTGTCTTGCCTGTCGATGTAATGAAATCCAAGGCAGGTTTAAATGCAATTACTTCTGCAATACTTGGGGTGCCCGCTTCAAACTTGAAAGGAATGGTGTTGTAAGTGGTTTTCTCAAAGGTTACCTCTCGAATCATCTCTCCACCTCCGAGGAAAGGGGGCATTTCTTCCAAAAGTTCTCTTTTACCATACAAGACTCCTAATCCAGTAGGTCCATAGAGTTTGTGCGCAGAAAAAGCCATAAAATCACAATCAAGCTCCTGAACATCTACCTCCAAATGAGAAGCAGACTGGGCGCCATCTAGTAAAACTTTTGCTCCTACCGCATGGGCTGCATCAATGATTTTTTTTACAGGATTGATCGTTCCTAATGAATTGGAAGCATGGACGATGCTGACCAACTTGGTTTTTGAACTGAGAAGTTTTTCAAACTCATCCATCATCAGCTCCCCAGCATCCGTAACTGGAATAACCTTGAGGATGGCACCAGTTTGTTCACAAAGCATTTGCCAGGGCACAATATTGCTGTGATGCTCAAGCGTGGAAATGAGTATTTCATCTCCTTTTTGAATGAATTTAGGCCCGAAAGTTTTGGCTACCAGGTTAATGCTTTCGGTAGTGCCTCTTGTAAAAATAATTTCAGCAGATTCTCGGGCATTGAGTAGGGTTCGGACACTTTCTCTAGTTTCCTCGTACTGTCGCGTAGCTCGGTCTGCCAAGGTATGCGCACCTCGGTGGATATTGGAATTGTCCTTCTCGTAGTAATGTGTAAGTGCATCCAGTACCGCCTGTGGTTTTTGAGTGGTAGCGGCATTGTCAAAATAAATCAAGGGATTCCCATTTACTTCTTGGTGAAGTATCGGGAAAAGGCTCCTGATGGCATTGACTTGGATGGACATGGCTTAGAAATTACTCCCGAGTCGGTTTTGGATTTGATTTACAATGTAATTGCGAAGGCTATCGTCTTCGATTTTGTCAAGAACCTCCCCTGCAAAAGCATACAGCAATAGCCCTTTTGCGGTGATTTTGTCGATACCCCTTGCCTGTAGATAAAATAAGGCTTCTTCATCAAGCTGCCCGACAGTACATCCGTGAGAGCACTTCACATCATCCGCCCAAATCTCAAGTTGAGGTTTGGTATTGATGATCGCATCTTCCGAAAGCAGGATATTATTGTTTTGCTGGAAGGCATTCGTCTTTTGTGCGATTTGGCGCACGAAAATCTTTCCATTAAATACTCCTCGGCTTTGGTCTGCAAGAATGCCTTTGTAAAGTTCATTCGATTCAGCATGTGGAATCGTATGGTCTACGTTGGTATGGTTGTCTACATGCGTTTTGCCATCTAGGAGGTAGAGACCATACATATTTCCGACGGAATTGCTGCCCAATAAATTGAGCGTCAAGTTATTGCGTACCATATCTCCTGTTAGGGTGATTTGTGTAGACGTAAATTGAGCGTCTTTCTGAACGTCGGTTACCAGGTTACTTACTTCGATTACCTGATTGTTTTCATGTTGCAGGCTATGGTAGGTAATGTCCGAATGAACTCCTCCCTTGATTTCTACTACCTTATTTACAAAATAGGCAGTAGCATCTACGGATTTGTGGTAATCGATAAAGGTGGCTTTTGAAAAATCACCTGCTTCAATCCAAATCCGCGGAGAAATTACTTGTCCTCCTTTTGCTTGATGAAACTGGAGTAGTAAAATCGGAGATTCGATCGATTTCTTGTGGTCAATAGCGAGATGGAGTCCGTCCGTGAAAGTCGCCTGATTTAAGGCAGTGAAAGGGTCCTTATCTGGTTTGGCAATGCTTCCAAGAGGAGTATTTTCAATCTGAGAAAGTAGATTTAAGGTAAGCCCTTCCGTTGTAGTGGATAGCTGAGGAAGAAAATAACCATTTGAAAAAACCAAAACAACCCCTTTAAAATCTTGGAATACAGCGGATTTGACTTGCTCAGGGCTGATTTCCACCCGCTGAGCAGGATGGAATTCAGTCAAGCTGCTCTCCAATTTCTTGGCTATTGGGGTGAATTTATATTCTTCGGCTTTGAGGGCTGGCATTCCTTGTGCATAGAAACTCTCCTTACCCAGTTGGCGTAAAGAAAGAAAAGTAGCCGGTGCTGCTTCAAAAAGACCAAGAACTAATTCGTGTTGCGTCAAGGTACCCATGTGTGTGGCGGTAGGGATCAAACTGTGGCTGTAGAATCAACTTCCTCCTTGATCCAATCGTAGCCTTTTTCTTCGAGCTCGAGAGCAAGCTCCTTCGTGCCTGACTTTACAATTCGTCCTTTATATAGGACGTGTACAAAATCGGGAACGATGTAGTCGAGAAGGCGTTGGTAGTGGGTCACCACAATGGTTGCAGTCGTATCAGATTTCAACTTATTTACCCCATTGGACACGATTCGAAGCGCATCGATATCCAGGCCAGAATCAGTTTCATCCAAAATGGAGAGTACCGGATTAAGCATCGCCATTTGGAAAATTTCATTTCGCTTTTTTTCTCCACCGGAAAAACCTTCATTTAAGGAGCGACTCAAGAGTTTTTGATCAATCTCCACCAAGGCCATTTTTTCTTTCATTAAGGAAAGAAATTTGACAGCATCTAAAGGTTCTTGGCCTCTGTATTCTAGAACTTGGTTGAGCGCTGTTCGCAAGAAGTTGGTAGTAGAGACCCCAGGAATTTCAATTGGATACTGGAAAGCTAAAAACACGCCTTCTCGAGCACGGTCTTCTGGGGATAGGGATAGGAGTTCTTTGCCTTGAAAGAAGACTTCTCCTTCGGTGACTTCGTATTCTTCTCTTCCTGCAAGTACAGAGGCAAGAGTAGATTTACCAGAGCCATTGGGGCCCATGATGGCATGTACTTCGCCTGCTTTCACTTCTAGGTTAATTCCTCTAAGAATAGGAGTGCCCTCAATAGAGGCATGTAGATTTTTTATAGATAGCATGAGCTAGTTTTTCTAAGGTAAGCGTTAGATTTTCAGTGGGATTCGCCTGCCGCGGTAGGTTAGCCTACCGAACCTTCCAGGGTAAGTGCTAATAGTTTTTGAGCTTCCACTGCAAACTCCATTGGGAGTTGGTTCAATACTTCTTTGGCATAGCCATTCACAATCAAGGCTACCGCATCTTCGGTTGCTATTCCGCGTTGGTTGCAATAGAAGATTTGATCTTCACCGATTTTTGAGGTGGTAGCCTCGTGTTCTACTTTGGCCGAAGGGTTGGCAATGTCGATGTAAGGAAAGGTATGGGCTCCACATTGGTTGCCCATCAATAGGGAGTCGCATTGGGAGAAATTGCGGGCATTGTGTGCACGCTTCATGACCTGAACCTGTCCTCGATAAGAGTTTTGAGATTTACCAGCAGAGATCCCTTTAGAGACAATTCTTGATTTGGTGTTTTTACCGATGTGGATCATTTTTGTTCCTGTATCGGCTTGCTGGTAGTTGTTGGTCACTGCTACCGAATAGAATTCTCCGATGGAATAATCTCCTTTTAAAATGCAGGAAGGATATTTCCAAGTTACAGCCGAACCCGTTTCTACCTGTGTCCAAGAAATCTTGGAGTGGTCTCCCGCGCAAATTCCACGCTTGGTTACAAAATTATAGATTCCACCTTTTCCTTCTTTGTCGCCTGGAAACCAGTTTTGAACAGTGGAGTATTTCACCTCTGCATGTGCTCCAGCATAAATTTCTACTACTGCAGCATGCAGTTGGTTTTCGTCACGTTGAGGAGCGGTACAACCTTCCAAGTAGGATACATAAGAAGAGTCATCAGCCACAATAAGTGTACGCTCAAATTGGCCCGTATTTGCGGCATTGATACGGAAATAGGTAGACAATTCCATTGGACAACGTACTCCTTTGGGGATGTAGCAAAATGAGCCATCAGAAAATACAGCAGCATTTAATGCAGCATAGTAGTTGTCCGTCATCGGAACTACTGAGCCTAAATATTTTTGAATCAACTCTGGATGTTCTTTTACTGCCTCACTAAAGGAGCAAAAAACGATTCCAAGTTTGCCTAAGGTTTCTTTAAATGTAGTAGCCACGGATACGGAATCAAGCACTACGTCAATCGCAATTCCTTGAAGTCTTTTTTGTTCATGGAGTGAAATACCCAATCTTTCGTAAATGGCAATTAATTCAGGGTCTACCTCGTTTATGTTTTTTGGCTTATTACTTTGCTTGGGAGCAGAATAATATCTCAAAGCCTGTAAATCCATCTTCAGATACTTGACATTAGCCCAAGTGGGCTCGGTCATGCCTTGCCAGATTTTGAAAGCCTTTAGTCTCCATTCCAGCAACCAACTAGGTTCTTCTTTTTTAGTAGAAATCCAGCGAATAATATCTTCATTTAGGCCAAGTGGGGCCTCATCTGTCTCGAAATTAACGGACCATCCATGCTCATATTCTTTAGAGTTAAGGTCTTCTAAAATCTGGTTGTCTTTGCTCATGAACTGAGTTGTTTAGACTAATTATAGTTAGTTCGTAAAAGTACAACATTCAAACAAAAAAATATGTTCTTCTTCGGATCAAAAAACTGGAGTGCTTGCTAGTTATTTCGAGATGAAGAAGATTAAAAGTCTGATTTATAGTATTTTATGCATAAAAAAAATGTGAAGAAAGTTCTTCACATTTTTTTTAAAGCTTTACGAAACTTCAAATATTATTTATTTAGATTTAATCCTAATAATACTATCTGGTTATCCGCTTTTTCACCACTAACCGGAGAAAAAAAGGTTTGAGGTCCAATTAGGTGAGCTGTGGACCGTTGACTGTGGTCTGTCAACGATTATCCGCAGTTTTAAATAGCTATGCTGAGCTACTGGCATGATTGCCGATAATCATATAATATTATTTCTCTTTGTTAAAAAATGAGATCGGTCTATTGATACTTTCTTCCAATACAATTAGGGTTTCTGTTCGGTCAATGCCATCCACTTTTTGGATTTTGTCCAGTACAAGACGGAGGTGATTGGTGTCTCTACAGATGATTTTAGCAAAAATGGAGTAATTTCCAGTGGTATAATAGGCGCTAACTACCTCAGCAATCCCTTTCAACTTTTCGATCACAGTATCATATAGCGAGCTTTTCTCTAGGTAGATTCCTAAGAATGCAGATATATCGTAGCCTAGCTTGGAGAAATCAATATTCAAAGTTGCACTTTTTACCACACCCATATCCTCCAATTTCTTCATTCGCACATGGACTGTTCCGGAAGAAACGAATACTTTTTTGGCAATTTCAGTGTATGGCGTCTTTGCATCTTCATTGAGCAAGGAGATAATCTTTAGATCAACATTATCGATATCTAAAATTTTGTCCATTTTTTGGTGTGTGATTTAGATGATTTTTAATAAAGGATGCATGAAATTATAGATTGTTTAAAATATTCCAAAATTATTTTTTCAATTTGCAATTTTGTATAAAATATATTTCCTTTGTAAAACTGTTCTGATGCCAAATTTAATTTTGAGTTTTTAATTATAAAATTCAAAAAGGACTTGTCCAACTTAATTCGGCCGAAGAATTGAAACAAAAAAGAACTTTTAATCTCTAAAGTTATATTTGGGTTTATATTCTGAAAAGGGTCTTGTCATTGGCAAGACCTTTTTGTTTTTACCTAGTTTGGGGGGTATTTTTTTTTAACGGCAACTAATTCTCTACTTCTCTTTCCTATTTTTAGCTAGTCAACAACCCTTCCCATGAAAAAACAACTCTTATTTTTCCAATTCTTATTGCTTTCAACTGTGCTTCTAGCTCAGGTGAGGCCTTTTGTGCCTGAGCAAGTGTTTCCAGAGAAAAACACAAAAAGTAAACACTACCTAGTTTCAGGTGAACGTCATGGGACTTCTTTTTTCAAGAAGTTTGAATTTCCAGAAGTAGAGTACCGTCCAGGCACCACGCTTGACTTTACCAAATACCACACCGTGGATGTCATGTACCATTGGTACGAAACTTGGGCAAAGCAATATCCGCAACTGGTGGACCTCTATGTGATAGAAGAATCTTTTGAAGGAAGACCGATCTACCAAATGACGCTTACCAATAAGACTACTGGAAAAGATACTGACAAGCCAGCAGCGTATTTTGAAGGAGGGCGGCATTCGGGTGAAATAACCGCGAGTGAATCTATCCTGTGGATGACCCAACACCTCTTGGAAAATTACGGCAAGGACCCAGAGATCACAGCGCTTATCGATACCAAGGTGATCTACCTCCGTCCTCAAAATAACCCAGACGGTTCAAACATGTACTTGCACACTGCTCAGCGCAATCGCAGTACAGTCAAACCTCAGGATACCGATCGAGATGGAATGCTAGATGAAGATCCAGAAGAAGATTTGGATGGAGACGGCATCTTGTATCAAGTCCGTAAAAAGGCAGTGACTCCTGAAGATAAAGAAAAGGCAAATTACATTCTTGATCCTAGAGACCCCAAAGGTCGGTTGATGAAGCAAACTTTCCCAGGAAAGGGGGAATACCTCATCTACAGCGAAGGCATTGATAACGATGGCGATGGTCGCTACAACGAAGACGGAATCGGAGGATTAGATCTTCACCGGAACTATCCGGAAAACTGGAGACCAAACACAGGTGGAGACCTGACAGGAAGGGGATATACCCAGTTTGGCGCAGGAGAATATCCACTCAGTGAAATTGAATCTCGCGCTACTGTCCTATGGATGCTGAGTCACCCAAATATTTCCGTGGTCAACTCCATGGATACCCGGGTACCCATGCACTTGCGACCACCTTCCACATCCAAAAGTGAGGAGCGCATGTACCCACAAGATTTGGCGATTTACAAAGAAATGGATCAGCTAGGACTATCTTTCACCGCTTACCCTTGGGCTGGCGATGTGTATGAAACCTACGCCACCCGCTACAAGGTGAATTCCATGACTGGAGATCCACTTAAACCAGAGCCGCTTTTCGGGCATGGGCCTGACTTCGGCTACTTTTACTACGGCAGCATTTGGTATGGAGATGAGCTTTGGAACAATGGAGCCATGAAAGATTACGACAACGATGGCATCTACGACGATTTCGATGGGCTGATGTGGGATGACGAAGCCAATGGCAGTAAAGGGTTTAAGCCATGGACTGCATTTACCCATCCTGAATTGGGCGAAGTTGAGTATGGAGGATTTCACCCCAAGTTTTTTGGTCAAAATGGTCCTCCTTGGCAATTGGAAAGCTGGGCAAAAAAGCAAGCCCTTTTCAACCTCGCCATGGCAAAAAGACTGCCTCAGCTAGTTGTTGATGATTTGAAAGTGAAGAAAGTGAAAGCTGGAGAATATCAAGTGACCTTGACTTGGACCAATTCAGGCAAACTGCCTGTAGCGCTAGAGCAGGCCAAACTGGTGAAAATTGTTCAGGAGGATCGCGTGTCCTTAGATTTTGAGAAGGACTTGCTGAAAGGAGACCAAGACGCTACGGTTCGCATCAGCACTCCAAGTTTGTACGATAAAACTATCTATGCTGGCTACACCGGAGTAGGGGAGAAAAAGACAGCCACCTTTGTAGTACAGGTGAAAGGCGATGCGCCGGTCAAAGGAAAAATAAAGCTTTCTTCCACTAGAGGAGGATTTATCGAAAAAGAATTTACCCTAAGTAATTAATTGCACCCATGATCAATTTACGAAGCACCACTGGATGGGTTTTTACCCTTCTACTTATCTCTCAGTCCCTTGTTGCACAGCAAAAACGATCACTGACCCATGCAGATTACGATAGATGGGAAAGCCTTTCTTCAGATAAGATCACCAAAAACGGACAGTTTGTTGGGTATCAGATCTCTCCTCAAGATGGGGATGGAAGATTGGAGATTTTCCCTTTTAAAACTCCTACTAAAAAGACAACGATCCCTCGTGGAACTGGATTCTTATTCACCCCAGACGATGCCTTTGCAGTAGGGAGAATTGTAGCTCAAAAAGACTCCGTTCGAGCACTTAAACTGAAAAAGAAGAAAGCAGATGACCTGCCAAAGGATAGTTTATTTATTCTGCAGCTGGCTACGGGGAAATTGGAGAAAATAGCTCGCGTGAAGTCTTTTGCTACCCCAACCGAAAAGGGGAGTTGGATTGCCATCCACCTAGAGAAGGAACTTGCCAAGAAGGAGGATCCCAAAGAGAAGAGCGGTTCCGATTCCACCAAGAAGGCGGAAAAACCTAAAAAGACAGATGGAACTAAATTGATTGTTAGGACGCTCGATGGAACAAAAACTTGGGACATCGAACGTGTAAAATCATTTAGCTTCTCCCCGAATGGAGACTTCCTCTATTACGCGCTTGCTGAGGAGGAGAAACAAGACAATGCAGCCTTACACTTGCTTGACTTGAGCTCAGGGGAACATCGATTGGTGCATGAAAAGATGACTTCCTATGCACGAATGGCCTTTTCTCCGCAGTCCGGTTACCTTTCCTTTGTGACGAGCGATGACTCCTTAAAAGCCAAAAAGCCAAGCCATAAGCTGCTAGTTTATGATGTGAAAAAGAAAGCCATGGTGGCTGAATTGGATAAATCAGCTGTCAAACTTGAAAATAGCCGCATCAGCCCAGATGCTTCCCTTCGGTTTTCGGAGGATGAAGGCCGACTGTTTTTTGGAGTAACTCCCGAATATCAGGACTATGCTTATGAAAATGATACTACACTCTTGGATGAAGATCGGGTGAGCCTTGATATCTGGGGTTGGCAGGAGGATGAAATCCAACCCATGCAGTTGAAGAACAAATCCCAAGAGGAAAAGAAGAGTTACTTAGCTGTTCTTTCATTGAAGGATTTACGGGTGGTTCAACTTGGGACTCCAGAAGTGGATGAAGTGCAGTTGGAAAACAAAATCACCAAAAGCATTGCATTGGCTTCTACGGATGCACCTTATCGAAGAAATTACAGTTGGGATATCCAACTCGGACGAGATGTCTACCTTTTAGATATCACCACCGGCGCGAAAGAATTGATTGAAAAAAATGCTTCTGGCTCTGCCCGTCTCTCTCCAGAGGGGAATTATGCTTATTGGTACGATGCGAGGGACAGTTCCTGGGTGGCGTACGATCTAAAAGCAAAAGCAAAAATCAACCTGACCGCCGCAATTCCAGTACCTTTTTACGACGAAATCCACGATTCTCCTTCCTTGCCTAGCAGCTATGGCGCAGCAGGGTGGCTTGAAGGCGACGCTTCCTTTCTGATCAACGACCGGTTTGATCTGTGGAAGGTGGATCCGCGAAATCCTGCCGCTGCCCAAAATATTACGGGTGGGGAAGGACGTCGCACACAAAACGCTTTCCGTAGAGAACGCTTGAAAGTGGATGAGGTAGCGATCGATCCCAAGGAACCGCTCATTCTTTCTGGTTTTGATGAAGTAACTAAGAAAAGTGGATTCTTTACTGCCAACTACCAAGGTAAAGGCCTCCCTAAAGAATTGTTGTTTAGTGACCACCTCAATTATGGGATTCGAAAAGCAGAAAATTCCTCGCAACTCCTTTTCCGCCGGTCCACTTACAAAGAAAGTCCTGATCTCTACCTAAGTGATTTGACTTTCTCTTCCCCTGTCAAAGCCTCAGCACTCAATCCACAGCAAGCCGGAGTCAAGTGGGGAAATGTCAAGTTGGTATCCTACTTGACTCAAGATGGGACTCCGCTCCAAGGGCTTTTGTTTACGCCAGAAGGATTTGATGGGGTAAAAAAATTCCCGATGATGGTTTATTTCTACGAAAGAAATAGCGAGACACTTCACAATTACCGTGCACCGGCTCCTAGCCGATCGACGATCAATATCCCGTATTTTGTAAGTAACGATTATGTGGTATTCGTGCCAGATATCAAGTACGATTTGGGCCTTCCAGGACCTAGTGCCTACGATTGCATTATGCCGGGAGTACAAGCTGTTATTTCTCAAGGAGGGATAGATGCCGAAAACATGGCGATTCAAGGCCAAAGCTGGGGAGGCTATCAGGTAGCTTATTTGATGACTCGAACCAATCTTTTCAAAGCAGCGGGGGCAGGTGCTCCAGTGGTCAACATGACTTCCGCTTACGGGGGCATTCGTTGGGGAACGGGCATGAGCCGCATGTTTCAATACGAGCAGACCCAATCTAGAATTGGTGGAACGCTTTGGGAAAAGCCATTGTATTTCTTGGAAAACTCTCCCTTGTTTACCCTGGATCGCGTCAATACACCCGTGTTGATTATGCACAACGATGCAGATGGATCTGTGCCTTGGTACCAAGGAATAGAGATGTTTATGGGCCTCAAGCGCCTCAATAAGCCCGCATGGCTCCTCCAATACAATGGAGAGGATCACAACTTGGTGCAGCGAAAGAATGCAAAAGACCTTTCCGTTCGTTTGAGTCAGTTCTTTGATCACTACTTGAAAGGTGCACCCGCTCCGCTTTGGATGACCGAAGGGCTTCCAGCAGTAGAAAAAGGAAGAACCCTCAAGTACGAGTTGGGGAATTAAATCCTCGTATGCATCCAACAAAAAACGCCTCCAGAATTTTTGGAGGCGTTTTTTTTATGGTCTTTTGATTGGTGAAGATTCTTAACCCATTTGGTCTTAAATGGCTACTGGTGCTTTGATGTGCGGATGAGGGTCATAGTTCAGCAATTCAAAATCTTCGTAGGTGAAGGCAAAAATATCTTTCACTGCTGGGTTGATCTTCATGGTAGGGAGAGGTCTACATTCCCTGCTAAGTTGCAATTCAGTTTGCTCCAAGTGATTGAGATACAAATGGGCATCCCCAAAAGTATGTACAAAGTCCCCAAGCTCGAGTTCACAAACTTGAGCGACCATCATCGTGAAAAGTGCATAAGATGCAATGTTGAAAGGAACACCGAGAAATACATCGGCACTTCGTTGGTAAAGTTGGCAAGATAGTTTGCCATCCGCTACATAAAACTGGAAGAGCGTATGGCAGGGTGGGAGGGCCATCTCGTCCACATTGGCCACATTCCAAGCACTGACTAGATGTCTTCTGCTATCGGGTTTGGTTTTGATTTGATGGATTAGGTTTTTGATTTGGTCGATTTCTCCTCCTTTTCCATCGGGCCAGTGTCTCCACTGGTAGCCATAGACAGGACCCAGGTCTCCATTTTCATTTGCCCATTCGTCCCAGATAGAAACTCCGTTTTCTTTCAGCCAGGAGATATTGGATTCACCTCTCAAAAACCAAAGTAACTCGATGATGATGGATCGAAGGTGTAATTTTTTGGTAGTCACCACAGGAAAGCCATCTGCAAGATTGAACCGCATTTGATGTCCAAAAATGCTGATGGTCCCTGTTCCTGTACGGTCGGTTTTTTTTACCCCTTCGGAAAGGATTCGCTTCATCAAATCGTGGTATTGCTGCATAAAGGCTAAGATTTTTGCTGTGGATGCAAGATAGGAATTTGACCTATTTTTTTAACAAGATGTAGTTCAGTTTCCTTTGAAATTTGAATGCACTGGAAAAAAAATGAAATCAATCATAATTGGGATTTAGGGCTCAAAACCATCCCAGGTGAAGGTAGCAGCTACAGGATAATGATCTGAATAATCCACCTCACGGTGAGTTTTAAATTGGATGGGCACCAAGGAAGGAGAGGCGAAAATATGGTCTATTCTCAAGAAAAAAAGAATGCGATTAAAGGTGAACCCAAATCCTCTACCTGCCAGCTCGAAGGCATTTTGGAGTGGTTCACTCAGACGGAAATAAGCATTGGAGTAGGGCAACTCATTCAGATCACCCATCAATACCACTTTATAGGGGCTATTTCCAAGGTGTTCCAATAGAATATTCATCTGTCGGGCACGCTGAAGACTTCCTAATTGCAGTTTCCCAAGCGTTTGCTTATACACCAATTTCGCACTGTCGTAATTCTCAAATGCTTCTGCCTCTATAGACATGGAAGCCAAATGAACATTGTACACGCGCAAGGTGTCTTTTCCCACTTTTATATCTGCGAAAATGGCACCGTTGCTGTTTTTTTCATCAAACACAACTCCATCGTTGACAATGGGATATTTGGAGAATATAGCCATGCCGTAGGAACGTTTTTTAGGTTCTCCGCGTAGCGGATGGTAAGTGTATTCAAATTCCCCCTCTTTACTTAAAAACTTCAATGCGTTTTTATTCTGAATGGTGTAATCTTGGTAGAATTCCTGAATGACTTTGATGTCCGCAGGATGTTCATTCACCCATGAAAACACGGTAGGATCTTCTGCGCCAGTAGGTGGATTTTTGTAATTAAAGAGGTGTGCATTAAAGGAAAGTACTTTAAGGCCAACAGCATTCTCGTTTTTTGGATGAAATTGGAAGGAAACCAGAAAAAATTTATACCCTAGGGCAAGGCAAACTAAGGGGAAAAACGCCAGCTTTCTCCATGCTAAAGCGAGCATAAAAAAGAGAAAAATGTTCGCAACAAGGACTACTGGAACCAAAAATGGCAGTAATCCTACGTATGGAAATACCTCAGGGGAAATGAAAACACTTCCAAATACAAGTAGGCTCAAAATAACCAGTAGCCCAGTGATAAATTTCATTTGAGTAGTTCGGAGGTGACGCAATAAATTAGGTGTCCAAAATTGAGGAAAATTTCCTCAATTATCACGCGGCGCTTATTTTTTTGATTACTTAAAAATTACATTTAATTGAACCTGAACAACTCTTCCTTTCCTAGCTCCTTTCAACTCCATTTTTACTTGGAGGGGTTAAGCTCTTGAGCTTCAGAATTTTTAATTTTTGGAATAGGTATGGATCAGGAAGCTTCTTTTAATGAGATAAATAATTTTGTTGGATTCGAATTGTATTTCAGTTCAACTCACCTATTTTTTCAACTCTTTGTAGGTAAGGTTCGTATAAATAGTTTCGATAATTAATCCAATTTTTTATTTTTACTGAAGCAAATAACCACTAAATTTCTACTTATGAAGAAGCATTATTTTGGTTTAATCTTGATTGGATCACTCTGTTTTTCAATCGCCTGTCAGCCCAAATCAGAAGAAACGAGTTCTGCAGAAGGGCAAGAACAATCGAAAGAAAAAGAAACAGAAAAGCGACCAAGTCCGCTCTTGACTGCAGAGGGTAAGGTTGCTGGAAAAAACATAAAGGTTCAATACGGATCACCTGCTGTCAAAAGTCGAACCATCTGGGGTGATCTTGTTCCTTACAATGTAGTTTGGAGAACTGGTGCCAATGAGGCAACTTATATTGAATTAGCAGAAGCTATTACTGTAGAGGGGAAAGCACTTGCAGCGGGCAAGTATTCGATATTCACTATCCCAAAAGAAACTGGAACCTGGACAGTGATTTTTAACTCTGATTGGAACCTAGAGCACGGACATTTTCAGCACAATGAGAAAAATGATGTTTTGCGTGTGGAGGTACAACCCCAATGGGAGGCAGCAAGCCAAGAAAGTTTGTCCATCGCAGTGGAAGCTCCCGGAATAGTAATCCGATGGGAAAAATTAAAGCTGCCAATCGCAGTTCAATAAGTAATTACAATCCCCGACCTGAGTTCGGGGATTTTTTTTGATTTTAAAATTCCCTAAGTTTCAGCAACAATTTGTAACCCAAGATAATTTCCACCCCGGATCTTGCTATGAAATATATTTCCCTTTTAGTTGTCCTTATTCTTACCTGTGCTTTGGGAGTACTGGTTTCCCTTCCTTTTGGACAGATTCCTCCTCTTGCTCCCTTGTTGGACCCCAATCATGGCTTTTGGCAAAATTCATTTAGCGAGGACCAGCTTGCTGAGGAATCCTTGGATCTAGAAAATCTAAATGCAGCAGTTGAGGTGGTCTATGACGAGCAGTTGATCCCGCATATTTATGCAGAAAATGAGTTAGATCTCTACCGAGCCCAAGGCTACATCACGGCAAAGCATCGGCTATGGCAAATGGAGTTTCAAACTAGAGCTGCATCAGGTAGGCTATCAGAAATTGTAGGGCCAATGGCCTTGGAATTGGATCGGATGACCCGTAGAAAAGGGCTGGCCTATGGAGCAGAAAAAGGAATTAGCTACCTCACCGAAAATGACCCTGCCACCCTTGCCTTGGTTGAAGCCTATGCAGATGGAGTCAATCAATACATTGCCCAATTGACTGATGCACGGCTTCCTGTAGAATATAAGCTGTTAAATTACAGACCCGAAGCTTGGTCTGCCTACAAATCGCTGCTCTTGCTGAAGTACATGACTGACATGCTAGTTGGGGATCGGGATTTGGAGTACAGCAACCTGAAAAAAATCTTAGGAAAGGTAAACTTAGATCGATTGTATCCAGAGTTTCCAAGTGAAAATGACCCAGTAATTGAAAAGGAGCGAGTATGGGATTTTACATCCTTGGCTCCGGCAAAGCCTGATAGTTTAAATTACCCTGAAGAAACCCTTCAACTAGAACCATTAGCTCAGCCTACCGACGGTACTGGTTCAAATAACTGGGCTGTAAGTGGGAAAAAAACCAAAAGTGGGAATCCGATTCTTGCGAATGACCCACACCTGAGTTTGAACCTTCCTTCCTTGTGGTATTCCATGCAATTGAGTACGCCTACGCATACCGTAAAAGGAGCGACACTCCCAGGTGCCCTTGGAATTATTTCCGGATTTAATGAAAACATTGCTTGGGGAGTAACTAATGCCACCAAGGATACGCGCGACTGGTATAAAATCACCTTTCAGGATGCTTCCAGAAAAGCCTACAAATACGGCCAGGAATGGAAGTCCACTGAATTTAGAGTGGAACAAATCGCGGTCAAAGGGCAAGCGGTATTTTTGGATACCGTCGTCTATACACACTATGGACCGGTAGTTTACGATCAGTCCTTCAAGTCAGATCGTCAGGATGTTAATTTTGCACTCCGTTGGATTGTGCATCAAGGAACTTCCAATGAACAGAAAACTTTTATTCAATTGAATAAGGCTACCAACCATGAGCAGTATACCGAGGCCTTAAAAGATTATGCCGCTCCGGCTCAAAATTTTGTATTCGCTTCTAAAAGCGGGGATATCGCGATGCGAATTCAAGGTAAATTCCCATTGAAATGGAAAGAGCAAGGTAAATTCTTCATGGACGGTGCAGATCCACGGATGGAATGGCAAGGTTTTATTCCTTTCGAACACAATGCCAGCACTTTCAATCCTGAGCGTGGGTTTGTTTCTTCGGCCAACCAGCATCCCGTGGATAGTACCTATCCTTACTATGTATTTGATAATTCGTACGAGCATTATCGAAACCGTAGGTTGAATCGCGAGCTATCCGCAATGGAACAAATTACAGTGGAGGACATGAAGGGGTTGCAGTACGATTCGTACAACCTACAAGCAGCAGAGTCGTTACCCGTAATGCTCAATTTGCTCGCTAGTTATGGAGAATCCTCTAAAGAGGCCCAGAAGTACTTGGCGGATTTGAAGTCATGGGATTTTTTCGCAGATCCAGCCAAAAAAGGGCAAACCCTTTATTCCATTTGGTTTGCTGAAACTTCTGAGAGTATCTGGAGAGAATTAATGGAGCAAGGAGCACCAGTGGTGCGTCCCAATAACTACCAAACTATCGCTTTGATGAACGCTTCTCCTGAGGACTCCATTTTTGATGTGCACATGGCGGAGGGTATTCAAACGGCTCAGTACCACGTTCGTGTAGGGTTTGATTCCTTACTCGTAGCAATGAAAAACTGGGAAAGTAAGGAGGGGGATTATGGTTGGGCTGATTATAAAAAAACGACCATTCAGCATCTCGTCCCTAATTTTAAGGCATTCTCAGTTGCAGGTGTGTACACCGGAGGTGGTTCAGGCATCCTTAACGCCACAGGAAGCAGGCATGGAGCAAGTTGGCGAATGGTGGTGGAGTTAGGTTCGACCATGAAAGCTTTTGGAATTTACCCTGGAGGTCAATCAGGTAATCCAGGAAGTAGATTTTACGATAATTTCATTCCTATTTGGGCGAAAGGGGATTATGTAAATTTTGATCTAAGGGAGAAGGCGAATCAAAAAGGAGTATTGTTCAAAACAACTTTAAAATAAGGCAATCCATGAAATTTCTATTATTTACCCTCTTGAGCGCCTTATTGGTGGTATTTTTAAACATCGTCTCCCCCTACTGGGTAGTCATGATTGCCTTAACCGTGTTAGCTGGATTAATTCGCCCGAGTGTATGGGGTGGATTCTTTGGAGGAGGACTGGGAATGGGCCTAGTTTGGTTGGGCCAGACAGTTTACATTTCTGCAGTGACTTCCAGTACGCTACCAGACAAAATGGGTGCAATAATGGGCCTAGGCTCCGGACTTAATTTAATGGTCCTCACTGCGGTATTGGGCTTTATATTGGGTGGATTCAGTGGACTTCTTGGGGTGTTGTTTCGCAACTTAGTTCAAAAGAAACGTAGGGACGTTTACTTAGGCTAATGTATTGTCTTCACCGGATTGATTTTTAAATACTTCCGACCTAAGTAAAGCTTCCTCTGTCTAGTTGAAAAAAGTGAATTCAGGTAGTATTTCCTCCATTAAAAAGAGGTTAATGGTTATGGGCAGTATCTTGATCAGGGCCCTTGGGTGCCACCAAGATTACTTTTTCCTTGTCAACGACTACTGAACCAGGTGCGGAGCCCTTTACCTTCCGTACAAACTTAGCTTCCGTCACAATCACAGGGCTGAGTGAATCTGTTTTAAGCTTGGAATAAAAGGCTGCTAAGGAAGCGGCTCTCTCTACAACCTGCTGAGGAACTGTCGGCATACCTTTTCTTCGAATGACGACATGGGATCCAGGAACATTCCTTGCATGGAGCCAGAGGTCATCCTTGTGTATAAAGTTTCGAAGCATCTCG
Source organism: Bacteroidia bacterium (assembly GCA_964202605.1). Taxonomy (GTDB): domain Bacteria; phylum Bacteroidota; class Bacteroidia; order Cytophagales; family Cyclobacteriaceae; genus Algoriphagus. The sequence continues at coordinate 2,773 of CAXNJN010000039.1, read as the reverse complement.
TCATTGTCTTTGGCAGATTTTCCAACCCATATGGTAAATCCTTCTACTTCAAACACTTTGAAGGGGCTGCTTACCTCATTTTTTGATGCTGGAAGGTCTTCCTTATGTTCCTTTTTGAATTCTTTCAATCCTCGGAAATCAGTTGCTTCGCCAAGTCGATTGAGTAGGGCTTGAAGTGACTTTGCCTGCTCATTTTTTGCGGCTAGTGTCTTTTCCAATTGATCCAATTCTAGCTGTCTATTTTTAGATTTCCGATACAGGGATGCTGCCAAATCCTGTGGTTTTTGCTTGGGCTTGAGGTTTATTTTTACGGTTTCTCCCGTGTAGAAATTTTCAAGTTCCACCTCTCCACTGGTTTCCTCAAACACATGGAGATTGGCCATGAGCACATCAGCAAGCTGGGAGGGGGAGGGAGAATCTTTAAGCTCTTTCAGTTTTTCCGTGGATTTTTTGATGTATGCCTGGGTTCTTTTTAGTTGATCCTGATAGGATTTAAGGAGGTTGTTTTTTTCTTTCTCAAAACTTCCCAATACCAGTGCCTGATAAAAAAGTTCATTGCAGGCAAGGATGGGGTCCGCATACCTAGATTTAGCCTCGATTTCAGGCAGCAGGCTAAGATGCAATTCTCCTTCTTTTTCCACCAAAGCGTACAGTGGGCTATCCAAGAGATCCAAAAGTTCTTCGATCAAAAGCCATTTTTCATGGAGGGTTTTATCCAGGTACCCTTTTTCCTTTAGCCAAGCTCTAGGCACTGGACCTAGGGTAGGTAAAAACTGTGAAACGTTCCCTTCCAAAAAAATAAAATGCTCCAAACTTAGGTTTAGCTCCCTGTCTAAACTTCTCCAATCCAAGGTTTTATCTTCAGAAATATCATTTCTGAAAATAAGGGTAGGTTTAATTTCATTGGGGAGGTACAGCAGACAATTGCTACGGTTGCCATGGAGTTTAAGTACTAGAACTTTCCCAGAGGAAAGTTCAAATTTTAGTGCTCGCTCGTTTGAAAAAGCCCTACAGGTCAGAATTTGCTCTCCGATTAAGGAATCAAATAAACTAACCGTATTTCTTTTGGCACGGTGAAACTGGGTTGAAAAGGAAAGGTAAACTTGGGGTGGGAGTAAATGAGCTCGAATAAAAAGTGTTCCGTCTGCTCCTTCAGTCTCCAGGACTAGTTCATCCTTGTTCTGAGAAAAGCAGGACAGGATCGTGTTTCCAGCGAAAGAATCGGATAGTGCTGGTGCGAGGAACCGAAGGAAATGATAGGTAAGGTGCATGGCTAGGCATCCAGCTTTAATCCATCATAGGCTAAAAAAATCCCTTCAGGAAGTTCCTTTTCTACGGCAGCATGCTTTCCAAGACGATGTGAAATATGCGTAAAGTAGGTTTTTTTGGCACCAATTCGCTGTGCTTGTTCAATCGCTTGATCCAAGGTAAAATGTGCAATATGAGGCTCTTTTTGCAGGGCATTGAGCACCAAAATTTCAGTTCCCTCTAGCAGTGTATAGGACTCTTCAGGGATCTGGTTAGCGTCGGTAATGTAGCTGAAATCACCTACCCTAAATCCCAAAACAGGTAGTTTGTAGTGAAGAACTGGAATAGGGGTGATCCCTATGCCGTTGATTTGAAAGGGGTGGTGATCAATTTCCACGCAAGCGACCTGTGGCACGCCTGGGTATTTTTTGTCGTTGAAAATATAGGCATACTCTCGTTGAAGTTGTTCTAGGACTGTTTTTCGGCCAAATATCGGGATGTCGGCTTTCTGGTAAAAATTGAAGGGACGGATGTCATCCAAGCCTGCGGTATGATCTTTGTGTTCGTGTGTAAATAGCACCGCATCCAACTTCTTTATCCCTTCGCGGAGCATTTGCATCCGAAAATCAGGCCCAGTGTCGACCACAAAAGATTGCCCCTGAACCGCTATATGAATGGAGGTTCGGAATTTTTGGTCTCTAAAATCGAGAGATTGACATACAGGGCAGGGACATCCGATGACTGGGACTCCTTGGGAGGTGCCTGTTCCCAAAAAGGTGATAATCAAAATTTGAGGGTAGTTTGACGTAATTCGAAAAAAAAATCTTGGTTTGCCTTCTCTTTGAATTCTTTTGGATCAAAATCCAATTCAGCAAGAATATCAATTAGGGCATTGATTTTTCCTTCCAAAGGAAAGTACTTATTGATAATGACTATTTTAGTCTCTTTAAGGAGACAATAGCCAGATTTGAAGTTTCCCTTTTCGTAGCGAAGGTGGTAAGAAGAGGAAGCAAACAAATTTTCTAATTTGTCTAAAAAGTTTTTGGTGTATTTAATTACCATGGACTAACTCAGGATTTTTTTAACCGTAGCTAAGACTAAGTCGTAATTTAAAGGTTTCTGTATAAAGTCATCAAACCCAAACTTTCGAAAATCTTCAGGGGTATGGTTGGCGGCATTACCCGTAATCGCAATGATGGGGATGCTATTTTTTGTAGGATCAGCCAATTTCCGAATTTCTTTGGTGCATTGGATGCCATCCATTTGTGGCATTGTGATATCCATCAAAATCAAGTCAAAATCTTCTTTGGCCAACATTTCAAGTACTTGCTTTCCGTTCCGAGCTGCTTTCATGCTGTAATTTTCAAAAGCTAAAACACTTTTGGTCAGGTTGATAATGATGGAGCTATCCTCACCTACCAAAATCTTAATTTTATCAGACATCATAAAAACTCGGGTTGTTTAAATATTCTTGGAACTCTAGTAAAGTAGCCTTAAGGTAGTGAAGACTTTCAGCAAATTCAAC
>CAXNJN010000038.1:0-21805 GCA_964202605.1 Bacteroidia bacterium | reverse complement strand
AATATAAGATCCTTCAGCAACATTGAGATGTTTGAGAAAAGTAGAATCGTGTCGGACGCCTTCAGTAAATCTTACCAAACAGGGCATCAGTTCTGCAGCATGTATCATAACGTGCGCCTTTATGCCACCCTTACTTTTACCATCCTTTCAGGGTCTTCCTGCAACTTTGAGAATATCTTTAAATAAGCTTATAACAGTGGAATCGACAATAAACAGCTTTTTGATTACTTCCATTTTGAGTCGGCTGTCCGGTAAAACATGACGGTATTTTTCAAAAAGTGCCATGTAAATGTCTTTAAACACCTCGCTCGGTCTTTTACTATTACCATCAGAGATGGTAGACCTTTTGGGAGAAGCTGGCATACCAATGTGCAAGAGTTTGTTCTGCCAAGCCAAAAGACCAGTAGAAAGCTCTCTCAATGATGTTGCACCACTCAAAGAACAGAAAAGCATAGTCACCAAATGCTGCCAGGTATCAAACTTCTTGTAGTACCTGTCCGATTGATGCTTGGACTTGACCTGTGACAAAATAGTTTTGTCAACAAAAGAAAGTAACTGTGAAAAAATCGGCTGTCCGAAGAAATGTGTATTTTTCATCTGCTGTAATTTGAAGTTGTGGTAAACCTAAAATACAGCAAAAGGGTAAGCTTCACATCAGAAGCTTACCCTAAATTTAAAAACCGTTTCTCGGACACTAGTGGAATTAAATATACTTTGGGTTGAAATAAAATAGAGTTTTTAATTCCTTACTTCAGTGTTTGAGAAGCAAGCGATGCGACTCCCCCTTGAAAGGGGGCAAGGGGGATTTAAAAAACCTGACTCGTCCCTTAACTTTTTTCCAAATGATTGATAGAAAGCTATTCTATCAATCATATATTTAGTATTTTTGATTTATAGAAATAAATTCAATCGCTCATGTACTGGATTTGGGAGAGACCCGATTGGCCAAACTTCAATTTTGACCCTGCGGCATTAACGCAATTAGAACGCGAATTTCATCGAAATGCTGGGGTGATTTTAGGTTCACTACGTGCTGTATCAACGGACGATGCAGATGAACTAAAGGTGAATCTCATCAGCAACGAAGCGCTGGATACCTCAAAAATTGAAGGGGAACTCTTAGACAGAGATTCTGTTCAATCCTCCATCCGTGCACAGTTGGGATTGCAAACGGATGGGAGAAGGTCTGGCCCCAAAGAAACAGGTGTTTCCCGAATGCTAGTGGATGTCTACAAGAGTTACGATAAGCCCCTTGACCAAGAGACCCTATTCTCCTGGCATCAACTACTCATGAACGGAAGAATAGATTTGGAAGTCATTGGGGATTACCGAGTTCATAAGGACCCAATGCAGATTGTATCGGGTAGGTTGGATTTGCCTCAATTATTCTACGAAGCTCCACCTTCTCACCGGGTTCCCGAAGAAATGGAAACTTACTTGCTTTGGTTCAACCAAACTTTCCAAGATGGTCTTCCAACCTTGGTTCATGCTGGTTTGGCCCACCTATATTTTGAACTGATTCACCCCTTTGAGGACGGAAATGGTAGAATTGGACGGGCAATTGCAGAGAAAGCCTTGGCAATGGGAGCCAAACATCCCTTGATTACCTCCCTATCCAGTACCCTAGAGCGAGATAAAAAGGCGTATTATCAGGCATTAGCGCATGCCAATGGCTCTTTGGATGTGACGGATTGGTTAGTCTATTATTCTGAAGAGGTAATGAAAGCCCAAATCCAGGTGCAAAAATTGATTTTATTTAGTGTAGCAAAGGCCCGCTACTTTGAGAACTTCCGGGAAAAACTGAATGACCGGCAGTCCAAAGTCGCCCTTCGATTGTTTCGGGAGGGACCAGAGGGTTTCAAAGGTGGTCTGAGTGCTGCGAATTACATGCGGATTTGTCAAACTTCATCAGCTACAGCAACCCGAGATCTAGCGGAAATGGTAGACCTTGGAGCCTTGAAAAAAACTGGAAAGCTTAGACATACTCGTTACTATCTTCCGATGGTAGAAATCTTCGAGTGAGATATTTATTATATGATTATCCGCAATTATGGCATTGGCCCAAACGGAGTACTAAAGCCTATGGATAAATCGTCCATAGACGACGGCCCAAAGACCACAACTCACCTAATTGAACTTCAAATGGTGTTTTCTTTGGTTTTCGGTAAAAAAAGCAAATAATTAATAAACCGCAAAAAAATTATTTACATCAGGATTTACTATTTATTTATGAAGTAATAAGAATAACTTGAATCAAATTGTTAAAGAAACAATGAAAGAACTTTCACCTATTTTGATTACAATAAGAACGAAATACCAATGAAATATTTTGGAGTCTGAAAAACGGTAATGAAAAGTCCCCAAGAAAACATCGAAATATTCCGTTCCCTTTTCAAAGGACGTGAGGATGTGTTTGCTATTCGTTGGGAGAAAGAAAACAAGTCAGGCTATATGCCTGCCGTTTTTTTTGATAAGTATCGTTTTAGAGCGCATAAAATAAGTGGTGGAACCTTTCAAAATTTTACCGAAAAGTCTTATCTGGAACTTACAGATGAACATATTCAAAAGCACCTTGAAGGAGCTCACCAAATTGGAGTTTATCCACTTTTACAAGACAACACTTCTTGGTTCTTAGCAGCCGATTTTGATAAAACAAATTGGCAAGATGAAGCCATAATTTTTCTTAATTCTTGTAAAGAACAAGGAATTCCATCCTATTTGGAGCGGTCTCGTTCTGGTAATGGAGGACATGTTTGGATATTTTTCGAGAAACCATATCCAGCAATTAGAAGTCGAGAAATATTTATTTCCATTTTGGAACAATCAGGCTTATTTTCAATTTTTGATAAAAGTTCAAGTTTTGACAGATTGTTTCCCAACCAAAATTATCTTTCAGGTAAAGGCTTTGGAAATCTGATTGCATTACCTTTTTTTAAACCAACTTTTGAAAAAGGAAATAGCTGTTTTATCAATCCTGAAACATCTGAACCCATAACTGACCAATGGGATTTCCTCAGTAGAATACAAAAGATTTCTATTGATCATCTAAACTTTCTCTATGCTGGATTGAGGCCGGCCTTAGATAGTAAATTACCAATTGTTAAAAACGGAAAACTGACCATTTCCTTAAAAAACTATGTACGTCTAAGCCGTAATGGACTAACACCGACACTCATTGATTACCTTAAAGAGGAATTGAATTTTGCCAATTCCGAATATTTTATCAAAAAGAAATCCGGTAGAAATACGTTTAAAACAACCCGATATTTTAAATTAGTTGAGGAGACGGAAAGTCAAATTTTTATTCCAAGAGGATTTATTGGAAAGCTTATCCGTTTTTGTAAGCAATCACAAATCGAATTTGAGTTTATAGATGAAAGAAGGTTAAAGTCTACAGCAGCTTTTGCGTTTAATGCTGCTTTGCGAAATCATCAACTTGATGTAATTGCAAGTGCTTCAAAAAAAGATTTCGGAGTAATCGTTGCGCCACCTGGATCAGGAAAAACAATTATTGGGTTAAAAATTATTGCCGACAGAAGACAACCAGCCCTTATTATTGTTCACCGAAAGCAACTATTGGAGCAATGGTCAGAGCGGATAGAAGCATTTTTGGGTATTGCGAAAAGTGATATTGGAATTATTAGTCAAGGGAAATCTAAAATCGGCAAACAAATTACCCTAGCAACAATTCAAAGTTTGACCAAACAATTAGAATCCATACAAAATCAATTCGGAATTATTATTGTGGACGAATGCCATCACGTACCTGCTGAAACTTTCAGAAATACGATTGGGAAATTACAGGCATTTTTTCTCTATGGTTTAACTGCTACCCCATTTAGAAAATACAATGATAGCAAATTAATCTTTACTCATTTAGGAGAAGTGATTGCCAATATTCAATCAACTGAAATAGACAATTATAAACTAGCAAAAATCATTATCCGAAACACGGAACTAAATGTTCCCTACAACTCCAAAACAGATAATTTTGAATCTTTATCCAAAATATTAGTTCACGATACAACCCGAAACAACCTGATTTTGGAAGATGTAAAAACGGAATTGAATCAAGGAAAAAAGGTGGTTATCATTACCGAGAGAAAAGAGCACATTGATACCCTGTATTTGTTTTTGAAACAATGTTACGAAGTCATCGCACTCAGCGGAGAAGATTCAACAACATCCAAAAAATCCAAATGGGGAATTTTACAACAAGGTAATTTTGAGGTTTTAATTACAACAGGGCAGTACTTTGGAGAAGGAACAGACCTTAAAAATATTAGCTGCTTGTTTTTGGTCTACCCATTCTCTTTTGAGGGTAAATTAATTCAATATATCGGCAGAGTACAACGCTCTGAAATTAATCCAACTATTTATGACTACAGAGATTATAAAATTGATTTTCTGAATAAACTTTTCCTAAAACGAAATACATATTATCGGAAAATTGAAAAACAAGCAACTCTATTTGATGAGCCAAGGGACAAAATCACAACTTCAAATTACATATTTAAAGTAGAAAAGAAAATCAAAGTCCCAATCGAGGAATTGGAATTTCATTATGGAAATATCTCCTTTAAATATTCTATCAATGAAATGAACATGATTCTTGAATTTCAAGTAGAAAACATAGAAATAAGACCAGAGTTCGAGGTTTTAAAACCCTATTTCAATAAAATATTAAAATCGAAAAATATTAATGTAGAAATTTTTGCCGAGTTTGAGAAAGGTGAATTGATTTCTCAATTAGCACTATCCACAGATATTGACCTTATCAATAAAGAGATTGTTGAAGGCGTTAAATTTCAATTTCTAGATAAAGGATTGTTAAAGCGATCCACTCTAACTAAACAAAACATCCTGACATCTGATGAATTACAAGAACATGGAAAAATTTTTTCAAATCCAGAAGACTTATTAAATCAAATTCTTGCAAAAAAGAAGTACAAACATTCACAACATATTCAATACTTGGCAGACAGACACGAAAGTCAAATAATGAAGATTCGTTTTGTACTCAATCCATTTTCTTTAGTATTTCTACTTGCAGGAGAACGAAGTTATTTTCTGATTTTAGAAACATTAGACACAGAAGAAGCCACTTACATGTGGCATATTCCTAAAAACAAAGCATTACTAATTGAACAAGTAAAACAAATTGATAACCAGCTAAACATAATTAGAGAAAAAGGAAGACAGTATTTTTTAGAAAATTGCCCAGATAACTTCACTCGGATTTTGCACGATTATTCAGCAAATGAAAAAGGTTTTATACTATGGAAGTCAGCATTTGAAGAGTTTATCTAGGCAATAAATGAAAAAATGGGAAGGGTTAACTCATTTGACACTTGAAAAAAATTAATTTTTAGAATCTTTTTTCTCTAAATTTTTATAAAGGCCAGCACGCTCACCAACAGACAAATAACCAACCCAAATCCGAAGGTTAAAGATTAATTTGCCTACAGACAAACTCAGACCATGACTTTACTGGCAACTTACTTCCCGCATCCAAAACTTGCCGAATAAAATTATCACAGTCCTGTTCCAGTAATTGCCCATTTTCAACTGCCTGACATAAAAAATCCATTGTAGTTAGGTAATCCAACTGATGACGTTTACAATAATCAGCTGTATCCTTCAGATTGCTACTCGCTAAAATATCCATAGAATACCGAACCATAGCTAGGCATGCTGATTCTCCATCTCCTTTGAACATTTTTTTAAGGTAATGGTATTCTCTCTTCACTTGTGGATTGTCTTCAGGAAAAGGAATTAGTTCTACCAACTTGAAAACTAGTAAATTATCTACCTCTCTTTTCCTACCAGGCATCCGTTTTAATTCAGCATATACCTTATCCAAAATTTTAATTGGAAATGGAAAAATATGTGGAAGCAATGGTAGTTGACCGCCCGAAATAAAGTGCGATAGTACGTCTGCATCAATCAAGATGATCCTGCTATTCCTTTGGCTCCTCATCCTTACCCAAGTCAAAAAAATTAATTCCTATATCCTCTAAAAGTTCTAAATAATGAGATTCAGAAATGCGTTGCTGATCAAAAAGTCTTTTTGCCATATTCCCATAATCGCCAATCACCTCCATCTTCAAATCTTTTTCATAAAGCTTGGTGGAATACCCATATTGCAAGGCATGCGCTTGTATCAGAGTACTGTAGGACACTTCTTCTTTTTTACGGATCAACTTTAACTCAAGCAAGCGATTTAAAAGCGCTTTTCTGGAACAAGAAAAATACTGCTCCAACTTCAAAATAGTTTCAAGGGAAACTAGGCCTTGGTCTAACTCATGATTTGGAATAAGAGAAACAATTCCTTCTTCTGGAACTAAAAATTTTGCAGCAAAAATATCAGCGAAAAACTCCTCCATTGATTTTTTGTCGAATTTACCCACTTGGCAAACTTGATAATTAAAATTTGTTTGAAAAAAAAGATGGTAAAGCTCGTGACAAATAGTGAAATGCTGATGCCCCAGCGTTCTTGCTGTATTGACCAGCATAAATCGATTGTTCTCCCCGGATTTAATCGCTATTCCCGATACATCCATGTCCAGGGGCTTAAAAACAGTAAGCACCTCTAATTTTAATAAAAGACTCCTGAGCGGAATACTTTCCGTATTACTTAAGCCCAATTCTGCTCTAAATTGGGAAGCTTGCTTCTCAACTACAAGTTGATTCATCAGCCAATAAGGATTTCATTTGAAGGTAATTTCGTACGATTTTTTTGAAGTCTGCAAGCTGAACCAAATCGGAAGGCCGCACGCTATCCCCTCTAAAAGCCAAGGCAAGATTAACCTGACTTACCTCAAAATTCTCAGCATACAAGTCAAATTCATCCACCCCATATAAATTTGCCAAGGAAGTCATGACTTTCGTAGGTACAGTTCGGGCACCTGTTTCGTAATAACTTAATTCCACACGGCTAGTCCTCAAAAATTCAGCAATCTCCTCTTGCGTAAATCCTAACTTTTTCCGGAGTAACTGCAGATTATTTCCAATTCGTTGATCTTCGTTCATAAGGGTATGAGTTAAAAAATATGTTACAAATTTATACTATTTTTACAATACTATTATTTTTTGTAACATTTTTTTTTCGATCCGCCACGGCGGACAAGTCGGCCCCAGCGGACTTTCCTCCTCAATCCGCGTAAAACAAAAAATCCTCCACGGCGGACCGCTGCTGAGCGGATTTAGAAAATCATTCAATTAATGAAGTTTTTGGCGCGCAAAGGCGCCAAGCCGCAAAGAATCCGTCGCAGAGGACAAGTCCGCCGTTATGGATACCCAAAAATCAGCGTATCTTTTCCGTGAGAATCTGCGTAAAAAGAATCCCGCTATTCCGCGGGACGGGTTCCCGTGCGCCGCGGCGGACAGGTACAAAGGTAGCACCACCTTTCCCTCAGAATAGTGGCGTACTTTGTGTCGGAATATCCAGCCTTACCTGAAAGTGGCACAAATCGAACCGAATTATCCAAATACCCTTGGTAACTTGTTTATAATTGGAAACCAAGCCTGAAAGCTGGGAGACTTGACTCTCTTTTAGTTACCCTTTGGACAACATGACTTTAAAGAACCTACCGGAGAAGAACTAGTGATTTCTCCACATTAACTGCCGAAGATTTCGGAATAGGTTGATTCAATTCGCTTTACTTCCCGCTCTGTGAGCATACTCAATTCTTTTTCTTTGGCTCGCTTTGTTAACACACCTTGGTTTTGCTCTAAAAATCTAAGCAGCACCGAAATTAATTTATCTGGCATTTCAAATTCCTCCTCCATGTAGGTTTTAAAGGCATCGTAATTTGCCAGGTAATTAATCTCCTGTGGGACAATGTTTTTGATGGTGTCTGCTACACAATCAAACAAAAACTCTGTTTGTTTGGTAGCATCAAAGAATCGATAATAGTCCTTGGTCTCATTGGTCACTTCCACATTGTGATCTTTGGTTTCAACCCAATCAATTAGATCCAACAGCGGTTTAGAATAAGATTGTAATACTTTTTGATAGTCAGTGATATGGTCGAGTATTGAAGATGAAACAGGAAAAATGATACCCTGGTCGGCAAACTGTTTTTTTGCCAGCATATGATGAATCAAATACCGGTGTATTCTTCCGTTGCCATCTTCAAAAGGATGAATAAATACAAATCCAAATGCAATGACCGCCGCTGCCACTACTGCATGGATATCATCTTTGATGAGCATCTTATTTACGTCAATCAAACCGTCTACAAGGTCATCTAGGTCCTGCGATTTTGCAGAGATATGATCAGGGATGGGCTCGCCAGATACTCGATCGTGCTCTCCCACAAATCCACCTTTTTTCCTCAATCCCATTTGAACAAATCGGGTATTTTCTATCACCAACTGCTGCAGGCGTATCAGTTCTTCTTTGCTCAGGTCGTTTAAACCTGCTTGACCTATGGCTGTACCCCACCTTGCTGCTCGTTTACTCTTTGGGCTTTCCCCTTCGATGGTAAATGAAGCTTTTGAGTCTTTAAGCAGCAAAAATGCAGATGCCCTTTGAATGATATCTTTTCTTATCCCCGCAAGTTGTTTTCTGTTCTCCTCCACGTAGCTTTTGGAAAGATGCTGTTCGATTTTATCAGTTTTCCTGATGAGTGCACAGAATTGATTTGTTCCAGGTAAATTGTTTACTACCAAATGACGGGGCGATTTGATGCCCGCAACAGCAAATTGTAATTTGGTATCGACTACGGGTAAATAGCTTTTTTTGCTGATGTCACTTTTGCCAACAATCGGCATCCCTGATACCCATTCCAGGAGAAACCAAATCCTTCTGGAATATTGACCCAATGGCTCTATGTTGACTAAGGCTAAAAGCTCTTCACTACTCAACTGTTCTTGCAACTTTGCAAACACCAGAAGATTTACTCCTTCGTATTTAAGTGCAAATACCAAGTGATTATACAATGCCTGTATTTTGGAAATGCTAGTAGTGTCTTGTGGTAAATATGCGGCAGAAAATATCAGCCACGATTCATCTTTTACGCTTCGGTATTTCTCCGAAACCATCGCTTTAACCAAGGGCAATGGAATTTGGAGCTTTAATTTTTCAATGACAGCCGTGTAGCCCACAATCCATCCTGGACAAGGTTTTGCTATCCCTTGAATTACAGGCGCATTATATAAAAAATAGGCGCTATCAGTCATATTAAATTATTTATAGGCGCAATATAGGGAAAATTTGGGCGCAGACATCATAAAATAGGCGCAGACAAGGAAATTTGTTAAAAACGAGCGGATAAAAAATGTGAAATACCCCTTACTTACGAAAACTATTGCGGATTGAGCTAATCAATTCATTACTAAAGTTATGGCGTGCAAAGACTGCAAAAAATCCCCCTTGCCCCCTTATTAAGGGGGAATCGCATCTTTGCTACCATAAAGAATTAACTAAGTAAGAAGATTTATTTCGCATTTAAATCAATCTTGAATCTAAAAAGATTGCTTGAGGGGCAATTCGGGTGACTCCCCCTTACAAGGGGGATAAAGGGGGATTAAAACAAAAAGGGAGACGAATTTCCCTTTTTTATCTATGTTTTAGCGATTAATCTTCAGTTCACCCTATCAAGTGTCTCGAATCGCGACGAATTCGAAATAAACTCAGGGACGACCACTTTCAGGTGGCGAACGAGGTCAAAGTCGTTTTGCTTTTCGACCAACTCCACAAAAAGCTCCAGCTGATTATTCACCTTGTGGTAGGAACCCGGCTGCACCTGAGCAATCTTGATCTTGGGATGGTGGGTGATCTTCACCAACTCGTGGTCGTTCAGTAGTTCTTCGTATAACTTTTCGCCTTCACGAAGACCTGTAAACTGAATATCTATATCCAAACCTACTTTCTTGCCCGAGAGCTCAATCATGCGACGGGCGAGATCCACAATTTTCACCGGGCTACCCATGTCAAACACGTACACTTCTCCCCCATTTCCCATGATGGCGGCCTCTAGCACCAGCTGGCAGGCCTCCGGGATGGTCATGAAGTAGCGCGTGATGTCTGGGTGGGTCACGGTGAGCGGACCTCCATTGGCCAACTGCTTTTTAAAGATTGGAACCACGGATCCGTTGGAGCCGAGCACATTCCCGAAGCGGGTGGTGATAAACTTGGTGTGGCCCTTTTTGTGGTTGATAGCCAGGTATTCGTTAAGGGACTGTACGTACATTTCGGCCGCGCGTTTGGTTGCTCCCATCACGTTGGTTGGGTTTACCGCCTTATCGGTGGAGACAAAGACAAACTTTTCCACCTGGTAAAAGGCAGCCAAGTCCGCCATATTTTTGGTACCAATAATATTCGTATGGATAGATTCCATAGGGAAATGCTCCATCAACGGTACATGCTTGTATGCCGCGGCATGGAACACCACCTGCGGAGAAAGTTCCTTAAAGAGCTCATTCATTCGCTTTTTGTTGCGCACATCCCCCACAATCGTCTTGATGGCAATGCTAGGGTAACGTTCCTTAAATTCCTGCTGGATATCAAAGAGCGGAGATTCGGAAGCGTCCAAAAGGATAAGCAAGGAAGGTCGGTAAAAGGCGACTTGGCGACAGAGTTCGGAGCCGATAGAGCCTGCGGCTCCGCTAACCAGAATCACCTTATCCTGCATGTTGTGCGCAATTGCATGGTTAGCTAAAATGATTTCCTCACGGCTGAGCAAATCTTCAATCCGAATTTCTTGTAGGGTACCTGCATTCAGGTCCCCATTGATCCATTGGTCAACGGGAAGAACTTTTGACACCTTTACCTGCAAGCGCAAGCAGGTATCCAATATTTCATTTTTTCGAGCGATGGTCAGGTCCTTCACCGAGATAATCAGGTCTTGAACCCCGAGTTCCTCCACCAGGTCTTCCAAGGCATCAATTCCTCGATAGATACGCTTGCCATCTATATTTTTACCCTCTTTCTTTGGATCATCATCTAGGAAGGCCACCACATTTAATTTGGATTTGATATCCCGCTTGGCTGCTTCCAGGGCAATCATACCCGACTCTCCTGCGCCATAGATAAGGGTAGGTCGCAAGTTGACTGGTTCTGTTCCCTGCTTCAAGTAGCGGAAGGTTTCCTTTACAAACAGGCGGTAAAAGATCAACGCAAAGAAAGCTCCCAAACTCGCAATGATCAAAACGGATACTGGAGGAAGGACGTTGGGATTCAGGTATTCTCCTTTGATTAGGTAGAGGATAAAGAATAGCGTAAAATTGATGCCAATGGTCTTAAATACACTGATTCCATCTTGGAGTCCTGTGTGCCGTACGATGCCCACATAAGTCTTGGTATAGTTCATGACCAGCACCCCACCTACCGTATAGGATAGACTTGCTCCCAGAACATGCTCAGGTACAATTCGGGTGAAATCAAAGTTGAAGCGCACCAGGTACGCAAATACCATCGAGGAAAAAAGGATGCCAGCATCCAATGCCAAAATCACCCACCGGGGTAAAATATTAATCCTTGCTAAAAATTTCATAGGATAACAGAAGGAAGCTAAAAACTAGGTCAAAAGTAAAGTTTTTTTGTGAAAAACAAGAAAAAAGGGATGGAAAAAGGGGTGTTAGCCGAAGGGTGTCCTGCCCTAGGCAGGTAGGTCACGCTGGATTACGGGATCATACAAAGATAAGTTTCGATAAATATTTATTCTCGCAAAGAAGAGAAGGCGCAAAGAAATTAGATAAGCAAGTTTAAACCTTATCCTCGGACAAAACATTTAATCTTTAGCTAGGATTTTCAAGCTCCAGAGGAGCGTGACAATTATAACCCCGGGTAAAGCCCGGGGTAAAATGAAATAAGAGGAAGGCGAGCCCCAGAGGGGCGATACAAAAAAATATGAAGCACTCAATCCAAAATTAACTACTCTTCAAATCCCCTACCACCCATGTCAAGACCTTTTCCGAGTCAAGGCTAAAAAACACAGGTTGTATCAAATTATGTTCTGAAGTAAACAGTTCCATTTGCATTACTTGCTCATCAAAATCTATCGACCGAATGCATAATTGTGATTTATATCCCAAATTCGGTTTGCCGTACCATTTGAAAATGGATTCCTTGGCCGACCATGCTAAAATAAGGGCTTCATTCTCCTTCCCCAACAGTTCTAATTCCTCATCCCTCAAAAAATAATTCTTGATCTTTTGTGCGCGATGACTGATCCTCTCTACATCAATACCAACGGGCGTATCGCCATGAATGGCAGCCACATACCCATCACAATGACTCAAACTTATGTGATTTTCACTCTCAAGAAGAATTGGCTTACCTGAAGTTTCTTTAATAAGCTTCAATGGAGACTGCTGACTAACTTGCTGTACGGCATACCGACTTGCCAACCAGCGGTGTCGAATTGCCTCACTGGCAAGAGATTCATATTCCTCCCATAGCTCTGGTGCCACGTTTAATTGTTCCTTAAACCAAGCTGATTCTTCTTCCGCCCGCCATAAAAGTAGGTTGCCAGAAGGGTTAAGGTTGGTGGAGAAGATTCGGGGCATAAGCAAAGGTAATTTTAAATGCCTTAAAGAAGAAAAAACTAGGTCGACTATCTTGGCTGTCACAAAAATCTATCGGTTTTTTCTATTGTCACTTTTTGACGCAAAAAGTAACCAAAAAACAAGGGCCGCGTTCTTTGCTTCCATTCCATAAGCATTCTGGTAAACAGAAAATACTGCATGGAATGGATTTTTTCAGAAAAGTATCCGCCTAAAAAGAAGGGGATCTCTCTCGATTCCTCAAGAGCTACCTCCTTTTTTTAACGGCTCCTCCTTCCCTGAAAAAACCGCAAATTCCGAATGGCCCCAGCCTCCCCGAAGAAAATAGTGGTTCAGACAAGTTTAGAGCAAATTCAGCCCTTATCAGCGGGTCTTTTCTGCGCTCCGCCGCGGCGGAGCGTTAAAAAAATATGCGTGCTGTAGGTGCGCCAAGCAAACTAATGAATTAAAAATTCAAGGATAAATGCTCGTGATTGCAAATCATAAGCGGCTAAACAGCCAATTTTACTTTAGAACTTTTTGAGCGAAATTCTATAGGCGAAGCTCTTTTTTTTACTTATTCTATCGGAATTAAAGGATAGTTTTTTCCTATTGCAAAGAAATTTTTTTTAACTTGAGTTAAATCATAAATCCAGACCAGTGCTGGTGATTTATTTTTTTTAACATACACTTGGTGTAAACCAAAAAATAATTATTTTTGTAATGGAAATTACTTTTTCAGATAAGAAGCTGGAATTCCTTTCATCCAATTTCGATAAATGTCGACAAAAGATGGGTGATAGGAGAGCAAAATTAGTGGTGACAAGGCTCAACGCATTACGGGATGCCGCCAACCTAGAAGAAGTAAGAAACTTACCAGGCAGGTTTCATGAACTGACAGGAAATAGAAAAGGCCAATGGAGTTGCGACTTAGACCATCCCTACCGGTTGATTTTCGTTCCTCATGAAAATGCAATACCCATTAATAAAGATGGGCAATACCTTTGGTCGGAAATTAAAGGCGTAGAAATTATTGAACTAGTTGATTACCATTAAAAAACTACCACCATGGCAAAAGAAAATCAATATTTTCCTTCAATTGTGTTTCACCCAGGCGAAACTCTAGGAGAAAAGTTGGAAGAACTGAAAATGGGACCGAAGGAATTTGCCCTTCGCAGCGGCAAGCCCGAAAAAACGATTATTGCTATTCTCAATGGGAAAAGTGCCATCACTCCTGATATGGCTGTACAATTTGAAAATGTTACCAAGATCCCCGCAAATTTTTGGATGAATCACCAAAGAAGCTTTGATGAATTCCAGGCGCGACTAAAAAGACAAGCTGTAATTGAAGCGGCAACAGGTTGGGCGAAGCAATTTCCCCTAGTAGATATGATAAATAAAGGTTGGCTTCCCCAAGTAACTACCCTTGAAGAGAAAACAATGGAGCTACTGGCTTTCTTTGGCTTTTCGAATCACAAGGCCTGGGAAGAATATTATTTTAAACAGCAGCTCAAAGTTGCTTTTCGCATTTCTTTAGCACAAACTCAAGAACCATTTGCTATTTCAGCATGGCTCCGAAAAGGTGAAATACAGGCAGCTAACTTGGATGCTGACGAATTTTCTGAAAAGAAATTTAAAGCGCTACTGCCAGAACTAAAATCAATTATGGTGAACCAACCGAAAGGATTTTTTAATTTGTTACAAAAAATCTGCCTTAATGCAGGCGTAAAAGTGGTTCATACCCCTTGCATAAACAAAGCCCCTATAAATGGTTCCACACGATGGCTGAATGACACCCCTCTTATTCAATTAACTGGTAGATACAAACGAAATGATATTTTCTGGTTTACATTTTTTCACGAAGCTGGCCACATTCTCTTACATGGAAAAAAAGAGATTTTCCTTGAAAACTTAGACTACACGGATAAGGACCTTGAAAAAGAAAAGGAAGCGAATGCATTTGCATGCAAATGGACTTTGACTGAGGAAGAAGAAGCTCAGATTGTAAGGGCAACATCCTTTACCAAAGAAACAATCAACCGATTGGCTAATCAATTTAAAACCCATCCTGCTATAATCATTGGCAGGCTACAGCACAGAAAACTAATCCCCTACAACTTTGGAAAAGAATATTTTCAACAAGTTATTTTTGATGAATTGAGTGTCTATTAAATCAGTAGGTATCTGAGGATTTTTAATTTAGATTTACGCGATATGAAAATCAGACTTACCGACATTGTCACTGAAACTTACTCAAACTCAGCTGGTCATCAGCTCTACACTGAGTTGAAGAACTATGTGAGTCAGGATTCCCCTGTTGAACTGTCTTTTTTTGGAGCTACTCCTCCTTCTTCTTCATTTTTGAATTCTTCTTTTGGGGTAATGATTGAAGAAGTTGGATTGGAAAAATTTAAAGTATTAATAAAGCCTGTAGACATTTCATCTTCTCAGGCCTCAATGCTCAAGCATTTCATCAGTACTTTTAATCCTGGAGTAATCGCTTAGTTTAGTTAGGAATTCTTTAAAAAAGGGATTAGGCTTCACCTAATCCCTTTTTTTTGCTTTTAATAATTCCCGTAATTAAAGATCGAAATTTCTGCAGCAGATCAAATCCTAAATATCCAAATACAATGAAAAGATCTGCGGGTCTTTTCCGTGATCCGCCGCTGGATATTTCGGTTTGACCGAAATGGCTGGCAAGGTGGCCTTAACCTGAAAGTGGCACAAATCGAACCGAAATCCGAATCAAAAAGTGGCACAGTTTGAACCGAAACAGGTGGCTCAATTAGTCCGAAATAGGTGGCACAAATCGAACCGAATTATCCACTTGGTAAGGGGGATGGGGGGATTATTCACGAAAGGATAGAAGCTCGTGATTGCAAATCACGAGCAGCACCAAATCACAAGCAGCCCCCTAAAACAAAAAAACGGTGCAAGCCTTCGCTTACACCGTTTCTTTTTATGAGTTAATCTAGGTCTTAGATTCCAAAAGCCTGCTTCACCTTCTCTACATAATCCAACTTCTCCCAGGTAAACAATTCTACCTTCTGGGTAATGGCTGGTCGGTAAGGGGACGTGTAGGTCTTATCAACCCACACACTCTCTCTACCCATGTGGCCGTAAGCGGCTGTTTCCAGGTAGATCGGTGTACGCAACTTCAAGCGCTGCTCGATGGCATACGGACGCATGTCGAAAAGGTCTTCTACCTTCTTGGCAATCTCTCCATCACTCAGGTTCACCTTGGCCGTGCCATAGGTGTTGATGTAGATTCCCATCGGCTTGGCTACACCAATCGCATAGGATACCTGAACTAGGATCTCATCAGCTACTCCTGCTGCTACCATGTTCTTTGCAATGTGACGTGTGGCATAGGCTGCCGAACGGTCTACTTTGGATGGATCTTTACCAGAGAAAGCTCCTCCTCCGTGAGCACCCTTGCCCCCGTAGGTATCTACAATGATTTTTCTTCCGGTAAGTCCAGTATCGCCGTGCGGACCACCGATCACAAACTTGCCCGTTGGGTTGATGTGGTAGGTGATCTGGTCGGTAAACAGTTTTTGGAGCGAAGGGGTCAACTTGGCCTTCACGCGTGGGATCAAGATGTTGATGATGTCTGCTTTGATTTTGGCAAGCATCTTTCCCTCCTCGTCAAAGTCATCGTGCTGGGTAGAAACTACGATCGCATCGATACGCTGCGGCACGTTGTCATCGGAGTACTCGATAGTCACCTGAGACTTGGAGTCAGGACGCAAGTAGGGCATGTCCTTTTTCTCTCTGCGCAATTCCGCTAGTTCCAATAGGATGCGGTGCGAAAGGTCCAATGCCAGTGGCATGTAGTTTTCCGTTTCGTTAGTCGCATAGCCAAACATCATGCCTTGGTCACCTGCTCCCTGCTCCTCTGGGTTCTTGCGTTCTACACCCTGGTTGATGTCAGCAGACTGCTCGTGGATCGCAGAAAGCACTCCACAAGAGTTCCCTTCAAACATGTATTCGCTCTTGGTGTAACCGATCTTGTTGATGACCTCGCGGGCGATCTTTTGTACGTCCAGGTACACCTCAGATTTTACCTCACCGGCAAGGACCACCTGACCCGTAGTCACGAGGGTTTCGCAGGCTACCTTGGAGCTAGGATCAAAAGCCAAAAAGTTATCAATGAGTGCGTCGGAAATCTGATCCGCAATTTTATCTGGGTGACCCTCAGATACAGATTCTGAGGTAAATAGGTAAGGCATACTGTTTTTTGTTTTTCGTGAATGGTGTTTGAAAATTACAGGAAGAAGGAGGAATAAAATACTGCTTTACAGGGGATTCTTAGGGATTTGCAGAGATTTCTTTTTTTTGTCTCGCAAAGAAGCGAAGGCGCAAAGAGAAGTCTAATAACCTTTGCTGCTCTGCGTCTTTGCGAGAGTATTTTTTTTTGGCTCTAAAAGAAAGAAAGCCTACCTCTTGTAGGAAGGTTTCGCGCGAATACTCTATTTTTTTCTCGCAAAGTAGGCAAGACCTGCCTGCGGAAGGCAGGCGCAAAGAGAAGTCATACAACCTTTGCGGCTCCGCGTCTTTGCGAGAGTATTTTTTTTAAGCTCTCAAAGAAAGAAAGCCTACCTCTCTTAAGCAGGCTTCGCGAGAATACTCTCTTTTTTTCTCGCAAAGTAGGGAAGGTGCAAAGAGAAGTCATGCAACCTTTGCGGCTCTGCCCCTTTGCGAGAGTATTTTTTTTTAAGCCTTCGGCGGGGGACCTTTAATATCTATAGTACTCCGGCTTAAACGGACCCTTCACTTCCACGCCGATGTACTGCGCTTGGTCTTCGGAAAGGGTGTCTAGCTGTACGCCCAACTTTGCCAAGTGCAAGAAGGCTACCTTCTCGTCCAAGTGCTTTGGAAGTACGTATACGCCAGGAGTGTAGTCCTTGTAATTAGCCCACAACTCTAGCTGTGCCAAAGTCTGGTTGGTAAAGGAGTTGGACATCACAAAGGATGGGTGGCCAGTAGCGCAACCCAAATTCACCAATCGGCCTTCTGCCAACACGATGATCTCCTTGCCATCGATCTCGTACAAGTCCACCTGAGGCTTAATTACATTCTTGGTGTGGCCATAATTGGCATTCAACCAAGCCATGTCGATCTCGTTGTCAAAGTGGCCAATGTTACACACAATCGCCTTGTCCTTCATACCCTTGAAGTATTCGCCGGTGATGATGTCTTTGTTACCCGTTGCAGTCACCACAATGTCTGCTTCTTTGATCGCATCGGCCATCTTACGAACGGCAAAGCCATCCATGGCAGCCTGAAGCGCACAGATTGGGTCGATTTCAGTTACAATCACGCGTGCACCTGCACCACGAAGGGAGGCAGCAGATCCTTTTCCTACGTCACCGTAGCCAGCGACTACTGCTACTTTTCCAGCCATCATCACGTCAGTTGCGCGACGGATCGCATCTACAAGAGATTCCTTGCACCCGTATTTGTTGTCAAATTTGGATTTGGTTACCGAGTCGTTTACGTTGATGGCAGGCATTGGAAGCATACCGTTCTTCATGCGCTCGTACAGACGGTGTACACCCGTGGTGGTTTCTTCAGAAAGACCACGGATACCTGCCACTAAGTCAGGGTATTGGTCTAGCACCATGTTGGTCAAGTCACCACCATCGTCTAGGATCATGTTGAGCGGCTGCTGGCCTTCGCCGAAAAATAGCGTTTGCTCGATGCACCAGTCAAATTCCTCGGCAGTTTGTCCCTTCCAAGCATAGACCTGAATGCCTGCAGCAGCGATAGCTGCAGCAGCGTGATCTTGAGTAGAGAATATGTTGCAAGTGGACCAAGTTACCTCAGCGCCTAGGGCAACCAAGGTTTCGATTAGAACTGCGGTTTGAATGGTCATGTGAAGGCAACCCGCTACACGCGCACCTTTGAGGGGCTGCGAAGGGCCGAATTCGGCACGAAGGGCCATCAATCCTGGCATTTCGGCTTCAGCCAAACGAATTTCTTTTCTTCCCCATTCTGCTAGGGAGATGTCTTTTACTTTGTAAGGGATGTAATTGGAAGTGGACATAAAGTATATTAAAAGTTAAATATGTCAAGGGTAGTTTTCCTACTTGCCGCGGCTTAATCTGCTGAAAGTAGGCAGATTGATTAAGCAATTATTTTTTCTGACCCCAAAGGTAAATCAAATTCAATTGACTTTGGGTATAGAACTCTTTCCTTCCACTCGGAAATTCAGATGTACTATTTGAATCCAAACTCCAATTTGAATTAAGCGAATAAATTAAATTGACTGAAGAACTCACAATCATATTTTTCCATTGCCAATCCCAAAGGAGCCGTACCGAATAATCAACCCATCGTCCATTTTCGGAGGGATCTTTAAAAAGCTTAACATACAAATCTTGATGGCGATTGAGCCGCTCCCAACGAACCCCGATTTTCTTAATTCCTTTTACCCAAGAGGTCTCAAGGGTTTGCACATTGCTACTAGGACCTACTCCAGGCCCTAGCATTTGGCCTCTATTCGTAAAGCCTTGCTGAATTCCATGTGAAGCCCAACTTGCCCCTCCTGCAGGTCCATAACGTGTTAATATATTAATTGATTCTTGTTGCTGCAAGATTTCTCCATTAACTTCGAGGAAAGCTTGATTGGGTAAAGAAATTAATTTTTTAAATCCTAAAATATAAGCTCTTGCATGTTCAGGATTTAACAAAAACTCCCGCCAATCAACTGCATGGTCTCTTCTTCCGTATTCAAAATAGAATTCTGCTTTGGCCTTTGGAATTACAATTCGTGCAAAACCTGTGAGTTGCTGGCTTTGTAATCGGTCGTCGTATTCAGTGGAATCAAAGAGACCTGAATTAGGATCAATCAAATTGACTTTTTGAAATGGCTCAAAAATAGGAAAATAATAGGCCCAAGATTGGTTATTGTAGGAGCTGTATTGTTGAAATACACGTGAGAATCCTACATAAAAGCCCGGAATCCACTTGGGTTGATACGATAAGGTAATTCCATTGAGATACCTCCAATCTTCCTTTCCTTCTCGCTCGAAGGGAAGAAAATTTTCTAATTTCCCCATTAATATCTGTCCCTCAAAACTTCCAAGGAAGGTCTTGGCCGGATTTCGTGTATTTAAGGTCAGGTGGTAAAATCCAAAGGCATTGTTAGAGAATAATAAGGAGTTGTATTGACCCGGTCCCCACCATATATTTTCTGTTGACGCCCCGACTGAAAAAGCATCGTAATTAAGCCGAATACTTGATTGTCCAGGAAGTAGTTTGGAATAATGACGATCTCCAAATAACTCCACATGCTCAATTCCAACTCCCTTACTAGGCCCAAAATTATAATTTTGGTTTTGTGTAAAAATATACTCGGGTTGAAACTGAATTGAAAGTGGACCAAAACATCCATAAATACCTGCCGATACCAATTGCTGATATCCTTTCGCTTGGAGAAACTTCCCACCATCTGGATAGGGGTTACCAGAACCCAATTGGCTTCCTATACTTATGGATAGCAATTTTAGCTCTGGGCTGAAAAATTGGGTTGAGTCTTTTTCAAGAATAGTATGGGAGTAGTGGAAGTTTCCTGATTCTATTAAATCAGAACTAATTAGAGGACGAGTCAAAAAACTTGAAGAAGGTGTTTTTCCGATTAATTGTCCTCTTCTAAAGTAATCCTCAAGTATAATTTGATTGGCAGGTAAGGATTGGGAAAACAAAATATTTGGAATTGCCCAAAAAAATCCTATCAAAAAAATAGAGGGTAATCTTATTTTTAACATGAAAAAAAAAACTTGAGTTGGTTCAACATTAAATTTTAATCCGATCTCCCAATCCTTTTCCAAATAGGGTAAGAAAGATGTATTTGAAATAGTTCAAAACATTTAAGTCCTTGATCATCTTTGCATCTGTTTCTGCTAAGAGCCGGGGAGTAGACATATCAATTTTATTGATTTGAGCCAAGCCAGTAATTCCTGGACGAACATTATAAACTCCCCTTAAATCACGTTCTTCGATCAATTCTTCTTGATTGAACAAGTTAGGGCGGGGACCCACCAAACTCATATCACCCACAAAGACATTCCACAACTGGGGAAGTTCATCCAACTTAGATTTACGTAAAAAAGAACCAAATGGTGTAATTGATGAAGCACTTGCCAAATGAGTAGCTACAGATGGTGCATTTATATGCATTGAACGAAACTTCATCAATGTGAATGTCTTTTTGCTGATACCCAATCGTTCCTGACGAAATATCGGGGAACCAGCATTAAAGTATCCAATAATCAACAATAAACTCAGAATTGGACTTAATAACAAAAGACCAATAATTGAAAAGAATAAATCAAACAACCGTGTCATTGATCATTATATGGTAAAAGATTCAAAAAAAATATTTTTAAATTTAAATTCATTATTATGACTATTCGGAATGTTGCACGTATGGATAAACTGATGCAATAAACAATCTTTCAAAGAGTTTATCGCCAAAATATCTTCGATTGAGCTTATACGCAAACTCATTCAAGTAACTCTGGAGGTGCTTTTCACTGACCATATGGTAAATCCCCAATAGATTCCTTTTCAGATTACTAATGGCTGTATGTACCCAATTTAAATCTCCATTGGCAGATTCATAGGACGATTTAACTTTGATATGGTTCTCTACCATCTTTTCAAGACTCACATAGGCAGGGTTTTTATCGGTAAACAGAACTGATTTGGGGTCTATTGACTCTTTTACAAATCCTTCCACCGATTCCCTGGTCACATCTCCAAGCACTTTCAATTTGAAAAACCCACAATGGCGTCCCTTCTTTCCTGAAAGAGGATCTTCTAGCGGGGTTGATTCCGAAGCCACGGCCACTATTGCCTGCTTCTGACTTCCCTTTCCACGTTTTAGCCGATCTTGAACCATCCTTTTTGTCGCTTTTTCCACATAAGCCTCATCATACTCAACCATTCCTTTAAGCAAATACAGATCGTCCCTTTTTCCCATGACTGTCCTGATTTTATGCATCAGATTGAAAGCAGTCTCATATCTTTTCAAGCCCAGTTGTCTCTGAAATTCAAGGCAAGAAAAGCCTTTTTTGGTAGCAGACATCAATAAAAGAGCGGTAAACCATGTATGTAAAGACAGGTTACTTGATTCCATTATAGTCCCGGCCTTGAGTGAAGTCCTTCTTCTGCATTTACTGCACTCAAAAAACTTACTCGCACTAAACCAGTATTGTTTTGAGAAGCCAGAGCAGGTTTTACAATAAATCCCCGTGGTTTCTCTGTGGCCTTTCAAATAGATTTCACAGCTTTCCTCGTCTGGAAA
>CAXNJN010000037.1:0-22808 GCA_964202605.1 Bacteroidia bacterium | reverse complement strand
ACCATCAAATTTATTCATCCAACTGTTGTACTTGGACACGAGACCACGGTATTTGCAGAGTTATTAAATGTGCCAGATAAGTTTAACTCTCTTTATGTAAGAAATACGGTTTTTAAGGATATGCCTAATAATATGTGTGAGCTAATCCTTACTTTAAAAGGTTTGCCTCAAAGGCAGTATATTTTAACCAATGAGAACAACCAAGAAGTAAAACTAAGAGTAGAAAATGATAATTGGGAAGTTGAGGAAACAAATGCTTCTTTTTTTAAATCTTCAAATTTGCTTTTGTGGTCATTACTTTTCTTAAGTGTTTTAGTAGTTGTAGCAATAGCAGTATGGAGAAAGAAAAATATCAGCTAACAAGGGTTTTGCGTCAGGCGGTCTGACGTGCAACCTTGGAGTTTTCTACTTCGAATGAACTCTAGTAATAAATTGAAACCTTGTGATCCGTAAACCCGCCCGAACGCAAACCCCCGAACCCTTATGTGCTATTCTGGAGGATAGTGTTACGATTGAAAGTTTGTGAATAAAAACAGACCAACTTTCAGATTCAACTCAACTTTGTAAATATTTTGAACACATTGGGTATTAAACAAAAAAAAGGAGATCCAATTGGATCTCCTTTCTTAGTATTAGGGAAGTGGATGATGATTACATCATTCCACCCATTCCACCGCCACCCATTGGAGGCATGGAAGGACCTTCTTCCTTCACGTCTGCTACCACACACTCGGTAGTCAAAAGCAAAGCTGCGATAGATGCTGCATTCTCAAGAGCCAAACGAGTCACCTTGGTTGGGTCAATAACACCTGCTTTGAACAAGTCTTCGTATTTGTCCGTACGCGCATTGTAGCCGTAGTTGCCTTTGTTTTCTCTGATCTTGTTGACTACAACAGAGGGCTCTCCACCTGCATTACTTACGATGGTTCTCAAAGGAGCCTCGATCGCGATGCGGATGATGTTGATACCGGTATCTTGGTCTTCATTTTCACCTTTCAAGCTGTCAAGGGCTGAAGCAGCGCGTACAAATGCGACACCACCACCCACAACCACACCTTCTTGAACTGCAGCTCTAGTGGCGTGCAAGGCATCGTCTACTCGGTCTTTCTTCTCTTTCATTTCTACTTCAGTAGCTGCACCGATGTAAAGGATAGCTACACCGCCAGAAAGCTTTGCAAGTCTTTCCTGCAATTTCTCTTTGTCGTAGTCAGAAGTAGTTTTTTCGATTTGAGCTTTGATCTCAGCAATTCTACCTTTGATCGCACTCTTATCACCTGCACCGTTTACAAGTGTAGTATTGTCCTTGTCGATGTTGATTTTTTCTGCTCTTCCAAGCATGTCAACTGTTGCATTCTCTAACTTGAAGCCTCTCTCTTCTGAGATTACTGTTCCACCAGTCAAGATAGCAATGTCTTCCAACATGGCTTTTCTTCGGTCACCGAAACCAGGCGCTTTTACAGAAGCTACTTTCAAGGCGCCTCTGATTTTGTTGACCACCAAGGTGGCAAGCGCTTCACCATCCACATCTTCTGCGATGATCAAAAGTGGCTTTCCAGACTGAGCTACTGGCTCAAGTACAGGAAGTAATTCTTTCATGGAAGAGATTTTCTTGTCGTAGATCAAGATGTATGGATGATCTAGTTCTACTTCCATTTTCTCTGTGTTGGTCACGAAGTAAGGAGAAAGGTAGCCACGGTCAAACTGCATGCCTTCCACAGTCTTCACGTCAGTTTCTGTTCCTTTTGCCTCTTCTACAGTGATGACACCGTCTTTGCCCACTTTGTCCATAGCATCAGCAATCATTTTACCAATTGCTTCGTCGTTGTTGGCAGATACAGTAGCTACCTGAGCGATTTCCTTGGAAGTAGAGATGGGCTTGGAGTTGGCCTTCAATTCAGCTACTACTGCAGCTACTGCTTTGTCAATGCCTCTTTTGAGGTCCATTGGGTTTGCGCCAGCAGCTACGTTTTTGATGCCAACACCGAAAATTGCTTGCGCTAATACGGTTGCAGTAGTCGTTCCATCACCCGCTTGGTCAGCAGTTTTGGAAGCAACTTCCTTCACCAATTGTGCGCCCATGTTTTCGATAGGCTCCTTCAATTCAATTTCTTTCGCTACCGAAACACCATCTTTGGTGATGGTAGGAGCGCCAAATTTTTTGTCAATAATGACATTTCTACCCTTTGGGCCTAGGGTTACTTTTACTGCGTCAGCAAGTGCGTCAACGCCTTTCTTGAGTCGATCTCTAGCGTCAGTATCGAAAAATAGTTGTTTAGCCATTTTTATTAAAATTTTTCAGGGTGTGATTAACTAATTACAGGATAGCGAATATATCAGACTCTCTCATGATGAGGTAGTCATTTCCATCGACGCTCAACTCTGTGCCAGAGTACTTTCCGTACAACACAGTGTCTCCGACTTTTACAGTCAATGGCTCATCCTTTTTGCCGTTACCTACTGCGATGACGGTACCTTTTTGAGGTTTTTCTTTTGCAGTGTCCGGAATGTAAAGACCGGAAGCGGTTTTTTCTTCTGCAGCTGCTGGCTCAACCAAAACGCGGTCTGCGAGAGGTTTGATGTTCACTTTTGACATAGATATAAAATATTAAGGGTTATAGTAAACTTACAGACTTCTACCTGCACTTCTTATGCCAAGGGTTGAACTTGACTTTATTCTGACAAATCGACGCAAAACCTTTGGTTTTCCGGCATAAATAATATTTTTTGAAGCGACTCTATCTGCCAAAATTTCTCTTTTCAGTGTTTAGTGCCATCAATGTGTCAGTTAACCAAAAAAAAAGAGCCTTACTACTCAGAGTAAGGCTCTTCTTTTGTAAGGTTTGATTTATTTTTTTGCAACAGAATCAGCAGGAGCTGCTTCGGTTGCAGGTAGTGAATTTTGAGGATCTCCAAAAGCTGGAGCAACCACTTGTTCTTTGGCAGTCTCAATATTCGGAGAGGAGAATTGATTGGCTTGGTTGCTTGTAAAAAACACGGATGATGCAAGGGCCAATCCTAGAATAGAAATCGCTAAAATCCAGGTGGCCTTTTCCAAAACATTTCCTGTACGTGTTACCCCCATGATTTGTGAAGCACTTCCACCAAATGCGGCACCAGCGCCACCTTTTGAGTTTTGGCCTAAAATCACTAGGATTAGCAAAACCGCTAAAACCAAAATAACACTGATTAATAGAGTAAACATAAAATTGGATTTATTCTTGTGATTTTTTAATTAAGTCCGCAAAGTAAGCCCTTTTCTCGGGAAACTTCAAAGCAAGCTTCTCATAAATTTCGATTGCCATTGCTTTTTTGCCTTGCTGGAGAAGAATAGCAGCGAAAGTTTCGGAAATTAATCCTTCATTTAAGCTGGTACTCGCACTGGATAAATTCTCATTATTTTTGTTGGCTTCAATTTCCTTGATCGTGGCAAGCTTGATTTCTTTTTTGCTAAACTCCTTAATCAAGTCAATTTGAGCTCTTTTTTCTACGTCTAAAATTTCTTTTTTCTCTTTTCTTCGGATACTCTCGATTAAGTCTTCTTTTGGAGCCTTTCGTTTTTTAGGCTTTATTTTTTCCGGGTGACCACCTTCTAGATCTTTAGTAGATGTACCTGTGCTTTCCAAGGCTGATTTCTCACTTGAACCACCTTCTTCCTGGTTTTTTTTCGATCCAAGTGGTTGGAGTAACCAATTTTTCAGCCAAACCCGGTCCACACTTGTAACGGCTGCTAGAGGAAGTGAAGGGCTACTTTCTTCATTTTTTAACTCAAATCTTGTAGACAGCACATGGGACAAATAGAAAAATTGAAAGTTTTTTTGAACCTTCTGGAGTTGTAAATAATCCGCTTTTTCCAGCTGATCTGCTTTTTGGATGAGTTCTAAAAATTGAGATGCGTTCACAACAAGTATTTTGATTTCAATATACGGATTTTACCAGTTGGCGACTGTGGCCGTGAAAATATCTTGGATGATTGTTTCGAAAATATCTTCTACCAATTGATTTTCTACATCTAACAAAGTCACCGATCGAGGATCATAATCCTGAAAAAAGGTAAAGGTTTGTTTTTTGTTTTCCTCTTCATTGCTCATGTTGATGTACTCCACTTCCACGGCAATGGTAAGTCGCATTTGCCCTGCTCGGTCGGGTAGATTGGGGTCACCAGAGGATACGACGGACTGCGGTGATAGTGAATACCGGACTATGGACCCAGAAAACTGGAGGTCTCCATTATTTCGAATTAGTTCAAGCTGGGTGTTACGTTGGTAATATTCTTTTAATGCTTCTGTAAATCGCTGCTCCATGTTTGCAGGACCTCCTCCAGAATCATTGAAAAAATTTTCCACAGAGAATGACTTTACCAGCTCGTAATTGATATTCGTGCCTGTAAAGCTGTATTTGATCGAGCAAGCAGATAGTCCTAAGGATAACACAACCAACAGGAACAGGGAAGATCTATTCAATATCATATTGTTTGATTTTTCTGTAGAGCGTCCGTTCGGAGATACCGAGGTCGTTAGCTGCATACTTTCTTTTATTGTTGTGTTTCCGCAATGCTTTGAGGATCATTTCTTTCTCCTTCCGCTCCAAGGATAGGGAATTGTCATCCTCTTCATGCACAATATCTTCGATAACTTCGTCCTCATATTCTTCTTCCCGAGGAGTTTCTGTGTTTTTCGATTCAAGGAGCAAAGGCATGCTGAATTGGTTTAGTGATTCTGACATCTCCTTAGGCATTATGCTCGCCTCCATGTCTTCAAATAATCCCTGATGCTTTTGAATTAGTGAGGAATTGATTCCACCGCTTTGGTAGGATTCAAGGATAAGCTTTTTTAATTCATTCATGTCCTTTTTCATGTCAAAAAGAACTTTGTACAAGATATCTCTTTCGGAAAAATCTGTGGACTCTGAATTGCCGCCTTTAAACGCCATGGGGAGACGGGTGCTCACTTCAGGCAAATACCGAGACATCGTTAGTGCATCCACTTCCCGCTGTTCTTCTAAAAGGGAGACCTGCTCTGCAATATTTTTTAGCTGCCGAATGTTTCCTGGAAATGGATACCGCAGCAATACTTCTTGGGCGGCCGCATCCAAGGTGATGGGTTTAACATGGTATTTTTCAGAAAAATCGCCTGTAAACTTTCTGAAAAGTAGCACCATGTCTTCCCCTCTTTCCCGTAAAGGGGGAACAAAGATAGGCACGGTGTTCAGTCGGTAATACAGATCTTCTCTGAATTTTCCTTTTTCTACTGCTTTAATCAAATTGACATTGGTCGCCGTGATTACGCGGACATTGGTTTTCTGAACTTTGGAGGATCCTACTTTTATAAACTCCCCATTTTCCAAGACCCGTAGGAGCCTAGCTTGGGTTCCCAAAGGCATCTCTCCAATTTCATCCAAAAAAATCGAGCCGCCATCTGTGACTTCAAAATACCCTTTTCGTGCTTCATGAGCTCCCGTAAAAGAACCTTTTTCGTGGCCAAATAACTCCGAATCAATTGTGCCCTCAGGAATAGCTCCACAGTTAATGGCGATGAATTTGCCATGCTTTCGTAAGGATAGGGAGTGGATGATTTTTGAAAAACTCTCTTTTCCACTTCCACTTTCTCCCGTAATCAGCACGGTCATCTCGGTGGGAGCCGCTTGCATGGCCACTTGAATGGCATGGTTGAGCAAAGGACTATGTCCGATGATCCCAAATCGCTGTTTGACCGTTTGAATTTCTTGGGCAGTAATCATGCGAGGTTGCTGGGGTTTATTTCTAGGATGCTTCCAAACAAGGTGCCTCTGGAGCTTCCAGTTATTTTTACACGAACATAATCACCCTGCTGAAGACCTTCCGACGTGACGATGACCACTTTGTTGGCGGAGTTTCTACCGCGTAGTTCGTCCCCAGACTTTTTGGATGCTCCATCGATGAGGATTACCTGTTCTTTGCCTACATCCAGCAGGTTGCGTGCGATAGACAATTCGCTCTGCTTGTCAATGACCTCTGCCAACCTGCGTTTTTTCGTTTCCAGAGGAATGTCATCTGGGTATTTTTTTGCTGCCAGCGTACCAGGACGCTCGGAATAGAAATACATATAGGAGAAATCGAACTTTACGAGCTCCATCAGGCTCAATGTATCTTGGTGTTCTGCTTCGGTTTCGGAGCAAAATCCTGCAATCATGTCGGAAGAAATTCCGCATTCTTCTCCTAAAATTTCGCGAATGGCACGTACTCGGTCTAGGTACCAGGCCCGCGTGTAGGTTCGGTTCATGAGCTCTAGCACCCGGTCATTTCCCGATTGTGCAGGAAGGTGGATGTAATTGCAGATGTTAGCGTACTTTTTGATGGTGTGCAAGACTTCGTCTGTGATGTCTTTGGGGTGGGAGGTGGAGAAGCGTACCCGTAGATGGGGACTTACCAAAGCAACTTGCTCGAGTAGGTGGGCAAAATTGATCACCGTGCTGACCTCCTCTTCTTTTTTATTCAGTCGCGCTTTGTTGTTTTCTTCTGGAGACCATTTATATGAGTCCACGTTTTGACCCAGGAGGGTTACTTCCTTATAGCCTTTGGACACCAAATCCCGCGCCTCCGCAAGGATGGATTCAGGATCTCGACTTCTTTCTCTACCTCTCGTGAACGGCACGACGCAGAAAGAGCACATATTATCACAGCCACGCATGATGGAAATAAAGGCAGACACCCCATTGGAGTTGAGGCGTACAGGCGAGATGTCTCCGTAGGTTTCTTCTCTCGACAGGAAGGTGTTGATGGCTTTCAGCCCTTCTTCGGCCGTATTCACAAGGTTGGGAAGGTCACGGTAGGCATCGGGACCTACGACGAGGTCGACAATTTTCTCTTCTTCAAGCAATTTTTCCTTGAGGCGCTCGGCCATGCAACCAAGGATTCCAATTGTCATTCCGGGCTTATTTCTTTTCAAACCGTTGAAGTGGTTCAGTCGATTGCGTACTGTTTGTTCGGCCTTTTCTCGGATAGAGCAGGTATTTAAAAAAATCACGTCTGCTTTTTTCATATCCGAGGTGGTATCGTAGCCGTTGTCCTTCATGATGGAAGCGACGATTTCGGAGTCCGAAAAATTCATTGCACAGCCATAGCTCTCGATATAGACCTTTTTGGCCTTTCCGGTGTTTCCCTCTGGTGTGGTTTGAAAATCAGAAACTTGCGCTTCTTCGGCGGAAAGAATGTCTATGTCTTTGATCAGATCCATGGAACTGTGGTCGTATGAGTAATTGCAGTCTCAGTGCTTGCTTAACTAAGTCGCAACGAAAAAGAATTGCTATTGGAAACAAATTTAAGAAAATACAGACAAAATGGCAGGATATTTTTCCTTTTTGAAAAAAGGGATTTAAAATGGAATAGGCAACTGTTCAGGTAAGCTCAGGGGCTGATCCCCTTCAGAAAAGTTGGAAACTCCCAATCCTAGAAGGCGAATGGGTTTGGTTAAGGTCTCCTGATTTAATAGCTCCAAAGCAGTTTGCCAAAGGGGTTCATCTTCAGGGAATCGATCAAAAGTTTTGCTTCTAGTTTGTTGTGAAAAATCATTGTATTTGATTTTTAGCATAACTGTCCTTCCTCGAATGCCTGTTTTCTTGGATCGGCGAAGCAATTCCTGATAGATGTACTGAAGTTGTTCCTCCAATTCATGGGGCAGAAAAAGATCTTTTTCAAAGGTGTTTTCTGCGCTCAATGATTTCCGTGTTCGGTCGGGTTGAACGGCTGAGAGATGAATTCCTCGGACAATTTGAAAATAATGAGCTCCCGATTTTCCGAATCGTTTTACGAGGTATTGTAAGGAATACTCTTTGAGATCCTTCCCACAATGAATTCCTATTTGCCGCATTTTTTCAGCGGTGACTTTCCCAATTCCGAAAAATTTACCGATTGGAAGTTTTTCTAAAAATTCCGCCGCCTCCTCAGGAAGAATGATGGCCTGGCCATTTGGTTTGTTGAGGTCAGAGGCGATTTTGGCTAAAAATTTATTGTAGGATATTCCAGCTGAGGCATTTAAACCAGTTTTAAGCTTGATTTTTTCACGAATTTCTGTCGCTATTAGAGAGGCAGAATTTAATCGCAACTTGTTTTCAGTCACATCCAAAAAAGCTTCATCTAAGGAGAGGGGCTCCACCAAGTCGGTATATTCGAAGAAAATCTCATGAATCTGGCTTGAGATTTCTTTGTAGCGTTCAAACCGGGGTTTGGCAAAGATTAGATCAGGACATTTTTTGGCAGCCAACACGGAAGACATGGCGGAAAAAACACCAAATTTCCGAGCTTCATAACTTGCAGCAGCCACCACACCGCGGTTTTCATTACCGCCCACTACCAATGGTTTTCCTCGCCACTCGGGATGGTCTAGCTGTTCTACAGATGCATAAAATGCATCCATATCCAAGTGGATAATTTTTCGAATCGGAAAGTCGTATAAACTTTTTTCCATGTTCAAAACCGAATTTAACCGAAGGCAAATTGAGTATGGGATTTACTACTTAAATCTGCTGCCCTAAACTACTATTTTTTAGCAAGGGAATTGGCTTTCAAAAAGTTTCCTAGGAATTCAGGACCACTGAATTTGAATAAAAAGAAGTAGGACTGTTTGAAATGTTTTAATTTTCCAACGGAATTACAAACGAATTAAAAACGAGGATACGATGGCTTGTATTTTAGAGGTAAATGGAATCGCTCCAGAACTAGGTGAAAACTGCTGGTTGGCACCCAATGCTACCGTAGTAGGTGATGTGAAATTGGGAAAAAACTGCACCGTTTGGTTCAACGCAGTGATTCGAGGTGATGTAAATGAAATCCGTATTGGAGACGATACCAATATTCAGGATGGTGCTGTAATCCACTGTACGTACAAGCAAGCGGGCACATTCATTGGCAATCAGGTATCTATTGCGCACAATGCCATCGTGCATGGCTGTATCATCCATGACCGGGTGCTGGTAGGAATGGGAGCGATTGTGATGGATGGAGCAATTATTCATTCCGATGCCGTGATTGCTGCTGGAGCAGTGGTGCTAGCGGGAACAATAGTAGAAGCAGGATCCATCTATGCAGGAATGCCTGCAAAAAAAGTCAAAGACATTGGGGACAACATGCGGGAAGTAATCCTGAGAACTGCAAAAAATTACCCGATGTACGCAACCTGGTTTCCGAAGGAAGTGTAATTGTCAACTTACAGTGTCCAAAGCAGGCCAGTTTTGAATATATTTAACAATGAAATTCAATTAAAAACCGGTCAACACTAATCAGGGATCGACAATTTGTATGTCCGGAAGTGAAAAAAGCAATTTTAGCCACTAATCTAATTGCGGATAATTAAAATAAACGTTTACTGCATCCAGCCACTGGGATTTTTTCGCCATTCCGCAAGGGAATTTAGGGTCGAATGATCGATGTAATTTTCTTTTACGGCTTCAGGAAGTAAGGCATCGTAGTTACTCAAGCAAACCAACGGAACTCCTGCATTCTTAAAATTTTCATCAGCAACTTCAAATCCATAGGAAAAAATAGCCACCATTCCTAAAACTTCAAATCCTGCATTTCTAAGATCTTCAACTGCTTTTAGTGAGCTCCCTCCAGTAGATACGAGGTCTTCTACTACCACGACTTTTTGGCCCGGTACCACTTTTCCTTCGATCATATTTTCCATGCCATGTCCTTTGGGCTTGGAGCGTACATAAATAAAAGGGAGCACCAGTTCATCGGCAATTAGGGCTCCTTGCGGGATGCCTGCAGTGGCTACTCCAGCAATCGCCTCCACGTCTTGGAAAAAGTGTTTAACTGCTTTCACCAGGCTATCCTTGATGGCATTTCGGATTTCCGGATAGGAGAGGGATAGTCGATTGTCGCAATAGATGGGTGATTTCCAGCCAGATGCCCAAGTAAAGGGTTTCTCAGGTTGTAATCGAATGGCTTGAATTTCCAAAAGGTGGCGCGCAACTTGTGCAGCAATGGTGGGGTTGAGAATATCCATGGCGTAAAAATAAGAGATTCCTCAGCGTGGATAGGGAGCTCCTCCGATTTTTTTAGGAATAAATGTGTTAGTTTTTTTATTCCCCAAATTGATGCCGAGTAGCTCTAAAAAGTCTAGCTGATTATTTCAAATTTTTATGCATTTTTGGACTATTCAAAAATACTATTCCCATTTACGCATGAAGATCTTTGTGAACGACAAGCCTTTGGAACTTATTTCCTTTGCAAAGCTTGATCCGACCAAGCGCTTTGAACATCGCTACCAAAATGTGGATGAAATCCCTGAGGATGTAGAGTGGGAAGGGGATGTTATTTTTTATGAACCAAACCTTGACCTCGTGATTCGTCTACTTTATTTGATGCGAACTCGAAAGATGAAGCGATTGGATTCGGTCACCTTGGTTTCGGAAGCAAAAGGCGAGCTTAAAAACTTTGTAAAAAGCAGATTTTTAATTGTAAAGGCTGCAGGTGGAGTAATTTCCAAAAAGCAAAAGGTATTATTGATTCATCGACTTGGAAAATGGGATTTTCCAAAAGGTAAATTTGATAAAGGCGAAACGCCAGAACAATGCGCCAAAAGAGAAGTGGAAGAGGAATGTAATGTTAAAGTTCGCTTAGAAGAGCACATCTGCACTACATGGCACACCTACACCCAAAACCGACGCAGCATCTTAAAGAAGACCTACTGGTATGTCATGGCTTGTACCAATGATGCCAGCATGAAACCACAGGAGGAAGAAGGAATTGATGCAATCCGATGGTTTACCGAAACCGAAGCAACCACGGCTTTACTAGATTCTTACCCATCGATGCGGTATTTATTTAAGAAATACCTAAAAAAATCAGGGCTAGCTTAAAGGGAATAGGGAAGAAATTCATCTACATCTCCTCCATAGCGGTGTACTTCACGAATTACGGTAGAGCTGATGGCGGCGTACTGGGGGGAAGTAATTAAAAACACCGTGTCCAGCTCTCCATTTAGATAGCGATTCATTTGACTGATGGTGTTTTCATATTCAAAGTCGGTCGTATTGCGGAGCCCTCGAATTAAAAACTGCGCCTCATACTTTTTGGCAAGGGTAGAAGTAAGTTCATTGTAGACGACCACAGAAACTCTAGGCGTATCCTTATAAACCTCCTCAATTTTTTCTACCATCAATTCGATGTCGAAATACCTATTTTTCTTGGTAGAGTTGTAGCCAATCCCAACAATTACTTCATCGAAAAGAGCTAAACTTCTCAAAACGATATCATGATGCCCTTTGGTAAAAGGGTCAAACGAACCAGGGAAAATTGCTATTTTTTTCATGGCTATGCGTAATGCCAAAAAGATTCAAAAATGGTTGGGGCTTTATCTTTCGACAATCCATGCCCATAGTTCTGGTTCGCATGAGGTCGAATAAGTCTGAAATTGGAAAAGTAACTTTTTCCCCAATCATCAGTAATTCCACTTTTTTCAGTGGCACCAAATAGAGTTACGCGTGCATGGTTTCTATCATGCTGAAGGGATTCCATTAAAATCAACGCGTATTTGAATATATCCTCCTTTGTTTCTACCTCAAATCTATTAAAAATAGAAAGTTCTTGATCCGTAAATGCTGCCAGGTAAGCATGGGAGTCAAAAAGGTTGATCCAGATCTCCTGACCAATCAAGTTAAATCGTTCCTTAAATAAATAAGAGAGGAAAGAACAAGATCCATGATAAAAACTGAGCTCTGAAAACCGCTTACTTAACGGCCTATGCAATTTCTCTGGGATGCAACTCAGGATTTGCACATTATTGCTATCGACTGCGGTATGAAAGAAACAAGGTGATTCAGGAAGTTTCCCAGCAAGTTGAAGATATTCCTTTTCATTTCCCGGTTGGAAAATGGCGCCAGGTAGTAGGGTAAAAAGCGCTTCATGAAAATAAACTTTGGCTGGAACATCCAATTTGGTTAGGGTGTCTGATGAAAGAACTTCATCTAGTTTTTTCCAGCTAATTTGTTCGTATGAATGAATTGCAGTGATGCTTTGGTTTTTGTCCCTCGCAAATACATGCAAGGAAGAGGGATAAAGAAAAAGTGATAAGCTTGCTGTGTTTTGAACAGCAAACTTATCACTCAATAGAACCTTTAGGTTATTTTCCAAGATTAGAACCGGTTATTTCCAGTTACCCTCTGTAGATGCGTCAGTTCTAGATCCTACTCTTAATGCCTTTTCGTTGTTATTTGCTCTTCTTTCAGGATTGATTGGAGCTGGGTCACGGATTTCGAATACGCTTACTTTGTATCCGCCAGTCTTTTCAATTTTGTCCGCAAAGAATTCAAATTGCTTTCCTCCAGAACCTGGAACAACAGGAAGCAAATCAAGCTTGAGGTCTGGGTGCTTCGCTGGGCTAAACAAGGAGTCTATCACTGCAATTGAACCAATGGTATCGTAGGACACATTGATTTCTTCTGCACCGTAATCCAATAGCTTGGTGGTTTCGGTACGCTGTACGATCCAAATGGTACCTGTTTCAATAAAGGTTCTCAAAGAATCCCAAGTACCTGAATATTTTCCATTTGAAGCCTGGTATGCCAACTGGGCATCACGAAGCATTTCAAGTTTTTGAATGGTAGCAGCTTCTAGCAAGGCAACTCTTTTTTCTTGTTCTACGACGTCGTCGACGCCTTTCCAAAGTAGGTAACCAAGAAAGGCAGCAACAGCAAAGAATACGAGAGAGAGAACTTTTGTTAGATTCATTTTAAGTAAGGTTTAGAAATCCGGTTAGGGTTGAGGTTTTTAAAACGTGCTATTTTAGGTATTTATTTTCAAAATTAAAATATCCTTTACACAATACTAATTCCGAGAGCGATTTTATTCCAAGAAATATCGGATGGATGGATTTTTTATCCAAAGAATTCAATCCTTCAAGTGTCATCCAACTGATGTCAGCAAGAATTTGATCCGCATACGCAAGTTCAGGATCTTCTCCTAAAGTTGCAGTACCGCTAATCCTTTTTACTACAAAAAAACACTCGAGCGCATGAAGTGGATGATCTAGGTATTCATGGACAAAGAGAAAGTCTTCCACCTCAATCTTTAAACCAGTTTCTTCCAAGAATTCCCGGACAAGATTTTCTTGAGCAGAACTTCCGAATTGCATCCCCCCACCCGGAGTAGACCAAAAATCTCGATTCATACTCATTCTGTGCTTGACTAAAAGAATTTTACCCTCTTCAATCAAAACGCCGTTAACACGTATTCTGAGGTGATGTCCAAATTTAGACTCAATTTCTTTGCTGATCTTGTCTTCTGACATGTACTTTCGTCTAGCGATGCAAAAACCTACCTCCCCAACACCTGCTCCCTCTGAATTGCTGCGAAGGAGCTTTCCTTTTCAACCTACTAAAGGGCAGGCCAATTTTTTTGTAAAAATGGATGATTTTTTCCAAAAGCCATCCGAAGATAAGCCAGTCTTTATATTAAAAGGATATGCAGGAACTGGAAAAACTTCTCTTTTATCTGCGGTGGTTAAAATCTTACCTCACCTAGACTTACGCGCTCTGCTTTTAGCACCAACAGGCAGGGCCGCAAAGGTGATGAGCACCTATTCTGGAAGATCGGCATTTACCATTCATAAAATTATCTACAAACCCAAAGGAGATGCAGGTACGCTGGGTGGAGGTTTCACGCTACAAAAGAATTATTTCAAAGACACGCTTTTTGTGGTTGATGAATCGTCTATGCTTGCCGATGATGGAGGAATGTCTGGCAACCTGCTCTGGGATTTGATTACTTATACCTTTTCAGGTGTTGGAAACCGCTTGTTATTCGTCGGGGACACAGCCCAATTACCTCCTGTAGGAAGTCAATATAGCCCTGCTTTGGATGCAGAATACCTGCTTCGACATTATCGATTAGATGCGGATCAAATTGAGTTGGTTGAAGTCATGCGGCAAAAATTAGAGTCTGGGATTTTATTTAATGCCACCATCCTTCGCCAGGAACTAGGGGCTGAGCAGTCAGCAATCAAAATCCAAACCCACCTATTCAAAGATATCTTCAAGATGACTTCTGAGAAGCTGGAAGATGGGTTGCGCTATGCCTATTCTAAATATGGAACTGAAAACACCTGCATCATCACCCGTTCCAATAAGTCTGCCGTACAATACAACGGGTATATTCGACGAACGATTCATTTTTACGAGGATGAAATCTGTTCGGGCGACTTGCTGATGATCGTCAAGAATAACTATACCTACATGGCTGAATCCGAAAAGGTGAATTTTTTAGCCAATGGGGATTTGGTCGAAGTGATGAAGATTCGAAATTTTGAGGAGCGATATGGCTTACGATTTGCAACTTTGGAGTTACGCTTGTTGGATTATGCAGACGAACCCTATTTTGAGGCTAAAGTGATCCTAGATACCTTGTACTCTTCGGGTCCATCACTAACTCGAGAACAGTATCGCTCGCTTTACGATCAGGTAAGTGAAGATTATGCGGACCTTGCCAACAAAACAGAGCGGATGGAGTACATCCGAAAGGATCCCTTCCTGAATGCCCTCCAAGTTAAGTTTGCCTATGCCATCACCTGTCACAAAGCCCAAGGAGGTCAATGGAAGGCGGTATTTATCGATCAAGGGTATTTGGTCGAAGAGCAAGTGGATAAAGAATTTGTTCGTTGGCTCTACACCGCTGTGACTCGTGCGTCAGAAGAATTGTATCTGGTCAACTTTTCTTCAACGTTTTTCGTAAAAGGAATTATGGGCGAAGATCTAGCGGATTAGACCTCAAAACGCATTATTTGCCCTTCTTTGAGATTTCGCTTCCAATTGGGATTATCCATTTCTTAGCTGATATTTTGAAGAATCCATCAAAATTTGAATATTTGAGAATTAAACCACATTATCATGAAAAAATTAGCACTTCTCTTTAGCTTCTTTGTTTTGGCACTTGCATTTCAAGTTCAGGCTCAAGAATCAGGTCCCGTGATTACCTTCAAGGAAAATTCCAAAGACTTTGGAGATATCACACAGGGTCAACAGGTAGCACATATCTTTGTATTGACCAATACAGGTAAGCAGCCTTTGATCATTTCTAATGTAGCAGCTACCTGTGGGTGTACTGTACCTAGCTGGCCTAAGGAGCCGGTAGCACCCGGAAAATCTGCTGAAATTAAAGTTTCTTTCAATTCCGCCGGAAAGGTGGGCAAACAAAATTCGGTTGTACGAATTTACTCCAATGCCTCCGAACCTATCGAGAAGGTCTCTTTGATTTCGAACGTGTTGACCCCAACCAACTAAAGAAATTAATTTAGAATTTGAAAAGCCTGTTCCTCAGTAACAGGCTTTTTTATTACCTCTTAACTTCAATTGATTACCGATTTTATGACACCCAAAAAGGAACGTAAAGTAACGACAAGGCAAGTATTTGCTACCATCATCTGGCCCCGGCGAAAACAACTTTTTATAGGCCTTATTTTAATTATTATCAGCAGGCTAGCTAGTTTGATCCTCCCTGGAGCCACCAAATTTTTGATTGACGAGGTAATCCCGAGTAATGATCTTGAAAAGCTGAAATGGCTAATTGTAGCCGTAGTTTTAGCCATCGTAGTGCAGGCAGTTACTTCCTATTCGCTGACCCAAATTCTAAGTGTGGAGGCGCAGCTCCTAATTTCCAAGTTGCGATCCAAAGTGCAGCAGCACATCATCAAACTTCCCATTCGATTTTTTGACAATACAAAAACGGGAGAGCTGGTATCTCGCATTATGACCGATGTAGAGGGGGTGCGTAATCTCGTTGGAACTGGATTTGCCCAGATGATCGGTGGCGGATTAGCAGCAGTGATCTCTTTGGGATTATTGATTTCTATCAGTCCAACGATGACCGCCTTTGTGTTATTGCCAGTTTTAGTATTTGGATTAGTATCCCTCAAGGCTTTTAGTAAAATCAGACCCATCTTTCGGGAAAGAGGAAAAATCAACGCGCAAGTAACCGGCAGACTTACGGAGACCTTGGGGGGAATTCGCGTGATTAAAGGATTTAATGCTGAAAATCAGGAGATTAAAACCTTTGAAAAAGGGGTTGAAGAGCTGTTTTTGAATGTAAAAGCCAGCTTAACGGCTACGAGCTTTGTTACTTCTGCCGGGGCATTGTTGCTGGGTCTTGCTTCTGCAGGTATCATGGGTTTAGGAGGCTATCAAATTATGCAAGGGGCCATGACCTTTGGAGACTTTCTTGCCTTCACCTTGTACCTAGGATTTATGATTGCACCAATTGTCCAAATGTCAAACATCGGTAGCCAGCTTACTGAAGCGTTTGCAGGATTGGATCGTACGGAAGAAATCATGAATATGCCTTTGGAATCAGATGATAAAAAGCGAAATGTACCCTTGGCTAACATAAAAGGGGATATTCGATTTGATCAGGTGTCCTTTGCCTATGAATCAGGAAAGGAAGTAGTCAAAGGGATTAGCTTTGACGCCCCTGCCGGTTCGGTCACAGCATTGGTAGGTACCTCAGGCTCTGGAAAAACCACTATTGCAGGGCTAGCAGCAACCTTTTTGAACCCAGATTCCGGGGTAATTTATTTGGATGGCTACGACCTGCAAACCATCACCTTGGAGGCCTTTCGTGCCCAACTAGGGGTGGTTCTGCAAGATGATTTTCTTTTTGAAGGGACTATCCGAGAAAATATTTTATTTCCAAGGCCAGATGCATCTGCTGAGCGACTGGAAATGGCGGTAAAAGCCGCTTACGTTAATGAATTTACCGATCGCTTTGAACAAGGTTTGGATACCTTGATCGGTGAGCGAGGGGTGAAGCTTTCGGGTGGGCAACGGCAACGGATTGCAATCGCAAGAGCTATTTTGGCGGATCCACGAATTTTAATTTTAGATGAGGCTACCTCCAATTTGGATACGGAATCGGAATCGTTGATTCAGGCGAGCTTAAAAGAGTTGATGCATGGGCGAACGACCTTTGTCATTGCGCACAGATTGAGTACCATTCGACAGGCAGATCAAATTTTGGTAATCGAAAATGGTCAAGTAGTGGAGCAAGGCAAACACGAAGAACTTCTCGCCAAAAAAGGCAGGTATTTTGAACTATATACCTATCAAGCACGAATTTAAGGGGCTAGGATTCCTTTTTTTTCTTCTTTGAAAGGGTTAGCAAGGCAACGGTGCTCAAAATTAAAATTGTTCCAGCCCAATCGTAGCCCGAAAAAGATATACCCAACCAAAGTAGGGCCGTTAAGGTAGCGGCGAGAGGCTCGACACTGCACAGCAAGCTGGCGAACGTAGCTCCAATTTTGGAAACGGCAGTAAGGAAGAAATAAAATGCAAGAACTGTCCCAAAAAGGACGATGTAGCCAAATGCCAACCAGGTTTCTCCATCCCAGGTGCCTGAATAACTCCAAGGCTGAGTGCCGATAGACAATACAATGCCGCCGACCAGCATGCCCCATCCCGTAATGGCTGCGGGAGAAAAGCTGCGCAATAAGCCCACGGGTTGAATGGTGTAGAATGCGAGTGCAAGGGCAGACAAAATACCCCAAACCAATGCCTCATTCGAAATCACTAGGCTTTCAGTAGATCCATGAGTTACCAAAAGGAAGGTGCCTGCGAGCGCAAAAATCAAGGCCAAATATTCACCTAGCACAGGCCAGGTTTTGTTTTTCAAGGCATAGAAACCAAGGACAAATACAGGCCCGATGTATTGCAAGATCGTGGCTGTGGCAGCATTGGAGAGGGAAATGCTGTAGAAGTAGGTGTATTGTACCGAAACCATTCCTAAAATGCCAAAAAATAAAAGATTCACTACATTTTTAGGAGTTTTCCAGATGCCTAGAGCTGCTTTTTTCTCTTTGGCAATTGAATACAGCACCAGCAAGGTGCCCGCTAGCAACATGCGCCAACTGACAAGCCAAGCAGGATTTACTCCCTTGGTTTGAAATAAAAACTGTGCACAGGTACCCGAAATGCCCCAAAAAATGGCGGATGCGATGGCCATTAAAAAACCGGATACTTTTTGGTAGGAACTGGAATGCATG
This sequence comes from Bacteroidia bacterium, assembly GCA_964202605.1. Classification (GTDB taxonomy): domain Bacteria; phylum Bacteroidota; class Bacteroidia; order Cytophagales; family Cyclobacteriaceae; genus Algoriphagus. The sequence goes on along the minus strand of CAXNJN010000037.1, from coordinate 4,806 downwards.
GGTCAGATGATTCGACGAATATATCTTCCCAAATTGAGAAATGGTAACTGCTAACGCAAAATTTCGACAGAAGCCGCTGAAATCTAGTCTTGGTAATTCCATCGCTATTTTGGAACTTACCCATTCTTGTCCATTAGTTTACTCCTTTCTGCATCTGCTTTCTTTTCCTTGATGAACTCCATGCCCACAGCCAGAATTGCGACGAATGAAGATGAAGAAGCCCTTTGGGGAATCCTGGAGCCTATGGTTCGCAAGGGAGGAACTTATGTTTTTTCGCTCGATAAACCGAAAGAATCGCTGATGGGGTACTGGATGGGAGCTGATAAGTTCACTTTTGTTGTGGAACGAGACGGAGAACTTCTGGGCACCTTTTACCTCAAAGCCAATCAGGAGGGCTTGGGAGATCACATTTGTAATGCCGGTTTTGTGGTGGCACCCCTAGCAGAAGGGCAGGGCATTGGGCGTTGGATGGGGGAGTTGGCCCAGACAGAAGCCAAATCCCGTGGGTTTTTAGCCATGCAATTCAATTTTGTGATCAAATCCAACCAGCGTGCCGTTCAGCTCTGGAAGTCACTTGGCTTCGCGGTCATTGGGGAGATTCCCGAAGCGTACCGTCATTCAGATTTGGGTCTAGTGCCCGCACTGATTTTTCATAAAAAATTATCGAATGAGTAGGGTTCAATCTATTTATCCCATACACCATGACTCTCGATCGCCGAAGTTTTCTTAAATCCGCCCTGCTCACTTCTTTTTCACTGGCCTTGCCACCTTCAATTGTTCGCCTTTGGGCTGGACAGTCGAATAGTTTGCGGTTGGGATTGATTACGGATTTGCATCGAGACATCATTCACGATTCGGATCTTCGCCTGCAAACCTTTTTGAAAGAAGTGAATCGAGTGGAGGTTCATGCCAAAATTCAGTTGGGAGATTTTGCCATTCCCAAACCAGCAAACACCTCCTATATAGCAGCATTTAATCAAGGAAATATCCCTGCCTATCATGTGCTTGGGAATCACGACATGGATGAGGGATACAGCAAGGAGCAAGCAATTCAAGCTTTTGGAATGCCCTCGGCTTACTATGCGCAAGTCATTCAAGGTATACGAATTTTGGTTTTGGATGGAAACGATCCAGGCTCTCCAACGACAAAGGGAGGCTATGCTTCCTACATTGGAAAAGAGCAGCAGGACTGGTTGAACCAGCAATTGGAGGATTCAAAGGAGCCAGTGATTGTTATTTCGCATCAGCCGATTGCGGGGATTTATACGATCGACAATGCGGTGGAAATCCAAAATCTATTGGCAATACATGCCAGTAAAATCATTCTGGCAATCAACGGTCATGCACATGTTGACCAATTGATCCAAGTGGCTGGTGTGACTTATTTGCATTTGAATTCTGCCTCGTATTATTGGGTGGGGGAAAAGCATGCCCATTTGAGTATGGATTCTGATACTCACGCCAACTACCCATCCTTGGCCTCAACCTGTCCTTATTCAACGGTTCTCTTTGGAATACTTACCTTGGATTGGAAACAGGGAAAATTGACGCTAACCGGCCGAAAAAGCAGTTGGATCGGCCCTTCCCCGCTAGAACTGGGCTATGGGATACTTTCCAAATCAGAGCAAGAACACTACGTTCAACCTCGAATTTCAGACAGAGCTATTTCTTAGTTTTTAGCGGGTAAGCTTTCCAAAATAAGACGAATCAATTCGGCTTTGTCTCCATTTGGGATCCATCGAGCTACCACTAGGAGATCATTTTCTGGGTCTACATAGATCATATTGGTGCCCGCGCCGAGGTGAAGAAAAGCAGATTTGGGAGCGGAAGGAATTTGCTTTTGCTCTAGATTCAAATAATAATTCATAAACCCATAATCAGGCTGTACGGGAGTTGGGGTTTTTGAGAGATTGATCCAAGAGGTAGGGATCAGCTGTTTTCCTTTCCAATTTCCATTGCGGAGCGTTAGGTAACCAAATCGAGCCTGGTCCCAGGCGGATAGCATCATGCCACCACCCCAATGGGAACCGCCGCTCACCGATTGGATGATTTGACCATCGAGGACTACAAATGAATTTTCGTATCCAGTCCATCGCCAAGTGGGGCTGGCACCGATAGGATCCATAATTTTTTCTTTGAGCACCTGAGGAAGTGGCTTCCTCCACACATTCAACAGGGCTAACGCCAACACGTTGACTCGGGTATCGTTGTATTCGTAGCTGCTTCCTGGCTCGCGTTGCTCGCGAGCTCTTTTTTGTTTCACCCCTTCAGCAGGTCGATCTCCCCAGTCGGGTTTGCCCCACAGCGTGCCCTCCCAATCGGAAGTTTGTCGTAGCAAATGATCCCAGGTAATTTTCTTGTTGTGTGGCGTGTCAAAAAGCTCAAATACATCTTCCTGGTCTAGGTGATCCGCCTTGTTGATCGCTAAGCGCAAAGGATCGTAGGGATAAATGGGCGCCATATAGGGATTTACCAAATCCTTTTCAGAACGGATTAATCCCGCTTCTACAGCTAGTCCAGCAGTGGTGGAAAGGAAACTCTTGGCTACACTAAAAGTCAAATCTACCCGTGCAGGATCACCCCATTGACCTACTACATATCCCTTGTAAATAATCAATCCAGTTGCCGAACCTCGTTCCTTCATAGGGCCAACAGGATAGCCAAAAGGTTCCCGCCCGAAGGCACTCTCGTAATGCGCAATTTTTAAGTTGGGATTCTCCTGGCTTTCATGGGCAACAGCAAATCGGATCGCTTCTTGGAGTTTGGATGCGTTCATTCCCAAGTTTTCGGGCGCCTTACTTTGCCAATTTCCTGGTTCTGGAAAATAGCTTTGTCCAAAAGCTGGAAGGAAGCTAAGGCAGATTAGGAATGAAGAAAGGAATAAATTTTTCATAGGGAGGCCCATTTTTCTTCTAGTTTACTACAATGACCGTTTAAACCCTGACCATTTATCAAATCTTTTTTGCGACAGGGATTTCAAACTCTTTGTTGAAGTTTGTGTTTACAAATTAGTTCCGTGTTCTCGTTGGTTCTGGGAAAGAGTCTAATTTCATTCTTTTGATTTAGCGTAGCTGAAGATGAACGAAAAGAAAATATACATTGTAGGTGCAGGTCTTTCAGGACTAATTGCGGCCCTAGAACTCGAAAAAGCAGGTTTTGAGCCGGTGATTTTGGAGGCTTCTGATCGTGTAGGCGGAAGAATGAAAACCGACGAGGTAGAAGGCTTTCTCTTGGATCATGGTTTTCAAGTGTTAAATACTGCTTACCCTGAAGCGAAAAGGTATCTTGATTTTACAACCTTGCAGCTTAAAAATTTTGATCCGGGGGCTATCATTTTTGAAGGGAATGACTCCTATATTTTAACAGATCCGCTACGAAATCCACTTAAAATAGTTGGAATGGCTGTTTCAAGAGTGGGATCCTTTTTGGATAAGGTCAAAGTGTTTACCCTCACGCAAGAATTGAAGAAGAAGAGCAATGAGGAGATTTTTGATGAGCCCTCTTTGCCCACACATCAATCTTTGAAAAACTACGGATTTTCGGATGCCATCATCACCAATTTTTTTACTCCTTTTTTCAGAGGAATATTTTTGGAAAGAAATCTAGAAACCAGCTCACGAATGTTTGAGTTTGTGTTTAAAATGTTTTCCCAAGGCTATGCCGCAGTTCCAGCAAAGGGTATGGGCCAGATTCCAGAAATGATCAAAAGTCAGCTGCGGAAGACGGAGATTCGCTTAAACTGTCCGGTATCTTCAATAGAGGGTTCGCATCTAGTTTTGGTAGATGGAACACAGATTCCAGCAGACCGAATCATTGTGGCGGTTCAACCTGATCGAGTTATGAAGCAGCTTGAAGGCCAATTTGCGCCATCTCGAAAGGTGATCAACCTTTATTTTTCAGCACCAAAATCCTTCCTTGGTAGGCCCATGATTGGTTTGATCAAAGGGAATAAAGTAATTAACAATTTGGTTTTTATGGATGATGTATCCAAAGAATATGCCCCTCCAGGAAAATCCTTGCTTTCTGTCACCGTGTTGGATAGCGATTTAGGGGAAAAAGAATTGATCAGAACCGTGCAAGGAGAATTAGAGGATATCTCTGGTGTAAAAGGAGAGTGCTTTAAGCCGCTCAAAACCTTTGTGATCAACCATGCTTTGCCTCAAGTGGCAGATTTAAAATTTAGTATTCCCTTTACAGAATGCAAGGTATTGGATCAGGTATTCCTAGCAGGAGATTACCTGCTTCATGGATCTATCAATGCGGCCATGACCTCCGGAAGAATTGCTGCCGAAGCGGTCATTCATTCTTTTAGCGAAAGAAACTACTAATAAGGGAATCTTTACTTCTTGTCCAAGTTAAAAATAGCGCGTAATTCTACCGCATCCTCGGGCTTCATGCGTTGTGCAAGCACCAATCGGAGTTGCCTTCTTCTCAAAGCACCTTCAAAGAGTTCAATTTCCTCGGCTGTCTCAGGAACAATCTGAGGAATTTCAATGGGCTTGCCATTTTGATCTACTGCCACAAAAGTAAAGAATGCTCGGTGGGTCATTATTTTTTTGCTTGCAGGAATATCCTCTGCAGTTACCTCGATAAACACTTCCATGGAAGAATTGAAAGCACGGGTTACTTGTGAGCGGAGCGTAACCACATTACCAAGATTGATGGGCTCCTTAAACGAAATGTTATCGGCTGAGGCAGTGACTACGATACGATTGCAATGTTTTTGAGCGGCAATTGCTGCGACAATATCCATCCAATGCATCAATCTTCCACCCATGAGGTTGTGAAGCGTGTTTGTGTCATTGG
>CAXNJN010000036.1:0-23403 GCA_964202605.1 Bacteroidia bacterium | reverse complement strand
GCTTTGATCTCCACTCCTTCAATTTTACTTAGGCGATCTACCGCTCCAGGTCCACGCATTCCCAAGCCCACAATCCCCACACGAACAGTGGCTATTTTTGGGGCAGCAAAACCGGACATGTTGAAAGACTGAATTCGGGAAGCTCCATAAGAGGCTTCCAAAGGCAAAACTTTCATGGAGTCTGCCAAGGCGCTTCCTGCACCAAATAGTCCCAGACCTGCAAGTCCAGTGGTTTTTAAAAATTCTCTTCTACGATTCATAAGGCTGTGCTTTTTTGGGTTTGCTTCCCCTAGTTACTAAAAAATCAAAAAAAGTCCGTACCGCCAATCCAAAAAAAGAAAGGTTTCTACTCGTTTTCTGGAAGAGTGGAGGCGCGGATATTCTCCAAATTGATTTCTGAAAGCTTTTCTAGAGTCCCTTTTTCATACAGGTACTGCATGGAATCCAAGGGAGTTTTTTTGTTTGAAGCTTTCAAATTGATGTAATCCTGAAACCGAATCCCTCCTACTTCTCTATCTGCTCGAACTTCACGCATGCGAACTCCGCCTCCATCGGTATGGTAGCTGTAGGCGATGTATTCTAATTTATAGTCAGCTAGTCCAAACCAATATAAAAACTCGTCTTCAAAGTGATCTCCACCACCCTCTGCTTGAAAAGTAACTTTGACCTGATGGTACTCTTTCCCTTTAATCGTGGTTTTTCCGAGGTAGGTTTTGATTGCCGCTGCATCATTTAGTCCATAGGGTAAAAAAGCAAAATAAGCAACTGAATTGACCGACCGTGAAAATGCGCCAATCCGCTCTTCGGTAAGGGTATCGATCTGCACCCCATTGACCTTTCGTGTAAATCCCCCATTATTCAAGACATCCAACACCTGTCCAGTCGAATCGGTAAACTCCCTGCTGTATTCAAAAGCAGTTGGCGTCTTGAAAATGGAGTAATGTGTACCTCTGAAATCAAAGGTGATGGCTGTTTTTTCGTAAAGCTCTCCGCCATAGGCAGCGATTGCTGCATCGACGATTTTCTCTGCCTCTGTTCTGGAATCACAGGAAACTCCAAAAAAAGTAAGGGATACTAGAACCAAACTGAACACTAACTTTATCATAACCAGAATATTTACAAGATGAATAGTGCCTCTTTAAATGAAATCCAAATGTTAGAAATTAATACTGCAACTCATAGTTGGAGTAACGGTACTCCGCACGAAGAAACAAGCGACTCCCAGCCTCATCAACGCGCCAACTTTCGCGGGTGCCATGAAATACCATTTTCTCAGCCTGCTCGCTAGATAAATCATAAATCCTACTGCGGTGATCTTTCAACTGCACCTCATTGCCAACCATCTCAAAGCCTTTTGGATCAAAGTAATACCACCAGGTATCTGCATCTGGACCATAATCCACACGGATAGATGCCACTTCCTTTCCCGTATCTAATTTCTTATTGCCCTCATAGGTGAGTTTACCTCCTTTATCTAGCAACTTCCAGGGTTGCGCTACCGTGTAAAATGCAGCATCAAAATCCTTCTTTTTTGCTGCTAAAAAATCAGGGTTCAAGACCTCATTCTCACCCATCTGGTATCGGAAGGTGGCTCCATCCCAACTCATCCAATGCGCTATGCTATCTTTGGTCCAGCTGATTTTCCCCTCAAACCGTGGAGCAAATCGGAACTCATGCCACTGATCCAATTCGGATTCAACATTCCCCTCTGCATCCAACATCCGCGTCCACTTTCGGAATTTGATCCCTTTCAAATTCTCCCAATCATCCTTGCCTCCATGCGCTGCTATGGATTTGTCCAAAAGATCCATCGCCTGTTCCTCCGGGCTTGGCGTACAAGCCGTCCAAGCAAACAGAATTACAAGAAATAAAGCAGCATTTTTCATAAATCTAAGGTAGTAGTTCTTTGCTTCCGAAAATAGTCCAAGTAAAGACCTAAAAGAACCAAGCCATATTCCAGCATCAAAAAAAGTGCGTGCTCCTGAACTGGATTTTGGCTGTAGGCCTGGTAGGAAAAAATAGCTCCAAAAGACCAAAGCAAAAAGGTCCATTGCCTCGTCAACACCGACAAGCCCAAACCTGGTAACAAGTACCAAGGATGGACTACCGGCTGCAGTAAAAAGTACAACAAATACAGCTGCACCAACAATTCTACAAATCCCTGATTGGTAACCTGAGACCGTTTCCAGGACATCCAAATCACCCCTGCAACAGTAATCACCATGCCAAATTTAGTCAGGAGACCGATGGTATTGTAACCTACCAACCAATTGCCCATTTCCCGAAGCAAGTAGTAAACCGAAGCATTAAACTCAAACTTCCCCTGATACAGCTGTAAGCTTTCAAAGAAATTTTGCCAGGCTCCCCCAACAAGCAAGGGCAAAAAACAAAGTAGTCCCGTCCCAATTGCCATTCCCCAAAAACCAACTGATTTCCGAGTCTGCTTCCAAAACAAGAATGCCGGTGCAAAAAGTAAGGGAAGTAATTTCATGCCAATGGCCAGCCCCCAGAACATTCCCGAGAACTCCAGTTTGTGTCTAGAAATGGCAGCGAGAGCTGCTATCAGAAAAAATAGAACCAAGCCTTCAAAGTGAAGATTTCCTACCACCTCCAGGATAACGAGCGGATTAAACCAGTAGAAAATGACCTGCTTTTGGGGGAGGTCAAACCTAGCCAAAAGCCACCAAAGCAGTGAAAAGACCCCAACTTCCCCGAGTAAAATTAGAAACCGAAGTGCCAAATATCCTTTTTCAAGGTGACCCTGAGCAAACTGTGCTGCTCCCCAAAATAGCAACTGATTCAGGGGAGGATAAACGGAATAATAATGCGGCGAATTTAACTCCTCGAAAAGTTGGGTACGGTATCCAGCTTCCCCCGCCCCTAGCTGCTCTTGTACCTGGGCTGGCGTCAACTGGTAAGAATTCTGACCTTGACGCAAAAGCTCCCCGTCCCACAAAAATCGGACGCCATCCTCGGACCATTGCGGAGCAAAAAAGAAAAGGGAACCTCGAAAGAGTAGCCCAACACCCAAAAGCCACCAAAAACTATCCTTTCTCCAAACCAGTAAATAACTCCCGAGCATTGCTCCAAAAGCTACTGCAAACAGGACCAAAGTCAGGTGAAAATTTTCTCGCTGCACTTGTGCCAAAAAAAATAAAGCACTCCCAAGAAGAAGTAGCGAAGTAACTTTTAATGCCGATTTTAAACGAGTGCTCAAAGTCCCAGTTCCTTGCGAAGGGATTCATATACCTTCTCATTTTGTTTCCAATAGGGCATCTGTCTCAAGTGAATGCGCGTAGCCGTAGTCACTTCCTGCGGCCCATTTGCCTTGGTCCAAGTTTCTGTAAAGCCCATAATCTCGTACGGAAATAGCTGCTGATAACGGATAGCTATTTTTCTTCCAATTTCTCCATAAACTACAGTCAACTCTGCTTGGTCTGAACCCAAGACTTTTCTTGAAATGGTTGCCTGCTCGGGCTTCAGCGGAATATGTGCAAAGCGCTGAAAAATAAGACTCGGAATTAAAGTTTCATTGCCAAGGGGTACCAAATTGGGATTCAGGCGGAGTAGCGTAAATAGCTCTTCTTCGGTTTTCCCATCCAGTTTGGACTCCAAATCCCCTTCGGATTCAAAATAAGAAAATTGCTTGGCTGTATATTTCCCATTCTTGTAATTGAGCTGCATAAAGGATTGCCCACACCACTCTGTCACCGATGCCGTCAACTTAGGCGCTGGGCTATCTTCGTAAACAGGTGTAAATACCGACAACATGGTATGGTAAGGATACACGCCCGTTACAAACTCTCGAGTCATATTCAACTTCAACACCTTCTGTGCATCGGAAGGTCTATCCTCAGGCGCATCTAACTTTACCTGCTTGCTTTTAGAAAAATCTTCCGTGACAAAAATTAGCACTGCCTTTCCCTGCCGCAGCTCCCCATACCGGCTTTGCTGCAAATCAAATACGTTCACCTCAGCAGTTCCTTTGTACCAGTAACTTGCAAACTGAGTTTCAACTACCCCTTCTCGACCTTCTGGAGCACAAGCGATGAATGCTGCTCCAACCAAAAGAAGCGCAAAAAATACAATAGGTTTTAGTCTTGATTTTATTTGCATGGTTTTGGAATTTGAACCAATTGGAATCGACTACCGAAAAGGGCGCCAATACTTAAATATCGTGAAAATTATTTTATATCCAGCCCCAAAAACGCCTTTCACCGTACCACTCACCTTCGAAACCCCGATGCGTTTTCGGTAGGTGACTGGTACTTCCAGATACCTGAGTTTAGCCTGATGTGCTTTGATTTGCATCTCAATGGTCCATCCAAAATTCTGGTCCACCATCCCCAAGGCAAGTAATTTACTCCAAGAGATGGCTCGAAAAGGGCCTAAATCAGAAAACTTGGCACCATACATCCAGCGCATCAAGAGGGTAGCAAGTTCATTGCCAAATACTTGCGGAAAAGTCATGGAACCCGCTTCCCGCTGACCCATAGACCTGGAACCAATCACCAAGTCCGCTTTGTCCGCTAAAATTGGAGCTATCAAATCCTCCAGTTCCTCGGGATAATCGCTGTAATCCCCATCCAAAAATACCAGAATATCAGGTTGAACTTCTTGATGCTTGATCCAATTCATGGCCGTCAAACAGGCCTTCCCATAGCCTTTTTGGGGTTCAAACACCACCTCAGCACCCCATTCCATCGCTACTTCCGCGGTGCGATCCGTGGAGTTATTATTGGCCACTACTACATGTCGAACCAGTTTGGGGATATCCCCAACCACTTTAACAATAGACTTTTCCTCATTAAATGCAGGAATGATGACATCAATAATCGGAGTTGAATTCATAGCAAACTTAACGGGTATGCAGGGAGGAAATAAATACTAAACTATACCCCAATGCCAGAAGCACATGAAAAGTCAAAAACAGGAATTGACCGTAGACAATTCCCACAACCACCATCCCTGTAAACAACAAGCCAAATCCACCTTCAAGCCATGTGCTCAGCGGTAGCGAACGAAGGCGGTAGACATTGGCTTGCAGCGAGGCAGATCCAGACTCCAAGTTAAATTTGGGAGTACGAATGAAAGCCGATTTTTTACCCGTCAACCCTTCCATTACCGCCTGGGAGTTGTGCAAAGCAAAGCCCATAGAAACAGCAAAGAAGAGCGGTAACTTCCACATGGCTTCTCCCAATCTGCTCCAAGAGAAGTCCTGAGCCTTAAGGTAGGACGCGAGGTAAATCCCTGCCACTAGGACAAAGCCTACCATAGAAAATCCTGTCGCTACAAATAGCTCTGAAGAAATCAAATTAGATTTAATCCCCCACCACAGCACAATGCTACTTAAGCTGGTGAGTAAAACCGCAATAAAAATCGTGGAATTGAAGAGGTGGGCAAAAGCATGAAATTTGATCTGCCAAGGATGATCCTCTTGAAACACCTTGCCAGCATGCTTGACCGCACATTCGGCCCCACCCTTGGTCCAACGGAATTGCTGGGACTTGATCGCGGAGAGAATGGGTGGAAGTTCGGCAGGGGATTCGATTTCAGGACGGTATACAAACTTCCAACCTTTTCTCTGAGCGCGGTAACTCAGATCCAAATCCTCAGTCAAGGTATCGTCCTGCCAGTTGCCTGCATCCAGAATGCAACTTTTTCTCCAAATCCCAGCTGTACCATTGAAATTAATAAAGGCCCCCTGCTGATTTCTTCCCTGCTGCTCGATTAAGAAATGGGCATCCAAAGCAAAGGCCTGCAGCTGCGTGAGTAAGGAGTAGTTTTGATTGAGATGTGTCCAGCGACTCTGAACCATCCCCACCTGAGGGGATGAAAAATAGGGCAAGATTTTAATTAAAAAATCAGAATCCGGCACAAAATCCGCATCAAAGATGGCCACAAACTCCCCTTGAGCAGAAGGCAAGGCTTCTTTCAATGCTCCCGCCTTAAACCCGCTTCGGTTGCTGCGGTGGAGGTATTCAAAATTCAACTTTGGGTAGGCCAATACCTTTGCTTGAATCAAAGCCCCGGTTTCATCTGTACTATCATCCAGAATCTGGATTTGAAGCAATTCGCTCGGGTAATTGAGTTTGGCAACTGCATCAATCAACCGCTCCACCACGTACCGCTCGTTGTAGATCGGAAGCTGTACGGTGACCTTAGGCCAAGGATTAGGCGCTTGTGTAGGAGCTTGATTGGGGTCCTTTTTGAACTTAAAAAAATGGAACAATAAATGGCCTTGCGCCAGACTATACAGGAAAATAAAAACCATCCCCAGAAAATAAAGCCCTGCAGCAATGTAAAGAATACTCATTTACGATCTCAGTTTGATGGAATCATTGCCAATCAAAATCGGAAACTCGTGAATTCGTCCCTCTTCTGGACCATTTTCTAACTTCAGTACCCCACGAGGACATACTGACGCACATACCCCACAACCTACGCAGGAAGACCGTACAATATTTTGGCCTTGCTGTGCATACGCTCTGACATCAATTCCCATTTCGCAATGCGTCGAGCAATTTCCACAAGAGATGCACTGTCCCCCATTGGTCGTGATTCTAAATCGAGATTTAAACCGCTGTACCAATCCCAAATAAGCAGCCAGTGGACACCCAAAACGACACCAAACTCGATTGCCCATCAGTGGGTAAAATCCAGTTCCTACCACGCCCGCAAATGCAGATCCTATCGCAAATCCGTAAATGGAATGCAATTGATTCGTGACCTGTCCCAAAAGACTGAAGGAGGTAAAATAGTTGACAAGAGTAAGTGTGGTCATGACCACCGCCAAGGCCAACACTCCATGGATCATCCATCGCTCCCATTGCCAAGCTTTGAGAGACTTGTCGGACAGGTGTCTAAATTCATCGCCAACTGTTTCGGCCAATCCTCCACAACCACATACCCAAGAACAATACCAGCGCTTGCCATAGAAATAGGTAAACACAGGTACGCCTATCACGATTAACAGGATCCCCCAAATCAACATAAACAGCCCCAATCCACCGCTAGAAATAAAGGTATCTAGCTGGTAATCGTAGAAAAAGTCATAATCTAAAGGCCAAATATTCTTAAAATCAAAATAGGGCTTATTCAACAATACAAGCACTTCTGGAATAATAAAAGCAAAGGCGGTTTGAAAAAATATCAAGGACGCGGTTCGAAGTTGCTGGTAGCGGTTGCCTCGATATTTCAGCAACATCCGAACTCCCATCACCCCAATTGCAAGCGTATACACCAGCCCATACAAAAACCACTGGCTAGCTGGACCTCCAGAGAGGAATTGGGAAATGGACTCCACCATCCATACCAATGGGGCTAGGTATGCCGGAAACCAATACAAGACCACATAAAACAGAATCAAATAGCTGCCAGTCAAAAGACCCAGCAACCCTTTATTTTTCAAAGAGGAATGAAAAACCCCTGTATGCGTGAGGCTGTCATGCGAAGTACTATTTCCACCAAGGTTATACAAGATCCCGCCCAAAACAATAAGGCCTATGGACAAGCCCAAACTAGCCCAAGGGTTCGTTTTACTCGGGCCATTCATCGCTGCTTTGGCCAACGCAAACCCATAATCATCCCAGATCACCTGGTCCCATGCTTCCTTCGCTTTTAGTTCCGCGTTGTAGGGCTGAAAAAAGGAGGAATAGGCAGTTAAAAAGGCGTGAGTCGAAGAGTAGGTCTGTCCATACATGGGCTGCATCAGTTCCGCGAGTTGATCCCGGTGAATATCCTTGACTGCTGTCCGAAGCTGCTCCTCACTTAGGCGATACTGACTTGAAAATGGCAGGGTAGTGAAGACAGACATCCCCACTAAAAATAAGATTAGGCCGATTACTTCGATTTTTCTCATAGCCTTGCTCCAAAAATTTTCTGTAAAAAAGACCGTTTCGAGGTAGAAATTTTTAAACCGAATTGGTTTTGGAATGCCTGTTGAATCTCAAGATGGTAGGGGGCATAGAATTCAGGGTCAAAAACACCCTCTTCTAGCCTTTGAATCACCTGCTGCCCAGACCATTTTTCTCGAATTGCCCGATCAAAAAATTCATGCCGTAGTCGAAACCCTAAGTTGATCACACCGACAATTTTTCCCGCTTCATCCAATTCCATACGAAAAGAAACCTTCCCCAATCGGTGCTCCCAATAGAAACAAGAGGTCGCAGCTACAGGCTCAGGACGAACTATCCCATAGGTTTGGTACTCAATCGCAAAGAACTTGGCAGAATTAAACCAAACCCCAGGTTGATAAGAAACCGGTTTGTTGCAAAAATTATATGCCAAGGTCTCCCCATGCATTCTTCCCGTATACCAAACCTGTTCCAGTGTGCGTCTTCCTGGTCCAGGAGGCTGTTCAAACTCTGCACAATCTCCGATAGCATACACGTCAGGCATCGAACTTTCAAAATACCCATTGACTTTCACTCCTTTCCCAATTGCCAAAGGGGTATTTGTCAGAAAACCCACATTTGGAGTCACTCCAGTGGTTATTCCTACAAATTCGCAGGAGATTTCCTCCCCAGTCGTAGTAACCACTGCACGAACTTTTCCCTGTTCGTCGGCTAAGATTTCCTTCAATTCCGTTTGAAGTCGCAAATCAATGGAATGTGCTGAGATATGTTTTTGAACAAGTACTGCTTCTTCCTCGGGAAGTACTTGTTCCCAAAATCGGCTTTCGCGAACCAAGAAAGTAACCGGGATTTTCTTGTAGGTCAGCATTTCTGCCATTTCAATTCCAATCAATCCACCACCTACAATCACTGCCCGCTGAATGGGTTTACTGGTCGTGGCTTCCATGGTTTCCAAGTCCTGCTTGGTATACAGCCCTTGAACTCCCCTCAGATCCTGTCCTGGCCAACCAAAAAAAGCTGGTTTGGAACCCGTAGCCAAGATCAAAACATCATAGGTTAAGGTTTCCCCAGAGGCAAAACCCAAGGTTTTGGTTTCAAAGTCTAAAGTTATTACCCAAGCGTGCAGAAGTTCGATGCGGTTTTTCTTCCAAAAATGTGGTTCATAGGGCTGCGTATGCTCCCACTTCATCTGCCCCATGTACACATACATGAGTGCAGTGCGCGAGAAAAAGTAGGGGGATTCTCCAGAAATAACAGTGATCCGCGCTTGGTCATCCCCTTTTCGCAGGTGTCTTGCGAACGTGATGCCCGAAATGCCATTTCCAATAATCACAAAGTGACGAGAACCCATGCGCTAAATTTGAACCTAAACTTACCCAAAAATTAAGCTTACTCGTTTAAATTCCAATTGTATTCCATAAATGTGACGCGTGCATTGGGCGATAACTTCACTTTAGCATAGCGGTTCAAAAATTCGATAAGCGTACCTTTTTTAGTAAAATCGCCTTTAAACCAAGAAAAAATGGGAGAAAGCTGGGCCGATTGACTGGAAATTTTATTTCGAGTAGGATCATTGATAAAGGTAGTTGCCACCCGCGTCAATTGATTCTCTAGGTTGGCAACCACAAATGCTTCATTCAATAGCGGCGGACAAGATACCGAAGCACAGTTAATCGCAAAATGAATCCTTGGCTCCTCAAATTCCTTTCTCAAGATGCTGTGCTCCACCTCATCTAAACTCATTTCTACCCCTGCAATTTTAAAAAACTTGTAGTGCCAAACGTCCTTGATGAGCGGAATTTTAATCCTTGGGCCTAAATCTCGTATGCTTTTGGTGGGATAAAAATCTACAATAAGCTTTACCGTAAAGGCATTGTATACATTAATCCAATAGGCTAGCTGCTCATTTTTTGACCAGGTTTTGCGGTCAGGAGCATTCTCTGAAAGAAGTTTGAGGTACTTTTCCAATTTCGGTTTTTCTCGGATAAACCCTTTGTAATCCACTTGCCCGTCAGGTTTCACATTGGATTTGAGCAACTCATTCCAAAGCTGGTGACTAGGCGGTGTACTTCCAGCCATACCCACCACAGGACTTTGGCATGAAAACAGGATCAATAGAATTAATAAGAATGAAAATCGAGAATTAGAATTCATAGAACGTCAACTACTGATTTTGAAGGTGAGGTGATGTGGAATTAGACGACTTCAGTATACTTTTTCGCCTTTGGTGAGCCAAATACTCCAGGGCTTGGAATAGGTATGTACTTGGAGTGTAGGCTTCCCGTTTGCGAAAACAGGACGACCTTCATTGACCCAGTGAAGGATGCCACCGTAGAGGTTGTATACTTTTTTAAATCCAGCTTTTTGAAGTGTTTTTCCAATTTCCTCCGAGCGTGCGCCAACGGTGCAATAAATAAGTACAGGTTTGTTTTTATCCAGTTCAGCAACTGACTTCAACGAGAAGTTCTCGTGTCCAACCCATTTGGCCGTTTGCAAATGACTGACTTGAAACTCCACTTTTTCTCGAGCATCCAGTACCTGATATTTCGTCAATTCGGTGATTTGCTCAGGTTTGACCACTGGAAAACTGGAATCATACAAGCCCTTTAAGAGGGTTTGGTAAGGCAAAGACTGACCAACCGCGTATTGCAATCCCAGGATCAGGAAGCACAACAAAAAGGAAAGTCTAAATGGAGTCATGAAAGCAAATTTAATCAACTAACTCAAATTGAACGATTGAAGTTCTGTATAAGCGTAAAAATCTGAAAGTCGGACCAATCCTTTCTTAGCTTTAATGCTAATTTTCTTGCCTTCAAGTTCGAATAATCCGTCTTTTTTAAATACTATTTATTTCATGTTAGGGTACTGGAGGCAAGGTCAGTTGTTGGGCAAATTTGCCCTCATCTTCGACATAGCCCATAAAAACATGCTTTTCCCCATTACTCAACGCGATAAATGGACACTTCAAGGTTTGGTTGTATGCTATTGCCTGAGAAAGCACTTTTTGATTGATCTCGATCTCAGGGGATTTGCACTCAATCAAAAAGTAAGGAAGACCCTGTCGATCAAACACCAATAAATCAGTCCTCTTTTGCAGACCATTGTAAGTCAAGCCTCTCTCACTGGTAAGCAAACCCTTGGGAAATCCCTTACTAGTAATTAGAAAATGTATCCAATGCTGGCGTACCCATTCCTCAGGAGTCAACAAAATATTTTTTTTGCGCAACACATCAAAAACGAAAACCTTCTCCCCTTCTCTGGTTAGTTGAGGGGCAATCGCTGGCAAATTCAGTTCAGGTAGCGTGATCACAGGTAAAACAATTGGCTAGGACACAAAATAACCCTTTTCCACCTTAAACTCTAGCCAATCCTCCACTACCTTTTTTCAATTGGTTCAAAACTTAGGTAAGGAACAATTTTTTCGACCCAATCCGATTTAAAAATCTTAATTCCCAGTAGATCGGTAGCTGCTTGATATCCTCCATGCTGCAAACGGTAAGCTACAATCACCTTGGCTTCTTGGTAACTGATGTATGGATGGGAAGCCAGTTCTTCAACTGTGGAACGATTGATGGATAGCTTGCGAATGGGTGCAGCGTCAAAATCAAAATATTCCCAAATCAGGGGAATGACCTCAGGCTTGAGCCCATAAACTTCATTTAGCTGTGCGATTTGAATAAACCCACCTAACTTCTCCCGGTGCTTAATGATCCTTCCGGCAGTCAACGCGCCGATACCAGGCACAATTTGCAAAAGCACGGAATCCGTTTCGGAAAAAGGCAAGCGTTGAATCCGCTCAGAAACTTTGGTTGAATAAGAACGAGTGATCGTATCCTGCACATTGAAGGTCGGCAATGGGGAAACCGAAAGTTGAAACCCAGCCTGTTCCAAACTATCCACTTCACGAAGGTATTGCAGGTATATTGTAGAGGCCTTTTGATTTTTTGCCCAAGCAAGCACCTGGGAAGCGGCCACTAATGCCATTAAAAATGGAATCAATAGCAAAAATCCTCGAGATTCTTTTGCTGAAAATCCGAGATGAGTCTTACTCCAAAAAATTACCCGCTGCCACATGGAATGAAGTTGAAAAAGTATCTGAGTTGAAGTTACAGGTTCTACCCCTTCAAACCAAATCTGCTACCGGCTCACGAAATGAAATTATTATTTAGATTGATTTTAAATTAGAGAAGTCTTGTTAGAAAGAAACTTTTGAGGGGTCATCAACTGTTAAATTTGCAGCCTTAGATCGATCAAATGCAGACCAAATTTAGAGTCATCAGTTTATCCCATAAAAGTGCCCCCGTTCACATCCGGGAGTTAATTTCTTTGGATGAATTGGCTATTGAACGTCTGCTGCTCAAACTAAAAGAATTCTTTAGTGTCGCAGACGCATTAGTGCTATCCACTTGCAACAGAACTGAAGTCTATTACAGCCATGAATCGGACCTCAGCATTGAGCTGATCAAGTTAATCGGGATCGAACGAGGCTTGGCCAATGCAATTAACTATTTTGATTATTTTCTAGTCTTAAACGAAGAGCAAGAAGCAGTGACACATTTATTTCGTGTGTCGATGGGTTTAGAAGCTCAAGTGGTCGGAGATATTCAAATCTTAAATCAAGTAAAGAGATCCTACCAAACTGCGGCTGACCTTGAGCTTGCAGGCCCCTTTTTACATCGATTGATGCATACTATTTTTTTTACCAACAAGCGGGTGGTTCAAGAAACTGCATTTAGAGACGGTGCTGCCTCCCTTTCTTATGCTACCATTGAGTTGATAGAAAGCCTTACTCAAAATATTTTTCAGCCTCGGATTTTGCTTATTGGTGTTGGAGAGATTGGAGAGGATGTTGCTAGAAACATGGTGCATCTGCCCACTGCCCAACTAAAAATCACCAATCGAACACTTGCCAAAGCAGAAGAAATTGGAGTCCCACTTGGTTTTGAAATCATCCCATTTGAATCCTGCCTAACAGCCATTGAAGAAGCAGATGTAGTGGTTTGTTCGGTTCGCATGCCCGAACCTTTCCTTACCAAACAATTGATTGAGGGGGTCAATATCCCTAGCTTCAAGGTCCTGATTGACCTTTCTGTACCTCGAAGTATTGAAACTTCCGTCGAAGAACTTCCAGGGGTAGTTCTTTACAATGTGGATAATATCCAAAGCAAAGCTACAGCAGCTCTAGAAAATCGATTGGAATCCATCCCTTCAGTTGAAGCTATTCTCGAAGAAAGTATCGAGGAGTTTGGTGCTTGGCAAAAAGAAATGGTAGTATCCCCTACCATCCAAAAACTAAAGCAGGCCTTGGAGCAAATTCGGCAAGAAGAAATGAGTAGGTTTTTAAAAAATGCGGATGAAAAAGAATATTTGTTGATTGATAAGGTCACCAAAAGTATGATGCAAAAAATACTGAAGGTACCCGTTGTTCAATTGAGAGCTGCCTGCCAGCGAGATGAGGCAGCAGAAATGATTGAGCTGATTACAGATCTTTTTGACTTAGAAAAGTTAAAAGATGAGAAAGAATAATTTCTACGGATGATATCCTAAGGTAGAAATCCATAATTTCACTATCCTACTCGTTAAATGTCATGAGAAATCTGTTTTACCCAGTTTTAGCAAGTTTTCTAATCTTGGCGAGTCCTAGCCTAGGACAAACTTGGGAAGTCTACGACTTTAGTGGAAGCCTTCAGACCCGTGCGGACTTTCAGGATATCGACTTACTTGGTGAATCCGTAAGTGTTGGAAAAAATACAAGCGGATTATTTCTACTGTCCCCAGATTTAAGACCTGTAGTAGACCTTCAAGGTCACGAAGTAGTTCAATACCTCAAGCCCTGGATTTTAGTCAAAGGACCCAAAGGAATTGGAGCCTTCCATGAATATGGTCAAATTGCCCTACCCTTAGAATACGAGGAAATCATTACCTACACCAATCGCCTATTGGCCAGAAAAGGAAACGAGTATTGGGTATTTGAAAAGTCTACGGGGAAAGTTAAATGGTTAGGAACAGCTGAAGATGCCAAGCTCACACGTAATGGTCAGGTGATCCTAAAAAATCAAGGCCAGTTTTTTCTACCCCTATCTTCAAACCCTGAAAAAGCCTATGAATCGCTAATTGAAAACCAAAGTAATTTTCTGTTGGCAAAAGAAGCCTCAGGCTACGGTTTGATCAATCAATTCGGAGATTATGTCCTGAATCCTGTGCTAGACCAATTGGAGTACACCCGCGGAGATAATTATTATGGCTTTGATGAAAACCAATACCTTTTGATTCGTGGATATGAAGAGAGAGCTCAAGTACGCTACAACTCCTACCACAAAATCACCAAAGAAGGCGATCTTTTGCTTGAATACATCCACGGTAAATTGAGACGGGTCCTAGAGGAAGAAGGAATCTTGCTGGATGCGGTAGGAATGGAATCTGTAAAAATGATTGGGTCTGATGCATTCAACATTAAATTCAGAGAAAACAAATTAGGCCTACTCGGAAAAAATGGTTGGTTAGTGACTCCCAACTCAGATGCAGAATGGATTGGCTTAGGTACTGATGGACTTTTTCCTGCACTCAAAAATGGCAAATACGGCTACTTGGATGCCACAGGGAAATGGATCATTCTACCTAGTTTCTTGGAAGTTGGGACTTTCTCTGAGAAATTCAGCAGCTATAGGAATGCTACCACCTGGGGCACTATTAATACCGATGGGAAAATGGTCGCTGAGGCGAAATGGGATAAAATAAACAGTTTCATTGGAGGAGTAGCCATTGCCGAATCTGCAAACAAACAGTATCTAATTCTGCCAAATGGCGAACTCGCTTATCCAGAAGGATTGGATAAAATAGTACGATTAAATGAGGGGTATTACTTGGTAACAAGCAACACTAAATCTGGGCTCCTAAATTCTTTAGGCAAACCCATTCTTCCAGTTACTTTTGATCAGATTCAAGTAGAAAATAAAGATTTTTTCATTGTTTCTAAGGAAGGACTTTCTGGGATTATGAGAGCAAGTGGAGCTGTGTTTTTGCCGCTTCAATACACACAAATAGCAATTGATTGGAGCGAACAAAAAGTATTCGCAAAAAGCCTACCAGCTGAAGTGGTCGAAAATCCGGAAACAAGTCCAGCAAAAGCTCCCCAAGTGAAAAGAAAAAAGGGAGCTTAAAACTCCCTTTTATTTTTGCTGATTAGGATTACGAAGTTCCTGAATCTTTCGAATCCTTCCCTGATTTGGCGATGGAATCACGCATAGCCGTGTCAGACTTCACGTTTTCCATTTTGTAGTAATCCATCACTCCAAGCTGACCAGAACGGAATGCCTCAGCGATTGCCTTTGGTATCTCTGCTTCAGCCTCAATCACCTTGGCTCGCATCTCCACATTCCTAGCTTTCATTTCCTGCTCTAAGGCTACTGCCATGGCTCTGCGCTCCTCTGCTCTAGCCTCGGCCACCTTCAAGTCGGCAGACGCTTGATCTATTTGAAGTTTAGCTCCAATGTTGGCCCCTACATCGATGTCTGCGATGTCAATGGAGAGGATTTCAAAGGCTGTTCCTGCATCAAGACCTCTGGATAAGACCAGCTTAGATATTTTGTCAGGATTCGCCAACACAGACTTATGGTCTACAGAAGAACCAATAGAAGTAACAATTCCTTCTCCTACTCGAGCCAAAATGGTTTCTTCACCCGCGCCACCTACTAGCTGCGCAATGTTTGCACGAACGGTGACCCGGGCTTTTGCCACCAATTGAATCCCATCTGCTGCTACCGCAGCCACATTTGGAGTATTGATCACCTTTGGGTTCACTGATATTTGAACTGCCTCAAATACATCTCTGCCTGCCAAGTCAATTGCTGTGGCCTGCTTAAAACTTAAGATAATATTGGCCTTATCCGCAGAAATCAACGCTCGAATGACGGTGGGAACATTTCCTCCAGCCAAATAGTGGGTTTCCAAGTCATTGGTAGTCAATTGCAACCCCGCTTTGGTAGCTGTAATCATCGCATTGACAATCAAACTTGGCGGCACCTTCCGAATTCGCATTCCAATCAACTCCCCAATTCCAACGCGGACATTCGAAAATTGAGCCGTAATCCAAAGGTTTACTGGAACAAAATACAAGAAAATAAATAGGAGAGCGATGCCAGCAAAGGCAGCAATCAAAACGAATAATGAACTGTCTTCAAACATATTTTTTTTAGTTTACACTGATTTTATTGTTTTCAATTTTAATGATCGTAACTGGGCTATTCACCTCAATAAACCCAGACTCCGACTTCACTTCAACCCAAAGCTCATTAAAGGACGCTTTTCCATAGGGTTTGATGTCGGAAACAGCCATTCCCTTCATTCCTACTTCTAGCCCATCGGTTCTGCCATCAAAGGCCCCACCGGCCTGAGTGGACTTTAAGGAAAATTTTTTCCACACTCCTGAGCTAAACCCATACCAAACGGCTCCAAAATTGATAACTAGTGCGGCGCCAGTGATCCATAAGGCCATGGAATACTCAAAATTTAAAAATGCAAATACAAGTCCCGCCCCACTTACCAGAAATCCAAAAATTCCTATAACGGTTGTTCCGGGAATGAAAATAATTTCAACCAAAAGCAAAATTAAGCCAATGAGCAGCAGTGCACTTAATACTAAAATTTCCATTGTACAGGAGTTGAACAACCTCTAATTTACTAGATTCTTACGAATTCTTACATAAAAAGAAAAAACCCGAAATTTCGGGTTTTTCAAAGGCTACAAAATTAATAGGCCTTGGCAAAAAGTACCCTTCCAGAGGAGGGCTTTCCACTATACACGCAAACCCCTTGCTCGGATACTTGATCCAAAGGAATGCATCGAATGGTGGCTTTAGTCAGTTCCTTAATCTTCTCCTCAGTCTCGGCGGTTCCATCCCAATGCGCTGACAAAAATCCTGCTTTTTGCTCCAAAACCTGCTTAAATTCCTCCCAGCTATTCACTTCGGTCGTATTTTCTTTTCTAAAATCAAAGGCCTTTTGATAAATTCCCTCCTGGATTTCGTCCAAAAGTACTCCAATTTTTTGAGCAATTGGCATCTCCTCCCATTGGAAAGATTCCTTAGTCAAGTTATCTCTCCTGGCAATTTCTAAGGTCTTATTTTCTAAATCCCGAGGACCCAGTGCGATCCGAACAGGCACTCCCTTCAATTCGTACTCTGCAAACTTCCAACCAGGCTTCTGTGTATCTCGATCATCGTATTTGACACTAATACCTGCTTTCCGAAGCTCAGCAATGATCTCTTTCACTTTCACCGAAATCAAAGCTAATTCTTCCTCTCCTCTATAAATCGGTACAATGACCACTTGAAAGGGGGCAAGTTTGGGAGGCAAGACCAAGCCGTTATCATCCGAATGCGCCATAATCAAGGCACCCATCAAACGCGTACTCACTCCCCAAGAAGTTCCCCATACATATTCCAAACCACCTTCTTTGGTTGCAAATTTAACGTCAAAAGCTTTGGCAAAATTTTGTCCTAAAAAGTGGGATGTGCCTGCTTGAAGCGCTTTTCCATCTTGCATCAAGGCTTCGATACACAAGGTTTCATCTGCGCCTGCAAATCGTTCGCTGTCGGTTTTTTTACCCTTCACAACAGGGAGCGCCATAAACTCTTCCGCAAACTGAGCATAGATATTCATCATTTGCACGGTTTCAGACATGGCTTCTTCAGAAGTAGCATGGGCAGTGTGCCCTTCTTGCCACAAAAACTCTGTAGTTCTCAAAAACAAACGAGTACGCATCTCCCAGCGCACTACGTTGGCCCATTGGTTGACCAAGAGGGGCAAGTCTCGGTAGGATTGAATCCAATTTTTATAAGTACTCCAAATGACGGTTTCTGAGGTAGGACGTACAATAAGTTCTTCCTCCAATTTTGCTTCTGGATCCACAATTACTCCAGAGCCATCTTCAGCATTTTTTAAGCGGTAGTGGGTGACCACAGCGCATTCTTTGGCAAATCCTTCCACATGGCTTGCCTCTTTACTTAAAAATGATTTGGGTATAAATAATGGAAAATATGCGTTGGAGTGGCCTGTTTCCTTGAACATTCGGTCCAATTCGGCCTGCATTTTTTCCCAAATGGAATACCCATAAGGCTTAATGACCATGCACCCTCTAACTGGCGAATTCTCAGCCAAATCGGCTCTTTTTACAAGTTCATTGTACCAGAGTGAATAATCTTCACTGCGTTTTGGAAGTCCTTTACTCATTTACTTGTTGTATAAGGAGAAATGTGTTTATTTTGATCAATAGGAAGTGCAAATATAACCCAAAAAGTACAACCTCTACTTGGTCATTCCGTATAACCGAGCATAAACTACTTCACCCATGAAGAAAATAGCCTTTATCTCCGCCTCTGCACTACTGTGCACTTCTGTGTTGGTTTCCTGCACCTCAAACAAAATGGCAGTTAACTCCTTTGAAGACAACTTGTATTTCATGTCTGCGGATGTGAAAAAAGCAACTGAAAATGCGGTAGCAAATAACCAGCCGGCAACATTTCAAAATCTTGCCAGTTCAACCGTAGTTCCACAGGAGAATTTCAGCTCCAAAAATGTCAATCCAGAATACCTTTCTCGATATGGACAGCTGAATACTTCTTCCGGCGAAGACGTGGTCTACTTTGAAGAAAATCAATCGGCTACTACTAGCACTTCCACTCCCGATATTGATATCTACAATACCTTTCGGGTATCAAACTTTAATTCAGGATGGGGAAATTCAGGATGGGGCAACTCTGCCTTTAATTTTGGATACAGTCCCTTTGGAATGGGAATGAGTCCTTTTGGTATGGGCATGTTGGGAATGAGTCCTTTCGGAATGGGTATGTATGATCCCTTTTTCAATCCGGGTTGGGGAATGAGACCGGGCTTCAATCTAGGCTTCAACATGGGCATGGGTTGGGGCAGACCCATGTTCTCTCCTTTTAATCCCTACATGGGATGGGGTGGAGGATTCTACGATCCTTTCTGGGGTGGAAACTCTTGGGGTTCCTCTTGGGGTAGACCGATCATTGTCAATGGACCAATCATTATCCTTCCAGGTAGTGAAAATGGTGGACGAAATGTGGTGTATGGTGCAAGACCTAGCCGTGGTTCTTCCATGAGCAGCGGTGCTGGCAGTGCAGCACAATCTACCGGAACTCCAAATACCGCTAGAGCACAAGCTAGAGAAAATGTAGCCAACTCTGCAGGTGCATCTCCAAGAAGATTGGTTTCAACTGAATCGAATCGTTCTGCAACTCGTGACTTCAGTGCCTCACAAAACGATTACTATTCTTCTGGAAGAAGTCGTGTAGAAAGTGACACAAGAAATGTCAACTCAGCAGCTTCTAGCAGAAGTACTGTAGCACCTTCTCGGAATTCGGCACAGTCTGCGCGACCATCTTCGGCGCCAAGCAGTACCGGTAGAGGATACAACAGCAATCCATATTCAGATTCTTACAATACTGGAGCTACACGTTCAACAAATAGTAGTCCTTCCTACAATAGGTCCACTGGATCAAGTAATGGAGCAACACGTTCGTCCTCTTATGGTCGAAGCGAGTCAAATGGCTACAATTCTGGAAGCGCACCGAGTAGGTCGAGCTCAAACTCATCTAACTTCAGTGCACCAAGCAGATCTAGTTCTAGCACTAGCTCTAGTGCTCCAAGTAGAAGTTCAAGCGGATCCTCAAGCAGCTCAAGCTCAGGAGGATCCAGAGGAAGGGGGAATTAATTCCCCTTTTTTTTTGCGGAAATTATCCGAAAATCCTAAAAACTTCGTTACAACTTCAACTTACCCTATAACACATGAGGTTACTAGCTTCCTTTCTATGCCTAATTCTTTTGACTTCAGGCACTGTAGTCGCTCAAAGCGGCTACTTCGAAGATGCGTATCGATTTAGCAAGTCCACCCCTGCTGGCTCTGCCAGGATTATAGGCGTGGGCGGTACACAGTGGTCTCTTGGTGGAGATGTTTCTAACCTTTCTGGTAATCCAGCCGGTCTTGGCTTTTTTAGAAACTCTGAGGCAAGTATAAGTTTGGGGTATGACCTATGGTCAGCAGATGCCACCTACTTAGGTCAAACCAAATCCTACTCTACTTCTGATTTCTCTCTTCCCAACTTGAGTTTTGTTAGTGCCAATCCCAAGGGTCCCTTAGAGAAAGGTGCTTTCAAAGGCGGAGCCTGGGGATTTAGCATTCAACGGATTGCCAATTTTTCGAATAAGTTTGGATACTATTCCGATAAATTAGGAGAAAGCTCAATCATTGACTTTTATTTAAAGGATGCTTCTGGGATTGCAGAAAGCGATATTGAAAGGAGAGGGCTAACTGGCCTCGCCTACCAGACCTACCTAATCAACCCGATTGCGGTAGATGCCAATGGCAAACCAATTACCAATCCCAAATCTTACGATTCCTTCGTGTTGGGTGTACCATTTCAAGACGAAAATATTACCCAGAAAGGAAGTGCAAGTCAAATTAATTTTGGCTACGGTGCTAATTTTAATCACAAACTTTTCATTGGAGGTAGTTTAGGAATACGTTCCCTCGAATTCTCCTCCATCAAAAAATACAATGAAGAGTTTGCAAATGAGCCTCTAATCAATTCCTCCTTGCTAGAAAACTTGTATATCAATGGTACGGGAGTGAACCTTAATTTAGGTGTGATATACAAACCTATCGATTACGTAAATCTGGGGTTCGTACTTCAAACACCTACTTGGTTTGCTTTAAACGAAGAATATGATGCAAGCTTGTCTGCAACCTATGCAAACTATTTTTTCGCGCAAGAAAATAAGACCTTAGGTTCAGAAAATGCGGTTTCAGACGTCTTTCTGAGCAATTACGGACTCAGAACTCCATTTAAAATAGGAGGTGGAGCCACAATCTTTTTGGGTAAATATGGATTTCTATCCGCAGATGTGGATTGGGTGGATTACAGTGTAGCTAGAATCAATTCTACAGATTTCAATGAAGAACCCGACAACCAAGTCATCCAAGATTTGTACACCAGCACGATTAATTATAGACTAGGTGGAGAAGCTAAAATTGAAAAATGGAGAATTCGTGCCGGTTATGCCCATATGGGTGACCCCTATTCAACTAGTTCAGCGGTAGATCAGAGCACTCAGCAACTTTCTGGAGGAATTGGTGCCCAATTCAAATCTTTTAAACTAGATTTTTCTTTGGTAAACCAGAAGTTCAACAGCCTCTACCGAAGCTATAAAGTGCTAGATAAGAATGGGCTGAACTATGGTCCCCTAACGGAAATAAAAAATTCAATTACCTCAGCGGTAGTTACGGTTGGATTTAACTTTTAAGCCTCGAAATCAATTCAACCAATAAAAGCTCAGCGGAAAAATCTTCACCGCTGAGCTTTATTTTTGCCTGATTGTAGAAATATTCTCGAGTCACTACTAAAGATTTAAGCTTCAAAGTAATCTCTCCCTGGTCTAAACTATGAAATAAAGGTCTTTGCTCGGCAGTGGAAGATTGCAAGCGACGGGTAATTGCTGCCAGTGGAACATCCAGATAAACCGAAACACCTTGGGAATTGATCAGCTCCATATTGTCATTGAAACAGGGTGTACCACCGCCTGATGCCAAAACAAATGCACGATCTTGATTCAAAGTTTCTTCAAGAACTAAAGTCTCCCATTCTCTAAATTTACCTTCGCCATGGAGTGAAAAAATTTCTGCTATTTTCAATTGATAGCGTTCCTCGATCAGTTTGTCAAGATCCAAAAAAGGAAAGGACAGCTCCTTTGCCAACTGCCTGCCAAAAGTGCTTTTTCCCGAGCCTGGAAGGCCTACCAAAACAACTTTGAGCTGACTCATCAATATAGTTCAAGGATTTCTAAAGCCTCTGGGGTATTGTTGTGGTGGTATTTTTGGACCACTACCCCATCTTTCAACAGCATAAGTCCTGGATTGGCCCGCATGATGGTTTTTACAACAGTGGCATCCGCCTGAAGCCCTTGCACCTGCCATCCCATTTTTTTAATCAATGCATCAATCTCTTCCTGTGTTGCTGCAGCCATAAAAATGAGGTCAACAGGCGCTTTTTGTAGGGAAGAAAATAGCTCTGTAAGTTGGTCCAAATTGGAAGAACTCATTTTTGTCAAATTGCTGCTGAGCAAAATCACCTTGTTACCTTGGAATAAAAATTCCGATTGGTCTCCTTCCGTATTCCAAGCGGCAAAATCAGAAATTTTAGGCAAGGCCTCTGGATTGTTGAGTGTCATTTCCACAAACTCATAGCTTTCGTCCGTAGGGTACTGATCCAGGTACACTAGCTCCCCTCCCTTTTTCATCACATAGGTGTACACCATGGGTGCGGAAGGCTGCATGTTGACAGGGATATTGACTCCAATCTTATAGGCTCTGAAATCGATAAATGGCAAGTTTTGAATCGCATATACTGCCAAACCTAAGGAGAGAAACAAACTTAGCCCAGCCGTGTAATTTGCCCAGCGAGGGGCATTCTTGGGAAGGTCCTTGCTGAAGAAGAACAGGAAAGAAATCAATACCAACAAAATGATGTCTTTGTAGAAGGATTCCCATGGCGTCAATTTGATCGCATCACCAAAGCAACCGCAATCCGTAACCTTATTGAAATAAGCGGAGTAAAAGGTCAGGAAAGTAAAAAATAGAATCATCGAAGCTAAGGCCCATACCGTCTCTTTTAGCCTCACCCCTACCAAAAGCATGATTCCCAAAACCACCTCAAAAACCACCAAAAATACAGCTAGTGGAAGTGCATAAGGCTTCAGTAGGTAGAAAAACGGAGCAATATCATTGGAAAACACGTCAAAATACTCTTCCAACTTGATGGCAGTACCCACCGGATCATTGACTTTAATCAATCCAGAAAATACAAAAAGTCCCCCCACCAATAGGCGAAGAATCCAGAAAAATAGGTTCTTATTCATGGTATCCTAGTTTAATTAGACAAAAGACCGCATAGTTGATCATGTCTTGGTAATTGGCTTCAATTCCTTCAGAAACCAAGGTATTTCCTTGGTTGTCTTCGATCTGTTTGACTCTAAACAATTTCATCAGTACAATATCAGTCATGGAACTAACACGCATGTCTCTCCAAGCCTCTCCATAGTCATGGTTCTTATTTTCAAGAAGACCCTTGGTATCGCTAGTCCAGTGATCGTAAAGCGGTTCTAATTCGTCAAAAGGGATTTCCATGCGCTCGTCATCCGCAAGTGAAATCTGAATCAGGGCAATCAAGCAATAGTTGATGATTCCCACAAACTCATCGACGATGGGATCGTTCACTTTTTGATTCCCCTTTTCTTGGATGGATCGTACCCGTTGGGCCTTAATGAAAATCTGATCCGTGAGCGAAGGCAACCTTAAGATTCTCCAAGCTGTCCCATAGTCGATGGTTTTCTTACGGAACAATTCTTTACATCGGGCGATTACTTCCTTATATTCGTTGCTAGTCTGCGTCTCCACACTGCTGGATTTAATATTTGCTGGATCAACTATGATTTCTTCTACCGAAGATAAATTATTTCCCCAAAAATA